>JBBSAQ010000004.1:0-180013 GCA_038252065.1 Chitinophagales bacterium
TAACTTCCCATATAAATACTTCACCATGTCACGTTACCAAATCCTCGATCAGAAAGGACTAAACTTTATTGCCTCCACCACAATCGGATGCATTGACATCGTTTTGCCGCCAATGCTATAGTGACATTTTTTGACGGATGCTGGAAGATTTAAATAGTTCACGTCAGGAGACGTGTAGAATAATAGGTTCAAGTCAGAGACTTGAACCAACAAGTAGTTCATGTCAGGAGACGTGTAGAATAATAGGTTCAAGTCAGAGACTTGAACCAACGAGTAGTTCACGTCAGGAGACGTGTAAAATATTAAGTTCAAGTCAGAGACTTGAACCAACGAACAAACGAGGATATTAAATTACAGTTTACTGGTATCCGTATATTAGAAAATAGAAAAGATTCGCGCTACCGCATGCGGACAAGAATAGCGCAACAATAAATAAACGACACTTTCGAAGTTGTCTTAAGATAATTTTTTTCAGCAAGACCTCACTTACTTTTGTTTCCAAATTACTTAACAAGATCATCAGATATGTTCACTGATCCTTATGTCCGATATCTTCTGAAATAATTGACAGTCACGTAAGCCGTCTTACCGTTTTTATTAATGTCGTACTCATGATTTATTTTCTGGTGACATTGACACCTGTAGCCATTTATATCGTCACTATTGACTACGCCATCAGAGGCTATGGGTTATAACTGATATAGTCCTCTGTGTTTTTTAGCTTCTCTTATCATAAAAATGATAGGTATCTAACCTAAAATGACAGATAAAGCTCCCAAAATCTTTGCCTCCCGACTTGGTTTAATCTGCGCAGTGCTGGGCTCGGTGTATATCATCCTGAATATGCCCATGGAAGCTCGCGGCATCATCGGACTCTTCGTAGTATTGTCCACGCTTGATTCCGTATTTTACCTGTGTGTTGGTTGTATGATCTGCAATTATTTTGTATTTCCGTCTTTCAATCGAGCGTGATCTACCCTTTCCATCCTACAAAATATTAGATTAACTTTACGTTTACCAAAAGAAAGATCATGCGTTATTATTTTAGTAAAATAGTGAAGGACAAAACTTTTGATCAGGTCATTGAACAGGTCACTGAATCACTGAAAAAAGAAGGCTTTGGCATATTGACCGAAATTGACCTTCAGGCAACGCTAAAAAAGAAAATTGATGTTGATTTTAAAAAGTATAAAATTTTAGGCGCCTGCAATCCTCACTTTGCCTACAAGGCCTTGACCCAGGAAGATAAAATTGGAGTCTTTCTTCCCTGCAATGTCATCGTTGTAGAGCAAGAAACAGGTGAAATAGAAGTATCTGCCGTAGATCCTGTTGCTTCTATGATGGCTGTGCATAATGAGCAATTAGCCCATATTTCATCCGAGGTTCAGCAAAAACTAAAAGGCGTCATCGAAAGTTTGTAATCTTTATCGAGGAAGCATATCCTTCTTTATTATATTTTCCTTTATACTCAACAGGTGACATGCCTGTGATTTTCCTGAACACCTCACGAAATGCTTTGACATCAGAGTAACCTACTTCATACATCACCTCATTAATCGTCTTGCGGCTGTTTTCAAACGCTTTTTTTGCCGATTCCACTTTTACACGCTGTGCATATTCGATTGGGGTATTGCCTGTAGCCTTAATGAATCTTCTGTCAAAATTTCTTCGGCCCACAGAAAATGTGGAGGACAATTCTTCAATCGTTATTTTTTCCTGCATGCGATTTTCGATGTAGTTCTGCGCTTTTTTGACCACCTCATCATCATGTAATTTCTGACCTGTAAATATCGAAAAGGCTGACTGACTGTTCCTGTCCATTTCAATCTGAAATACTTTAGAACAATAGATAGCGGTCTGCCGGTCGAAATATTTTTCTACGAGATAAATGACCAGATTCAAAAAAGAATAGGCACCACCATTGGTATAAATTCCTTTTTCGTCAGTGATCAGTTTATCGATTTGCAGATTGACTTTAGGGAACATTGTTTTAAAGTTCTCCGAGGCAGACCAGTGCGTAGAGCAACTTTTCCCATCGAGTATACCACTCGCGGCCAGCAAAAAAGCACCTGTGCAAATAGAGGCGATCTCTGCACCTTGCTTATATTGCTTCTCCACCCAGGTGATCATCTGTTTATTTTCTTTCACTGCTTTGTGATAGTTGTGATTCAGGGAAGGAATAATAATGAGATTCGTTTTGCTGATCGCGGATATGTCTGTGTGTGGCTTCACAGTGAACAACCCATCGTAGAACTCTATTTTTTTTGAAGCCCCTGCAAGTTGAATAGAAAACACTTCTTTCTTTTCATTTTGTTTCCTGTATTCATTCGCCTTCGTGAATATTTTGTAAGCCCCAACAATGCTACTCAGATTGTTGCCTTCTCCCTGAGGAACGAGGATGGTAAGATGTTTCATAGACATTATTTTGGTCAAAGATAATGAAACAGGATGTCCATATCAACCCACTACAATGTCCATTTTACACACCTTCAGGGAGGGATTCAGACTATACTTTTGTCGTGTCTTTAACCTTAAATGATGCGAAAACTACTTGTATCCCAATTCCTGACGATAGATGGAGTCATGGATGCTCCTGAACAGTGGAACTCAACTTATGCAGGCGATGAAGAAGTCGTAAATGAAATACTTGCTGACCTGGGCGCATGCGATTTACTCCTATTTGGCAAAACCACATACGAAGCTTTTGCATCTCGATGGCCCTCAAGAACAGGCACTATGGCCTATTACTTTAACACCCTTAGCAAACTCGTTATTTCTGCCACACTGCATAAAACTAACTGGGATAACACCACAATATTGATTGACTCACCTGTAGAAGGAATCAGGAAGCTAAAAGAACAACCGGGAAAAAATATTCTTGTGTTTGGCAGCCATAAACTTGTGCAATGTCTCATTGGCGAAAATCTGATCAATGAATACAAACTGTACTTGTATCCAATAACATTAGGAAAAGGTAAACGTCTCTTTGATAATGATACACCAGAGCAAAAACTGAAACTTATTGTTGCAAAACAATTCGCATCAGGAGTGATATCAGCAACATACCAACCCGAAAAATAATTCTACACGAATCCAAAACCCATAAATGACAGCTCATGAATAAAAAATCCTTTACGACTACACTTATAGTCGATCAAACACCTGAAGAAGTATTCAAAGCGATCACCAATGTCCGCAAATGGTGGTCAGGGTATTACGCTGAAGAAATCGATGGAAATACTGAAAAACTAAATGATGAATTTACCTTTCGCGCAGGTGATGGCATCCACACCAGCAAACAAAAATTAATAGACGTCATCCCAAATCAAAAAGTGGTCTGGCTGGTGACTGACAGTACGCTTACGTTCCTTGAAGAAACGGACGAATGGACAGGAACAAAAGTGATTTTTGAAATTTCGAAGAAAGGAGATAAGACTCAACTCACATTTACGCACGAAGGATTAACGCCGGAAGTAGAATGTTATGATGCCTGTGCTCCTGCATGGGAACAGTATATTCAAAACAAATTACTGCCGCTCATCAGCCAAAGCAAAGCATCACATTATGATTCAATCAAAAAATAAAATAAACGATGTACCCATTTATGTTCAAAAGGAAAATTCCATTTGCGGTCCTTACATTTACTTTTCTTCTAGCATGCAATAACAATCCCATTCAACGTTCACAACAAAAAATATCAATGGACTCCTCTAAAATAAATCAAATGACACAGGATAAAAGTTTCACGGCCAGTATTCTGGTGGATCAGGATCAGGCAACGGCCTACAATGCCATTCAGAATTTCCGAGCATGGTGGTCAGAAGAAATCGATGGCCAAACCGACAAACTCAACGAAACATTTTTCTATCATTACAAGGACATTCATCTATGCAAACTCAAACTGATTGAAACTGTTCCGGATAATAAGCTGGTTTACCTGGTCCTGGATAATGAATTCAATTTCATCAAAGACAAAACAGAATGGGTAAACACAAAACTGATTTTTGACATCTCAAAGCAGGGTGAGAAAACTAAAGTACAGTTCACACATGAAGGATTAGTCCCTGAATATGAATGTTACAATGTATGTAATGATGCCTGGAGCGGATATATTCACAAAAGTCTTTATAACCTGATCACTACAGGACAGGGCAATCCCAATCCAAAAGACAAGGATGGATTTAATGCAGAGCTGGCGAAGAAATGGAAGTTGAATTAACCAAGGCGATTATTAGCGTCTCCTACTACACCTGACGGATTCTTAACCTTTATTAACAATAAATAACCCTTAGATCAGCTTTTTGTGGTATACTTTTCTTTCTCAAAACAATATTGAGAAAATGAAAATGATACTCCTGCTATCTATTGTCTTCGGTGTAAAGACGTTCTTTTTACAAGGTGATGGGACAGATAGGCCACCAAGCGCAGTTAATACGTTAGAATTCAACAATGATACGAGCAAACTCATTGATCAATATCTTACGAAACTTGCTCTTGAGAAAAATTTCTCCGGCGGACTTCTGATTATAAAAGATGGCAAGAAAATATTTAGCAAAGGATATGGCTGGGCAGATAAAGACAAGCATATTCCATTCACCACAAGTACTCTAGCCTCTATCGGAAGTATTACCAAAGCATTTACAGCTGCGGCTATTATGAAACTGATGGAACAGCACAAACTATCCACCGACGATAAACTGAAAAAATATTTTCCAACTATACCTGCAGACAAAGCAACCATCACCATTCATCAATTACTTACTCACTCATCAGGTTTTCATGAGTTCTTAACTCAGGATGGTGGCGACTACGAAAAAATAAATACAGAAGATTTTTTAAAACGGGCTTTTGCAGAACCCTTAGCCTTCAGCCCCGGAGACAAAGCCGTATATACCAATGTAGGCTTCAGCATCTTAGGAATAATCATTGAACAGGTTACCGGTCTAGATTATGAACAGTTTCTCAAAACAAGTTTGTTCGAACCAATTGGGATAAAAAGCATCGGCTACCATTATCCTGCGGCATCAAATGATACTGTGGCCATAGGCTACCAGGATGGGAAAATATGGGGAACACATCAACAACATTTTGAACAGGCAGGTGGCGGACCTTACTGGAACCTGAAAGCGAATGGAGGTCTTGAAGCGAATCTGGATGAAATGTACGAATGGATAAACAGTTTTACCAACCATACCATCCTAAGTGAACCAACCATTGAGAAAATCTTTACAAGTCAAATTCAGGAGGAAGGGTATAACGGACAATCGTTTTTTGGTTATGGTTGCAACATATCACAGAGCAGACGAAACACTAAACTGATAGACAATGGAGGAAGTAACGGCATATATTTTGCACGGCTCGCACGACTGCCTGTGGAAGGTCTCGTGTTTTATATGGTCACGAATGAAAGTTCAATAAATACAAATATGGTCTTACCTAATGTGACACAACTTTACTTCCGGGGAAAAATAGAACAGGATGCCCTAACGATGCAACCAAGATTTGAAAATGAAAAATCCAAACAGATATACGATATACTTGACAAAACAGCAACCCCTAACCTGGCGGATGCGCTTGCTAAAGAAAATATTAAAGTTGAAGACGACATGATTTTACTGGAAGTTGGTCGATCTCTATTGCAGGAAAAGAAAATTGAACGGGCACTTGTTCTCTACACATATTACACCAATGCTTTTCCAAACATCGTCGTAGCGTGGAATGATCTGGGCGATGTATATCTGGCCCTAAACAAAAAGGACGAGGCTATGATTTGTTATCGACAGGCATTGAAAATACGACCCGGAAACCCCAGAGCAAAAGAATCGCTGGATAAGCTTGAAAAATAGTACCCGACGTCACTTTGAATTTCATTTTAATGCAGGGATATTGCAAATTGAATGTGTTGTTAAAATAATTTACATTCGTGCGGGCAAATAATTTTAAACTACGCGAAACCCGTCATCGCAACGTCCGAAGCCATTGAAAGCAATAAAAGTGAACATCAGCTTATGAAGAAATACATATCCATCCTAATGGCGGTCATTGCCTGGGCTTCTGTTGTGATCCAATATTATTTAATGATTGAAAACAGAGTCGCTTCGATAAATGAAACAACAGTACGTTTCTTAAGTTTCTATACAATTTTGACAAATTCATTGGTCGCGATTTACTTTACCGCAACATTATTCCGTCAGAAAAAAGAAAATCTTTCCTATCTGTATAAACCAGGAATATTAACTGCAGTTACTGTTTACATTACTATTGTTGGGCTAGTCTACCAAATTCTTCTACGCCATATCTGGGCGCCAACAGGTATGCAAATGATCGTCGATGAATTCCTTCACACACTGATACCACTCTTTGTAATTATATTCTGGTATTTATACGAGGACAAATCACAAGTGAGTTACAAACAGATACCCCGATGGTTAATTTACCCTTTACTTTACCTCGCCTTCATTTTAATAAGGGGCTATTTTTCCGGTTTTTATCCTTATCCCTTTATTGATGTTGGAAAACTTGGCTTACCAAAAGTCCTCATAAATGGCGCTGGACTGATGGTATTCTTTCTTGGTATATCAGCGCTATTTATTAAAATCGGAAGGACACAAAAAAGCACATCATAAAAAATCAATCGCATCATTTTAAAGCGACGCTGTCTTTTGGCATACCCTTTAGATGAGGTTTTCTGCATGATCCTGTAAATAACCGGTTGATATACAGATCGACAAAAGAAGCCGATCAACTTGCTATGCATTGCGACTTATCTATTAATTCAGAAAGTTGGCTCATTTATATGCTATTTTCACCGCTGAATAATTTAATAATGAAAATCACTGTATTATCTCTCGCTATCCTTGTTAGTAGCCTTCAGTTTTCTGTTGCTCAAAAAGTCTCTTCACCCACCAGTGCAAAGAGCATGCCCATGCAAGAAACATACAGCAAACAACTTTATGCCGGCATGAAATGGCGCAGCATCGGTCCTTATGAGGGCGGCAGATCGCTTACGGCTACGGGCGTCATCGGTGATCCCATGACCTATTATCTTGGTGCTACAGGTGGTGGCGTATGGAAAACAATTGATGGTGCGATCACATGGACGCCCGTATCTGATTCTACGTTTCATTCTGCATCAGTAGGTGCATTGGCTGTTGCACCGGCAGACCCGAATGTAATTTATGTGGGCATGGGAGAAGCTGCCATTCGCAACACGGCCATCATGGGCGATGGAATCTACAAATCGATTGATGCAGGAAAAACATGGAAACATGTCCTCACACTTGATGCATCAGCGACAGGAAGAATAATCATACATCCTAAGAATGCTGATATCGCTTTTGCAGCCATTTGCGGTAAAATGTTTGGTGAGAATAAAGAACGCGGTATCTACCGCACAACTGATGGCGGAAAAACATGGAAGCAGGTCTTGTATAAGGATGAAAAAACAGGAGCTATCGATATTGAATTCGATCCCTCTAATCCCAATACCATATATGCTTCATTGTGGCAGGTCAACAGAATGCCTTGGTTACTTACCAGCGGAGGTCCTGGAAGTGGTCTATTCAAAAGCGTTGATGGTGGAGATACCTGGAATTTGCTTTCCGAAAATCCGGGAATGCCAAAAGGAATGTTAGGAAAAATATGCATCACAGTTTCGGCTACAAATTCACAGCGTGTGTTTGCGATGATTGAAAACAAAGAGCATCCCGGTCTGTACCGAAGTGATAATGGCGGAAAAACCTGGGGACTCATCTCCTCAAAAAATGATCTTTCACAACGTCCATGGTATTTCTCTGAAATATTTTGCGATCCCAACAATGAAAATGTTCTCTATGTCAGCAATGTTGAATTTTGGAAATCAATTGATGGCGGCGTATCTTTTTCAAAAATGGCGCAGGAACATGGTGACAATCATGATATGTGGATCAATCCTGACAACTCCGACAATTTCATCATCGCTGATGATGGAAGTGCTGCTGTGACGTACAACGGTGGAAGAACATGGACGGATGAAGACCTGCCGACATGCCAGTTCTATCATGTGAATCTCGACAATGATTTTCCATATCACGCATACGGAGGCCAACAGGATTGGGGACCAATCAGAATAGCGACGAGAACATACGGCTCCGGTATTGGAAAAAATGATTGGTATTATCCTGCGGGTGGTGAAGCCGGATATATTGTTCCTGACCCCACTGATCCGACTATCTCCTATGGTGGAGAGTATGATGGCATCATGAGTCGTCATGACAAGAAGAATGAACAGTACCAAAGCATATCTGTATATCCCCTGATAAACGATGGATGGGGTGCAAATTTTTTGAAAAATCGTTTTGCCTGGACGTATCCGATTTCATTCTCGCCATGGGACAACAAGGAAATGTATTGCACTTCTCAATATGTGCATCGCACAAAAAATGGAGGAATGAGTTGGGAGTCGATTTCACCAGACCTCACCCGTAACGATCCTACAAAACAATTACAAAGTGGTGGGCCTATTACACCCGACAACACTGGTGCTGAAATCTATTGTACAGTTTATGCCTTCGCGGAATCACCCGCTAAACAAGGTGAACTATGGGCGGGAAGCGATGATGGACTTATCCATCTGAGTTTGGATGATGGTAAAACATGGACCAATGTCACTCCAAAAGATTTGCAACCATGGTCCACTGTGAGCATTATTGAACCCTCACATTTTGATGCCGGCACTTGCTTTTTCGCAGCACACCGGTATCGTCTCGATGACACACATCCGTACATATATCGTACGACAGATTATGGAAAGTCATGGAATATGATTACAAATGGCCTGCCGGCGAATGTTTATTCCCGGTGCATTCGTGAAGACCCGAATCGCAAAAATCTATTGTACGCAGGAACCGAGACAGGTGCCTACATGTCTTTTGACAATGGCGATCACTGGCAATCCATGCAACTGAATCTTCCGGTTACGCCTGTGCATGATATGCAGATCAAGAAAGATTTAAAAGATCTTGTCATCGCAACGCATGGCCTGGGATTTTGGGTGCTTGATGATTTAACACCGTTTTATCAGATCAGTGATTCTGTGGCCCATGCTGAATACTGGCTTTATCAACCCAATGTCGCTATCCGTATGGATGGCAATCAGTCAGATCCTGAAAATGAAGCCACGATAAAACAACAAGCCGGTACAAACGCCCCGAATGGTGTGATCGTTGATTATTATTTGAAACAAAAACCTTCAGGAGAAATCAAATTGGTTTTCTATACGTCCGCAGGCGATAGCATTATGGCATTTTCAAATAAAATAGACAAGTATGGCGAACCTATTAAAACCAAAGGTAATTTTTATGCAGATCCAAAACACAAAGATGATATCCTACCAACTGATGCAGGCATGAATCGTTTTGTGTGGAATTTAATTTATCCTGATGCCAAGCATTTTGAAGAAGAATACTGGTCTGCCGGTTCACTCGCGGGCCCTAAAGCCCTTCCTGGAAATTACATTGTAAAACTGATGAAAGGTGATACATTGTTGATGCAACAGAATTTCACCATCGTGTTAAATCCGAAAGTAAAAACTTCGCATGAAGATTTGAAAATGCAGTTTGATTTAATGATGGACGTGCATAAAAAACAAAATGAAATCATCAGATCCATTCTTCAAATCCGGGGAGTCGAAAGCCAGGTAAACAATTTCATCAACGGTTTCAGTGACAGTACCAAAATCATATCGCTGATAAAAATTGCCAAACCATTACTTGATTCATTGCACATCATAGGCGACACGCTCATCAATTCGAAGATTAAAGCCAATGAGGATGATCTTCGATATCCCATGCAATTGTTTGAACGCTATTGTTCATTGCAGGATTTTATCCGGGGTGCCGATGCCAAACCCACTGAACAGGAAAGGACAGTATTTGAAGAGCTGAATGCGAGATTAACTCCCGAATTAATACGACTGAGTAATGTTTTTTACTTACAGGTTCCGACATTCAACAATGCAGTGAAGCAATTGGAGTTGAATGTGGTGGATCCGGGGAGGGTGTTAAAAGAGTGAGCGTCTGTGGATAACTAGCCACCATCTCCTCTCTTGCGAAATGATTTTCGGATAACTCACCCCATCCCCTCTCTTACCAAAAAATTATACTTACGATAATGATCTCCCTGAAGAGAGGGGCGCTTTGACTTCATAGGAGATCATGACTCCCCTCTCTCACGAAATGATTTTCGGGTAACTCACCCCCATCCCCTCTCTTACCAAAAAATTATACTTGCGATAATGATCTCCCTGAAGAGAGGGGCGCTTTGACTTCATAGGAGATCATAACTCCCCTCTCTCATGGAGTTACTGTTTATATCAACATATACTGTAACAAGAGAGGGGCCGGGGGTGAGTTGCTCGTAAATCTTAAGACCAGGGCTACATGAAACCATATGAAATCATAACTCCCCTCTCTCACGGAGTTACTGTTTCTATCAACATATGCTGTAACAAGAGAGGGGCTGGGGGTGAGTTACCAGAAGGACAAAGAGAGGGGCCGGGGGTGAGTTCCAGAAAACTTTATTGAGAGGCCGGGGGTGAGTTACCCAAAAGTCTAAAGCCCCGTTCTTTTTTCCATCTCCACTGTATACCTGTCACCGACTACTTTGATTTCATCAAGAGCTGAATTAATGTCACTTAAATCATCCGGCGTCAATGTAATACTTGCAGCGCCGATATTTTCTTCGAGACGATTCAGTTTTGTTGTGCCCGGAATAGGGACGATCCACGGTTTCTGTGCGAGTATCCAGGCCAGTGCAATTTGTGCAGGGGTTGCGTTTTTTTGTTTGGCTACACGATGAAGCATATCGATTAGTGACTGATCGGCCATGCGTGCATCTTGTGTAAAACGTGGAAGTGTATTGCGAAAGTCAGTGCTGTCGAATATTGTATCCGCATTCATCTGACCCGTCAGAAAACCTCTGCCCAGTGGACTGAAAGGAACGAATCCTATACCGAGTTCTTCCAGTAAAGGCAGTATCAATGTTTCAGGGCCGCGGGTCCAAAGTGAGTATTCACTTTGCAATGCAGTGACTGCCTGCACAGCATGTGCGCGACGGATTGTAGCCGGGCCAGCTTCAGAAAGGCCAAAGTGAATGACCTTGCCTTCTGCGATCAAATCTTTCACAGCTCCTGCGACGTCTTCAATGGGAACATCAGGATCAACGCGATGCTGATAGAATAAATCGATAACATCTGTCTTCAGTCTCATGAGCGAAGCTTCGGCCACTTCGCGTATATGATTGGAACGACTGTTCACGCCTACGGTTTTTCCATCCCGGAGATCGAATCCAAACTTTGTAGCGATGATCACTTTATCTCTTATAGATTGAAAGGCTTCGCCTAACAATGATTCATTGGCAAACGGACCGTAGGCTTCTGCGGTGTCGAAAAAAGTAATCCCCATAGCGACGGCTTTGTGCAAGAGATATATCATTTCTTTCTTATCTGCTGCGGGGCCGTAAGCCATGCTCATGCCCATACAGCCCAGACCAATGGCAGAGACTTCGAGACTGCTGTTGCCGAGTTTGCGCTTTTGTATTTGAGATTCCATACTTATCGAATTAAAAATAATTTATGATTTGAATTTGAGTAATCTATTATTGCTTAGTTCATATTCCGATACTCATATTGTTTTCTTTTAGCCATTCAAAATTACTGCTTTATTAACCTCAAGGTTAATCACATTATCCTAATCAGTAATCAAGGCAGATAAATCCGTATTCGGTATACCATGCCAGCTATATTTACCTCAACCTCTTGTTTTGAAAAGGACATCAGGCACGAATAAGCGCATATTAAACAAAGGTATAGTATTGTCTATCCTTGGTTTTGGAGTTTTTCAAATCACAGATCTGGCCGAAGTAAAAGAAGTGTTTTATATGAAAAACGGATGATAACTCATTCTATTAAAAAAAACTCGATGGCGTTAATATCCAGACCCGGATATGTACTCTTTGATTATTTGTTCAATCTCATCCCAATGTTTAAGAACCTGTTCAATTGAAAACCGCAAAACAGTAAAGCCAAATTCATTCATACGTTCAGTTCGAATAAGATCCTGCTCCAATTGTTTTAAGTGTATACCTCCATCCAACTCTACAATTAATTTGTATTGATGACAATGAAAATCGGAAATATAATATTTTATAATGAAGGGATCAATCTGACATTGAATGATGAACTGTCTATTCCATTTCAATCCAAAAAGTCGTCGATTGCGTACTTTTTTCCAAAAGAAATCTTCAGCCGGCGTTTGATTTTTGCGCATTGTGCACGCCAGTTCACGAATCTTTAAATAAAGACTTCTATTAAAATGCTGGTGAAGCATGAAATAAAATTAGGGATTTTTTGCTTTCCGCGAACCTCCACCTGCCCTCTCTTTTACGAAATGATTTCCGTATAACTCACCCCCATCCCCTCTCTCACGAAATGATTTTCGGGTAACTCACCCTCATCCCCTCTCTCACGAAATGATTTCCGTATAACTCACCCCCATCCCCTCTCTTACCAAAAAATTATACTTACGATAATGATCTCCCTGAAGAGAGGGGCGTATGATTTAAGTAAGTATATCATGACTCCCCTCTCTCAGCTGAAAGCTCTAAATCATACGGATACTCTAATAAGAGAGGGGCCGGGGGTGAGTTACCAGAAGGACACGCGATAATGATCTCCCTGAAGAGAGGGGCGCTTTGACTTCATAGAAGATCATGACTCCCCTCTCTCATGGAGTTACTGTTTCTATCAACATATGCTGTACCAAGAGAGGGGCCGGGGGTGAGTTGCCAGAAGGACCAAGAGAGGAGCCGGGGGTGAGTTGCTCGTAAATCTTAAGACCAGGGCTACATGAAATCTATATGAAATCATGACTCCCCTCTCTCATGGAGTTACTGTTTCTATCAACATATGCTGTACCAAGAGAGGGGCCGGGGGTGAGTTACCAGAAGGACCAAGAGAGGGGCCGGGGGTGAGTTACCAGATGGACAAAGAGAGGGGCCGTGGGTGAGTTACCAGGAGTATAAAAATTTGATTATCTTTCTTTAAGTTAAATGTCTTCCGATTTAATATTTATTGTTTTCTGAATTATTATGAATAAGTATTGCATTTCACAATTTTAATCTTACCGCTTATGAAATCATTTCTCGCGTCAATATTGCTTTGTCTTCCAATCCTTTCCTTTAGCCAGATTGCTTTTGAATACATCCCTAATCCTGATGATTTAAGTATTGGCGCTGTCAGGAAATCACCAACTGGTGAATATTTTGTCCAGGCCGCTGATGATGTGAGTAACATCTATACGTCAATGGATGGAGTAACATGGACGAAAACTTCTTTGCCTGTCACTCAGGATCTGTACGATATCCAGTATTTCACCGATGGCACTCCTCTTCTGAAACCCAATGGCAGAGCCCATCTTATCCGGAGAAATGGAATTTGGTATACAATGGACGCTGGAGGTGGGGACATGGTAGAATCCAGTTTCATTAAAGGTGATACCCTATTTACATTTAGTTACAATCAATTCGCTTATAGCCTGGACAAGGGTCAGACATTCATTACAGCACTTACATTTGATGTAAATCTCACAGACCGTACCGCGCATCTATGGAAATTTGATTCTTATTATGTGCTTTTCGTAGACTCCCGGGATCGTCTTTCTGTTTTTAATCTCAATGGAGAACGAGTATTGAGTGATACACTTGATCTCTTTTCTGGGGAGACCATTACGTACAACAGTTGTGGACAGATCCTCTTTAATGATGAAGACAATTATTATCTTTTAACGGAAGACGGCCTTACCTATCAATCGGGGAAAACTGCTGATATTATACCCCAGTTTGTCTATGGTACTGATCTGCTCTCTGATGGCGGTAATTATTATACCCGAAATGCAAATACGATATACAAAACCAATGGCTGCAATTTTGATTGGCAATTTTACACTGCTAATGACCTGATTGATTCCAAAGATCATATTTGGTTTGATCCTCAGGGAGAAATTTATCTATACAATACATACGATGATTATTTTACAGTCCAGGCAAACGGGATACCCGAGGAACATTATCCGAACATCCATCACCCACTGATTACGAATGTCAATGAATCTTCACCTGACTACCAGTTTTCCCTGACAAAAAATGCATTATTCACAAAGAGCATTGGAGATAATAATTGGAATGAGTTGTATTCTATTGAGAAACCGGAATATTATCAGGTAAAGTATGCACCCGGAGGAGTATTATATGTTGCAAGAGAAAATGATATTCTTTACTCAACAGACAATGGCCATACTTTTAGTTCTATCCCGTTGCCAAACTTCGTGTTACCGATTCATAATTATTCCCTAAAAGTGCTAAAAGACAATGTCCTGTTTCTCGTTTCATCGATTTTACGACGGGGTTTTTACACATTGAATAATGGACAGGATTGGATAGATACCGGAATATTTTTTTACGCTGGTTCACCTGAAATGAAATTGATCGGGGATGATATCCTGATAGCGGATATTCAATTTGATTTAATTTTTACCAAAATCAATATCACGACAAATGAGATCATATCTGATTCCCTTGCCCAAATTCAGGATTCTTCTTTCCCGGAAGCTGCCATCCTGAATGATGGTACTGTATACATTCAGACTGAAATGTACTTCAGCAACAATACGCACGGATATTATCGTTACAGATTCGGAGAAGGGCTGAAATATTTGGGTCCGTTTCCGGAATTGGATCAAGCATACATTCTTTCTTCCGGGAATAATTTATACGCTTTTGCACCAAATGATTATTACTTGTATGAGGGTGATACATTCATTGAACATAGTTATTCCGGTTTGCCCCATAACAATGGTAAACAGTTTATTGTATCAGAAAATGAATACTTATATGTTATCTCGACGCAAAATGAGATATACAGATCTACCCAGCCATTATCTCTCCAGGTAGGGACGAAAGAAACGCATGCTTTGGTCGACTTCAATGTTTTTCCCAATCCAACAAATAATGAGCTTATATTGACAATTGATGAACGTGATCTTAATCGTATTGATTCGTATGAGATCATTGATCAACTTGGAAGGGTTGTAGAAAAGTCGGTGTATTTGAATAAGCAGGTGCTCAATGTGTCGGAACTGAATGCGGGGTTTTATTATGTGCTGATGTTGAAGGGAAAGGGGAATGTGGTTGGAATGAAGAAGTTTGTAAAGCTTTAAATATTAGAAACAATT
Source organism: Chitinophagales bacterium (assembly GCA_038252065.1). GTDB lineage: Bacteria > Bacteroidota > Bacteroidia > Chitinophagales > Saprospiraceae > Opimibacter. The sequence continues at coordinate 15,267 of JBBSAQ010000004.1, forward strand.
TAAAAATAATCAATCCAGCTATTTCGCACTTTGGAAAACATGAAAACCATAAGCACACTCACACTCACACTCATCTGCCTCATCCTGATCATAATGATCAGCTGCGATCGTTATGGTGACAGCATCCACGCCCATGGTACGAGACTGGTATCCATTTATTACCAGTATGACGCCAGGTCATGGGAGGAATTCTTTGATTATGATTCTCTGGGGCGACTAATTAGACACTCCTCAATGGGCTTATACAATTCTATTTACACAATGGAGTATGAGAATGATCAGGTCAAATTCATCCACCGAATTGATCCTGAGGATGGTCATGAAATACAGAAGGACTCCATCGTGTACACACCATCCGGCCAGACGCACCAGAGTTTTGAAATGTATGACAAAAAGCTAGTTACTACTTAATTTAGTCAAAGGAATGGCATATACGCAGTGTGTCAAGCATAACCTTATTTCAGATATCCAATGACATGATCGCATAAATCACTTCCCGGACATGCTGATTAAAATAGTACTTCTAATAGGTTTAAATCTATTTCCATTTTTTATCTGGTCTCAATCCTTTGAATGGGAAGGATACGGCAAGGGACTTTCCTATTTAAAAATAAAAGATGGATATGTCAGTTTCAACGGATATAATGATGCCGATGGAGATGGTGGAAAATTGAAAGAAGTAGGTGAACTATGGATTATCTACGAAAAAAATAATTCCGGGACAGGTGAGAACTATGACGCAAAGATCCAGGTTTTAAATAGTTCTTTTGATTCGCTCCGCCTATTTGTTCAGGACATTCCGGTGACCTATTATAAACCTGAGTATCTGAAATATATCAGCAACTATAAGTTTCAGGATGTCAGTCTGGAATATTTAGACAATTGGGGCGGATTTAATTATAAGATCGAATTTAACCGGTATGGGCGAATACGGTTTTCTGACTTTGATAATAAAACCCTCTTTGAAGGAACAGTGAAACAATCAAAAACAGACCAGTTCAACGATTTAATAAAGTATATCGATATCAGAAATTTGAACATCAGTGCCGGCTGGCAAAATGTGTGTGATTATTTCTTTTCCACTAAAGTATGTACCAACTGTTTTAACTCATTCAATTCCTGTTTCATTTCAGCATTGTCATGCTGGAGATCTTCAATGATGACTTGCTGTTCTTTAACCGCCTGAACCGCGAGTACAGCGAAGTGATCTTAGCAAAGTGATTTATAGCCTGCTTTTTCCGCGACAAGCTCAGGAAAACGCTCCTCCACATCCTGTGCCATAAAACCTAATGACAATGGCGCATCTTCTGATGCGTCTTTCATGTGATATGTATAGGCTTGTAAGCTGGATAATTTAGAAAGCACGTGATCGAAAGTTGATTTCCATTGACATTAAGGCTTTGAATTTCATTTGTGGGACTTGGATCTAATGCATTGATCGAATTGCCATTAATCTGAATACCCGTTCCTGCAGTATAGGTGGTGCCCGTAGGCAGTGTTACTGTATTGCCACCGCTGATCGAAAGTTGATTTCCATTGACGTTAAGGTTTTGTTGTTCATTTATGTTGCTTAGATCACCCGTATTATTTATTGCTCCATTAGCGATATGAATACCGGTGCCTCCAGTCAATGCATCGCCGGAAGTTTCGGAATATTTAGCATACGGAACTGAGAGCAATTATGTTGTGCCCATTTCAATGTAATTGCTTGTTCCTGGTGTTTTCATTTCAACTTTCAAAAAATAATCATGCGTGGCCCAATGGATATCACTAAAATCCCCGGATACGACTTGACCTTTGCCAATAGTGACAGAGAATACGCCTTGTGCATTTGTTGTGGCCGTATTTGTTTCTTCATAACGGCTGACGCCAAGTGGATCAGATTCATTTAACGAAAGACGAATATTGATATCACCTGTGATCACCAGACCATTCTGATCACGAGCTACAGCCTGGTAATTAAATTTATCAGGTGCCTGGGCATGCGATAATGGCAGAAGCAAAATTGTAAAAGAAAAGATTAGTAGAGATTTCATGATTGAAAATATTTTAAATACTCAATAATGTTTGATGCACGATACAAAGGTGGTGGCGTCGAAAATAATTTCTCTCTTATTTTGTTTGAATGGCAGACGAAAATGAACGAACGGCAGTCAGATCGTTTTTTATGATCTTTCGAAATATTAAGCCTGATCCAAAAAAGAAGGGAAAAATGAATGGGATAGTATTACTGAAATAAAATCAAAACTCGCTAAAAAGGAGGTTACCTTTAGTACAGAAGTATACCTTCAATAAAAGCAAAAAATCAAAGCAGTTTTGCCAACAACAAAATATCAGGTTTACGTCATTGAACTAGCTAAGCGCGTGTTTACTGAAAATGCAAAATTTCGGAATGCCAATCCTCAATTTAATGGCGTACTCGAATGCCTGTATGTCGGTATGACCAGTAAAGAACCTGCAGAACGATTCAGACAACATAAGACCGGATATAGAAGTAAGAAGGGGTATGCTATTTCATCCAAATTGGTGTGGAAGTATGGCGCCTATCTACGCCCCAGTCTCTATGTTGAAATCAATGAAAGTCCAATGACCAGAAAGGAAGCTTTGGCGATGGAAGAAAAACTAGCCCTGGATCTACGGAAAAGAGGATATGCAGTCTGGTTTAATTAAAAAATATTTGCGTAGTCAAATAACTACACATATATTTGTAGCCAAATAGCTACACAATGAACTTACGACGAGATGTATTTCAGGCCATCGCTGACCCTACCCGCAGGGCTATTCTGCTTCTGGTGGCTTCGCAGGCAATGACCGCCGGTACCATAGCCTCCAACTTTGACACGGCGAGGCCGACGGTCTCTAAACATCTACAAATACTCACGGAATGCGAGTTGCTCACTCAGGAGCAATCCGGCAGGGAAATCTACTACCACTTCAATCCTAACAAAATGAAAGAAATAGCGGAGTGGCTCATACCTTTTGCAAAAATGTGGGATGACCGTTTTAATAAACTTGAAAACATCATGAAAAAATATAAATCCAAAAAGTAGAATACCATGGAAATGAAAACAAAAATCCATGCCGAAGAAGGCAAACAGGAAATCGTAATCACAAGAGACTTTGATCTGCCATTGGAACTACTTTTCAAAGCTTATGTCGAACCAGAAATCATAGAACAATGGATGGGAACGAAAGTGAAGAAGCTTGAAAATAAAAAACATGGCGGTTACCAATTCGAAACTACTGATCCAAAAGGCAACAAACATATATTCAATGGAGTCATCCATGATATTATCCTCAATACTAAAATCATACGGACTTTTGAGATGGAAAACACACCTTTTGCAGTCCAACTTGAGTTTCTCGAATTTGAAAAACTCACCGACGACACCAGTAAACTCAGGATGCATGTCATCTACAAATCAATAGCGCTGCGTGATCAGATCCTGAAATTGCCTTTCGCTCACGGAATCAATATGGCACACAACCAATTGCAGGAAATAGTTGACAATATAAAGTGACGAAACAGGAAAATAAATTAGCCACAAGGACGCGAAGATGCTAAGAAAACAACCTTTGCGCCTTTGTGGCGAGAATAAAGATAAAATCTAAAATCATGAAAACACTTCGAATTACGCTTATTGCACTTCTGATAATATATGGATTAGGATCGCTGTCAGGAGCCATATTCTCTTTGTTTATTCAGACCAAACAGGCAGAGTTGCAACATCTGGGAGAACTGACAATGGGTTTAGAAAAATTACTTCTGTTAGCAGGAGCAATGCTCCTTGGTCAGGTCTGGCTTTATTTTTCTGCTATTGCTTTGCTCGTGAGAAATATGAAACAAGGGTATATGTATGCAGTGACAATTGGTTTTATTGAATTGATTCAGGCGATTGTCATTGTGATAGCCTTTAGTGCACATCATTTCGGCAGTGCAACAGATTATCTGGCTTTTGTAAAAGGTGTGTTATTGCTAGTTGTGGCGCTGGTGGCATTCAAGAAAAATCAAACTTCAAAGTCTTAAAGACACTTCTGTGACCATATGTTAATTTAAGTTTCCAGAATCTCAAATTAACCGTTAGCAACCATATAACTTGTCAATAACAAGTTCACTTTTCAAGCAGCGCTACATTGAGCGTGGCAAACATAGAAACAATGAAAAAAATCCATTTTCTTTTTTTATTCGCATTCGCACTACTTAATTACGCTTGTGCACAAACCAAAAGTGAGAAGCTCGATGCACTGATAAGATCTTATGTTAAAGAAGGACAATTTAATGGCTCAGTTCTGGTGGTGGCAAAAGGTGAGATTATGTATATTCAATGAAATCTTTATTTCCAATATACTTAACAGCCAAAAAGTATACTCAATTCGTTGAAGGAGAAAGCGCATTTTTCCGATTACATTTGTCCTGAATTAAATGTTGATCTGCTAAAGCGTAGTCTTGCCTTTGACAGGAATGTAATAAACAAGTATATTGACTTGAATTCATCTCAATGATCATCCTTTGTGCCACAATTTCTTAAACCAACGAAAATGGTAAAGTCAATATATTCGCTTGCCCTCATTGCCTTATGGACATTATTGCTTAACTATTCAATGCTTGCTCAGGATACCCGGCTATTGAGAAATCCTGCGATAAGCAAAGACAAAATTTCATTTGTATACGCCGGAGATATCTGGATCGCTAATCTGGATGGCAGTAACGTAAAACGCATCACAGCATTTGAAGGCGTGGAAGCTGATCCCCATTTTTCTCCCGATGGTCAATCTATTGCATTTACAGGTCAATACGATGGAAACACAGATGTTTACGTTGTACCCATCAGTGGTGGAGAGCCTCTTCGATTGACCTGGCATCCTGCTGCAGATTTAGTGAGAGGTTGGTCACCTGATGGCACAGAGATTTATTTTGCATCAGGTCGCACCAGAGCACCCTATCCGGATCCGGATCAGCTGTGGAAAATCTCAGCAAAAGGTGGTAATCCAACAGCTTTTCTTTTACCCAGAGCCGGCAATGGTAAATATTCACCGGATGGAAAACAGTTTGTTTACGAAGAAGTCGTACCCTGGGAAAAAGAGTTTCGCAATTACAGAGGCGGACAAAATACTCCACTTCGGATATTCGATTTGCAATCCTATACCGTGCAGAAACTTCCATGGGAAAACAGCAGAGATATCAATCCTGTATGGATCAGCGATCATATCTACTTCCTTTCTGATCGCGATCTGGCAATGAATATCTGGTCCTATGATATTCAATCAAAAAAAATACAGCAATTGACTTTCTTCAAGGAATTTGATTGTAAAAACCTAAATGGAGATACTCACCAATTAATTTTTGAAAATGGTGGCTACTTGTATACGTATACGCCCGGTACAGATAAACCCGTAAAACTTTCTATCCATGTTGATGGAGATTTTCCATGGATACGACCACACTGGACGTCTATTGAAAAATATATTGACTATTACGCTGTCTCACCCAATGGCATGCGGGTGGCGATGGCGGCAAGGGGCGATATATTTACTATACCCGCAAAAAAAGGTGACGTTAGGAATATTTCGAATAGCCCGGGTGTAGCTGATCGGACTGTAGCCTGGTCGCCGGATGGGAAAAGTATCAGCTGGTTTTCGGATGAAGGTGGTGAATATCAGTTGGTCATCGCTGATCAGTATGGTAAAGAGAAAAAGAAGATTGCGATAGACCACCCTACATTTTATTATTATCCTACATGGTCACCGGATTCAAAATATCTGAGCTTTTATAATGAAAACAGAACCTTGTGGATAGTAGATGTAAGGACAGGTCAGTTTACTGAAGTAGCGAATGAAGGTTTTGCGCATCCAGAGCATGTCATTTATGGAGAGTGGTCTCCCGATTCAAAATGGCTGGCCTACACCAAACGATTGACTAATGAGTATTCAGCTATATTCATTTACTCCATAGAACAACATAAGTCTTTTCAATTGACAGACGGCATGTCAAATTGCAAAATGCCGGCATGGGACAAGAGTGGTAAATACATATATTTTTTGGCCAGCATAGACTACGGAATGAATGTAGGCTGGCTGGATATGTCTTCGTTTGATCATCCGGTCACCAGTGCTATTTATGTAGCTGTCCTCTCTAAAGATGAAGCTTCGCCACTCGCACCTGAAAGCGATGATGAAGTGGTTAAAAAGGATTCTATCGCAGAACCCGTAAAGACCAAACCAACGAAGAAAAAATTAGATGCGCCCAAGGTTGACAGCACAAAAACTGAAACTGTAAAAATTGATTTCGATGGGTTGCAAGACAGGATAATTGCATTGCCTATTCCTTCTAAAGTGTATATTCAATTAGAATCCGCCAAAGAAGGAGTTATCCTTTTTACCGAACAAGTACCAAATGAAGAAGGGCTGACATTAAATCGCTTTACATTGGAAAAACGTGAGACCGAAAAAGTGGTGGATGGTATCAATGCATTTCAAATCGCAGCCGAAGGAGACAAATATGTCTATAGTACGAATGCCAATCAATATGTAATCTCTAAAGTGGCAGAAAAACCTAATCCCGCAGAAGAGAGTTTAAATGTGAAGGGCATTGAAATAAAAATAGATCCCATACTGGAGTGGAAGCAGATGTTCAGAGAAGCCTGGAGATATGAGCGTGATTATTTTTATGTAAAGAATGTGCATGGACTGGATATGGATTGGGCTTATAAGACATATTCTTCCTGGATTGATGATGTCAAACACCGGTCAGATCTCAATTATGTGCTTGATATTTTTGGTGGAGAGACATCTATCGGCCATTCGTTTGTTTGGGGTGGAGATTATCCGGAAGTGAAAAGAGTGCCCATTGGCTTGCTTGGTGCAGACATCAATGTTGAAAATGGGCATTACAGAATAAAGAAGATTTATAAAGGTGAGAGTTGGAATGCGACTGTAAACGCGCCTTTAAAAGGACCAGGCATCAAAGTCAACACAGGAGATTACATACTAGCCGTTAATGGCATTGTGCTCGATACGGCTATCAATATTTATTCTTATTTCGATCATATGGCCGGACAGCAGACCAGTATCACCATCAATACGACTCCATCGTCTAAAGATGCTAAAGAAGTAACGGTAGTGCCCGTTGATAACGAATATGAACTGCGGCAGGATGATTGGGTGGAAAGTAACAGAAGAAAAGTAGATGAACTGTCTGATGGAAAATTGGCGTATGTATGGTTACCTAACACCGGAGGAGAAGGCTATGCAAATTTCAATCGCTACTATTTTGCACAGAAAAATAAAAAAGGCGCAGTTATTGACGAACGCTTCAATCATGGAGGCGCCATAGCGGACTACATTGTCGATTTACTTTCTCGTGATTTGTTGGGCTATTTCAACAATCCAATTGGCACCAAGCAACCGTTTACAGCCCCGAATGCAGGGATCTGGGGACCCAAAGTATTGCTCATCAATGAAATGGCCGGCTCAGGTGGAGATATGTTGCCTTACATGTTTAAGCTGCGAAAAATCGGACCTTTGGTAGGTACTAAAACATGGGGTGGACTCGTAGGTATATGGGACGTACCGGATCTGATAGATGGTGGACATATCACAGCACCACGCGGTGGTTTTTATAATCTGGCTGGTGAATGGGATGTGGAGAATAAAGGTGTAGCTCCAGATGTAGTGGTCGAACAAGATGCAAAATCTGTCATTGAAGGTCATGATCCTCAATTGGAAAAAGGTGTAGAGACTGCACTTGATTTACTAAAGACACAGGAAGTGAATCTTCTTCCGCAGCCCAAAGATCCCATACGTGTGTTGAGACCAAAACAATAGGCAATAGGCAATAAGCAATAGGCAATAGGCAATAAGGCAATAGGCAATAGGCAATAGGCAATAAGCAATAAGCAATAAGCAATAGGCAATAAGCAATAGGCAATAGGCAATAAGCAATAGGCAATAAGCAATAGGCAATAGGCAAAGAAAATATTCTATACACATTCGTGTCTCAGTAGCGGAAAAAAAGTAAAAAGCAAATAAGCCACGAATCCGTTACGACATCAAGAAATAATTATACAATATGAGTAAGATAAGTACCAATAAAAAGAACCTGACTCTCAAACAACATGAAGAGCTACTAAGTATACTAAAAGCGCGTTTTGAGAAAAATATGCAACGGCACAAAGGTCTTGACTGGATGAAAGTAAAAGCAAAGCTTGACACCAATCCCACAAAACTGTGGTCACTCTATGCCATGGAAAGTACCGGCGGTGAGCCAGATGTTGTAGCTCATGATAAAAAGACCGGTGAATATATTTTTTATGATTGTGCAGCGGAAAGTCCGAAAAGCCGCAGAAGTATTTGTTACGATCATGAAGCACTCGAGGCCAGGAAAGAAAATAAACCGGATGACAGTGCTATAAATATGGCTGATGAAATGGGCATTGAAGTCCTAACTGAAGATCAATATCGGGAGTTGCAAAAACTTGGAAAATTTGATACAAAGACATCGAGTTGGGTGCAAACACCTGCTGCTATCCGAAAACTGGGTGGCGCTATCTTTTGCGATCGTCGCTACGAACAGGTTTTTACTTACCACAATGGTGCAGAATCTTACTATGCTGCAAGAGGTTTCCGTGGATCAATAAGTGTCTGAATTATGTTTAGCCAATGAAATGAAACAACACTATAGGCTGTGTTCATTCAAACCTCATTTTTAATTACAGGATAAATATTTTGTATATATCACATCAAGATGTGATACTCAGCGGAATTTTATGCACCTAGATGTGTATCAACAGGGAAAATTGATATCCATCAAAAGAGTTACGCTCCTAAACTCTCGTTCCGTCTTTGTTAAGAGCTTTAATATCGATTGCATTGGTGATTCGTAACATTACGGGCGTCAAAGGTTACGCTTTTGCTTTACCTTTTCTTAAAATTGACTAATGATAAACAACATCAAACTATTGATTGTGCATCTCCTTCTATTTGCCGCATGCCTATCGACTACCGGATTGCATGCTCAAACCGGCAATATCAGCACAAGGATCGGAAACCTTACCATTGCAGGCGTCACAAAACCCATCACGCTTGAAGTGAGCTGGACAATGCATGAGGATAACACCATCACCTGTTCAGGCATTCAAAAGCTGAAGATGACAGATTACCAGGTGCAGCCACCAGGTTTTTTAGCCATCATGAAAACAGGAGATGAGATTACGCTGGATTTTAAATTGGAATTTAAATCATAACCAACTTTCACCCTTAACTTATGAAAATGCAAAACAACTCGACTAAAATCATTGTATTCGTTGCACTATTATGCTGTATATCGGCAGGTAGTCTACGGGCGCAACAAGCCCCTATTCAGTATTTCCGACCATGGGATCAACGCGGTATAAACGTTTTTGAACCTTCGAAGGATGCAAATCAACCCGAATTCGATTCGCTCAAATTAAGAATAGGTGCTGATTTTACACAAAGCTTTCAATCCCTAACACATTCGAACACGGCTTTCTATTTTCCAGAAAGTCCGGCTAATACTGTCAACAAGAATTTACTTTTTGGAGCAGGCACAGGAGGGGATACAACCACGGCCGATCTGGTAGGATTTAGTACAGCTATGGCCAATTTGAATTTAGACGTTCAGTTAGCGGATGGTATAAGACTTAGTGTTGAAACGTACATGTCCACACGTCATCATCAGGAATTTTGGGTCAAAGGCGGATACATTCAGGTGGACAAAATACCTATGCTTGGTAATCCGGAATGGTTCAGCAAATATGTCAGAATAAAAGTCGGTGAGTTTACACCTGACTATGGTGATATGCAATTTCGCAGATCTGATGCAGGCAATTGTATGTTTAATCCTTTTGTGGAAAATTATATACTGGATGCATTCACAACCGAAATCGGCGGAGAACTTTATCTTTTTCCAATAAAGGGGCTCACCCTTGTAGCCGGAGCAACCAATGGCCAAGTGGAAGGTAACGTGACACCGTACTCTCCTACTCCACCTCCCGGCTTCACTACCCCTAATGAGAAAAATCCATCCATACTATTTAAGGCAGCTTATGACAAAACAATGAATAATCTGCGATTCCGAATCTCCGCTTCAGCATACAGTAATGCAGGAAGTGAATTGAACAGCCTCTATTTAGGTGATCGCGGTGGCTCACATTATTCTATGATCATGGAGCAGGCCCGTTCACTTATTCTGATCAATGGCATCCCTTCAGGTATAGGCCCAAGTACAACAACGAATAACAAAGATTCAGGACGTTTCCTCCCTTTGTTTAATAATAAGGTGAGTTCTGTAATGATCAATCCGTTCATTAAATTTCATGGTCTTGAATTTTTCGGTACGTACGAGCAGGCAAAAGGAAGAATGAATTTCGAGCCTGCAGGTGTTGAGCGCAAATTCACACAGATGGCTGGTGAATTGATCTACCGGTTCCTACCCCATGAGCAACTTTATGTTGGAGCGAGATACAATACACTGACCGGAAGACAAATGTTTGAAAATTATGATGTCACCGTCAACCGTACCACTTTTGCCGCCGGATGGTTCCCTACGCGTAATATCCTGATCAAGGCAGAATACGTATCACAGGAATACAAAGATTTCACACCGTATGATTATCAATACAATGGCAAATTCAGTGGCACGACCATTCAGGCTGTTGTAGGCTTTTAAAAGGTACGCATAAGTTTTTAAGCATAACGTTTTGAATTTTATAAAAAAACCTTCCCACAAATGGGAAGGTTTTTTTATTTACTACGTCTTTGAAATTTCTACTCCATACACCCTCGAAATCTCTACTTCGTGAAATTTCTCTCCCGAGTGTGCGGTGCAATCCCGGGGTACATGGCTTAATACACCCCCAATCGGAGCATCATGCAATAATCGATATATAGCCGTAGTTAATAGAACAGCAGAAGATGCAAATGCACAAAACATCTGCCAGATTAAAAGTTATGCCGGAATATGTACGAAATGAATTTTGTTTAACAATCTAAATTTCAAACCATGAACAAGGCAATTTTAATCTTCTGCACTTTATTTGCAGGTCTACTGATGTTTACTTCCTGCGGAAAGGAAAGCGAGGGAGGAAGTACAGGCGGAGGTGAAGCAAAACTTAGCACCAATGGCAGTTCGGAGAGCCATAATATGGGACAAAACTGCATGAATTGTCACCAGAAAGGTGGTGAAGGTGAAGGCTGGTTTACTGTCGCTGGCACAATCTATAATCAATTGAACAATAGTCCAGCGGCTAACGGCATGGTGGAGTTGTACACCGGACCAAATGGTACAGGGAATGTAGCTTACACTCTTCAGGTAGACGCAAAAGGAAACTTTTATACTACTGAAAACATCAACTTTGGAAATGGATTATATCCAGTGTCTGTAGTAGGTCAAACGAGAAGGTATATGCCTGATGCAGTTACTTCAGGACAATGTAATAGTTGTCACGGAAGTTCAACACACCCTATCTATACAAACTAAGTAAGCTGATGAGCAAGATTAGGTATGCTTTGTACCAGCCATAAAGCATACCTAATCTTGTATTAATTTTGGCAGAATCTTCTTATAGCCAGCAAAGGATTTAAGTCAATGAATGAGGTTTAAACTTTCAATGTTCATTTTAAAAGAATATTGATATACGACCACATTAAAATTCCAGCTTTGCATTTCGGTGAAGACAGAATAATGTGGTTGTTCAGCCATCTGATAAAACTATATGATCAAAGTATAGGACGTTAATAAATGGGAACAATGATCATGGAATAATATTCTGAGACAACCGATGTAATTCATAGGAATTTCCACTTCCACTTTCGAAATTTCTGCACTTACCGCGTCGGAATTTCTACTCTTTACCCCTTCGAAATTTCTACTTCGTGAAATTTCTCTCCCCTGGGTGCACCGCAACCCCGGGGTATTTAGTATTAAGCACCCCGGGGGTTTCAAGGCGAAGCGAAGAAACACAGGGGAGAGAATTTTTTTGCAGAAAAATTTGAAGGGGCAGAATTCGTATCTTTCCGCATCGCATGATGAAACGCATATACACAACTTTTGCATGTTTAGCCTTCATAACCTTTTCCGCTAATACGCAAAAGGTCGGGGCATCATACCTTCCTGCACTTAGCTCCTCTACCCCCTCCTGGTTTTTAGCTTTTTATACCGGAGAAAACGGGATCAGTGCCCTCAATGTCTTCGCTCTCGATGAGGTAGTGAGCGATTATGAAAATAATCTTCGATCCGATTATAAAGAAAAAGAAATAAGGGACAGTGAAATTTATTGCGAAGAAAATGAAGACCCCTACGTCCTTTACTATCAACGCTGGCGCAAGAGCATAGATGCATTTGTTCAACCTGATGGACATGTTCTGCTACCTGAAAATTCTAATGAAGTAATCAATCAGGCTTATCCGAACAAACAAGATTCATCTACTGATCGACACAATAGAAATCCAGCGCCTTCTTCAACATGGACTTTAATAGGTCCTTCTGAAACATTCTGGAAATTCGAAGATAACGCAGCACAACCGCCGGCACCGTGGCAGACGAATGTATATGCTATCGCTGTAGCACCCTCTGATCACAACATCCTGTATGCATGTCCTGAAGATGGCGCCATCTTCAAATCGATGGATAAAGGTCTTAACTGGTCTTGTGTCACACTCAATTATTCGATCAGCACCTGCACAGCCATAGCTATTGATCCCACAGATCCTAACAAAGTCTACGCAGGCGCTACAAACAAGTGGATGCAATCTGATGATGGTGGAAATACATGGACAATCTCACAGATGACCTGGGGCAATGTCAACACGATCATCATCAAACCCTCAAATCCGAATACCATTTTTGTAGCTACGCAATATGGACTTTTCAGAAAAAGCCCTGCTGGTAGTACTATCACTCAAAATACGGTCTTCAATCTCAATTCTCTGACGACAACTTCTTCAACATGGAACCGAAATAACACCGGTGCCACCTGCACAGCTACCGCCGGCGCCAATCAATATTATCATGTATTTCCTTTCACGGTGTCAACTTCAGGAAGCTATACGTTTGCGATGTGTACACCCGGTTCTGATTGGGATGGCTTCGCGTCCATTTATAAAAATGGTTTTAATGGCCTTAATCCATGCGGTGTTCCCGCCAATCATCTCTACTCCGATGATGATGCCAATAGCGGTGGCAATTGTAATAATGATCCGCTGATCACATTGACATTAAGTACCGGCACTACATATTACTTTGTTTCTTCTTCATGGCTCAATAACATTACCGGAGCTTTTCAGTGGACATTCACCGGACCTGCAGGAGCTACATTGACCACAAGTGTAGAATCGTGGATACAAGTACCCTCAGTAAATACACAAAGCCCTGATGTCTGCTTCAAAACAGATAATGAGAATATACTTTTCTGTCTGAAACAAATCTCAGGTGTCACTGAATTCTGGCGATCAACTGATGGTGGTGCTACATTCAATCAAAGCATGACAGGTTGGAATACCGGCATAACCGCTGATGGTTTAGGCAGAATGACAGTCTCTGCTATAGATCCAAATCGCATCTATATCGTCATCTTATCCAGTGCACCGATCACAAAACCTTTTATTCTGCGAAGTACAGACGCAGGTCTGACGTGGATCACGACCTGTACCGGTGAATCTTCCGGATTGACCGGCACAACTAACCTTCCATTAGGGATGAGTAATGGACAAGGATATTACGATCTTGATATCATGGCCAATCCAAATAACGCAAATGATGTCATCGTCGCTACCACGACTGCCTATAAATCAACAGATGGTGGATTTACATTTAATCGTATTGGTGGCTATGGCGGATCATTTAATATTCATCCGGATATTCAGGAGATGACAGCTACAGGATCGGATACATGGATCGCGACAGATGGAGGCATAAGTTATTCAACCGATTTTTTTACAAGTACATCCAACTATTTCTGCAGAATGAAAGGCATATTCAGTTCGGATATGTGGGGTTTTGCACAGGGCTGGAATGAAAATATCATTAGTGGTGGTCGGTATCACAATGGCAATACGGTGATGAATGAAAATTTTGCAGCCGGTGAAGCTATCCGTTTAGGTGGAGGTGAAGCGGCAACAGGGTATTACATGATCGGAAGGCCACGTTATATTGCCTTTTCTGATATTTCTCCGGTGATAACACCTGTAGTGAAAAATGGTCCGTCATCTGCTTTTTCATTTACAAAGAGTCCCAATGAAGATGGATATGGAAGCGATTGGAGTGACATCGAATTTCTGCCGTATTGTTACAATCATATTTATGTGGGTAAAGACAGTGTTTTTTATAAATCCACTGATGGAGGTTTAAGCTGGGCTGTGGTACATGATTTCGGTTTGGAAAGAATCAAACGATATGTGATCTCACGAAGTAATCCTGATGTCATCTATCTCTCTACTTATCAAAGTTCAGGATCAATATATCGATTCAGAAAATCTATTGATGGCGGAGCTTCGTGGACAACACTGACCTTTCCTGCGGGTGCAAGTGGATATCGTATGACATTTGCCATTTCGACTACAGATGAAAATAATATCTGGATAACTTCACCATCGAATACCTCAGGCAACAGAGTTTTTAAATCAGTCAACGGTGGATCGACATGGATTAACCTCACCACGAATACGATCAATGGACAAAGTTATAAAACCATCGTGCATCAGTACGGCACAGACGGTGGTGTATATCTCACCGGTGACAATGGAAAAGTATACTACAGAAACAATGTGATGTCTGACTGGGATGCTTTTAGTTCCGGCCTTCCACAGATATCGAATAACAAGCATGTAAAGCCATTTTACAGAGATGGAAAATTGCGTTCTGCCGGTGATCATGGTGTATGGGAGGTCGACTTTTATGAAGACGCCTCTCCTGTTGCACAACCTACGGTAGATAAGTTGACTACATCTTGTCCCAGGGATACATTTTATTTTGAAGATTATTCAGCATTCAAACAAGCCGGTGGCACATGGCTATGGAGTTTTCCTGGCGCATCTTATGTGAGTTCAACATCTGCAAGAAATCCTAAGGTGCTTTATTCCAATGTCGGTACATATGATTTTTCCCTTACCGTCACGAATGCAATGGGCAGCAGTTCTAAAACGATCAGCCAGAAAATACAAGTGACAGATGATCAATGTCAGCCGGATACGATACCGGGGAAATTATTGACATTGTCTGCACCCGGTGATTATGCACAGCAATCGAAAGCGATAAATATTATTACGAATACACTCACGTTGAGTTGCTGGATAAAACCAAATGGAATTCAGGTGACTAATGCAGGCATCATATTTTCAGCCAGCGTAGGCGCGACCGGAATGAATTTCAGGAGTAACAATCAGATCGGATATCACTGGGCAGATGGATCGGGATCCTACAATTGGGCCGGTGGTCCCACGATACCTGCCGACGAATGGTCGCATATTGCGTTAGTGGTGACAGGTACTACAGCTACTGTCTATTTTAATGGTGTAGCGTATATACGCACGGCTACGCACAATGCAGTCACGTTTGACAAAATTTTTCAATTCGGCATCGACCGAAGTAATACAGCTCGAAATTTCAAAGGTAAGCTGGATGAGATTTGCATTTATAACAGAGCGCTGTCCCAAAATGAGATAAGAGAATTGATGAACCTCACCAGGAATAATCCGAATAGTGGATCATTACCTTCGGTTGATCCTTCGTTGATTGCCTATTATCAATTCAATGAAGGAGCAGGCATACCAGCCTATGATAAAGCAGGAACAAATCACGCTTATCTCACCGGAGGAGCTATAAAAACAGATCTATCATCATCTCCAGTGGGTGGGGGTGTATTTCAGCGCATGGCTGTAACTAATGGTGGTCTAAAAGATTTTAATACACCCGGAGTAGAACTTACATTTCCGCCGGCAGGTACATATCCGAATGGTGATCTTGTTGTATCAAGATTGAATGTGCAAAGTGATTCATTACCGACAGCGAATGTTTTACCGAATGCACCGGTAGCTTATTATGTGATTAGAAATTACGGGACGAATACGTCGTTCAGTTCACTTACCGGTATGAAGTTTAAAAATGTTCAGGGCACAGCAGTGCCGTTTACACTGACCCCTTCTACACTTCAATTATTCAAGCGACCTTCCAATGCGGATGGGATGACATGGGGTACGTCGATAGACAATGCAGATGTGGTGACGGATAATAATAGCGTGGGATCGGTGGAGTTCACTACCGGTTTAAATGTCACAAGTTTTAGTCAGTTTTCTATTGGCTTGATTCCGGATTGCACTACATTGTTTTGTTGGAATGGAAGTGTAAGTGCAGCGTGGGAAAATCCATCTAACTGGGGGTGTTCCGGTCTTCCGCATGCGAATAGTACGGTGATTATAAATTCAGGACTCACTAATTACCCTGTGGTATCATTGTCAACACAGATAAAATATTTGTTATTGCAAAAAGGAGCGACTGTGGATGTGGTGAATGGGGTGACGTTTAGTGTGATTGGGCAGTGAGCAATTAGAATACCAGTATTGTATTATTTAAACTTAAGGGATTGTTTGTTTGCATGAATATTCGTACCTGTTTCCTCTCTTCCGAAATGCAGTTGGTGTTCTTCGGGCAACTCACCCCCATCCCCTCTCTTTTATGCGTAATACCTATTGCATACAAAATTCATTGGAGAGAGGGAAGATAAGATATCCATATGGAATCATGACTCCCTTCTCTCATATGAGTGCACCGTCTATCCAGGTATACTTTAGTAAGAGAGGGGACGGGGGTGAGTTGCCCGGAATGCAAAGGAAGATATCTGCTATGCCTTTACGATCTGGTGATTAAATATCGACGAGATGCTAATATCGATCACAAGATTATTCCTGATCAGGATATCTTGCCTGACACCATATTAAAACAACTAAATATTGATACAAGTGAATCGGCTATTAATTCCTGCAATCGAAAACCTCGAGACGTTATCTACATTACAAAGACAAGGCCACAACATACCAATTATTTTCTCGTTATTTTGTAATATTACCGACATCCTTCATCCATTTTTTGGCCACCATTACACTTTTGATTATTTTCACAACATTGATAAATAATGATTACAAATATGGTCAAATCGTTTTGCTTAAGCATAGCATCCTTCTTTCTATACATGCATTCTTGTTTTACTCAATCGATTACATCAGTCCCCATTGATTCATTTACGATCGTCTCAAAAATATTGAATGAAACGTGTAAGGTTTTCATATACCTGCCCGAAAATTATACTTCATCCACGGAAAAGTATCCAATAATTTATTTGCTGGACGGAGAGTATTACTCCTCTTATACTGCAGATGTTTCTTCATTACTAGCCCAAAGCCAGCTTGCTCCAAATTGCATTATCATCGGTATTACAACCAACAACCGGGAACGTGATTTTTCTCCTGCACTGGATGAAGATTCAGAACAAACCCAGGATTTAAAATTCGCCGGTGGTGCTGATAATTTTCTCTCGTATTTAAAAATGGAGTTAATACCCACCGTAGATGATAAATACAGAACCCTACCCTATCGAGTACTTATTGGACACTCAACCGGTGGCTTGCTGGCCTATTATTCTCTGTACAAAACTCCCGATCTATTCCAGGCATTAATATCGATTGATGGTAGTACCTGGTGGAATAAAGGCAAAGTTGGCAAAGAGGTGATGGAATACCTGAGTAGCCATCCGGATTTCAAAGGAGCAATATTTGAATGTAGAAAAGATATAAAAATACCCGTGCGTTTTTCTCCTAATATCGAATTACTGACTTATTTGGAAAAGAACAGACCTGTTGGTTTAGAGTATCATTATTTAGAATTGCCGAATGAAACGCATGGCACTATCGTAGTGCCTGGAATATACTATGGATTGAAAGGAATTTTTTCTAACTTTACAAAAAAGCAGGATTAAATTTTTGAAAAACAAAACCATAGCTGTACTTCCATTTGTAAATATGAGTTCCAATGTCGAGAATGAATATTTCAGCGATGGCATCACAGAAGAAATTATCAATGCACTGGCAAAAATTGACGGGATCAATGTTACCTCCCGCACCTCTTCCTTCTTTTTCAAAGGAAAAAACATCCCCATCACACAAATCGGGAAACAACTGAATGTCTCCACCATTTTGGAAGGAAGTGTTCGATTGTCAGGAAAAGCAATAAGAATAACGGCACAGTTGATTCAAGCCGAAAAAGATTTTCATTTCTGGTCCGAAACATGGGACAGAGAACTGGACAATATTTTTGAAATCCAGGATGAAATAAGCCTGATCATAGCCGACAAATTAAGAGAGCAGTTTGGTCATTTCGAAATCCAGGAACATCTGGTAGAAAAACAGACCAACAACCTCAGTGCTTACGAATATGGGTTAAAGGCTAAATTCCTTAAAAATAAATGGAATCCTGAAGATGCAAAAAAGGCTCTCTCCCTATACGAAAAAGCTTTGGAACTGGATCCAAATTATACCGAATCGTATTTGGGTCTTGCCGACTGCTACAGTTTTTTGGGAACAACAGGATTTATGTCTTTTGAAGAAGCATGGGGAAAATCAATCCAATATACCAATCAGGCGGTTGAACTAAAGGACAAGTCATCCGGTGTTCATTATCAACTATCCAATCTGGCTTTTTTTATTGAATGCAATTATGATACGTCGCTGAAGGAAATGAAAAAAGCAATTGAGATTAATCCCAATAATGCTGAAGCACAGCAATTCATTTCGTTCTTATATATCATTGCCGGGGATAGAAAAAAATCACAACAGCATCTCGATACCGCTCTTAGCATAAATCCACTCTCGGAAGAAACGCATTTTTTTAAAGCTTACTACCATTACATGATCAATGATTATGTAAAATCGTTGGAAATGCTCAACAACTGCCTGGCCGTTAATCCTAAAAACATACCCGCCCACTCTGTTAAACCCTTGTGCCTCCTTATGCTGGGCAGATATGATGAAGTGATCAATTATTTTCACACCATACCTGAAGGTGTTATTATTGAAGGAGAAATAACTGGTGCCACGGCACTGGCTTATTCTTTAAAAAAGGATACAGCTAACACTATTCACTATTTGGAAAAACTAAACACCCTGGCAAAAGGAGCGAATGGTTTTACCGCGGACTCCTATCTGTTTTTATTATATGCCGTTAGCGGGGATATAGACAAAGCTTTTGCCTGGGTAGCTCTAGCCCTTGAAAAGCGTTCTTCGTTATTGATGCTGAGATATACTGATCCATTGGTGAATGGTTTAAAGAGTGACTCCAGATATGATGCATTTATGAAAACCATCTATCAAACAGACATAATTGAAGACGTGGCGGAGCAAAAGACCGCTTTACTGGATGCAGATACAGCTACGGAGTATTCGGATAGATTATTAGCACATCTTGAGAAAGAGAAACCTTATTTAAACCCTGATTTGTCGTTGCGCAATCTTGCCAAAGGAATAGAGATACATCCGAACCAACTTTCATGGTTACTTAATACGAGTATCGGTAAAAATTTTAATGAGTTTATCAATTACTACAGAATTGAAACATTTAAATCCATTGCAAAAGATCCGGGTAACGCACACCTTACCATCGAAGGTTTAGCCTATGAAAGTGGCTTTAATTCTAAAACGGTTTTCAATACCTATTTCAAGAAAGAAACAGGCTTAACACCAAAGCAATTCCTTACGCAGCAAGGATAATCGCTTCTTTTTCCAGAAACATCCTTTACCCAATTTGTACGGAATTATAATTCCGTACGTCCATTTTATGATTCTGAACGGTTACGCTTGCCCACCGCAATACTTTTGCCTCATCATTATAAACACAAAACAAAAAAGTTATGAAAATGAAAGCAATTGAATGCACAAAGTATGGGTCCCCTGACTTTCTGAAGCTGGTTGAAATTGAAAAACCTACTCCAAAGGAAAACGAGGTATTAATCAAAATTCATGCTACTTCTGTTACTTCCGGTGATGCCAGAATAAGAAGAGCCGACCCCTTTATTATTCGATTCATCTTCGGATGGAAAAAGCCACGAAAATCTGTTTTAGGTGTTGTGGTTGCCGGCGAAATTGAGGCAGTAGGAAAGGCAGTAACAAATTTCAACGTTGGCGATCAGGTTTTTGGCTCAGCAGGAATGAATTTTGGTGCGCATGCAGAATACGTCTCCGTTTCAGAGAATGCAGTGCTTGCGTTGAAACCCACCAGCATGAGTTATGAGGAAGCCGCGGCTATACCCTTCGGAGCAACTGCGGCTCTACATTTTCTCCGGGCAGCAAACATTCAGCAAGGTCAAAAAGTACTTATCAATGGAGCCTCCGGTGCTATAGGCACACTGGCAGTTCAGTTAGCTAAAAATCAGGGTGCAAGAGTTACTGCAGTTTGCAGCACTTCAAACATTGAAATGGTGAAATCTTTGGGCGCCGATAACGTGATTGACTACACCAAACAAGATTTTAGTAAAAACGGAGAAACCTATGATGTGATTTTTGATACTGTAGGAAAAAGTTCGTTTTGGGGAGCATTAAAATCATTGAATAAAAAAGGATACCTCCTGATGGCAAGTGCCGGTATGGGATTATTGATGGGTAGTGCCATCGTCTCACTCTTCATCAGTAAAAAAATTGTTTCAGGGGTGATAAAGGAAACTGCGGAGGATATGAATTTTATAAAACAATCCATTGAAAACGGAAAATTGAAAGCTGTAATTGACAAAACCTTTAGCCTGGAGCAAACAGCCATGGCCCATGCGTATGTGGACACCGGACATAAAAAAGGAAATGTGATCATCCGTGTTGACCACCAAAGGTGAACCCCAGCCCTCAAATGACAAAGATCAAAACACCCTCTCTGGTCATTTGGGGAAGACATGACGGGGTAAATACAATTGAAATGGGATAGGATGCATTTACCAGTATCGGTGGTCCTAATTTTACCGAAAAGGAATTAGGCATTCTGGAATACAGTGCCCATGAAGGATATTTGGAAGAACCAGATATATTTAAAAGTGCAATCAGGCGATTTGTTAATGGGCTATGATAATATTATTACATATATTCATGCCATTCATGAAGAAAAAAGCAAATAAAGATTTAACAAATAGGTAATCTCTATTTTGTTTAATACGCTTGAAAACAAAATCGCAATACCATGTACGCATAAAGGCCAAATTGGTATTCATACTATGTTTGACAATGAAACGCTTTGAAATGCTAAAACCTTGATGTACAAGACCGTTTGCGGTCAGGTAAAGAAAACACAAACCAATATAAAAATGAAAAATCTATTTTTTGCACTATTGACAATATCACTTTTGACGAACTGCAATAATTCAGCCAACAAGCCAACTGGCGAATCCGACCGTTTGACATCCGTACCGGAACCTGACAAAGCGATAAGAGAAGAAGCTGAAAAGCAAAGTGAAATCAGTAAGATGAATTGTGTTTTTTCCGACCCCGACACATCAGTTGCCGGCATCAAACTTAGAAATGCAGAAAGTACGCTAAACGTTTTAGGGAAGCAAACGAAATTGGATAGTGACTCACCTCACGTCTTCTATTCGAGTGATAAAAAACAAAAACTTGAACTGACAGTGTATCCGGGAGACTATTATAGTCAAGTGAGTATTTTCAATATCTCATATGCGGGCGATGCAAAACAAAACTTCGGGCATATAAATTCAAAGGAATTTGAGACCGAAAAAGGAATAAAACTTGGCATCAGCAAAAAAGAAATTATTGAAAAACTAGGAACTTGCTATGAAGCCAATGACAGCACCACGAATGGCATAGTGCTAAACTACAGCATTGTACTCCCTAATGACAGTAAAACGAAATTATTAACGAGCAGCAATATGCCTCTCTATTACGCAGCCTATAAACTGACAAATGACAAACTTGAAAACATTGAATTTGGATTTGAAAATCAATAGACCGTAAAAAACCTTAAGGGTATTCCATTAATAATAATTGAAAACCTGATCATTGAGACATTTGTAGATTGGATTACACATGGTGATCATGCATGTCTCAAAATAAATTTCAGCTCAAACCCATAGAATTAAAGCATTCCCAACCCATATAAAAAAAAAGTATTGCATAAAAGCTTTAGCAGATTACCTTTGCCCCTCTCTTAGATGCCTTATTACAACTTTTTCCATAAATGAGAGTTTCCTTTCCTTATGAAATTAACCCTGATACTTTTACAGTTCTGTCTTGTCTTTCATCTTTCTGCCCAACAAAGACTTACTAATGACCCTGCTCCTTCCTTTACGTCTGACAACAACGCGCAATGTATCGCCGCCAATGGTGATTTCGTGCATGTAGTCTGGACAGATTCACGTTTCGGCAACAATGAAGTTTTTTATAAACGTTCTACATTCAAAGGACAACTTTGGGAAGATGACATGCAGTTGAGCCTGAGTTTTGTAGATGCTTCTTCGCCAAGTATTGCCATCAGTGCTAATACGGTACATGTCGTATGGATGGATCATCGCAATACGTTCAGTCAAATTTATTATAAACGATCTCTGGATAACGGGGCTACATGGGGACCTGATATCCTGATCACGGATCAAATAGGCGACCATGGCTATCCTTCTTTAGCAGCATCCGGCGAGACACTTCATCTCGTATGGCAGGCTGATGATCATAAAGCAAATGAAATATGGTATAAAAAATCTATTGATGGCGGTACCACATGGCTGCCTCAAATGAGATTGTCCAATGCCCTTTCAAATGCGCTGAAACCATCAATTGCTGTTGCAGATACTTCCATTCATCTTGTTTGGTCAAAGGCAGATGGCTCAGGTATCTATTACCGTCGCTCCCTTGATGACGGCAATTCATGGCTGCCTCAATATGAGCTTACAACGATAGCTTCATACAGTGAACAATCGATGATCACCGTATCGGATACAATGATTTTTGCATTCTGGTCCGATCGCAGAAACGGCAATGGTGATATCTATATGCGGAGGTCAGTAGACAATGGTGAAACCTGGGAAAATGATTTTAAAATTCCGGCCAATCATAATAGTGCAGTCAGACCCCGCGCAGCTTCAAGTGGAACATATGTATACCTCGTATGGAACGAAATAAATACCAGTGATTGGGCGACATTCGAAGCCATTTCGACAGATGCAGGATTAACCTGGGACGGCCCGGATCTCTCACTGGTAAATGATGGAATATCAACACAACCTTTTATTGCACTGAATGAACGTGATGTACATATCATCGCCACTGAAGAAAGCGATGGCAATCAGGAAATTTATTATTCACGTGACGAAAACGGCAATCCGTTTCTTGATCATAATGCCTACGCATGGGGACATGGTTTAGGCTCGACACGCAATGATGTGGCTTACGCTATTGTAGCAGATTCCATAGGAAATGTATACGTATCCGGTTCATTTGAAAATACACTTGATTTTGATCCGGGTCCTGAAATGCTTGAGCTGGTATCAGCAGGAAGTACAGATATTTTTATTGCAAAATATAATTCATCAGGTGCTCTTCTATGGGCAAAAAGTGCAGGCGGACCAGAGGATGATGTTGCGTATGGTATTGGACTTGATAAGGAAGGGCATGTGTATACCACAGGTTACTTTGGAAATACGTGTGATTTTGATCCGGGATCATCCGGTCATGAATTATCATCTTACGGTGATGCGGATATTTTTATTTTAAAACTGGACACGGCAGGTCAATTTATATGGGTTCAGCAAATGGGAGGAATTGGCCAGGATGAAGCCTATTCTATTGCGCTGGATAAGACGGGCAATATTTTAACCACCGGTTCTTTTTCAGATACAGCTGATTTTGATCCGTCTCCCGAAGTAATGAATGTGGGTTCTAATGGACTCTCAGATATTTTTATTTCCAAGATTAGTCCCAATGGTGATTTTATTTGGGCTCGTGCTGTGGGCGGTACGGATATTGATGTGGCGAATTCCATTACAACCGACGAAGAAGAAGACGTCATACTCACTGGTTTTTATTCAGATACAGTCGACTTTGATCCAGGTGCAGAAATTCATCTGTTAAGCGCTGAAGGGCAGAAAGATATTTTTATTCTGAAATTGAACAGTGATGGCCAATGGCAATGGGGAGATACATTTGGAGCTGATGAAGATGACGAAGGGAATTCAATCATTTGTGATAAAGCCGGAAATGTTTATTCAACCGGCAGCTTCAGAAAACTTGTCGACTTCAATCCCGACCCACCTGTCGTAAATATTCAATCTCATGGCCTGACGAATGTATATGTTTCCAAATTGGATCCTGATGGCCACTATGTCTGGGCTAAAAATTTCTATGGACAGGGAGACGAAGGAAAAGGCATTACACTTGACAATCTTGGCAATATTTACACCACGGGTTCATTTAGTGCAAGTACTGATTTCGATCCGGGTTTGCTTCAACTTTCACTCTTTACAAACAACCAGAATGTATTTATTTCAAAATTATCTCCGGATGGTGCATTTGTTTGGGTCCATCAATTGAGTGGTTCAACAGGTGCACAGGGAAATGCTATTGCGACACGCTCATCAGCATATGTCTATTGCGCAGGAAACTATTTAAGTACGATCGATCTGGATCCTACAATTGGCATTGATCTGAACGGAAATCATGGACCGAATGAAGACTTTTTTATTCTTCAACTCAAACAATGCGAACCGCAGGCCACTGACATCTTTGTCAATGCATGTGAGCCTTATCTAGCCCCGGATGGAATCACAGTGTGGACGATTTCAGGGACGTATCAAAGTATTATACCTACAAATCTTGGATGCGATAGCGTGATCACAGTGCACCTGACTATAGCCGTGCCTGTTGAAATTGATGTTACCGTCTCTGCATGTAATGAATATACATCACCCGATGGCAACACATGGTCAACATCCGGAACATATCAGGTCACGCTGTCCAATATCGCCGGATGTGACAGTATCGTTAATTATCATGTCACTATTCTTGAGGGCAGCTCAACAGAGGTCGAGGCTACTATCTGTAATGAATACACTACCCCTGACGGATTGCATACATGGACAGCATCAGGCATTTACCCTGTCGTATTTACCAATTTGGCAGGATGTGATAGTATCATCAATTATAACATCACTATTCTGCAAGGAAGTGAATCTGACATTACCGTCACGGCATGTAACGAATATTCTACACCTGATGGATCACACACGTGGACAACATCAGGTATCTACCCTCTACTGTTTACAACGGTAGGTGGATGTGATAGCATTGTCAATTATCATGTCACCATATCACAAGAAAGCGAAACTGAAATTGTAGCTACTGCTTGTAATCAATATTCTACCCCTGACGGATTACATACATGGACAGCTTCAGGTATTTATCCGCTGATGCTTTCAAATGTTGCCGGATGTGATAGTATTGTTACTTATACCGTTACCATATATTATGACCAGGATACAACGCTTGATATATCATCGTGTGGTCTGTATTCTACACCTGATGGACTACACAGTTGGGATACTTCAGGTATTTACACGTATACACTGTCTGCGGTGACAGGATGTGATAGTACGATCACGCTCAATCTCACCGTCACATCAATAGATAATAGCGTCACTCTAAACGGGATTACCCTGATGGCTAATCAATCCGAAGCGAACTATCAATGGATTGATTGTGATGAGGCTGGTGCTATTGTGGAAGGAGCAGTTTTTCAGTCATTTTCTCCGGAAGTCAATGGAAACTATAGTGTGATCATAACGTCAAATAATTGCGCTGATACCTCAGCATGCTATTCTGTGACTGCAGTAGGCATACACGATCCTGAATATAATCATGGTATAAAAATTTATCCAAATCCGGCAAACGACATTATCCATGTTGATTTGAAGCAAGCATATGCATCCTCAGAAGTTACCTGTCTGGATGTGGACGGAAGGATCCTTCAAACCTTTTCTTTCAGTGATCAAAGATTTATTCAATTCACGCCTTCGTTGCCTCCCGGACTTTATTTTATAGCCATTAAATTTAATGGCAACAGGGTTGTTTCGAAAGTGATGATTCTTTGAGCAGCAATACCGAAATGTATTTCATATTTTAGCCGCCATGAAAATGTATCTGCTCCTTCTGGGAACTTCCCTCACGCTTATCTGCTGTCAGCCATCAAAGCCTGATGCTCAGATAAAAGAATCTGTGACTGAAAATGCCAATACCATGGAATCGAATAGTCCTGTTACAGATTATCTGCATGTCCCGGGACCCATTTCTTTCAACCAAAATGATTATCTCCTAAGCTGGAGTTCTCATCCTTCTGATGAATATTTCAAGCACGAGTATCTGACGAAAGGTGAAAACCAGGATCATTATGATCATATGATCATGCTCGAGGTGGCATTGGGTGATCTTGTCCCTATAGAAATTGCTAAAGGCAAAGCAAATGCAATCGAAGGAAGAAAAAGCGTAGACCCTATGGCGGCTTGTACTGTTTCTGACAATAAAAAGACAGGCGAAGTTCTTCTGGATTTTATGTTGAGTGCCGGATCAGGCGATTCCACGATTGTGGAATGGAATAGTTATCGTTACAAATCATACATCGGTCCGTCCGGCGAAAAAGGGATCATGCTTTTTGCCCTGAGTAAACGTAGCTACGGAGCTGAAGGAAACACCTTTGCAACAGATATAAATGCAAACCGTAAAAAGTATAATGATGAATTTGAGGGCGTGAATTATCCTGAGATAAAACTATAAACTCACTATCATCACATAAAAAAAAACGCAACGCAGGCACTTTTTCACCTGCATTGCGCTTACTTGAAAGGCTTATACACTGTATCAATCGAAATCGAAGCAGTAGACGGAACAATCGGAAATTTCGAAAGTAAAGTCTGTAATTTTCCATGTGGGGATACGGATATGCAGGAAAAGATATCAGGTACAAATTGTCAATACCCCATTCAGACCTATCAGGGGCGGTATAATGCACATATTGCATCCGAAGAGTCATCTGACTGCTATGAATAGCAATGGTCGGGTATAAGCGTGATCATAGAAAACGATAGTATCGAATCTTCCTCTAAACGTCATCAAAAATGCAGATGTCGAATAATACCACGATATTTGCAACGCCTGTCACATGCTTTCCCTCTGACAGTTTAGATCTAATTTCATCGAATCGATTCCTAATAACTCTGCATATGAAAAACTTCAGACTTCTGATATTTTGTTTGTCTACATCACTCGTGATTACCTTCGGATGCAATCAGACACCTACCAAAACATATAGCGTAACTACCGACGAGGATATAAATACTGAAGCTGCTCTGGAATTTAAAAAAATGGAAAGTTTCGGTGACCGATATGCGAAGGCCTGGAGTAGTCAGCAACCCGAACATGTCGCTTCATTTTTTAGCCCTAAAGGTTCATTACAGGTCAATGATGACCCACGTGCTGAAGGCAGAGAAGCAATAACTAAGGTTGCAGATGGATTTATGAAAGCATTTCCTGATATGGTCGTATCTAAGGATGTGATGACCGTCACGGAATGTGGAATAGAATTTCACTGGACACTCTCAGGGACAAATACGGGTCCGAACGGCACCGGAAAAAAAGTAAGGATCACCGGCTTTGAAGTCTGGCAAATGGGTACAGATGGCCTTATCCAACAATCCGACGGCACCTTTGATGCTGACGAATACAACCGCCAACTTAAAAACGGGGTGTCTGAATAATATTCATATTATCAAAATGACATAGCGGGTATTAACATTCCCGGTATTATCACCAGGAGATTACCGATTTATTGATGACTTTCGCATAGAATAAGATAAACTCAATTTTTAGTAGCCCAACCATACTTCATGATTGTCTTTCCGGTATTGATTAATTACCTTAGAAAAATGCAGCATGGAATCAATCAGAAAAGTGATTCTGTACAATAATGCATAGCCTTGCTCATCTGCAATCCATCACTGATCGCATTCTCGATGCCGACCATAATGAATATGGAAAACTATATTCGGCTTGTGATGAGCTTTTTGAAACATTACTCCGTGCCGGCAGTATCGATCGTAAGGAAGAGAAAAACAAACAAAATCAGTCCTTAGACAGTGGAGAGGCCTTAGGGATTACATGGGCAGCAATGTGTATAAAAGATATCATGCGCACCAAAAGTTTTATGGATGGGGTTTACGCTGCTGTCCGTGACATGCTGCATATTCGTCCGGACAAGACCATACATATCCTTTATACCGGAACAGGGCCATTCGCAACATTAGTTTTACCGCTTACAGCCCGCTTCAGTCCGGAACAAATCCAGTTGACTTTACTGGAAGTAAATGAAACAAGTTTTACATCATTGCAAAAACTGCTGCCCATTTTTCATCTTGAAAAGTACATCCACAGGTTAGAAAAAGCTGATGCTACAAAATGGAAAAGACCGGACAATGATCAGATTGATATTTTTATAGTTGAAGCGATGCAGCAAGGCCTGAAATCCGAACCTCATGTGGCAATCTGCATGAATATAGTACCTCAATTACGACCTGACACCATTATGATTCCGCAACAAATTACACTGACTGCTGCTTTAGTAAACGAGCCAAAAAGAATGCAGGAGAAATCTGAAGCCGGTAGTTTAATCAACTCTATTCACATCCTTGACACAGTCTTTATTCTAAACAAAGAAACCATTTCAGCCCTGACCGAATCATATGGACAAAGCGATGAAACTGAATTCACATTTCCAGAGAAGACGATAGTCATCGCGGAAGATGTAGTGGAAAACTATCCCCATCTGTATCTCCTGACCGATATCATGATTTACAAAGAAGATTGTCTTTTGCTCGATGAAAGCCCATTGAGTATGCCTCTGAAACTGGCTGATATGAGAAAGCATCTTCCTGGAGCAATAACATTTCAATATCGCATAGGCAGGAATCCGGGCATGCAATTCAACATGATGATCTAATTCTAAAGACCTGAAAAAGCAACTAATGCAGTACGCCACGCTTTACTAACTAAGACTGACCGTTTACTAAGTTTTGATGGTTTAGGTATCCGGATTTGCAACTTTACTCTACATTTGTAATGAAAGACTTTTAATACTAAAGTGGAGTCCTGAACCCACTTCCTAAAAAACGGGGAGACACCGAAAAGCCAGAAGAGTAGGAAATCACTATTTTAAATCAAAACCAGATTTTATGACACAAAAGATTATGCTCACATTTTTGATCTGTTTCGGAATCGGAATGATGGTCAATGCGCAAAAATTAGACAAATTCGGTGCAGAAATGGGCAAAAAAAGTGTAATGGGAAAAGATATCCGCGTCCCTTATACTGATCTCGTAAGCTACTTCGGCTATGTGAAGCCGGGTGCTGCTCCGGATGAAACACGTGATGGAAAAAAATATTATTACCTCTACATGTGGATTCCACTGGCTGCTCCTGAAGTCGGCATACGGATGGTATCGCCTATCCCTTCATCTTTAAAGCCTGCAGAAACAGATTTTATAGGCCCTGAGTACAAAGCCAATGAAGCGGAAACGACACTCTATTTTGATACCTGGATCACACTTGAAAGAGCCAATGATGTGACCTCTGCAGAGAATATCGCAAAAGGCAAGACTTCAAAATGGGCGTCTTATGGCACAAATGATGATTCCAGTGAATTACCTGCCCAGCCGTCCGGCAGTAAATACAATTCTCTGATGCGTATCACAAGCGAAACAAGCAATCCTGCGAAAGCACTGGTAGCCGGCTTGTATCGCATCGGTTTCACGACCTACAAGACCGGTGAAGTACAAGGTGGTTTTGTGGCGCAAGTAGGTGCACCTGTCAAGTTGCCTGGTGTCGCCATTGCTTCAAGTCTTGATGGATTGAGTAAGTTGGTAAAGAAATAATAGTCATCCGTACAATAAAAAATAATATCAAAAAAAAGGATTTCGATTCATTTCGAAATCCTTTTTTTTTGATCTCATCTGCTCATTCTTTTTCGAACTAATATGATGGCTATGAAAATCCTTTCAATTCGCTATCCTATTGAGAATGGAAGAATACGCAAAACAGAGTTTTGCGAAATGTGTAATCCATCACCGCGCCGCCTTGATATATCCCCATCCATCATGCTGCTTCTGAATAAGTTCATAGATGCCGTCAGGTACTGTCTGAACTCCGGGTAAAAGTTGACGTTTATCTACGCCGGTATTTTTCATCGCGATTTCGCACACTTTAAAGGATATATTTTTCATAGCCGCATACTTTTTCACATCTGCACTGACTACCGATTTACCCTCAGTAATCATGTCAAGGCCTTTAGCATAATATACTACTTCAATTTTAGCATCAGGTCTTGATGATGTGACTTCATTGATCCATCGGATCACCATTTGATGTACTAAGGTATCCTTGCTGGTCACATCGAATACTACATTGTAGGGAGCCGATTGACCAACAGAGAAATTGTAAGCCAGCAGCACCAGAAACATGCTATAGATGAATTTTTTCATGATGTAAATGATTTAGACATTATCCGGCATAAATATATTTGCATCCGTGTTCCTGAGCCCTACCTACGGCCCACACACCTGATGGAACTATCTGAACGCCCGGGATCAATTCTGCTTTCCACTCATTCATGACATCCTCCGGTTTCATACCCATCTTACCTGCCATGACTGTTGAAAATACGGTCATCGCAACATGGCAAACACAGAACATCACACCGCTTGCCTGAAGATCTGTAATGCCGATCGGAACAGGTCCAAAACCGGGGATAGCAAAATCACCTGGCTTAGTCATGTAAAACGGGTTGCGGGTTTTTACAGCTGTTGCTGCATCAGTTGCCTGAAATGCAGGCCCTATTTCACCGGCCTCAAATACTTGACCGAAATTATACTTTGCCCATATCTTATCGTTGAACGCATAACAAATAGCATTATGGCGAAGAACAACGACGACTCCACAATCTGATTCAGGAGTACCAGTAGCTGCATTCGTGAGTAAAAACACTTTTGGCCACGCAAACGGAAAGATTTCATTGGGCCTGATAGCATCATATACGACACGATGGCTTCCTTTTACGTTGTCAAACCAGGCGTCAGCCGGATCCTGTGGTGTCCCCAGCGCATTGAAGTGATTAAGTTTCTGCTCCTTTCCGACGAGTTTAAATGAAGAAGCGATCGCTGCCAGTCCAAGTGCGGCTGCACCTGTTCCTACCTGACGGAGAAATCCCCTCCGTTGTGCCGGTTGTTTTGATGTACTGTTTTTCATGAGGAAGAGTTAAGAAGTTAGAAGATATAATTAAGGAAAAAATATGCCTCTAAAAATTAGAGCTAGTTTTTTTAATCTGACCACTTAATGACTTGCCAAAGAAGATGCCTTTTCCTTAAATGGTCCATATTTATGTTGTTCTTCCGTATAAGGATCCGTGTAAGGACCAAAAGGAAAATCAACCGGCTTTTTGGAAATGTCAGGCCAATCATTTTTAAATCTTTTTTCAGGACGAGGCATACTGCTGATATACCCGGCAATATCCCACGCCTGTTCATCTGTGAGTATTGGTTTCTCATGACTGCTCAATTGATCAGGCATATTGGATTTAATAAATCCTGCAAGCCTGGAAATGCAATACATACCTGCTGCTGTATTGTAACTGTGGGGTCCCCATAACGGGGGATAGATATACGTGATGCCATCAGGATTTAATTTTCCCTGCCCATTAGCTTCATGACATGTCGAACAGATATTGATAAAAGATATTTTTCCTTTTTCAATATCCGCAGGACGATCAAGATAAGGTACCTCCGCCACGGAAACTCCTTTAGGCCTCACGCCTTTCTTCACATTCTTTCCGACCCAATTGATGTACGCCACCAAGGCCCGCATCTCATGACTTAGGCTATCTATCTTTTTCCCATTCAGGCTTCGTTCCATGCAATCGTTGATTCGTCGTTCAAGATTCTCGATCATTCCGGAGCGCGAACGTAATTTGGGATAGATGGAGTAAACCGCACTGAAACTGTTGGCATATAATTTTGTACCAGCCTTGAGATGACAGTTTTGACAATTCATTCCATTGGCGAAATGGTTCACTTTCCCTTTCGGACCAAAGTATACGGCTGTCTTTGCAACAAGTGCCCTCCCGTAGCGGATCAGGTTGCCGGACGCATTGTAAGGAATAGAAGATGTATCCGGTGGCGTCCAGACATCACTGTCAGACGTCACGAGATGATCAGCAGTAGTCGTTGTGTCTCCTCCTTCAATGAGGTAATCACAATACGGCTTGGCTTTCGAACAACTAACGAAAACACAGGGATACCATATCATACAAAAGACAAAAGCTAAACGAAGGAGCATCAATTCAGGCTTGAAAATCATTGTTACTTAATGGAGCCAAAACAGATTAGCTAATCATACCTTATTAACCATCCTCACAAATTTATGGTACCTGGTGAGCATTTAGCACCCCATAAATATGGGGTAAAGGGAGGAACGAAAGAAGGGAGGAAAAGTATTTCGATTTATTAATGTGGTCGTATAGTTACTATTCATTCCCGGGAGACAAGACATAGAAAATCATACTGCAACGAAAAACGTAGCCAATTAAAATGTCAGCTTTATGCATGCAGCTCTTATCCATTTCATCCACGAGCACAGAGGTTAACCATTTTTAACAAAACAAAATCTCCACTATTCAATACATCTGTATTAACATTACCCCATTAACCAAAAAATAGTTGAGCTCATGTATATAAGGCCATCTTTTATTCCATTACTATTCACCATCATTTCGGTTATAGATAGCTCCTGTCAACATGTCTTGTTCCGACCACCCTCATCATATGTATTGAGTTTTATCGCCAATGATTCAATTCCGCTCTCTTCTGTCAATCATAGATCGTTTAGAATATACTTCCGCGATAGCGCTTATACGTCTGCACATCTTGACCATATTGAACAGGAACTTGACACGGCGTACAACAGGATCCTTGATGTATTGAATATTAACACCTATGACTATGGCATCTATTTAATCGCCGTTGACAGCAAAGAAGAGATGCAAAAATTGATGGGCTATAAAATTAAAGGAGGTGCTGCTCAAGGCCATGATCTTGTTTTCTTTGTCTATAATGAACAGATCAGGCCACAATTCAAACACGAGATTTTTCATCTCATGTCTTTTGAAACATGGGGACAAACGAAATACCGCATATTGGATGAAGGTGGCGCTACGTATACTGATAATTTTTGTTTTTATGACAATCCAATGTATTCAATCAATGCCTACTTTTTGCAACAAAACAAATTATATCCATTTAATAGCTTAATCAATGATTTCGATACGAAGGCCAAAGAAAGTGATGTCATTGCCTACCTTGAAAGCGCAGGCATCTTTAAATATTTATATGAAGAATACGGTGTTGAAAAAATGAAACTACTATGGATAAAGGGTTTTGAAGCTTTTGAATCCATTTATGGGTTTACGGTCGATGACCTGGAAACAAACTGGCTTCATTTCATAAAATCAGTACCGATACCTGCTGACTTTGATATCACCAAATTAAACGAAGGTTGTGGATAGATTGATTTTCATCAGCTAAACCTAAACTAACAATCGTTTGGAGCAGCTGCCTGTGAAGATGGGGCATTCAGAGTGGATTCAAATTTGTGTTCCAGGAAGAGATTATTCCCCTGGCGTTTTTGAAAATAACGAGTTCGAGGTCTGGTAAGCAAATTGGCTAGCTATACTTTTGGCTAATTGCTTTTTGTCAATTGCCTATGCTAATTGCCAATTGTTTATTTTTTCGTTTCTTACATCAAACAAACAAAACCGAATCATGCGAACATACTGTTACATATTCTTCATGCTGTTGTCATTACCTGTATCGAATACATTTTGTCAATCCGGGCTCCTCGACCCTACTTTTGGAGACAATGGGCTCGTCGTCAAAGATCTTGGTTCTAACAACACAGATTTTTTGTATGCCATTACCATACAGCCGGATCAAAAGATATTAGCTGTTGGATCTACCGGATCCGGATCAACTTCAAACTTTGTAGTCGTTCGATATTTACCGGATGGTTCATTTGATCCTGATTTTGGGAATGGGGGAAAGGCTATTATTGATTTCAATGGAACACCAAGTGTCTGCTCTGCTGTTGCTGTTCAACCGGATGGTAAGATTGTGCTGGCTGGCCACAATAGAATTGGCAGTGTATATGATTTTGCAGCGGCCAGATTAAATACAGATGGAAGTCCGGATACGACCTTCAGTCATGATGGAAAGGTAATCACGGATCTAAGCACAGGATATGAATACGCGAATACGGTATTGCTTCAGAATGATGGAAAAATCATTGCTGCGGGAAAAATAGAATCTAAGACTTTTTCGGATTTCGCTGCAGTCCGATATTTAGCCAATGGGGATCTTGATACGGACTTTGGCGTACACGGAATCATCACCACTTCCATTCGCGATGAAGATGAAGCCCGATGTGGTGTGATCCAATCTGATGGCAAGATTATTTTAGCCGGGTTTTCTTCTGTGAGTGCCAAAGGTGATTTTGCAATGGTACGTTATAATGAAGATGGCACCATTGACAAATCTTTTGGGAATGGTGGAAAAGTACTCACTGATCTTCAGGGCACAGGCGGAAGTGATTTTGCAAGCAGCATTATCGAGGAACCAAATGGCAATCTTGTCCTTACGGGAAGTGCAAATTTTGACAACCTTTTTCTTGAATCCGATATTGGCGTTACTCGTTATGATGCAGACGGCCACCTTGATCTGAATTTCGGCAATCAGGGTGTCTATATATTGCAACTTGGAGGCAATACACAGGCCTTCGGTCTCGCACGTCAGTCAGATGGAAAATATGTTATTGCAGGCAAATCAGATTATGTCTTTTCCCACAATCAATGGCTTATTGCGCGCATCAATCATGATGGTGGCCTTGATACGCTTTTCGGAGATCATGGATTGACATTGACGGATATAGATGGTAATTCTCAACAACCTACAGGAATAGTGCTACAGAATGACAGCAGAATTGTAGTCGGTGGACTAAATGGTGATTTCACTAAACTTGATTTTGTAGTTGCCCGCTATATCGCTGACTACGAAATGGGATATTTTATTGAATCTGAAAATCTTTGTTATGGTGAAGCAAATGCAACATTAAGTGTGAATGTTAGTTCAGGTGGTGTTCCACCCTATTCTTACAGTATTGATGGAAATAATTTCCAGTCTGGCACCATATTTAGCGGACTTGCGGCAGGTGCGTATACGGTGACAGTACGGGACTCAGAAGTACCTGCTGTTACAGGCACCATTGGTCCGATCACCATTTCAGATGGACCTGTTCCGCCGGTCGTGGACTATACTGTCTCGGACAATAACCTGGTCATCATCGTACATGATCCGGGAGTTTTTCTTGTGTCTATCGATGGCGGCACGTATACAGGGTCATTTGAATATTTGAATTTAACGGATGGCACATATCATATCGTCATCATCGATGGCAATGGATGTATCATTTCTGAAAATGATGTCACCATTAATTTTACAGCTGTACATGGTCCTGATCGGATGTCTATATCTCTATCCCCAAATCCGGCAAAGGATTTTTTACATATACATATTGAAGAGAAAAAATATTCTGTATACGGTCGAATATTTGATCTTATAGGGCATGAAATGAAAAACGAAATCATCTATTCAGATATAGATGGCACATTTACGATTGACACAAAGAACCTAACCACCGGATTGTATTTATTGATGATCACAACAGGTGACAAAGTCGGGTCCAGGTATTTTATGGTATCACAGTAAATGTAAATATTGGAGTCAAAGTCTCATCTATTCCAAATTAATTATGAATTCATCCGCATATTGTGAGAACTCATTTTTGACTTGGTTATGAACGCTAAAAAAATACTCATGGCTTTCGGGATTGTGGAATATTTTCTCTCCATGATTGCAGCACTTTTGATCGGATATTCCTTCATTGAGCCCCATGGATTCTTCACATGGATTTTTACACTAATCCTTTCCATTATAGTTTATAAAATTGGCGAGGCTATTATCCGGCACATCAAAAATTTGGATTAATGGAAATACGGGCGACAAGATCAGTGCTTAGTGGAAATGCTATACGAGCTATCTTAAATCATAATAATGTATGGATGGCCGTTTCTGAAAATGATCTTCCAGATGAAAACAGTGATTTCAATATCGAAGGCACCGGAAATATGGAAGAGGAGGATTTATATGCACGACTTCCCTACTTAAAAGGCAAATTAAATATAGAAAATGGAACCCTCATCTATGTAGATGAAAAAACAGGACAGATCAATATAAATAAGGCACATCGTTTTTTTGGAATATCCACAGCTGAGCAGGCCAGGGCAACCAATCAGGCCGCTGTAAAAATTTCCATTCTAAAATATTTATATACAAGATCGCAGTATACAGGACTGCTCATCTTTATCATTTCATTTCTGATCTTTCTTGGTCATGCTGTACTTTGGGTATTTTATTTTTATGCCTTCAGGATATTTTATACTCACCTGCTTACACTATTTCGTGATCGCAACTTGTTTATGACAGGAGATTTAAATCCTGGAATAGTCATTCATACTTATCCCACCAGAATAGCTGTATTGAGCAATTTATCAAGAGGACGTGGCAACTATCCTGTAATTAAAATAAAAAAAGTTGAGTTACCACTAAAGTATAGAAAACCAGGAACCAGGATTCCTGTTGCATGTGGATTCAACAATCTGAACGATCAACCATATTGGGATTACCTTGATCCCTTGCCCATTCCTTCAAGTGTAACGAATTCAAAAATCGTGGAGGAAAAAATAAAACATATATCATCCTATGATTGGATTAAGCTTCAAAAAGAACTTAAGAATTTGCCTGCCGCAAAAATACCAGGATATTATCCCATAGAAAAAGACACTTCTTCATGGAAAAAAGTCGAAAACCCAAAATTCAATTAATCAGCATGGGTTTTAAAAGTAATCCTGAGAGATTCTGTTAATGCAATATCCCCTCCTTTCGCTTCATGACCATCACGAAGCTATTCAGTCAAATCAAGCCCTACGTCAGGCCTTACAGAATGCTTGTGGTCGCTACATTGGAGCTCACCGTAATAGGTTCATTCGCAGCCCAGTTCAATGCATGGATACTGCGTTACAGTGTTGATCACCTGGCTACGCCTCTTCAGGGGAAAAAAGTAAGGACCGTATACTAAAATATTTGTGACTATGGTAGAAAGTCTGAATATAGACAAGATCGCGAAGACGATGCAGAAGTGATCAAATTTCAGCGTCTATTTTGTTCTCAACATGTGTATATGCATAACTATCCGGGGCATCTAACAATCAGCCAGTTATGACAGTGTGGCACACCTACATGTGCCACATTGTCTTTTGCCTCCTTTTTGCGTCTTTTTTACCTCGTGATGTGATTCTAATCATCCTAAACCTTGATATCAATCATATCCGGAACAGTAAACAATACTGACATTCGTTCTAAATCCGCGCAATGATTTTGTCGGGATGTTTTAATCTGTCCAAATAGTATTTCAGGAATGTCTTTAAACACTACCCTTTTCCATTCCTTACTGAACAAAGAGGCTTACGCTTCGGGTCAGATTAAATATTTTCCTGCGGAAACTGTCATCTTAGACATGAATGCCTACATCAGATCAATCCCCATCGTGATCTCCGGAAGCATCAAAGTCATCAGGACGGATGAGGAAGGAAAAGAGATACTTCTCTATTATATCAAACCCGGTGAAAGCTGCATCATGTCTTTCCTGGCCGGCATCCACAATGACACGAGCAAAATAAAAGCGATCATCGAAGAAGATGCAGAAGTACTCTTGATTCCCGTCAATAAAGCAAGTGAATGGATTAAAGAATTCCCCGAATGGTCAGATTTCATTTTTGGACTCTATCAAAAACGTTTCGAAGAGCTACTGGAAGTTGTCAATGCCGTTGCGTTTCAGAAAATAGATTCCCGGCTTCTTCATCTATTAAATCAAAAATCCTCTCTTTTCCATTCCAAAGAAATCATGGTGACTCACCAACAACTGGCAGACGAACTAGGTATAGCCCGCGAAGCCGCCAGCAGGGTGTTGAAACAAATGGAAAATGAAGGTATTATATCCCTTGCCAGAAATAAAATTATCCTTTTGTAACATAGGTCACTGAACTTAATCATGTATCCCTCTACTTTTACACCCGATAGCAGAAATGAGAAGACAACTGTTTAGGTAGAACGCTGTTGTATAGAAGTCATTTCAGATGAATATCACGTTGTCATGTTATATCGATTAATTTAAAAATCTAAATAAAGAATTATGAAAAAGAATATCGGATCAGCCGACAAAATCATCAGAATACTCGTGGCTGTGCTTATCGCAGGATTGTATTTTGCAAATCTCATCACCGGAACAACAGCCATCATTCTCATGGTGCTGGCAGTTGTTTTTGTGCTGACAAGTTTAGTGGGCACATGCCCTATTTATCTGGCTCTTGGAATAAATTCTAACAAAAAAACAGTGAACACCCATGTTTGAAACAATTAAAAATTTACTCGGTTTTGAAACCCCCAAACAAGTTCCTTTTGATACGAAAGGGGCTGTCATATTAGATGTCCGCACTAAAAATGAATACGCAGGCGGGCATATTAAAGGGTCTGTCAATATTCCTCTGGATCAACTGAGTAACAATCTGGATAAACTGAAGGATAAAAACAAACCTGTCATCACGTGTTGCGCGTCAGGTGCACGAAGTGCCTCTGCAATGCGTATTCTGAAAACTAACGGCTATACAAATGTGCAAAATGGTGGCGGTTGGTCTAGCTTAAAAAATAAAATCTAATAACATGGAACCTCATTTTTATAATGTCGATATCACCTGGAACGAAGATCGTAAAGGTGTAATGTGTTCGCCGGAACTCAATCGGGAAGCCCTAAGCTGCATTGAAGTAGCTACACCTCCCGAATTCCCTAAAGGCATACCGGGTATCTGGTCACCCGAACATTTGTTTACGGCTGCTGTGAGCAGCTGCCTGATGACAACGTTTTTGGCCATTGCTGAGAACTTTAAACTCTCTTTTACAGATTTCAGTTGTAAGTCCAAAGGAAAACTGGAACAGGTCGAAGGCAAATTTCTGATGACCGAAATTACACTAGAACCTACAGTCACGATTACAAATGAAAGCGATCGTGATAAGGCCTTAAGAGTGATCCAAAAATCAGAAGCAGCGTGCCTGATCTCTAATTCGGTGAAATCAAAAATCATAATGGTGCCGACGATTAAACTTGTCGAAATAGCCGAACCGGAATTGTCATAACTGGATTATGTCTGATACTACGCATATGTAGTCCTTTTACCAGATTGGATATTCTTTATTTTAGATGTCGGGAAGCGATTTGTCGCGTCCCGACATCTCTTTTTTATAGGCTAAATTTGAAGAATATAGTATTCAGACAGATAGAATCGATTTCATCCATATGCAAGTAATTCATCATAACTTTATACTACTCCATATTTTCACTAATGTTCATGCACTTCATGCTAAAGTAGTTCGTGCCGGAGTGTGGACCGGGAACGATCGTTTATATTATCCGGAGGCTGGCTATCACCCTCAATGACAACCATGAAAGTCCTGTGTATACCGATCATCATTATATCCCTGATAAACTGTACGACCAGATTATCTGACGCATCAAAAGCCGGAGCAAATGACGCCGGGCAGACAAGGATAGTTCCTGATATCTCAGCCATTGATGTCAAATATCCATTATCACTAAAGGATATCAACCTTCATGACAGTAGTCAGCCGGTGGTATTGAATGACGGTATAACATCCCAAATAGAACAAACAATCATAGATTACTACTTCAATGAATGTGCAGGTGATGAGCATGAGTCTAACTTTAAGCTGAAAGAAACATACATCGCCACTATCCGCTTACCTGATCGCCAGGAGACAATCTTTATGGTGTTATTAAACCACATACCATCAGGTCAGGTGACCAGTAAAGTTTTATTTTACAATAATGTCTCAAAAACCTTTGAAGGCAAAACGCTTGATTTTAATATTAACGCATTATATAACTTTGAAAATGGCAAACTCACCCCATCAAATCTGAAAACTGTTCTTAATATTACAGCGCCGGAAATAGAACTTGTGGATACAAACAAGGATGGTCAAAACGAATTTAAATTTACAAGGCTTTATCACAATGGCACATCGAATGTGATTGAAATGATGATCATAAATATAGCAGAGACGCATCTTGATACGATTGCTTTTACCCGGCAGTTGGTTGATTAGAAAAATATGAAGAATAGTTAATGAAAAGATCGTCTTTCCGAAATAACTTAATCCCGGTTGACGATTGCAAAAGACTGATATCAAAATGAAAACCCGAATACTATTCCTGTCACTGATCATACTGACGACATTTTCATGCCAACGCTTTATCTATAAAAAATATAATGAAGACAAGGCAAAAACCAGATATGAGCTCAGCCTAACCAATACCAAAGACATCCCGAAGGAGTCCATCGTCAGCAACCTATGGTCTCCGACTTTAGACAGCAGTAATTTGATACATAAAAACATAAGCGGAAAAAATTATATCCTGGTCGTCATGTGGAAAAAAGAAGGCGATCTGAAATATTACAAGAATGACTGCAACAGTGGTTTCTACAACACGCAAAGCAGATATAATTTTGTCACCCTCGTCCCTCAACTGAAAAATATATGTCGCAAAAAGAACTTCGGCTCTGGCCGGGGTGTCAGCCTGAGACTTGAGGAACTACTCGGCCTGCCACAACAATCCCGGAAGGACTATTTTGTTGAAGCCTGGGTGTTGCCTGAAGATCTGATCAGGCCATGCCGGGATAGAGAGATTACTGACCGTACATGTGGCCTTGCGATAGGTGATACGACATTAACTGAATACAAGACCTATCTCAATTGGCTCGCCACAGGTAATGCCGGCTATCCCTTCACTCAACTGGGATACACCTACGACTGGAAAAAACGCAAGGGCACCCATGAAGGCCTAAGTGAATTCCTGATTGATCAGCAAAGTAATATTGTCATCAAAGATTTTATTGAGACATGCGATTATTGCTTTGTTTCAAAAATCAGAAAATAAAATAATTAGCGTACTCTAAATCGGTTGAAATATATTTATGCCCTATATGGACAGTCAAAATAATACAGAAATCAAATCGAGTAAATTCAGGCTTGCCATTATGTTATTCGGATCTCTTTTATTTATGAGCCTGGGTGTT
This sequence comes from Chitinophagales bacterium, assembly GCA_038252065.1. Classification (GTDB taxonomy): domain Bacteria; phylum Bacteroidota; class Bacteroidia; order Chitinophagales; family Saprospiraceae; genus Opimibacter. The sequence continues at coordinate 56,659 of JBBSAQ010000004.1, forward strand.
TGGTTCATATAACTCTTCACTCATTATATTTATAAACCCATAATCGTATAAACCCGTCAACCTGCAATGATTCTTTTATTTCGAACCGACCCTTCAAATCAAGACTTCATTGAACTTATAAAACTTCTGGATGCCGAATTGGCAATCAGGGATGGCGATGATCATGCATTTTATGCCCGGTTCAACACGATGGGTTTTTTAAAATATTCCTTAGTTGCTTATGATGAGGGTATACCGCTAGGTTGTGGTGCACTTAAAGAAATATCACATGACACAGCTGAGATAAAGAGAGTATATACAAATTCACATAGCAGGGGGAAAGGAATAGCCACAAAGATGATGGCTGAACTGGAGAAGTGGGCTGCTGAATTATCCTACAAACAATGCATCCTGGAAACAGGTAAAAATCAACCTGAAGCTATTAACCTGTATCACAAGCTGGGTTATCATCGGATTCCCAATTATGGTCAGTATTCAGATGTGTTTACAAGTCTTTGTTTTGCAAAAGAAATATAATCGCATGCTGGAAACGAACAAGCTTCTAATCAAACCATTGACATATGCTCAACTCCTCAAATATGCCAGGAATGATAACTCCATCGAAGAAGAATTTAATATAAAAGCCTCCTCATGCACCATATCCCCTGAGCTTCAAAATGCGCTTGAGCATACCATACTTCCGAATGTAAGTGATCCGACAAAAAATTATCTATATAACACGCTCTGGACGATCATATCAAAATCAGAAAATCAGATAGTAGGTGATCTTTGCATTGTCGGAGAGCCGAATACTGAAGGAGAAATAGAAATTGGCTATGGCACTTATGAAGAATACAGAGGAAAAGGATACATGTCTGAAGCCGTAGGTGCAATGATTGAATGGGCTAAATGTGAACCTGATGTTTTATCAATCGTTGCTGCTACAGACAAAAACAACATAGCTTCGTATAGGATACTCGAAAAACATAATTTCATAAAATCTGATGAAACAGAATCTTTATTTCATTGGAGATTAAATCTGAAATCAAAACAAACCAGAATACGTCTGGAGCCGATAATGGAACCGCGAATAGAAACACTTCATGCAAAGAATCTTATAGGCAAAAGCCTGACCATGACCTATGTTGAAAACAGCACGCAGGAATTGTGGAGAAACTTTATGCCTCGCAGGAAAGAAATTAAAAACAATACGAACACCGATCTTATTTCAATGCAGGTGTATGATGCTTCATTTGACTTTCAGCATTTTAACCCCAACATTCCTTTTCGCAAATGGGCTGCAATCGAAGTCAGTGATTTTGACATTATCCCGGAAGGAATGGAATCCTATACCCTACCCTCAGGACTTTATGCCGTATTTATACATCATGGACCTGCCACTGAAGGCGAGAGAACATTCCGCTATATTTTTGAAACATGGATTCCGCATTCGCCTTACGTGATTGACACCAGGCCACACTTTGAAATATTGGGCGAAAAATATAAGCATGATGATCCGACCTCTGAAGAAGAAGTATGGATACCCATCAGGCTGAGAATTTGACCGGATAACTATTATGATAAATCCAATGGAAGAGAATTTTTATCAGCCCCGGACGACTTACCTGAAAAGTGTCATTCAGGCTATATGGCAGGTTGATGGTTATCCGGGTTATCGTCATGAGTTTATTGTTCCCAAAGGATTAATGGAAATGATTTTTGATTTCGGTGAATCAAAACCAATTCAGGCCAACTTTAATGGCAAAGACTTTCAACTTGCAAAATGCTTTATGAGTGGTTATCGTACGATGCCGGTTCAACATGACCTTCCTCAACGACATACGTACTTAGGAATTCAGTTCCATCCCGCAGCGATCAAACATGTATTAAATGTTCCTGCGGGAGAGTTTACAAATGAACCGATGGATATGACATTAGTAGAAGAGTTTTTTAACATTTTGTGGGAACAGCTTACAGCATAGTCAATGGACAATAAGCAACCTGCGTCTTTATTCTTCCCGGCTACTTAATCTATATATTTGACATCTTGAAATCCTGTCAAATTGATGATCATGAAAACTACTTTCCTTTCGTTTGCCTTAACGCTACTCTCCTTTCATAGTGCAAATGCCAATTTCATTTCGGCTAATCCCAACAACTATACAACCTTCATCGCCGGTCTTGTGCCTGGAGATACATTGTTTCTTTCTGCAGGTAATTATACGCATCAGCTCAATCTGAACAACAAGAATGGCACTGCACTCAATCCGATCGTGATCATGGGTGCGAATAACAACACGGTATTACTGGCCAATGCCTGCTGCAATACAGTTGACATCACCAACTGTTCATATCTCGTCATCAAAAGTTTTAAAATCGATGGCCAGAACATCAATTATGTTGATGGTGTCAAAGCAAGTGGTGGTGGCAATGCTTCTGCACATCACATCACAATTGAAAATATCGTCATCGTCAACAATGGTGGAAACATTGAAGGTGATAATCAAACCGTCGGCATCAGTACAAAATGTGCTGCATGGAATTGGATCATCCGTGGTTGTGTCATCATCGGCGCAGGCACTGGCATTTATCTTGGTAATTCAGATGGAACAAGTCCATTTGTAAGTGGTCTGATTGAAAACAATCTTGTCGTTAATACCCGGGGTTACAATATGGAAATCAAAGCGCAGAAGGATGGAGTGCGTGATATCTTTCCGGGCACCGCATTGGATAACCAAAAAACAATCATCCGATACAATGTCTGGAGCAAGGATAGCGGTTCCACGCCTATTGGTTTTGGCGATGGATCAAGGCCAAATGTGCTCATGGATCATCTGCCCTCTACCGGAAACGGATCGCATGATACCTATGAAGTGTATGGCAATTTCTTTTACAACAATCCTACAGAAGCATTGATGCAGGTCACAGGAAATACAACAGCTTACAATAATTTGTTTGTCAACAAAGTGGCTCCTGCAGGATATGGCACCATAGTCATCACTAATCATGATGGATTTCCGCCCAGGACAATGAATATGTTTCACAATACAATCGTTTCAAACTCCGCGGATGAAGGCATCGGCCTCTTCAGCAGAGATCAAAACTATAATCAATATTGCTTTGCCAATGCAGTATTCACGGACGGGACTCCGATCGTTGGGTTCAAATCATCATTTGTCGTGGACAACATTATCGATACGTATTCCAATGCTGCTAATTACCTGAATGCACCGCTGTCTACAATTCCCGGCCTCGATCTTTTCCCCCTTACTGGAAAAATGACAGGAAATTTTACACCTAATGCCTTATTTACAGGATTTACAAATTATGATATTGATTTCAATGGCAATACATATGACTGGACATATCGTGGCGCCTATACAGGTTCGGGAATCAATCATGGCTGGCCGTTACAACTAGATTTAATGCCTACCCCACATGGCACTATTACAGCTATTGATGAGCAAAACGGAGTGAATGATTTTTTAGGAATACTATATCCTAATCCTGCTTCAACTTTTTTTCAAATGAATATTCAAATTGTAAAATCAACTGACGTCCTCATTAAACTGGTTGATCCCGAGGGACGTCCAATCAAAAATTTATATGCGGGATGGCTACACCAAGGGACTAATACAGTATCCGCTGAACTACCTGATGTGCCTGCTGGTTTCTATCTGCTTCAGATCACAATGAATGATCATATCCTCACACGAAAAATACTTATTCAGAAATAAAAACAGTAATGGCAATACCTGAAGATATTGATGCTAAATTCAGATGGCTTGACAAAACCGAATATCCGTTCACTTCAAATTTTTACAACCTCAATGGACATAATCTTCATTACATTGATGAGGGCCATGGCGAAACAATACTCTTTGTACATGGAACCCCTTCATGGAGTTTTGATTTCAGAAATGTCATTAAGATTCTGAAATCTTCATTCCGATGTATTGCCATTGATCACATTGGTTTTGGAGAATTGTGGGCCAGGAGACAATCTATTGCTGACAAACCGGCCTTATTCATCTGGGGTATGAAAGACCCGATTATTAAAAAACATTATCTCGAAAAGTTTGTTTCAGGATTTACAAATTCGACGACGGTGGAATTGGAAACCTGTGGACATTTTCCACAAGAGGAACAACCTGAAGAAGTGATGAAAGCTATTTCCAACCTGCACTGTAGTTCACGCTGAAAAGAAAAAGGCAATTTGCAAAAGGCAATTTGCAAAAAAAAATATTCAATTAGTAATAAACAAGCTCCCTTACCCATGTCGAATCCTTTTGACCTGACTCGCTGCCAAGCCTCTAACCTATAAACCCAACAATGATGGAATTAGGCCTTTACACTTTTGCAGACATACAACCCGAATCAGGTCCGGGTAAAGCGATGAATACGCATCAGCGTTACAAAAACCTGATGGAAGAGATTAAACTGGCTGATGAAGTAGGACTTGATGTGTTTGGCATCGGCGAACATCATCGACCTGATTATTCTGCCTCAGCACCTGCGATACTACTGGCGGCCGCCGCGATGATTACTAAAAATATCAAGCTTACCAGCGCGGTCACCGTATTGAGTTCTGATGATCCGGTGCGCGTCTATCAAACTTTTGCCACACTTGATCAATTATCTGACGGTCGTGCTGAAATCATGGTCGGAAGAGGATCATTCATTGAATCGTTTCCATTGTTCGGTTACGATCTGCGGGATTATGATATGCTCTTTACGGAGAAACTGGATCTTCTCCTTGAACTCAATAAAAAAGAAATCGTTTCGTGGAAAGGACATCATCGTGCATCGTTTGAAAACCTGGGTATTTATCCGAGACCTTTTCAAACATCGCTGCCGATATGGATTGCAGCGGGTGGCACCCCGGCATCTGCTGTGCGCGCTGCAAAACTTGGACTTCCTCTTGCATTGGCGATTATCGGCGGGATGCCTGAACAATTTGTTTCTTTTATAGATTTGTATCGAAGTACAGCACTCAAGGCGGGACAGGATATGAAGGCGCTCCAGGTGGGCATCAACTCACATGTCTATGTAGCGAATGATTCAAAACAGGCTGGAGATGAATTCTTTCCTTCATATGCGGCAGTGATGAGTCGTATCGGAAAAGAAAGAGGATGGTCGGCACTGACACGACAACAATTTGAATATTCCAGATCGCCAAAAGGTGCACTTGTGGTGGGAAGTCCCCAGGAAGTGATTGACAAGATTTTATATGAACATCAATTGTTTGGTAATACACGTTTCCTTGCACAGATGAGCTTAGGCACGATGCCTCATGACAAGATCATGCGTTCAATTGAATTGTATGGAACAGTTGTCGCGCCTGCAGTCCGAAAAGAATTAAATAAATAATCATAAAATAGACTGATACATGAGTGAACTACTTAACAGGCAAGGACAACCCTTACGCTTCCTTGTTTTTTCAGCTTCCCTGCGAAAAGATTCCCTGAATACGCGACTTGCAAAACTTACAGCTGGTGTCATTGAAAAAAATGGTGGTGTTGTCGACTTTGCCGCTATGGATGAATTTGATTGTCCATCCTTCAATCAGGACAATGAAGTGGATGGAAATCTTCCTGCGGGAGCGAATGAATTTCGGAAACGACTTCTGGCTAACGATGCGTTTATTATTGCTGCTCCTGAATACAATGGCTCCATGCCAGGACATCTGAAAAATGCTATCGATTGGGTTTCACGTTTTCGACCGCAACCTTTCAACGAACGTCAGTCATTGCTTATGTCTGCTTCGCCATCTATGGCTGGAGGAAATCGTGGACTTTGGTCGCTGCGCATGCCCTTAGAACATTTGGGTGCAAGAGTTTATCCAAATATGTTTTCACTGGCGATGGCCCACAAAGCTTTCAATGAAGATGGCAATATAGCTGATCCGGTTTTAGCAAAAAGATTTGAAGACAACATGATTGCATTCATGAATCTTGCTGAGGCGGCAACCCATTATCCATGCATTAAAAAAGCATGGGTCGAATTTTTAGGAGAGAAGCCTGATCCTGTGACGGAGCGCGTGGAGTAAGAAGCAATGGGCAATATACAATAAGCAAAGAGCAATAGGCAATAGGCAATAGGCAATAAGCAAAGAGCAATTAGCAAAGAGCAATTGGCAAAGAGCAATAGGCAATAGGCAATAAGCAAAGAGCAATTGGCAATAAGCAATAAGCAAAGAGCAATTGGCAATAAGCAATGGGCAAAGAGCAATAGGCAATAGGCAATAAGCAAAGAGCAATTGGCAATAAGCAATAAGCAATAGGCAATAAGCAATAGGCAATAGGCAATAGGCAATAGGCAATAAGCAATAGGCAATAAGCAATGAGCAATAGGCAATAATCAATAAGCAATAGGCAATAAGCAATAGGCAATAAGCAATAGGCAATAATCAATAATCAATAAGCAATAAGCAATAGGCAATAGGCAATAGGCAAAATTTTAATTTGCTTTAATTAGCGAAATTTACGGCAATAAAACATCTGCGAAAATCATGAATCGTAAAAATTTCCTTCAAACCATTTCCATTCTTCCATTAACAGGCATCGCCATGAAACTCAGTGACCTATCTAAAATAACAGATCCCTTCAGCAAGACGGAAAAAATGCCTGTGTTATTTCTTGGACATGGAAGTCCGATGAATGCTATCACTGAAAATGAATTTACGAAAGGATGGAAAGATGCAGGAAAATCAATTCAACGACCGAATGCCATCCTGTGTATCTCAGCGCATTGGGAGACAAGAGGGACCTTTGTCACGGCAATGGAAAAACCCAAAACGATACATGACTTTGGCGGATTTCCTCAAGAACTTTTTGATGTTGAGTACCCGGCCCCGGGCAGTCCTGAATTAGCACAGGAAACAAAAAATACGATCACGACAACACAGGTTGGCCTGGATGACACATGGGGACTTGATCATGGAGCCTGGAGCGTCATCAAACATCTTTATCCAAATGCTGATGTGCCTGTCATTCAGATGAGCATTGATTATAATCAGACTCCGCAATATCATTATGAACTTTCAAAACAACTTGCATCCCTTCGCAGTAAAGGAGTACTCATCATTGGTAGTGGCAACATGGTACACAATCTTGGTCTGGTAGCATGGGACAAAATGAATACATCCGACTTTGCTTTCGACTGGGCAGCAGAAGCAAGTACAAAAATGAAAAAATATATCACTGATGGCGACTATCAGTCGTTGATTAATTATAAAGCACAGGGCAAACCATTTCAATTGGCGATACCTACGCCCGAACATTATCTGCCATTATTATATGCATTAGCGTTGAAAGAAGATAACGATTCTGTTAGTCTGTTCAATGACAAAGCAGTAGCGGGGTCGCTGACGATGACATCGGTTAAAATTGGGTAATGGGTATCTTTAAAAAGAGGCACAGAAAAAATATGAACATAAGATTTATTAAGATTTGATTTTCATAGACACAAAGCACCTTTAATATTGCCGGAATCTTACCCTATTGACGAATGTATCTTGCATTAAGTTTGTATCACATCAGAATACATCGTCGATATGAGAAAACTTATACTCAAAATGTCTATGACTGCAGATGGATATGATATCTATCAACCAATATAGGGTCCGAAGGCAAGGATATAATGTTATTGTTAGGTTGCTTAAGGATGTTCATTTTTGAATTTAGTTGCAGGCCGATTGTTAAATAGCATGGTGAGCAAAAATGATTTTGACGAAATCCTTTTTAAGATGGGATGTAAATCAAAAACGGATTTTGGCGAAATCCGTTTTTTTTCTACATATTTATCTGTCAATCAACACGATACGAATTTATTTTCAATAATCTCATAAAACGTCTGCTACTTTAACAACCCTCATTTCTCTTCAGTCTCTATTTCACTGAAAGTTTAACTTTACCCCCGAAAGTTAATTTCCGGTTATCTCTTCCGGATCAGTTTTGAACCAGATATATGAAAGAATTCACTTTGGCGATCTTCGCTATAGCTCTGTTTAGCATTGCTTCTGCACAAACCAGGACCGAATGGCAACATAAAGTATCCCCTTCACTTCTTGTGAAGTCTGCAGATGGTGCATCATATCCTTTCCTGATTGTTTTGTCAAGCCAGGCAAATACCGGTGACGCAAAGCACCTGAGTACAAAGGAAGAGAAAGCAAGCTATGTCTTCAATCAATTGAAAACAAAAGCCAAAGAAACACAGTCAGCGATTATCGGTCTGCTTGAAGAAATGAATATCCCTCATCAAAGTCTATTCATCGTCAATGCGATCAAAGCCAATGGAAATATAGACTTAATTCGCACACTGGCATCACGCACTGATGTAAAGAAAATACTTGATGATGCTGATCAAAAATTTGCAGGTCCTGTAGAATGGTCAGCAGACAACGGATCACGACAAACGATCGAATGGGGCATCGACATGATCAACGCTGATGATGTATGGGCTCTCGGCTACAGAGGACAAGGTGTCGTCGTAGGCGGAGAAGACACCGGCTATCAATGGGATCATGATGCCATCAAAAATCAATACCGGGGTTATGATGCAAGCCGCGATACGGTAGATCACAATTACAACTGGCATGATGCGATTCATGAAATCAGCGTATTGAGTCCGGACAGCATAAATTCATGCGGCATAAATATCAAAGCACCTTGCGATGATTTCGGTCATGGCTCACACACCATGGGGACAATGGTAGGGCTTGATGGTGACAATGAAATAGGTGTGGCTCCTGAATCCAAATGGTGTGGTTGTCGCAATATGGAAAGAGGCAACGGCTCTCCTTTCACGTATCTCGAATGCTTTCAATGGTTCCTCGCACCAACAGATCTCAACGATGAAAATCCAGATCCTTCTAAATCACCTGCGGTCATCAACAATTCCTGGGGCTGCCCACAATCTGAGGGATGCGATCCATCTAACTGGGAGATACTGAATGAGGCCGTTATCAATTTGAAACTTGGAGGTGTAGTAGTCGTTGTTTCTGCAGGAAATGATGGCAGTGGGTGTAGTTCCGTCACCTCACCTGCGGCTATTTATGAAGCCAGTTTTTCAGTAGGTGCTACTGCAGAGAATGATACGATCGCCGGATTTAGTAGCCGGGGTCCTGTGGCTGTTGATAGCAGTTTTCGTACAAAACCAAATGTCTCCGCACCGGGTGTTCATGTGCGGTCTGTTAAACTCGGAGGAGGATATGTGAGATCTTCAGGCACAAGCATGGCAGGTCCTCACGTAGTCGGCTTAGTGGCATTGATGATTTCTGCAAACCCTGCACTTGCAGGCAACGTCGATCTTATAGAAGACATCATAGAACATACATGTGTTCCAAAAACAACCGATCAAAACTGTGGTGATATTCCGGGATCACAGGTACCTAACAATACATATGGTTATGGACGGGTGGATGCACTTGCAGCAGTACAAGCTGCACTTGCTTTAGTTCCAACCGCAACAATAAATTCAAATCCGAATGCTGATGTCAAAGTATATCCTAATCCCGTGAAAGATGAATGCATCATTGAAACCGGAAACTCCACCGGTGAAATGAGTTTTGATCTATTTGATGCTCGGGGCAGATTCGTGATGCATCATCAATGGAATGTAGGTGGTCGTTCAATTGAAAAGATCAATCTGGAGGCAAATGCACCAGGTATGTATTTTTATCGAATTATGAATGCAGGTGTAGTGAAGCAAGGGATGATGGTGAAGGAATAAGCAATTGCCAATTGCTTGTTGTTTATTCCTTATTGTCTTTAACCTCAAACGAGGTCTTCTGCTCCACTACATTCCCAGCTTCATAATCTCCCCTCACCACAATCACATACCTCCCCGGTGTATCCGGTGTGCTAAACGAAAAATTTCCTTTCCCTTTGTCATCTAATGCAAATGCCGCATTCCAGTAAAGTGTATTTCGGGTGTCCGGGATACTTTGTGAATTCATTTCTTTCACCTTACAGCTACACGAATCCGTCAGAAAAAGATAATTGATAAATATGCCTGAAGCAGGCAGATCAATCCCACCGAAATCACCTTTCTTCGATATAATACTTACGATGCCACCATATGTAATATCGCCTTTTACATAGGGCACTTTGATAACCTCTATCCGATCGATTGAAGTCGGTGTGGCGGTCAGAATTTTATCAGGATTACTAATCGCTACATAGTCTACAAGTATAAGCGGATCATAATATGACATCTCAGGTTGAGTACCCAGCACTTTAAAATATTTACGCCCGTTTTTCTTTTTTACATTGACCGCTCCGGCCAATTCATTAAAGTATTCTTCAAGCGTAGGTAGAACCACATAATTGTCCATTCGGATGACATCCGACGGCGTACCGTAAAATGCCCGCATATCATTTTCGAATGGTCGAGGACACACCAGTGTATCTTTATCAAACTGATGCTGAATACGCACATTCAATGCCATTCGATACGCAGTCGCCCGTTCCTCAGCGGATAAAGAGAATTGGACGGATGGTAAATGTACAGGCAATGAACAAAAATCATTGTCCACCAGAAGCTGTCTGCGCATTGTATCATCCTTTGCCGTACAAAGAAATAAATCTCTCTGCCCTGTATAAGCCGGAAGTGAAAAGTAAAAGCGCCCGGCGGAATCAGTTTGCGTAGCCATAAAATCGCGGCCTTCACCAATAATAGAAAGGTTGATACGCGAATCAGCAATATTTTTTCCGGAGGCTGTTTCCTTCAATTGACCGGTAATAGAAACACCCCTTGTTTCCGGATAATATACAATCTCATGATCAGAATTAAATAGTTTTAATGGAAGTGTGAAATCTGAGATAGCTGATTCAGGAATGACTGATACCATCACTTTCGACCCTATACTTCCCGCAATCGAAGTCATTTTTTTATCCCTTATTTCAACATTTACAGTCTCACGCGGATTGTATTCCTTTTTATCCATTGATATGGTAAATACATCTGCAGATCTATGAATTTGTAACGGAGATATAAATACAGAATCAAGAGTACCATCCTGAACATCTTCTGAAGTTGAATTGATAATCTTCACCGGAATATAAGCATACCCTGATGGACCAAAATTGCGCATGTATTTGGTATATGCTTTTATATAATAAACACCCGTGATGAGATCATCCGGAATCGTGAGACATCCACTCCCCTCTTCATGCAGGAGAGAAGATTTCCTTCTCGCAAATGATTTACCATTAGGTAAAATCAATTCCACATACAAAACCTGATCAGGCTCATGAGGTATACGCATAGTATTGTAAACAGAAGCTGCAAAACGGATTTGTTCTCCGGCAATATACAGCGTACGGTCAGTGATCAAACTTATTTTTTCTTCAACATAACCATTACCAGCAGACTGACTCTTCACCTCAAGTGATGTGATCAGGAGCAAAAACAAAAAATGGATTGTAACTCTGTTATTCATCATTTTAAAATGGCCAGAATGATGGCTTCACGTTTGTTCCGCCTAATAATAAGCAATTAATGCATTCAGCATTTAACAAAACCAATGAATACCCAAATTCATCTCCCAGCAAATATCCGGGATACTCTGAAGGCGCTATCTCACGCAAACCTCGTCTTAATATTACCGGGAAACAAAAGGTGTTGAAATCCAATACAAGATCAGGCACATCCTTTATAAACTTCCGTTGAGAAACAACAGATGTCGCACCGAAGTAACCCAGCACATCATTTTCAGGATGCATCAGATCATGCATGTTTCCTTTCACAGAGATAGGTTGTTTTTCATAAAGCCCTCCTTCCGGATTGCTATTTGCACGAAGTTGTTCCCAATAATTGTATGCCTGCTCACTGATCGAATATTGTTTCACCAGGTAGCTATATCCATAAGCAAGTCTTGAACTTTTATTGCCTACATAATGCAATGGAAATTTATCATACCTATTTTCAGATAGATTAGTAGTAGACAATGTAAAAATATTAGGAAGCTTTCGGGTGGACCAGCATACCTTTCTTGAAAAGTCCGGAGGAGATACATGATGTACTGTACCATCATAATACCATTCAAGCGGATACTCGGCATGATATTCCCAGGTTTCAAATACCTCCCATCGATAATAATGGCTGCTTGTCTGCGTGCCTTTCAGATCAATATAAAATTGAATACCCACCAGAAAATCTCCGGGCTCACTTCGCTCAATATCTTTACGCTGATAATAGACATTATCAATCGGCGGCACCTGCGTCAATGAATCATAATCGGATACAAGGATATCGCCTGCCAGTGTTCTGATCTCAACTTTGAATGACACACCCGGATGAAAGTATACCGGATCGATGATGGATGTATAATCTCCTTTACCTGCATCTGTCATCTCAAACTGATGTCCCAGGTTATCATATATATTCACTTCACATCCAGTGACAGGGATATATTCAGGTTCATTGATAGAGGATGTCAGGGAGACATTCAATCTCTGTATCGAATCGCCCGAAGAGACCTGACCATTGACTACATATTTCTTTGCATCACTGGACAGAATATCAGGCTCGAAATTTTTGATGCAGGAAGTACCCAACACGATTACTAACATCATGTAAAGAAAAATATCAGTCCGCCGCATAATTGCCAAATTTAAAATTCCATGTTGCAGTGATAATAGGAACTCCAATCACTGAATACAAATAGCCTCTTATTTTTCCACTCACCGTTTTAAAATAAACGGAGTATGGGTTTTCACGACCCGTCACATTATATACATTGAAACTCAACGAGCTATGGGCAAGTTTGTATCTCTTCAAATTCCCTTCAAGTGTAATGGAAAGATCGGTACGGAAATAGCCGGGTATCCTATAGGCATTACGACTTGAATAATCAAGCACAGGTACCCCATCGACATAATAAACAGAGACTGGATAGGTGATAGGCTTGCCTGTCTGATAAACGACAATCGATGAAAATGTCAATCGTCTCGAGAGATGATAACTCAACACCAGATTGAATGAATGAGGTATATCAAAATTGGCAGGATACTCTTCACCTTTATTGATCTGATCAAATGGTTGTTCGCCATCTATTTTTAATAAAGACTTAGAATACGTATAGGACAACCATCCTTCCAATTTACGGCTGCTTCGTTTTAAGAAAAATTCAACCCCGTAAGCTTTTTGCCTTCCCTGCAGTACCGCAGTCTCTACTAACGGGCTACCCAGGAAGTCCGCCCCATCTTTAAATTCAGGATAATTAACAGTATGCTTGTAATAAAACTCAAGAGAAGTTTCCAATCCGATCTTACTCAGTGTACGGAATACACCGAGGGAAACCTGGTTACTTTGTGAAGGTTTCAAATGATAATCAGCCAATTTCCATTGTGCATTAGGTGCTATTGTAATGGTGTTGTTGAGCATAAACAGATTCTGGTGCATCTGGTTGAATGCAAGTTTGATCGAACCATAGGCATCCGTTTCAATATTAACAGCCGCACGAAGATCCGGTTCTGAATACCATTTGATAGGTTTATTATTTCCAAATTGAAGTGTATCGTTGATATACCTGACATCACGTGGTGAACCGGGTGTATACGTATACACAGTTTTAGAACCCAGCGGTGTAAACATAGCATATCTGGCTCCCACTGTCAATGTCAACCACGTAAGGGCATCGTAAGAATCTGAAATGTACAAGGCACTCTCCAGCCCTTTGTCACTTCCAAGCGGAACCAGATAGCGTAATGATTTTGTACCAAAAGGTTTCACATCACCGCGATCAAGATCATAAAGGACAAAACCCGCTCCATAATCAAGCGCATTTTTATCCGTCAGGATATGTTTAAAATCAGCTTTAGCTTCATAATGATTCAATTCATAAGCATGTTCATACGCCCTAGTCGGTTCCTGTTTGTCCGTTGTATTGAATTTATATTTCGAAGCGATCAACGCATATTCAACATGTAGTGAATTACTGTATCTGTGATTGTAGATGAAGGAGACGCCATCATTTGAGTATGCGTAGTCGTTGAGATTTGAAAGACGGAAGTGGTCATGGCTATGATAGGCAAACAAACTGATCTGTGTTTTCTGCACATCATAATTGAGTCCCCCTGAGAAATCGCTGAATTTAGCCGAACTGGCTCTGATATCCGGATCCTTAATATCCTTGAGAATCCAATCTGAATAGGAAGTACGGGCACTGATGATAAATGAAAACGTATCTTTTAAAATCGGACCTTCAACGACTATATTGCCTGTGATGGGGCTTAGACCTCCATGTGCTGTGATATGTTTTAGATTCCCTTGACGTGTATTGATATCAAATACAGATGAAAGACGTCCACCGAATTGTGCAGGTATATAGCCTTTATAAATTGAAAAGTCCTTGATGATATCCGAATTAAAAGCAGGGAAGAATCCAAAAAGGTGTGATGTATTGTAGATCGGAATCTTGTTGAGATAAAAGGCATTCTGATCAGAACCGCCTCCACGCACATTCAGACCTGCTGAACCTTCACCTGTATTCACAATGCCGGGAAGTAGTGCAGACAGATTCAGGATATTCCGTTCGCCCATCATCATCGGTACATTCTTGATAGTCTTCATCAAAATCTTCTCGATACCCGGATCTTTTGCCTGCATACTCATCTGACGATCGCCATGGATGACTAGTTCTTTCATCTGGATGACAGCGCGCTTCATATTCAATGTAAAGCTGCCATCGGAAAGCACCTCGAGTTGATATTTACTTGACTCATAGCCAAGGAATTCAAATATGGCATTGTAACTCCCGGGTTTCAGAAAGACAGTAAAGAATCCATTAGCATCAGCTACAGCACCTGTTTCAATTGACGCGATGTACATATTGGCATAAGAGACAGGTTCGCCTGTTTCTTCATCAAGTAAACGACCAAGAACTTTTGCTTTTGCATTACTTCTACTTCCACCTGGCTTACCGATGCGGAGGGTTTGAATTGCATCGGCCATTCGACCTGTGATGTATCTTTCTTCACTGGCGGTGAGTGCTTTTTCTTTTTGTGCCGTACTATCAACGCTTATGGCTTTATGCTCAAAGGAAGGAAGCGTATCGATCAGTTTCTCCCCTCGAAGTACAACCAGATTATTGTTCCAGACAGAAACCTCAAGGCCTGATCCTTTAAGCACTTTTGCAACGGCGTCAGATACAGTGATGTTCTCTTCATCGATATTGACAAACAGATTTTTTGTCCACGCATCCTGGTAATACAAGACTACACCGGATTGCTGTTTGATGTAATCAGCGAATGTGGCAAATGATGCATTATGAATGTGACATGCTATGAATTTTTCAGGACCCTGTGCAGAGCCTTTGCCGGTAAATAAAATCAGCAGAAAAAAAAGGAGGACTGATTTCATTTGTGGAGAGGTGTATTAAGAAAAGACACAACATTCGCCATCACAGGGTCACTAGCTTTCTTGACATTGATATGATTCTGGCTGAGATATTTCTTCACTCTGTTTTGCATCTTTGGATCCAGAATAGAAACGAATGTTTTGTTGTTAAAATATTTAACCATGTTCTTACCTATGCTTAAATAAGCTCTTCGGAAAGGTTTAGAAAAAAAGAAACTTTTTGCACCTGGACTTGAATCTAACTTCAGTTCCTTGCTCCATGCATACAGGATATAAGTGGATCCTGATCCGATCACCTGGTAGATATGGCGGAGAGAATCTTCACTTCTTACGGTTTCAAAATGTGTCTCCCCGAGATTGAATGCTTCAAGCCATGCATCTGATATAATGATGTGCTTGATGCCTCCATTTTTAATCATGTATTGTAGTACAAGTTGCTGATTGATCAGATCGTAGTTCAGTGCAAGGCCATTATAGATCAATCCATGTAACTGTACATATCCCGGAGTATAATCAGCCTCATTGAAAAACGGAGATCCTTTCTTATCTGAAGAGACGAAATAAGAATAAAATTTCCCATTATACAGGAGTGGATCAAGGCCATACTTATCCTCTATCTGCGCAGATTGATCCTGGGCAGGAAGAGATGCCTTCGCAAAAAGCAAAATAATTACAAACCACTTTGGTAAAAATGTCCTCATTTTAAATGATAGTGAATCGATATAATCAGCATTAAAAAGCCGTGAATGTCTGCAAGTTGGCTTCTTTAATAGCAATGAAGACCAATTGTAAACGTAATAAAATGCTGGCAACTATCCGAATTAATTCATAATATGCTGATTGTTAACGAATTATAAAACAAATTTAAAATAATGCCAAATGTCGTTAAATTTTAGTCAATTGGCCGTATATTTGTGATATTATGACTACGGATACACCTTTTTACATCCTTGATCCTGCGGTACCCTATGGTGCCATAGATGATAATAATGGATTAAAACTGATAGCCACGATCCGAAATGGTATTCACTTCAGGACATTCTGGCATTTTGCTCACGCGATTCCCTTTAGTCTTCATGAGTGGTCATCATTCCTTCATGTCTCTGAGCGCACGATGCAGCGCTATCAAAGTGAGCAAAAGACCTTTGACCCCCTTCAATCCGAAAAAATATTACAGATCGCCCTCCTCTTCAAATTAGGCATCCAGGTGTGGGGTGATGCAGATAAATTTCATAGCTGGCTTGACACCGAAAGTATAGCCCTGGGGAAAATAAAGCCAAAGAGTCTTCTGGATAGTTCGATCGGCATCCAGATGCTAAATGACGAGCTTGGCAGAATTGAACATGGCGTGCTTGCATGATCGTCTATCGCTTAAGCATGTCAACCCACTCCGATGATTTGTCAGGAAAAGGTGCAGAGAAAAATGGCGGCCGATGGAACAGCAAAGGCACTGCATTAATCTACACTTCTGAAACAAGAGCATTGTGCATGGCCGAAATAGCTGTACACACACCGTTAGGAATCTTACCTCAGGACTACGAACTCATTGCGATAGAAATTCCCGATCACACCAATATCCAGATTCTCGAGCTGAAAAGTCTTCCCACTGACTGGCGTTCAATTCCACATGCGCATTCCACACAGGAGATCGGTGATCAGTTTGTTAAGGCCAATAAATATTTAGTTATGAAAGTACCTTCAGTCATCGTGTCAGGAGAATTTAATTATTTGATCAATCCAGGTCAAAAAGATATGAAAAGCGTAAAAATTAAATTAAAAGAGTCTTTCAATTTTGATAAGAGGTTATTCAGAAGCTAAGTTGCAGACCCGAAAATGCAAGCTGTATTGTCATCTTCTGGTGCACCATGGTGAGTATTACATGCTTTGTATTTATATTGCTTTCGATCAGGGATGAAAAGTTGAATCCGTTTATGCTTGTTCCATTCATGATGTTGATCTTTGGGTATGGGTTGACAGTTGTGGCCTTTAATTATGAATGCCATAAAGCGAAGCTGGATCTGGATCTGGAGCAAATTTTTCAGGCCAGTGCTATTGAATGATCTTATATATACGGAAAGTCATTTACAATTTATTGAAATAAGAATCTTATTTACAAAGGTTAAATAATAATCATATGCGTTTGAAATTTATAAAATATTCAATATTCCTATTTTTTCCAATTAATATTCTACATATCCCAATTTCACACTTTCGGGTGAATACTCGTCCTTTAAAACTTCTGTTCTTTGAAGCTATATTCAATTATAGCTTTCTCAATGAAAATATTACATACACTCCTCTGTTTCGCCCTTACCACTGGTAGCCTCTTGTCTCAGGATTGGGTTCGTCAACATCCCTTCTTTGGTTTTGCACCTTTACATTCAATCACCTTCGATGGCGAGGGTAATGGTTGGGCAGCAGGTCAGCAAAGTCTGATCATGCATACTTCTGATGGTGGAGGGATATGGACAGTGCAGAAAAAAGGGCTTCCTCTCGGTGCGACATTCGAAGCGATAAAGATTGTACCCGGAACAAATGCACAGGTTGTACTTGTAGGAGGACCAAGTGTATTCATCACCTATGATGGCGGCGAGACATGGTCATCAGCCGGCTTACCCGAAGGCCTTGACGCCATAAGCCGAATCCAGGCATTTGATACACATCACTGGATAGCAAGCGGAGTTTCAAGAGGTGCAAAGACATCAGATGGAGGCCAATCATGGACATACTTCCCTATGCCCGACAATATTGCCCGTGGCACATGGTTCAATGATATGAATAACGGATGGACAGGCAGCGGACCATTCAATGAAAACCAAATATTTAAAACAACCAATGGCGGTTTAGATTGGATACTTGCAGATGACGATATCTATCCGATCATCACGGATATCTCGATGATCGATTCGCAAACCGGATTTATGTCTGCTCGTGATTTTATGTACAAGACCACAGATGGAGGTGCTACATGGAATAAACTGCATGCAGAAATACAACCAAGTCTGACAAAAATGCACGTGGTGTCCGAAGATATCATATGGTCAGGTCTGAATAATGGCTTTGTTTTTTTTACACTCAACGGCGGCATTGACTGGGAGCAGATCAACCCAAACATCATCAACAGCAACCAGGTGTTCGATGTCTTTGCCACTGAGGATGGCCGTGCCTGGATCCCTGGCAAGTATGCTTCAATGCAATACACTTCTGACAATGGTCAGACATGGAAGGATCAGACGCCAGGCTCAAAGAATAGTTTGTTCGATGTAGAATTCAAAAATAATACAGGTGTTGCAGTAGGTTCTGATGGACTCATTTTATTTACAAATGACGGAGGTGCCATCTGGGAAAATGTCAGCTATGATCCTCTGTCGACATATCTGGCAGTGTCATTATATGCAGCTTCGGGACAAGGGCATGTATATCTAGGTAGTACAAATGGTCATGTACTACACAGATCACTGACAGATACGCAGTGGGAATCTATCGGAGATAACCTGGGTGATATCAACACAATCTATGCATTAAGTGATCAGGTAATACTGGCAGGTACATTTGATCACATCATGCGCACAACTGATGGTGGATTGCATTGGGATCCTGTGGAATCAACATCTTATTTTGTAGGTGAATTTGTATTTCCAAATGCGCAGACAGGTTATGCAGCGATTGAAGATGGAAGAATATTAAAAACACTTGATGGTGGTGCTACATGGAATCCTGTTATGCAAAAAGGAGCAGGATATAAATTCACCGGTATTGATTTTCAGGATGTCATGAATGGATGGGCCGTTGCCGAATTTAAGGATTCTGTATTCACAACAAAAGATGGTGGTATCACATGGAAGTCTTACAAGCTTCCTTATAATACATTCTGGCAGGATGTTGAGTTTATGGACAAGGATACCGGATATATCTCCGGCGGAAGTGCCGGTAACGGAATAATCCTGCGAACTGTAAATGGCGGAGAGAAATGGACTTTGAGTTATAATGAAACTGAAGGTCTCAACAAGATGTATGTGAGACCCGGACAAGATTATGTGTGGGTAGTTGGATTCGGTGGCAATATCCTTCACTTCTCTCCATGCGCTGTCACTCCGGAAATTTCCGATCTGACTGGTGATACCACTCCATGTGCAGGCAGTATTGCAACTTACGAGGTCAGTTCTTCGGGAGCGACTTTGTTTTCATGGATAGTGCCCGCAGGATGGACCATCATCGGAAATGACAACAGTGCACGTGTTGAAGTACTTGTAGGGTCCGGCAGTGGCGTGATGACTATTCAGGGTGCAAATACTTGCGGTACACAGACAAATCAACTGTCGATCAATGTATCACCTCTTGGTGTTGGGCAGGTTTCTATCACAGAACTTTCTGGTTCACTTAGCACAACACTTAATGGTGTGACTTATCAATGGCTACAGGATGGAGAAGAAATCATTGGAGCGACAAGTTCGAATTACATGCCTACCACTTCAGGAACATTTTCTTTGATCGTCACTTTTCAGAATGGATGCACAGCGACATCGAATGAAATCCTTGTCATGGTCTCAGGTGTCCGTGAAATTGAAAAACAAAACATACAACTTTATCCGAATCCGGTGAAAGATTTTCTCAATGTACAAATTGAAAGTGCCAGGGCGATTCGTTCAATAAAACTATATGACAGCAATGGTCATATTGTTTCGACGATTGAAAATGAAACGAGACAGTTAGATGTACGTCCACTGGTTAGTGGAGTATACATTGTACAAGTGACAACGCAGGATAATGTCTATGTGGGCAAGTTTATCCGAAACTGACCTCAAAGTCCTCTATTAAAATGTAGATTTGCACACAAAGTCGTACGTAAATTTTCGGGATCATCTCGACAAGTAATATGGAAAGATAGGCACAAAAAAGAGAACCGAATTTGAAATCAAAGCAAAAGCATTCGCTCTAGGCGCGATTCTTTCAGAAGAAAGACGGCTGGCTTCAATGACTCAGGAACAACGCGCAGAGAAAACAGGAACCAAAAAGAGTTTCATTTCACGCATTGAAAATGGTCATAGTGATATTCAACTATCTACCCTCTACAAGTTGTTTGAATTAGGACTCGGCTGGAAGGTCACATTGAACATACATTAATAAACAGCTATCTTACAACTCTGGTAGGATACCTGCTGTTCGTTTTATAAATGATAAATGAAAATGATTAAAAATCTCATGATACCTGTTGCCTTCTGCTTCTTCTTGGTTCTGAGTGCATGCTCGCCTGACGATCCGATCAACCATCCCCTGATAACGGATCCGGATACTACACAATATGGCACGCCATTCAGCGGTGTCCCTGCCCGACAGAATGCAATTATATACCAGGTTAATATCCGTCCATTCAGTGCAGCAGGCAATTTTGCAGGTGTGATCGACCGTCTTGATTCTATAAAAGCATTAGGTGTCAATGTGATTTACCTGATGCCTATTTATCCTGTCGGTACAATCAATACAGTGAATTCGCCTTACTGTGTCAAAGATTATAAAGCAGTCAATCCGGAATTTGGAACGCTCACAGATCTTCGGGCACTTGTGGATGGTGCACACAGTCGGAACATGAGTATCATTCTGGATTGGGTAGCCAATCATACAGCGTGGGATAATGCATGGATCACGACACACAAAGATTGGTATCTGCAGGATGGAGGTGGAAATATAGTCAGTCCACCCAATACTGGCTGGAACGATGTAGCGCAGCTAAATTTTACAAATGCAGAGATGCGTTTGGAGATGATTAAAATCATGAAGTTCTGGGTGTATACAGCTAACATAGATGGGTATCGTTGCGACTTTGCGGACGGACCTCCTTTAGATTTCTGGGCTCAGGCGATCGATTCACTGCGAAATATTTCGACGCACAAATTGCTATTGTTGGCTGAAGGAAACAGAAACAATAATTTTATTGCCGGTTTTGATTACAACTTTGGTTTTAGTTTTTATGGTCAGCTTAAAGGAATTTATAAAAACCACAATGCGGCTACCGGAATTGACAATCTAAATAGTACTGAATTTGCAAATGCCTCCAGCGGACAATCCGTCGTGCGCTATACGACCAATCATGATGTCAATAGCGCTGATGGAACCCCATTGGAATTGTATGGAGGACGAAATGGTTCGATGAGTGCATTCGTTATAGCATCATGCATGAAAAGCGTACCGATGATCTATGGAAGTCAGGAAGTTGGCACTTCTTTTAGAATTACATTTCCGTTTACAGGTGCCAAAATCAATTGGTCCGTCAATCCTGATATCACAGCAGAATATAAAAAGATAATTTCCTTCAGGAACGGAAGTAAAGCGATCAAAGAAGGAACATTAACTTCTTATAGCAGCTCTGATGTGTGCGCATTTACAAAATCGGTCACCGGAGAAAAGGCATTTGTAATCGTCAATACAAGAAATAGTGTGATCAACTATACCCTACCGGCTTCGCTGGCAAACACATCATGGACGGATGTGGTCAATGGAGGAATGATAACATTGACGGCTCAATTGACGCTGCAGCCTTATAGCTATTTTTTATTAAAGCAATAATAAAGACCCCACATTCTGAAAGGATTAATCATGTTTTGAAATCATGCCATCCAATTTCAAAATAATAATTCAGGAATAAAAATTATCGAAGAATACTAACTTTGCCAGATTCCAGTCGTGACGGAGAAAAGAATATGATAAAGAAGAAGTCTAAAATAATCTAGTTTCATAAACGATAATATCTGTAAGCCATGTCTGCATCTCACATCTATCCCGGAGCTCATACCCTCAATGCCTATATTACGATTAAAGGTTGTGCAGAGGCAATTGAGTTTTACAAAAAAGCATTCGGTGCTACAGAACGGGCCCGATTGATCATGCCCAATGGCCTCATAGGACATGCGGAAATTGAAATCGAAGGATCACTCTTGATGATGGCCGATGAAAATATCGAATGGGGAAATAAAAGTCCGGAAACGATCGGTGGAAATCCGATGTCATTTGGTCTCTACGTCCCCGATGTAGATAAATCTTTCCAGAAAGCTATTGACGCCGGCTCTACGGCAGTCATGCCTGTCAATGATGCATTTTATGGAGATCGTGTCGGACAGGTGATGGATCCATTTGGATACAAGTGGATGATCACCACACACAAGGAAGATGTCGATTTCAAAGAAATGCAACGAAGATCGGATGAGATGTTTGCGGTTAAGAGTTAGGTGTCCATATTGATAAATGGAATTCATACCAATGCAGTTCTTTTCATTCAAGGCACAGCCATAAGAACCCACAGACGTAGGTAAATCTACGCCTAACAACTTTTGGTTTTTTATACTG
The DNA here is from genome assembly GCA_038252065.1 of Chitinophagales bacterium. GTDB lineage: Bacteria > Bacteroidota > Bacteroidia > Chitinophagales > Saprospiraceae > Opimibacter. The sequence goes on from JBBSAQ010000004.1 coordinate 79,342, forward strand.
CCCTATCAGCGAACAACTGTCACGTCTCCTTTGAACATCCAAATATCAGCATTGATGTTTTTAACTATAATCAAATAAGCATGCACTCCGGATTGCACGACTTCATTCTTAAAACGTCCATCCCAACTAAAGTTGGTTTCATTTAATAATTTGGTCTTATACGTTGAGAATCGGGCTAATCATGACTCAAACTTTAAATTTTAACACATTAAACTTTAACATCGATATCCATATTTGATCCTAAAAGTCTAAAATACAGATAGTTACAAAATAATAAAGTTCATATTTTATTTCTTTCTTATGAACATGTTAACAACCTCAAAACAATGGTGTTCGTTTGGCTCACGTTACTATCTTTACATAATTCGAAACTTCTTTTACAAAATTCCCAGATTTTAACGGCCTATGAAAAAAGTAACGGTGTTCTCTCTATTGCTCTCCCTAAGCCCCGTCATTCTTAATTTCCTGTTTAATGTTACTCCCTGGGATGCTATTTTTTCAGAGTTTTCAAGCTTAGGTAGCAAAACTGAGAATCCGGCTACTTCTTCTGACTCGACGTATACCCTTTCTGCCTCCTCCTTAAATAGTCTTCCACTTGCAGCCCCGAAAGAATCAGTTGGGGAGTTGGAAAGTCTTCATAATGACCAATTACAAAGTAAACTGGATGCCATCCTTCATTCAAACCGGCATTGGGTAGAACTTTCAAAATCGAATTCACTCAGTATCGGCATCGTAGATATGCAGGATCCATTGCATTCCCGTTTTGCTTCTATCAATGAAAACAATATGGTCTACGCAGCCAGTCTACCAAAAATAGCCGTACTGCTTGCTTCCGAAGATGCTATTGAACAAGGCAAACTTGTGGAAACGGCTGCTGTAAAAGCGGATATGCGATTGATGATCGCTAAAAGTAACAATGAAGCTGCCACGCGTATGATCGAGCGCGTAGGGATCAAACAAATAGGAAAAGTGCTGCAAAACCCTCGTTATAATCTCTATGATCTGGAAAATGGAGGTGGTCTATGGGTAGGTAAAGCTTATGGAAAAGGCAATGTCCGAATAGGTGATCCGATCAAAAACCTAAGTCATGCGGCTACAGTCATGGAAGTATGCAAATACTATTATATGCTTGCATTCGGACAACTCGTCAGTCCTGAACGATCTAAAGAAATGCTCGGATTCCTCGTGGATCCTGAATTGCATCACAAGTTTGTTTCAGTTCTGGACCGTGTGGCTCCTAATGCTAAAGTCTATCGCAAGTCCGGAACATGGGAAAACTGGCATGCCGACTCTGCGCTTGTCTGGAGTAAAAACCGCCGCTATATCGTCGTAGCCCTTGCCGAAGATGCAAAGGGTGAAATCATGCTCCGCGAACTGATGCAAAAAATCGACAACGTACTCGTATCAAAGGGCTAGATTAGCGGCCAGATATGTTTAAATCGTTGTTATTAAAGTGGAAGGATATCCTTCTGCGGATATTTGACATCCGAATGGGTGAGTTTAAGCGTGTATTGCTCATGCTCATCAATATCTTTCTGATTATCCAATGTCTTTGGATCATCAAGCCAGTAGCCAATTCACAATTTCTATCCATAGTAGGCATTGATAAGCTGCCTCTCGTTTTCCTCCTCGTCGCCATTACGGCTCTTGCCTTTTCCAGTTCGTATTCGAGACTGCTCAATCGGCTTCCCTTGCAAAAAATAATGACAAGGACGTACGTAATCTCCATTTTTTTTCTGATCACGTTTGCGATGATGATGGAGCTACACCTATTTGAATACTGGATGAGTTATTTTTTCTACATCGGAGTAGCTCTATTTGGTCTGATCACAACATCTCAATTCTGGTTGTTGGCCAATCTGATATTCAGTTCACTTGAAGCGAAACGTCTTTTTGGTTTTATCGGTGCCGGTGCTATCGCCGGAGGAATCAGCGGAGGATATATTACTTCTATACTGACTCAATTTATGAACAGTAATATTCTTTTGTTTGTCGCTTCAGGTTTGCTTATCGTCAGCCTGGTCCTTAACCAAAAGATTTTTCTGGCTTTTTTACCTTCCCTTAGTCAGGGCGGGAGAAACAGCCAGTCAAATACCCGTCAGGAAAATCCACTTCGCCTGATCAGAAATTCTAAACATCTGTCTTACCTCGCCTTGATCCTGGGTATCAGTGTCGTCGTCTCTAAATTAGTTGAGTTTCAGTTTAGCGCTATCGCATCCGCCAGGATTCAAGATCCGGATCAACTGACTTCATTTTTTGGTTTCTGGTTTTCTACTTCCAATGTTGTCGCTCTGGGTATACAATTGCTGATCACCCAACGAGTGGTAGGATCACTTGGTGTAGGTCGCAGTTTGTTTGTTTTGCCAGGCGCCTTATTTGCAGGAACTCTCGCCGTGCTCAATACACCCGTTTTGTGGGCAGGTACGTCCCTTAAGCTTTTAGATATATCCCTGAAACAATCCATCAATAAAGCGGCTACCGAATTACTCATATTACCTGTGCCGATGGCCATCAAAAGTCAGGTGAAAACATATATCGATGTATTCGTCGATACTACAGCTACCGGCATCGGGGGCATCATGCTGATCTTTCTGGTCAATGGTTTGAATTTGTCAATACGAGCTGTGTGCATCATGGTGTTGGCACTGATCAGCCTCTGGATTTTTCTGGCGGTACGTGTTCGACGCGAATATGTTCTTGCATTTCAGCGTCAATTGGGTCTGCTACCTCATATGCGAAAAGAGAATGATCTGGTTCTTTCCAAAACATCCGTGGCCAGTGGTATGCGCAGCACATTGCAATCTGGCTCAACAGAACAAATACTATTCGTTCTCCACACTATCGAAGAAAATCAGGACCTCCGGCTTATGAATGATGTGATTCCATTGCTTGCACATGAATCACCGAAAGTCCGTCATGCCGCGCTTGGTTGTCTATATTATCACACAGATCATTCCATCACCAAATGGATAGAACCTCTGTTGAAAGATCCCGATGACATCGTACGGTCACGCGCATTTTCATGTCTTCTGGCCCATACAAGACTAAATCGTGCGAAATTTATCAACGATTATCTCATGGATCCTGATCCTGCGATAAATGGTGCAGCGCTTGTAGGACTTGCGACAGAGACACGCGACAATCCGGAAATGCAACGCGAATTTTTACTTGAAGAACGACTTCTTCAAAACATCTCACGGTCTGAAAAAGAAGGCATTCCGGAAGATATCATTGCTTCAAAGCTCATCGTAACCAGAGCCATAGGATATGGAAAGATCATTTCATTCTATCCAATCCTCAACAAATATTTAAAAGATGAAAATCAATCCGTCAGACATCAGGCTATTCTTGCCGCAGGGAAGACACAGGATACTGTCTATATAAAAGTACTGCTTGCATTTCTACATGATGAAACAGATGAACGAACAGCGAAAAGGGCCTTAGCAAAATATAATCCTTCAGACTTACTTCCTGTTCTATATGAAGTGAGCAATGATGAAAACACACCATCCGAAATTTTGATCCGCCTCCCTGCCCTGGCTGAGAATATGGACACGCAGCAAGCCGTTGATTTCCTTTTCAACCTGCTGGTACACCCTCATCCTGCAACATTAAAAATCGAGGTATTGGAAGTATTGCATAGCGTGAAAGAAAAATTTCCACATTTGGCCATCAGCAGCAAACGGATCATGGACATCCTTATGCAGGAAATAAATCTTTACAAGGACACACTTGCTTTGAGCTATGCCGCACAAGAGTCTCTTAAAAAAAGTAAAGACGCACCAGCCATCACGTCTGCACGAAATGAATTGATCGGCATGCTGGAACGAAAACTCGATCATAATCTGAAACGAATATTCTGGATCGTGGGCTTACAGTATCCACCCGGTATGATCCTTCCCCTATTTGAAGATATTCGACATCAGGATCAGAATATACGTATCAGTACAGTCGAATTGCTCGACAACATACTTGAACCTCCGTATAAGAAAGTAGTGATATCGCTTGTAGAATCTGCCCTGCATGATAATTTGTCCAGTCATGATCTTGATCGCCTTGATCTTGATATACTTACAGAATACGCCAGCTATGAATCCCTGCTCAAAGGGAAAGATGATGACGTCAAGCTGGCCGTGTTGAAACTTATTGAATCACTTCATGACCCAAATCTCAATCCATTAATTCACATGGCATTAAATGATGAACACCTCCATATTAAAGCCCTGGCTGAGAAGATACTTCAGAAGGGAGAACATGAAGAAAAGAATCTTTAAATTAAATTTCTAATTCGGGCAATAATTTATTTTTAATCGTCAAGCCTGGAACAGAGACACAATGATTTTTTTAATCATGAAGTGTAACCGGGGTGCTCATGCATTTTTTTAATCATCGGGCGAAGCTGAAGTGTTCAACGATTTTTTTTAATCATCGAGAGCAGCCGGGTTGATGATACAGATTGATATCTTCGAAAGTGAGAAATTAATAAAAATCTGAGTGCACGATGATCCCGGTCGTTGAGCGGAGTCGAAACGACGATGCTTGATCAACTCAAATCCTTCTCACAATCTTATCAATTGATGCCGCCAGTGCCATATGATCTGATGCACTGTTCCTCCGTCTTACATTCGACATGAGTGCAACCATGTAGGTAGTACCATCTGGGTGTTCGACAATACATACACTATTCATAAAATTATCAACATTGCCTTTGTACTTTTCACAGACGTATCCGGGCTCAGGTGCACATTTGTATAGACTTCCTGATTTGAAATAGACAGCTGCATCTTTCAATGCCGGTGATCCTGCATAACGTATACGGCGATCCGTCATGTACATCAATCTTTTCATTTCAAGACTAGTCCGTTGATCCACAACCAACCCTCGCTCCAGATGGATCAAAAATTTCATGAGCCCCACCGGAGTACCGATACTTCCTCCCTGACCTGGAATCCAATCAGACCCTCCGCCTGTAAACAGCAAACCGAGACGCCATTCATCTTTGGTAATGCCCATCGCCCGCAGTGGATCATTGACAACTGCGATGGCTATATCTGATAGTTCGGATTTGGGTGTGGTTTTAAAATATTCTGTAGCTTCTTTTTCGGTGAGATCAGGATATTTTTTTCCAAAAACATGCATCAATATCGCTTCACGCCAGCATACGGAAGCAGCACCATTGTTACTCACGGACATCATATAATCCAGCCATTCGTACAACCGAAATACATCAGAAGCCACGACCTGTCGTTTCCTGAGCACATCCGTCTCCATATCGAAAATAGAAACTGTATGTTCATCACTCAACGCCCATGTGCCGGCACGAACTTCTTTATTGCAAAGCAGGTCCTGCCTCAAGGTGAAGGAGTCAGGATAAATTTTTGCCAACTCTGTAAAAAATCCTGTAAGCACCGCAAGCTTACCCACACTGCCGGGCTGATAACCTGCCGTTTCTTTACGGCTGGCATATCGGGTCGGATGACCCGGTGTGATATCAAGTACAGCGACACTATAATTTTCATTAAGTCTTGGAAACAACTTATTGATTGCTGCCTGCAATCCTGCATCATGTATAGGTATAGAATCAAGACTATCCCCTTTGGCATTCGTGAGATTTAAGCGAATATCATCCACGGATTTCATCGCGCCAGGGATCGGTTTTGTACCTTTTAATCTACCTTCTGCCACCTGATCGAGATAATACAGTCTACGGATATTTGTATACGGAAATCCATCGATCGGATATGTCGGTCCTTTCGTGATGAATGCACAAATGACCAGTAATGTGAGTATCGCTTTTCTGAATTTCATGCTTCTGTGAATCGGTTAAAGTAATATAGTACGTAAGGCATCAAAATCAGGCGTAATGTTTTGTAGAAATTCCGATGTCGTCGCTTGTTTGTTTTCATTAAAAGGCCTGACCTGGAAAAGCCATATTTTATTGTCCTTAAATCCAAGCTCCATATCAAATGGTCCATTCGTAGTTATTCCAGGAGCTTTCGGCAATTCAAATTGAACCCGATCTGCTATCATACGTAGTGCAGCAAGGTTATCACGTGTCAGAATTCGTTCTTCAAAGGTGGTTTGTTTTTTTACACTCCCACCTGTTGCAGGTATTGCTGTGTAATAGGGTTCTCTTGCAGGTGCAATCAGATGATCATTACAATCCATATCCAGCAACCAGGTCTCTGCAGCCTGTCCATCGACTGCTCCACCAACTCCATGGTTGAACGCAATCGTAAGGTCTCCGTTGTTGCCTGTAGTGATCCCTTTTGTAATCATCACACCTGATTTATCACCATCGACACTCGGTATGATGACAATCGAAGGAAATACATTTTCAGGATTGTTGAGATATCGTTGCCTCCATCGGAAACTTCGTTCTGTATACGGAGAAGCCCATACGTCACGAATACCCTGGAATATCTTTTCAGGATCAACTACATTGAATACAGTAAGATTAAGACCGGCGCCTGTAAAATCTTTAAGGTCTTCCATATTCGTGTCGCTCCGCACAAATACCGGCACCTTACCCATGGGCTTTCCAAAGACACTATTGAATTGTTGCTCCAGCTCATCTCTGAATGCAGGGAGGAATGGCATGGCTTTGATCAACGTACGCAGTGTATCTAATTGTTGAAGTAGAAATGTCTCTATCTCCGGTTCAGACACTCCACTGCATCTCAGGCATTCTCCCTTATCAAATATGCCGATCATCATGGCCCAATAGTTCGTCTCCCGTCCCGGGATTTTCTGATTCATATGCTGACGGAATATAGCGAACGGAATAACTAAACCATCAACGACATTTTCAGGAAACATCTTTTTTAACTGGCCGAGATTAGCCGCTTTCGGTCCACAGACTTTTCCTGAATTGGAAGAATTTATTGTATTGAGATTCAGGACATGTGGATTGTGAAGTTCGATCCGGCCTATCGGTACAGATATTTTTTCTTCACTTCGCTTTTTCTTTTCAAAGAGTTTCTGTTCATATGGCGTCATGTCAGCTACCGGCTTCATGATGACCGTACCTTTGTTGGAAACAGCATAGAAGATTATTTTTCCATTGAAATCCTTTAAGCTTTGCATGTTTAATTGTGAAAGTACGGCATTGGGTATACCCAGATTGCGAGCTAACAATTGAATATGAGAAACTGTATTTCCTTCTGTCACTGTAGCGATTCCGGCTATTGGTTTCAGATTCGCAGGTGGATGATGAAAGACATATATTTTATCCGGAGAAAGCTCTACTGATTCCGGAGAATCTGTCACAACCACTAATTCGCCGACTGTAAATCCTGGATTGAGCCCATGAATGGAGGATTGATCAGGAATACTAAAAACCTGATTTGCAAATCCTGCTTTATGCGAAAATTCATCGCCCAGCCAGCTCACCATGCGACCCAATGGCAAAAGAACAGAAGAACGTACGCGGTCATCATAAAAACCTGCAGCTAGAGGTTCAAATTCGTGATACGAATTAATAACATCCATGTATTGTGCTCGCACCATGCCTGCACCCCACTCTGCTACATGCCGACCTGCTTCACTATAATCGCTCAACTGTGCCAATGTAATGGTATCGCCTATAGTCAGCGCCATAGAAGGTTTGATCTGTTCCCATTCCCAAAGTTCAAGAAAACCAAATGCAGTTGCAGCTTCCGAAAGACAATAGACCTGGTCAAGCAGATCACTCAGATATGAAGGTTTCCACAACGTGATTTCTGTATTGAGTAGACTTTCAAGTTTAATGGATGCATCGATCAGGGCAAGTCTTGCGTAGCTCTTCATCGGTGTCAGCATGGCGTGGCGCAACAACAAAGCAGTCTGACTGATCAATTGACATTGTTCGGGCGGACAATCCATCGTGCTGAACCTGAGGGTAAAAGATTTCAATGCTATGGCCGCATCGCTTTGTGCAGGCAACACCTTCAGATAACTATCAAAATCACTTACCTTAAATGACCTAAACATAAGCGCCATGCTGATGTTCAATTCAGTAAACATGGAGTCTAACGCCGGCGTAATTTTGCTTTTGTTTTTCTCTTCAAACTCAATGACACGTTTTCTGTCTCCCGCATCAGGAGTGCCATGTATTTTAATTCTCAATTCCTGGAAAGAAGGAAGTGCTTCGGCTATCTGTGCTGAAACTGCTCTCACGATCTGAGCGTCATTGTTATCACCGGCATGCGGAATATCCCTGGCACTTTGTCTGATCAGGTAATAATCAGACCTGAGATTATCGACATCATCAAGTAGCCATTTATAAAATTCAGCACCCCAATTACTTTCATCTTCTGTCTGTGTAGCACCTCTGTAAAATTGAGCCTTACGATTGATCCATCCATCATCATTGTTGCGGAGATAGAGTTCAAGTTGATATTGTTTGAGCCGGGAATGTGCGTTGGGATCGTCCCAGAAATCTTCATTCGGCGTTGAGGCCAGGATTTGGCCCAGGAAGATATGATCTTTATCAGCCAATGCAGTGACGTCATCTTTAAGACGCGCGCGTTGAGATCCCTTGTGATCCGGACACGGATCATGAGGATCACGGGTAGTTCCATCTTTGCAAAACCACCGAATATCTCTGTACGGACCACGGAGATCCGTTTTATACCGTTCGATCATCGCTTTCACGACTTCAGGGCTGGTAACCTGGGCCAGTGAAAAGGAAACGCCGGCCGTCACGAATAAGAGGACCAGGAAAAAGGAAAACGTTGTTTTATGAATGCGCATGTATCGAATAATGAATTTGTAAAAATCTAAAAATTCAATTGTATTCTGCTTTATCCTGATCATAGACCTTAATCTTGTGCAAACTAAATGAAAGATAAGTAACAAACATCAGGGGTATGTGATTGTTCGTATTTATACCCCTAAAAGAGGAAGAAACAAAGATCACCCTTTATTCTGCAACCCGAAGTGTGCAATCGTTTTATTCGCATCAAATCATTTCTATTCGCACCATCAACATTCACTGTACTGATGTCACTATCAATGAATAACTTTGGCCGAGACATATTCCATATTATTAAATAATTATTGTCACGTGGCGAGTAATTTCGAACGAATGATCCAACTGGCAGAAGATATTTTTGCCGCAAAAAATGATCCTGAGCAGATTGATGTTGATCCGGGCATGATACCGCGGCTACAACGACTTCATCCTGCCACTGTGTCCGAATATGATGATGGCCATGGACCTGCAGCCTGGGTTTTGATCATACCTACAACTCAGGAGTTAATGACAAAATTTCTCCGTCATGAAATATCAGAAAAGCAGCTTTTCGAAATGACACCACCTGACACATCATATGACGCACTTTACTTATGTTCGGCATTGGTGTTGGAAGAATACCGGAGGAAAGGAATAGCATTGCGACTTACGCTGAATGCGATTGAAAACATACGAAAAGATCATCCCATAAAATCACTTTTTGTATGGTCTTTTACCAAAGAAGGTGATATGGCTGCTGAAACAATAGCAAGGAAGGCATCTTTGCCGCTGGCCAAAAGGGAATAATCAGGTAATAAGAGAAGATCTTTCCTTTTAAAAAGGGACGAAGCACAACAAATGAAAATTTCACTGATGAGAAATATTCCATTCTTAAGCTGATTTTAAGATAAGTCATATCATTCCTGAACACGGAAGCATGGACATTTGTATAAAAAAAATACCATGCTTTCAGCCACTCATCTTCATGCCATGATCGTTCACTTTCCGATAGCCCTACTCATGGCCGGGTTTTTGTCGGAAGTTATCTCGCTCTTCAGTAAAAATCAATTTTACAGGAATGCAGCATTTTATCTCCTTGTATTGGGATCACTGGGTTCGGCAGCTGCCTTTCTGAGTGGTAGCTATGCAGGAGAAGGCGTAGAAGATGGACCACTGGAAGGCCCCATCGAACTGCATGAAAATGCGGCGCTGTTCACCATCTGGCTTTCCGGTATCGTGAGTGTATTCTATGTATCAGTTTTCCTACTCAAATACAAGGCTGCCTGGTCAAGAGTGACAGCGATAATTCTCTTTGCGGCATTGATAGGCTCACTAGCCAGAACAGGTTACCTTGGGGGGCATTTAGTTTATAATCACGGTGCAGGTGTTGAATTGACTTTTCCCGATTCAAGTACCGATTCGGAAGACTAAGAGAATCAATCTCTATCTTTGAAAGAATCATGACCAGAACTAAAAAAAATGCGTCTACTTGTTGTTGAAGATGAAACCTCCATTGCCAATTTTATCCGCGATGGATTGGAGGAAGAAGGATTTGCAGTAGATGTCGCTTCAAATGGAAAAAAAGGCCTTGAACTTGCCCTTGACAATATCAAAGAGTATGATGTGATCTTACTTGACTGGATGCTACCCGGTCTCAATGGAATCGAAATATGCCGTGAAATCCGAAAAGTCAACAATGTCGTCCCGATCATATTTCTAACAGCAAAAGACACTGTCGATGATGCCATATTCGGTTTGGAAGCAGGCGCCAATGATTATATCCGCAAACCATTTTCATTTGAAGAAATGCTGGCCCGTATCCGGGTACTGATGCGGACAAGATCAAATGAGGTGGTACTCTTCACGGCCGGAGCTATTGAAATGGATATCGAAAAGCACACCGTCACAAAAAATAACACTGTAGTAGAGCTAACGCAAAAGGAATTTGCATTGCTAGAATATTTTTTACGTAACAAAGGTAAGGTATGCAGACGCACACGAATCATCGAGAAAGTATGGGACATACATTATGATCATGACAATTCAGTGATTGATGTGTACATCAATGCCCTGCGTAAAAAACTGGATAGTCCTAATGAACCATCGTTTATCATTACAGTGAGGGGTGTTGGTTATAAAATTGAAGCTGACGAATGAATCTGAAATTCAAAAACCGGATCGCACTATTCAATACGCTGGCTGTGGCGATTACCACGGCTTTAGTTTTTTGGGTCATCTATATTGTCGTCAGCAAAACAGCCTATGCACATCTGGACAATGATATTTTACTCGAAAAAGTAGAAGTATTCAACAACCTTGACTGGCGGGGAGATTCGATCATCATCAATAAAATGCCGGAATGGGATGAGGCTGAGCATAGCAAAGTCGAAGTGAATCCTACCTTTCTTCAGATCGTAGACAATAACCGTAAAGTCATTTTTCATTCCACTAATCTGTTGAAAGATCAATTCCTCTTTAACCCTGATAATACACAGGAAACATTTTATAGTTCAGATATCAGCGGTCAGAAAATACGTCTCGGCCAGTTTCCCATCAAAAATGAAAAAGATAAAATCATCGGGCAACTTACTATTGCCATCTCGCAGCAAGAATCATATACCATTCTTAATAACCTGATCCTGTTATTACTTTTTTCATATCCCCTTATGTTGATCATCCATTTTGTAGCATCATCTCTTGCCGCTTCTAAAGCTATTGAACCTGTCAATCAGTTGATCAAAACAGCCTCAGGTATTAGCGATTCCAACATCAGCACCAGATTACCCATTCCCGTTCGTAAGGATGAACTACATCAACTCACTACGACCATCAATGATTTACTCAGTCGAATTGAAGCAAGCATGCGGCAACAAAAACAATTCACAAGCGATGCATCACACGAAATCCGGACTCCTCTGGCTTCCATAAGAGGTACGCTTGAAGTGCTGATACGGAAACCACGCGAATCCGTGGTGTATGAAGACAAGATATCGGACATCATCAGGCAGGTGGATCGATTGGATGGCCTGCTCGATCAACTACTGCAATTGGCCAGGATCGAATCCGGAGTTGCAACATTAAAAAAAGAAACCGTTATGCTGTCATCGGTTATTTCCAGCATGCAAAAAAAATGGCAGGAAGCCGCTGACCTTAAAAAAATAAACCTGAAGGTTCTGGTAGAAAACGATATCTCTGTCCCTGCTGATAAATTTTATATCGAGTTGATCCTCGACAACCTCATCAATAATGCCATCAAGTATGGGAAGGAAAATGGCCTTGTGATTATCTCATGGAATCCCGTCACGAAAAGCCTGAATATCACAGACGATGGAGAAGGAATAGCAAAAGAAAATCTCCCCTATATCTTCAATAGGTTCTATCGCACTGATGAATCAAGAAGTTCGGCAGTGAAAGGCAGTGGTCTTGGTCTGTCTATTGCAAAAAAACTAGCCGATCTGCACCACATCACACTTACAGTCGATAGTGAATTGGGTTCAGGCACTACTTTTTCATTGCAGTTCCCCCGTTGAATCCGGTCCTCTCATTTTATTAAGCTGATTTTAAGAATTGTCAAAGGAAGTTAAAAGTTCCTTGCCTGCATCTTTGCATCGTTCAATTAATTTACTTCAATTCAAAAAATAATAATAAAATGAAAACATTAGCAATCCTTTTAATTCTTGCATCATCCTTTTCAATGGTCATGATGACATCATGTACAGGCACCTCGACGGCGAAGGATGAAATGCAAAAACCTGTCACAGAATCCATGACGGCAGCAAACGAAAATGAAGCCATGGAAAAAGATGATTCCGAAAATGAATCAGCTGAAAGAGCAGTATCCTCAGTTAAATCTCAGGATGCAAACTCCATAAACTACCAAAATATGCAGGATGCCTTTAAAGGCGAAACTACCGCAAGTGCCAAGTATGCCGCCTACAGTCAAAAGGCAGAAGCAGAAGGCTATCATGAAATTGCTTTACTGTTCAAAGCCGCTTCTACATCAGAACATATCCACGCTAACAACCACAAAGCTGTACTGGAAGATGCAGGTCAGAAAGTACCGGGCATCACCCCTGAATTTACAGTGAAGACCACCAATGAAAATCTGAAAGATGCCATAGCAGGTGAGACATACGAGATCAACACCATGTATCCTGAATTTATCAAAAATGCCAATACAGCAGGCAATCAATTGTCTCTTGTAAGCCTGAATTATGCTTTCAAAACAGAACAAAAACATAAGCCATTCTACGAAAAAGCACTTGCTGCCTTAGAAAGTAATACTGTAAAAACATTGCCGACGATTTACTACATATGCTCCACATGCGGCAATACTTACGAAACGATCGCGCCAAAACGTTGTGGTATCTCCATGACCAGTTCCGAGAAATTCATCAAAGTAACCGACCTCAATTCGTAATGTGGCAAGATTTGTGGAGTAGTGAAGGCCCTGGAGAGATCCGGGGCTTTTTTATTTTATCATCGTACTATACAGATTCTTTTACTTTTACTACACTGTATTTATGTTTAAAATCATGACCACAACTTATGCCATCTACACCTGTGATTAACAATATCACTATCTATCCCGTAAAATCACTTGATGGCACAATGTTGCAAAAGGCAATGGTCACAAAAGGAGGTTGCTTACAACATGACAGGGAATATGCCATCATTGATGCTAATGGAAATTTCGTCAATGGCAAATCAAATGTTTTGGTCCACACATTGAGATCGAATGTGGACTTTGAAAATAATATCATTTCATTACGGCCAATGCAGGAAACCACGTGGAGACAATTTCAACTTGAAAAAGAAAAAGTCGAACTGGAAGAATATCTGAGTGACTATTTTGGCAAAAAAGTATTTTTCGAACAGGACAGGACAGGACGATTTATGGACATACCGGACATCGCCGGTGTCACTATACTTTCTACATCAACATTGAAAGAAGTTACTTCCTGGTTTCCTGAAATGTCATTAGAAGAAACAAGAAGACGATTTAGGGCAACTCTTGAAATCGATGGTATCGATGCTTTTTGGGAAGACCATTTATTTTCTCACGAAGGCAGAGGTGTTGAATTTACAGTCGGTGATGTGACCGTGGTCGGGATGAGTCCGCGCGCACGATGTGTTGTACCTACACGCGATTCCGAAACAGGTGAAGTCACTCATGGTTTTCCAAAATCATTTGCCAGAAATCGTGCTTCTACCCTACCCTCATGGTCTATGCTTGAAGAATATGGTCATCATTATTACCTCACTGTCAATTGTTACGTCCCCGCTACTGAAATCGGGAAATGGATACATTTAGGAGATGAAGTCAGAATTGTAGGAGAAAAAGTTTTTTATTAATTCCTAAACTGTATCACCTGATCTCTACGTCGCCACATCCCTCTTTCACCTGATCGAAATTACTGACTAATGCCTTCGGATTAATATTAAAGATTTTTTTCACCCATAAGAAAATAGTGTTTCAACCGTTAAAATGAAATGCGAAAACGAAACTTTATTCTATTCATTTCCATTTTATTGATCACAGCCCTTGTCACATACGCCGGAGAAAAAAAGTATAACTATCCGGACAGAGCGGAAATTCAACTAAAGGTCAATTACCTGTCACGGATTATAAAAGCTCCTTTTGCCAAAGATTCTGATCTGCAAAGAATTAAAGACGAAAGTCCGGAGTGGCTTTTATTTACCTTATCCTTCTCAACATTTGCTCTTACAAATATTGGCTACCTGGATACTGCATTTAAAAAGCAAGCCATTGATGTAATCGATTGGGCGATACAGAAGACAATGAGCGACACCGTTTACAACTCCTTTTTTCCGGGAAAGAATCCTCTTTATCCAGGTATTGATTCTACAGGTTCTGTACTATATTTTGGGCATTTAAATATGATGTTGGGTTGTTATCGCTTGTTGTCTTCCAATCAAAAATACAATGCACTAAATGATAGTTTATCAAAACATATTTATACGCGGATGAAGACATCAACTACCTTTTGCTTACCTTCCTATGAGGGAATGATTTGGATTCCAGATAATACTGCAGCATTAGCATCACTTGAATTGCATAGCCAAAATTCAGGAAGCAATTACCGGGATATCTGCAGTGAATGGGTTACGCATGCCCGTCATCATTTTACGAGCGAACCTACAGGGGTATTGTATTCTACAATCGATCCTATATCAGGTGAAGTTTTAGAGAAACCTCGCGGCTCAATGTTAGGTTGGACGATTTTCTTTATTTACAGATTTGACAAAAATTATGCAAATGAACTATATGAAAATTATAAAACAAATTTCAGTGGCAATTTATTTTTGTTCAGATTGTATAAAGAACGCTATCAAAATCGTGAAATAAATGATGGAGATATAGATAGTGGTCCTTTATTCCTTGGATATAGTATTCCTGCAAATGTTTTTGCCTTTGGTGACGCCGTAGCCATGAAAGACCTGAGAAATGCACAACGGATGAAGCGATTGATTACGATAGGCTGCAAGCTTACATACCAAAACAACGAAATAAAATATAACACCCGGTTTATTAATTTACAGGTAAGCCCTTTGGCGGAATCTATCCTTTTGTATATGGAGACGATGACCGAATGGAAATAGACAATGCTATGCAATGGGGATTCTATATAAAAGAAAAAAAACAACTTTATGGTTCACAAGTGGTATTCAATAAAACAGCGGACCAGGAATTCTATCCGATCGAGGATGAAAAGAATGTTAACATCAGACGGAAAAAAGTCGGATTGGGACCAATGGAATCGTTCGCAGAAAATTTTGGCATTGATTATAAATTGCCCAAAGACTGAACTTTAAAGTATTGCAAATGTTTTTTTGTATTCCACCTATAGAATCAATTAAAATCCATTCATGGAAAGCAGGAAAGAACATTGGGAAAAAGTATATGCCTCTAAACAACCAAACGAGATAAGCTGGACACAGGAATTGCCACAGACTTCTTTGGATTTTGTACATAGTTTCAACCTGCCGAAGACAGCCAGTATCATCGATATCGGTGGTGGAGATAGTAAGCTGGTAGACTTTTTACTCGAAGAAGGCTATGAAAATATTACTGTACTTGATATTTCTGAAATAGCACTTGAAAAAGCAAAAAGACGACTTGGTCCTAAATCAACAAAAGTCAAGTGGATCATTGCTGATGTGACAGCATTTCATCCCTCTGTTTTGTATGACTGTTGGCATGACAGGGCAACATTTCACTTTCTTACAAGTGCACAAGATGTCAATACATATTTAGCAACCGCTAAGCAAGTTGTCAGTGGATATATGATTATCGGCACCTTCTCAGATAAGGGACCCGATAAGTGCAGCATGCTCGATGTGCATAAGTATACCGAAACAGAACTTCAGGAACAATTGGAAAGTGGTTTTGAAAAATTGAAGTGCATCACAGAAGATCACACAACCCCATTCCAGACGATTCAGAATTTTTTGTTCTGCAGTTTCAAAAGACGCGAATTATGTAATTGATCAGTCAGATTCGTAACAAAAGCCTGATATTAACAAATACCGCAACCTATCTCCCCCTTTAACAGTTATTTTTGTTCCAAATCTATTGCAATGAATCACTTTGCTTCCAAATTAGTCATCATCCTCCTCATACAGACCTTGTCAACTGCTCTTTCAGCTCATGTTCAACTAGACTACCCCGTGGGAGGCGAAACATTTACCAGCGGAACAACAGTGAACATTCAATGGCATGTTCTTATTCCCCACAATACCCTGAACTGGATTTTATTTTATTCGCCGGATGGAGGCGGAAACTGGGAAACAATAGAGTCGAATATTCCTCCAGGTCAGTTGAGTTATATGTGGCAAGTACCTGGAGGCGTTACGACCCAGGGAAGGATAAGAGTTTTTCAGAATAACAGCAGCACCGATTACCAGGATGAGAGTATGAATTTTACAATACAAGCCCCTGTCATGCTCCCTTCTATAAATCAACCTGCACATGATACGACTATACAAAGTGACATACTCCATCAGGACGATGCGATCCTGACCTGGCTCAATCACCATGGAGGAGCATCCGCTACTAATTTTTGTGGAATCATAAGCTGGTCAAATAATTTTGATGGATTAAACACTGAATGTGGAGCTACCGGAAGTTCGCTGGTTACGTTTACTGCCACTGACCAATGTGGAAGTACAACAACGAATGCGATAGTCACTGTAGTTGATACAGCCAATCCCATCATAGACGCACCAGCCGCGAACATGATGGTTGAATGTGATGGAAACGGCAATTCAGGTCAACTCAATACCTGGCTACAGAGCCGTGGTGGTGCCCAAGCGCATGACGCCGGTGGTAATGTGACATGGTTGCATAATTTTACAAATTTGAGCAATGGTTGCGGCACGAGCGGAAATACATCAGTCATTTTTACAGCATCTGACGCATGCGGTAATAGTACATCGACTACGGCGACATTTACAATAAATGACTCTACAGCACCAGGCATCATAGCAGTCGCTCATGATACAACTATTGATTGCACAGGATCGAATACAGATGCCATCCATCGCTGGCTAAACAATCATGGAGGAGCGATAGCAAATGACATTTGTGGAAATATTCATTGGACACAAAACTTTCCTGCCATCGCTGACACATGTGCTGCAGCAGGTAATCGTGTGATCACATTTACGGTCTCGGATGAATGTGGCAATACAGCAGCCGTCAATGCAAACTTTATTATCCTTGGTCCGTCCGGCACATCTACGCCAGAATTAAATGACCCAGAAATTAAAGTATATCCCAATCCTGTGCATGATGTGCTTAACATTGAACTAGACAAGATCGAATCTCAAATTGTGCAATTGGTATTCTATGATGCTTATGGAAAAGTGCTTTTGATTACTCAAAATCATGCAAAACAAATTTCAATTCCTGTCAGTACATATTCTGCCGGTGTATATTTTATTGAAGTCAGGACAGATGCAGGTACTTATATACGGAAAGTGATGATTGAATGATAGCAATCTAACGTTCAAGTGCCTCCGAAATCATGACGTTCGAGCGTCTCCGACCTCGAACTCCCCGAAATCATATGACTTACGCGCCTTTGACAGAGACGCTCGAACATCCGTATTCATTTAAACGGTATCCAATCCACACCTAACCCATTCTCATTATCTTGGAGCATGAAATTTCTTGTCCTCGCTTTATTCGCGCTGTGCTGCATCCATGTACATGCTCAATCGATCACTTTTACATACTTCCCCGCAACTATCTATCCAGATAGTATCTGGGAATATGCAAAGGATCCTGCCACCCAGGGCTGGAATACAAAGAAATTGGAGCAGCTCAACCATTTCATCAGAGATAGTGCCAATACGACCGGCATGATTGTGATCCATCACGGAAAAGTTATATACACATTCGGCGATATTGAAGAGCTGAGCTACATCGCTTCCTGCAGAAAAAGTGTACTGTCTATGCTATACGGACCCTATGTAGAAAATGGTAAAATCAATCTCAACGAAACGCTCGAAGAACTAGGCATCGATGATGTCAATGGACTTTTGCCCATAGAGAAAAAATCAACGATTCAAAATCTATTAACTGCCAGATCAGGGGTGTATCATCCTGCAAGTTATCCTGGTGATGAGCGGGCTATTGCTCCAAATCGCGGAACTGTCACGCCGGGCTCATTATTCATCTACAATAACTGGGACTTTAATCTTGCCGGCTATGTTTTTGAAAAATTATCAGGTCTCAATATTTATCATGCGGTTGATTCTATGCTTGCTCAGCCGTTGCACATGCAGGATTGGGATATCAAAATGCAACATAAAGAAGGTGACAGCACCAGGTCGATATATCCTGCGTATCCGATGTGGTTTTCGACAAGAGACATGGCGAGAATCGGATACCTGATGTTGCATAATGGCATGTGGAAAGACAAACAAATCATCAGCCCGACATGGGTACACACAATAACTACTCCTTTTACATCCTTCAATGATGCCGCTGAATACAGAGGCAATACTTACAAACGATTCGGCTACGGATATCTTTGGTGGCCCTGGGATGCACCGAATGATACAGGCGTTTTTAAAGGAGCTTACTCTGCGCAAGGCGCTTATGGTCAGTTCATCACTGTACTTCCTGTCCTTGACCTCGTGATCGCACACAAAACAAATGATATCTATGAACGATCGACAGACAACTATTATGATATTCTTGACAAGCTTCTCCTGGCTGATGATTCCATTGCAAAGATGAATTTCCCTGTCGCCCGAATAGAAATGCCTGCCAACAAAACCATGAGTGAAATTCCAACCCTTCATCAACCGTCCGATGCTGCATCGCTGGCTCAGTTTGCAGGAGAGTATACGAGTGCGGAATTGCATGTCACTTTTAAGATTGAAGTGAAAGATCAGAAACTCAATGTCGTGGATGCTGTTGTCAGTGATACATTCCAACTCGAGGAGATGGATAAAGATCTTTTTAAATCCCGGGGACAGAAATTTCTTTTTCAACGATCACTGAAAAAAAAAGATATCATCGGTTTTTCGATTCAGACGCACGGGTTGCCGGATAAGCCTTTCGTGAAGATTAAATGATAGGAAATTGGCAATGAGCAATAAGCAATAGGCAATAAGCAATAAGCAATAGGCAATAAGCAATAGGCAATAAGCAATAGGCAATAGGCAATAGGCAATAGGCAATAGGCAATAAGCAATAAGCAATAGGCAATGAGCAGAAAGCAAAAATTGTCTGACGTTCGAGCGTCTCTGACCTCGAACTTCCCGAAATCATATGGCCAACAGAATCTGACGTTCGAGCGTCTCTGACCTCGAACTCTCCTAAATCATATGGCCAACAGAATCTGACGTTCGAGTGTCTCTGACCTCGAACTCCCCGAAATCATATGGCCAACTGAATCTGACATTCGAGCGTCTCCGACCTCGAACTCCCCGAAATCATATGGCCAACTGAATCTGACGTTCGAGCGTCTCTGACCTCGAACCGCATTCATGTTCGAGGTCAGAGACACTCGAACGTCAGTATGTTAGGATTTGATTTGTATATCAAAATAGAAAATCGAATAATCATAAGTGTTTTCTTATTTGGAATTAAATTTCTAAGTGGCAAAAAGCACTACACTACATAGTACATTTACACACAATGCAGTACATCTTAATTATCCTGCCAGGACTTATCCTCAACGTATGCTTTGCCCAAACGATCAGTGATGTACAAATTGATTCACTCATCGATGGTATTAAAAAGACAGTCCTTGAAAATTATGTACTCACTGATAAAGCAAATCTCGTTTCGTACTCACTTGCGTCCCGTCATTATGCGGGTTTTCATTCCATTGATTCGCTGACAAAAAAACTCAATGACGATCTATTCAAACTATCTGATGACAAACATTTATTCCTTCAGTACCGTCCTGAAGTAGCAAAGAACCTACTCAAACAAAAAGACATCCATAAAGAACAAGATAAAAAGGAGAAAAAAGAACACTATGGTTTTGAACAGGCAGATGTCATCGGCAATAATATCGGATACATCAAACTGAACTATTTCGCAGATGCCTCACATGCTCAGAAAGCGGGATGGGAACATACGGGCGTGACGCCGGATATAATAGTCAGCCCAGATGAAGCTATTGGTAAAGCTGCTGAACTGATAACTTCCGGACCAAAACATTAATCGTAATGGTTGGAGAAAACTCCAACCATGGCATATACTCGGTGGGCAGGAGTTTGCTCCTGAGACATGTTCCCTGTGAATCACGCCGGCTTATTCTTAAACCCTATCACATGCTTCGTGAATCCATCTTCCTTGAGCTCAAATTCTTTCACATCATCGTAAATGACTGTAGAGAGCAACTCCTGTGTTCGTTCTTCTTTCTTCATCGCTGCCAATCGTAGATTCTGATTCTTCACGGCTTCACTTACCACTTGCCGAACTGTCCTCGCATTACCAAAATGGTCATCTCTGCCTTGATAGAGGAAAGTGAAATAATCTTTCAGATGAGAAGCAGCTTCAACATCCGGCATCACATCTTCAGTGCGGAACATCGAGAGTGCAATGATGAACATCTCCTGTGGCGTATAATCCAGAAAGGTGAAATATTTATCAAACCTTGACTTCAGACCCGGATTGGAATTGATGAAAGCCTGCATGTTATGTGTGTATCCTGCCACGATCACACCAAACTTACCGCGCATGTCTTCCATTCGTTTTAGAATGATCTGAATAGCTTCACCACCGAAATCATATGGAGATCCCCTCTCTTGCGCAAGTGAGTATGCCTCATCGATAAAGAGAATACCACCCATCGCTTCTGTGATCTTTTCACCTGTCTTGATCGCTGTCTGACCTATGTATCCTGCGACTAAGCCTTCACGATCCACTTCAACAAGATGGCCCTTCGCAAGTATTCCAAGTCCTTTATAAATTTTTGAAAGTATACGGGCAACGGTCGTTTTACCTGTACCGGGATTACCGATGAATACAGTGTGAAGCGAAAATTTATTGAGTACATCCTTACCTGTCTCCTGATAAAAACGTACAAGTCTCACCATCTCATTCACTTCGTTTTTGATATTGTCAAGACCTGTCAGTGCATTGAGTTCGGCGAGACTTTCATTTAAGAGAACTTCAAGCGACGGATCTGTAGGTGAAACAGAAGATTGCTCCCCACCCCGTATGATCATCTTTGACACATCTGTGATCATTTCAACAGCACCTTCTTCAGCACTTTCTCCCACTTGAAATGGAATGGTAGCGATAAGATTGTCCATGAATATAACTTCCAGCGTAAACGAATCGCGCAGCCATGTTCCGGTCGCATCACTACCCCAGCTGGCATACGCCGTATACACCTGGCCGATTGTATTCGGAGATACCCAGATCAGGTAAGGATGGCTTCCTTTAAGCTGTCCATCTCCATTATAAAAATTGAAAATGAATTCGGCATAATAATCGGTGGCGATTTTATTCTTGATATTGAATTCACCCCAGAGATAATGTGTCTCTGTCTCACTAAATTTTTTCAGATACTTCTTTACCGGCAGAGATGATGCTTTTGCATCGCCTTCAAACAAACGTGCGGAATCAATATCAAAGAAAAGATTCTCTCCCGGTTGTGTAGGCCCGACATCTTCAACATAAAAAAAAGCCTCACCGATTTTCACATCATCGATATAAGCTTCCCAGGTATAATTTCCTTTACGCCAATAATCACCAGCTATTGCAGTCCCCCAGGAGTGGCGTATGTAGACTATATTTTCGTCTTTCAGGATCTTGCGTTTCTCTTCCCAGTTGGACAGTTCATTTCGCTGACTGCCATTGACGAAATAACATTTCGTGCGGATCGATGTATCCCAGTCTTCTTCATCAAAAAGCTTATTGAAAAATGTCAGCTCGAGGCGCATATAGGTTGTTTCAAACCGATCGAAAACCCTGCGGTACCTCTTTGTGCTGCCAGCCATCCATTCGTCAGACGAATAGACTTTCATCTCCTTGAATTTATATTTGATGGGCATGATCTTCGGCGGTATGCCCCCGGTCTGATTTTGCTGACCTGAATTTTGATTACTATCCTGGTTGACAGGGTCACTCATGGTATTAATTTTTTATTAACTAAAAATAAAACTGAAAAGATTGAAGAAGTAAAAGTAGAAAGTTGTGCGCAGTCTGAGACTACGCACAACTTTCTACTTTTACTTCTTCTTATTTATTCCATCCTTCGATACACCACATCCCTGATCTTCTCGCCATCTGATGATTTCAACCAAATCTTTGTCACCGGCTGATGCGGAAAGAAAATACCCGTCATATTCGTCAAACCTCCATCTGCAAACAACTCGACAGATGTCATATCGGCTATCAATGTCAAATTGATGGGCCCGGATGCAATGCGTGGTGCAAAACTTCGTTTTCCAAATCCGGCTTCGAAATCAATCTTTCCCGATTTGGTGCGATCGATATAATATTGATTTGATTTTATATCAAACCCGATCACCATTTCATCACCGACTTCATTGTCCAGGACAATTGAAAAATCTTTTGCTTCGGCATCTGTGAGTTGCAATGAAAATGTCGCAGACCGAAAATCAATTTTAGGACTGAGGTCATATTCTTTTTTCACATTGACACTGCCGATCTGTTTTGGTTCTTTCATGCGGCCGGAGAGCTCGGCTATCGGATTGGAGGTGAGGTACAATTGACCCTCTACATCTTTCACATCAAGTTCACGGGGTATGGTCATCGCACTTCTCCAGGGATCTGTCGGCACCACCTGCGCATATTGCCAATTGCTCATCCAACCGATCAGAATTCTGCGTCGTCCGGTATTTGAAAAAGTAACGCCGGCATAATTATCAGGACCATAATCTATATATCGTGTCGTCGTATCTGATGGCGTGAATACATTGCCATCAAAATCACCAAGAAAATATTGCGTGCCGGATCCACCGTTTGGCGCACCGGGATTAAAACTCACCAGCAATACCCACACTTGCTTTCCATTATGATCGATTGGAAATAAATCGGGGCATTCCCAGACGCCACCATGGGCTCCAATTTCCTGTCCAAATTCACTCTCCTTCGACCAGGTCCTGAGATCATGGCTGGAATAGAATGTCACATGATCCCCTGTCGCAAGGGACATAACCCATTTTTTACCCAGCGGATACCAGATGACTTTCGGATCACGAAAATCTTTGAGGCCCGGATTTTTGAGCACAGGATTATGCGCATATTTTGTCCATGTCTTGCCTTCATCACTGCTGTACGCCAGGCTTTGATATTGAAAATTGTCCAATCCTGCTGCTTCACCCGCAGGATTGTGTTGCGTGAAGATGGCTACCAAAGATGCCTTATGATTTTTCCCCAGATTACTGGAATTGAACTCATCAAACACAGCACTGCCACTAAAGATATACCCCAGGCTATCCGGATATAACGCGATCTTTTGTTCTTCCCAATGGATCAGATCTTTGCTCGTGGCATGTCCCCAATGCATCGGACCCCAGACCCTGCTCTCAGGATAATACTGGTAAAACATATGGTATACCCCATCGTGAAACACAAGGCCATTAGGATCATTCATCCAATGTGCCCTGGGTGAAAAATGGAATATGGGGCGATAAGGCTCGCTATTTGGATCAGCTCCTGTCTGCGCAGATACTGAAGAGTATAGGATAAAACTCATTAAACCGAACACCAGCGTTTTCATTATTATTTTCTTCATTTATCGGCTAAAAGTAGGGATATAAACAAGAAAAGCAGGGTGATAAATGAGGGCTCGGATAAACTTAGAAAAATTGAGATTTATTAAGGTTTACTCCTGATTAATGAAAATGATCCTCTATTTTCTTAATAAATCCGCGTTCTCTTTTTTTTCAAATTCGCGCTTTCAGGCATCCTTTTCCCAAAGTCCCGTATCTCTAAGTTAGACATGGCCAACTAAAGCCATCTTTAAACGTTGAATTTCAGGATCAATTATTGCTCACTACACCAGATCCGGCAGTTTTATTTTTAATTGAATGACACCACCATGAGACTCCTCTACCTCATATTTTGCTTAATCCTATGCCAGACAGTCCCCCACGCACAGCCCTGGCTCAGCGAACCCTATCTCAAAATCAGAAGACAAGCTGACACCGCCAGGTACACCAACTTCTACGAGATCCAAAAAGCATTTCAGAAGTATGCGAAAAAAGAAATGCGCGAACGACGCAAAGAACAAAAGGAATCTGCAGCAGAAGATGAAGGCCCATTCGCAGGCTACGCCCAATACAAACGATGGGAGAATCATATGGAACCCCGCGTCTACCCTTCCGGCGATATCACATTACCCTCTACTAACTTTTCTGAATACACTAAATATCTTTCGTCACCCTACTATCAGGCCAGTAGAAATAATCGCTCCATTCCATCCGCTACATGGACAGCACTCGGCCCTACAGGCTCTATCACCAATTCATGGTTTATCGGCGCTGCAAGAGTAAATTTCCTCCGACTCAATCCGATCAATAACAACATCATGTGGTGTGCCTCACCACTGGGTGGACTATGGAAAAGTATTGATGCCGGCCTCAACTGGACCACCAATACAGATGAACTACCGATCGTTGGTTGCTCCGATATCGCCATCAATCCGGTCAATCCACAGATCATGTACCTGGCCACAGGTGATGCTAATGGAACCGGTTCGCAATTAACATTGAGTTCAATCGGGATCCTCAAATCAACGGATGGCGGCGTCACATGGCCCGTATCAAGTAACACCATGAACTGGACCGTAAACCTCAAAAGAAGTATCTATAAACTGCTGATCAATCCTATGCATCCGGATACTGTGCTGGCAGCAACGTCAAATGGCTTATACAGAACTATTGATGCGGGCCTTCATTGGATACAAATGCAGGTAGGTGAATTTACAGATATTGAATTTAAGCCTGGCCATCCGAATGTGGTGTATGCTGTAGCCGGTGTTCAATCTAGTGGTGCATTTTATAAATCTGTTGATGCCGGCGAGACATTCACTCCCGTCACCGACGGACTACCATTAAGTACAGATGTGGCCCGAATGGAAATCGGTGTCACACCTGCCGATTCAAACTATGTGTATGTGGTCGTGGTGAAAAAATATACATGGGATTTTTACGGCTTTTATCGTTCCGTGGACGGAGGCAATCAATTTACGTTACGCGCGACTACACCTAACATCCTACTCGGTAGCCCGAAATCCCAGGCATGGTACAATCTGGCCATGGCTGTGTCTCCTGCACACAGGGATACCATTCTCGTCGGTGGCACTAATCTTTACAAAAGTGTTGATGGCGGCTTGACATGGGTCAAACATACGGCAGAGATACCCGGCTTCATTCCATATGTTCATCCTGACTTTCATTCCATCAGTTTTTTACCGGGTGTTTCAGATGCGACGTATATCACCGGCACTGATGGTGGTCTTTTCAAAACGACAGATTATGGTGTCACATGGAATCCGATGAATGAAGGAATGCAGATAACGCAGATGTACAAATTTGGCGTTTCTCCGTTGAATGAAAATCACATTCTTACAGGTCAGCAGGATATGGCAACACATTATTACAATGGATCGACATGGGCCATGTTCACACCCAATACGGGTGACGGCATGGAGATTATCTATGAACATGATAATGATTCGATCCGGTATTTGGAATCTAGTCTTGGTCGCATCATCGTCACCTACAATAACTATCCGCTGTACAATGTGGTGTGTACGACGACCGGTAGCGGTGTCAATGCCCCCGGAAGCTGGGTCACGCCATATATCATGCATCCTGTTCATGATTCCACTTTACTCGTAGGTAAAGCGCAAGTGTGGCGCACTACCGATGGCGGACAGAACTTTGCACAAGTAGGAAATGTCTCGAGTGGCGATACATATCTGTTGTCGCTTGCCTATGCAGAATCAAATCCGAATTATATCTATGCCCTTAAATCGAACAGGTTATTTGTAAGCACGGATGGCAACAACTTCACAGATAAAACCGGGATACTACCTTTTGGTTCGGCTGCGATGAATGCAGTAGCTGTAAGCAATACGAATCCAAAAAAAGTATGGGTGATCTTCTCCGGATATTCTGCTGCGAATAAAGTATGGTATTCTCCTGATGCCGGCGATACATGGGTCAATTATTCCACAGGCTTGCCCAATCTTCCTGTCAATTGTATAACCTATCAACATGCGACCGACGATGGATTGTATGTCGGTACGGACATCGGTGTTTATTACAGAGATAATTCTTTAAGCTCCTGGCAATCATTTTTTACAGGCTTGCCGAATGTTGATGTCGAAGAACTGGAAGTGGCCTATGGAATCGGCAAGATCAGAGCCGCTACAAATGGACGAGGACTTTGGGAGTCAGATCTTGCAGTGCCTGTACCAACAACTCTTACATGGGTCGGCAATATATCCTCAGACTGGAACAATCCCGCTAACTGGAATCCGCATGCAGTGCCTACATCTATGCAGGACGTGACGATACCAGATGTCACGCTTCCCAATTTTGATCCCATCGTCAATGTGCCTGGTCTTGGTTGTAAACATCTCACACTTCAGCCCGGTGCGAACATGAGTGTGCCTGCGGGGAATACATTTACGACGAAGCAGAATTGACAAAGTCCCCCTGTTCGGCGTAGGTTTACCTACGTCGTGGCGTCTTCAAGGCTGTGCCTTGTGATATGAAAGTAAAGTGTTTTCATTTTATCCCCTGCCCTCTGATACTTCGAACAGCTACACACATCCATGTGCTATATCTCAGTAATCAGGAGAATTGCAATTATCAATTTCCATTTGAAATTCTTTGCGTCTTTGTGCCTTTGTGGCAAAATATTTTTCTACGTGTCTACTTATGTGATCTTAAGCTCCTAGCGGCGAAAAGGAAGAAAAGCATTAAAAGAGGACTCGGATTAAATAAGAAAAGAGAGGATCATTTCCCTTCAACAGGAATCAACCCTAATACATCATACATTTTCCTATTTTATCTGCTTCCTTATTTTTCTTTTTTTTTATCCTCAAATGCCAAATTGAACATTAGCAAACAATACAAATACCTGATTTAAGTTATCTTGTATGTATTCGTAGATTATTAACCTTAATTTATTCTGAAATGAAAAATCTTATAACACTATT
Source organism: Chitinophagales bacterium (assembly GCA_038252065.1). Lineage (GTDB taxonomy): Bacteria > Bacteroidota > Bacteroidia > Chitinophagales > Saprospiraceae > Opimibacter. Next base: position 106,753 of record JBBSAQ010000004.1, read on the forward strand.
CCTGATCACTTTCCTTTTTACGCAAGCAGCAACCGCCCAAACTTCTATTGAAGCACAGGCAGGTGGTGCTAACTTTTTGGGCATCACGATTAATTCAAGATTCAATATTCCGCTGAGCCGTTCGAAGGAACATCGGCTGTCACCTTCCTTTGGCATCGGCATGCTGGCTCCGGGTTGGGACCAACCTACTGTCATCATCAACACAGGACTGACTTATAATTATAAATCCTGGGGCATCGGCGCGGAAGTATCCGGATTTACCTCCAGTCCTTTTGCATCTAGCAGCAAGCCAAGAGATTTCGTGGATATGATCGTATATCCCAATCTCAATTACACGCTCAATATCAAACCAAGTTTCTATCTACGATTTTCAGCAGGATCTTATTTCGCTTTCTCTAAAAAAGTTGACCCCGTCTCTGAAAAATCTAAACTTCAATTTGAACATGATGTCATACCTGGAGCAGGATTGACTGTGGGTTACAAGTTTAAGTGATTGCCAGTAAATATTAAGACGCAAGGGGGTAGAACCAGACAGGGGCAAGGGGGGCGGTAGAACCAGACAGGGGCAAGCCCTGTCAATACATTGCACTGGCGACCCTTGCGGTTGCCTTTGTTAAAGCATCTTGTGGTAAGAATTTATTTAAGGCTATACACCTCATGAATATTCATAAACATCAATTATAATTTTCTAAAAACCTACTAACTGTTCGGCGTAGGTTTACCTACGTCGTGGCGTCTTCAAGGCTGTGCCTTGTGATATGAAAGTGACAGAAGGATATATTTATTATTTTATTTTCCACAAGAATAAATCTTTATATTAGAACCCTTATTCACTCCGGGCCAGATATTTATTTGACAAGCCCGGCTATATTTTTTAGTTGCATCGTACCCATACTTTTTAATTGTACCCATTTGTCGGGGATATCAGTAGATATGATCTGATAAGACCCGAACGCCGGTATCTGAGCATACCCCTTGAGGAATAGAATAGATTTTTTAGAACAATAATTATTTTGACAAAATGGACACCAAGACTATGTACACCGCCATACTTGTATTCAAGATCGTCGCGATCGCTATCCTCTTGTATTTTGCGTTTCGTATCATTTTCAAATTCAGCAGAGATCCGTTGATCACGCTGGTGCACAAGCTCCTCGCTTTACTATTGACATCATTTTTCTTTCAGCCCGGTCTCATTGCGATCATCGGACTGATCCGGTCAGTGGTCTCAGGGTCGCTTTTCTCTTCATTCGTTTCAGAGAATGGTGATTCATTGACGACTGTCAAAACTAAAGGAAGTGATCCCAACCTGATGTGGTCCAATCTGGTGCTGTTCATCATCCTGTTTATGATCATGTCGTATTTCATCAAATACATTTTCAACTATCAGAATGATGCTTCTACAGAACCCGGCGCCACAAGGACGAAATCCAATGCCATACAGAACCTGATCGTCGTATTCATATTCGTACTCTCTATCTATTTCAGCATATCCGCGATCATCGCTGTACCTATATTCAATTTCGAACCCAACTATGAATCGAATCTCGCCGAACAACTCCGTGTGGAAATCGATAGTCTGGCTAAAAATGATACGCTGATCAAAAAAGATTACATCCAGTTTCTGTCAGGCGATCCTGCCGAGCATAATACACATGTGGATTCTGTCCTCCAGGATACCAGGGTCTACGAGGACAATATACTGGAGATCAATTCCATCTTCAGAGATATAGAGACCCTGAAAAACCGCGCTGTCAACCGAATGAAACTGACAGACCTTTCGGATATCACGCAACGATTGAAACTGAAAGACAAGAGTCAGCTCGCGACATGGTATCTGACCAACAGAACAAATCTTTTAAATTATATGGTTTCGCAAGAAACTTTTATACACAACTTCACAAATGAGTTACAGTATCAAACGAATCTTGATCATGCCTCGATAAAAAGCCTGCTGGCCACAGAACAGGTCACCACCAAGCCTGAGATCACGGAATTGAAAGAACGTCCCAGCCTGGGTTCTGATCTGGGTGTGTTTACATTTTTCACCGGATGGTTATTGATGAGTGAATCGTATTCGCTTGTGATCATCATCGGGTTGATCGGTTTTGGATTGTTGGGTGCAGGTGGATCGACATTTATACGTGAGCAATCCATCAAGACAAATCAGTCCCTCCTGATCGAAGATCTGCCGGGTGTGATGATCAAAGGTTTTACGGCGGCTATTGTGGTCTTTCTCGGCGTGCAGGGAGGGCTCGCTGTCCTTACGAATACAGAGACGGATGTCAATGCCTATGCGTTGTTTTTTGTCACCTTTGTTGCGGCCGTCTTCAGTGAAGATGCGTGGTCGTGGGCGAAGGGGAAGTTTGGGAGTACGTTTCCGGGTGATAAGAATGCGAATGGTGGGGGTGCGAGTGTGGGATAGATAGGGGTAAAGAGTGTGAGATTGGATAGACGCAATGAGGATAAAGTAAAACGAAATGATTTGACTTGCTCTTCTTTTTCCACGTGCTATAATCCGACTTGCGAAGCGAAGCGTCATGCTATGGTTCGACCTGCTTTATCGCATCCTTATGTTACAGCTCACCAACCACCGCTCAGAAACCATACAAATCCTTTGAATATAAAAATCCAAATTCTATAAGGAAAAATGTATTAATTTACGACATCTCTTATGTTGAAAACAGAACAAATACATCACCTCCTTCAAAGGTTTGAAGATGCTTGCTACGTATACGAAAGCATAGAATGCTGGAGTGCGAGAGAGTTGCAGCAAATCTTCAATTACGCAGAATGGCGAAATTTTCTCAAGGTCATTGACAAGGCGAAGGAAGCCTGCATTCATTCAGGCGGGAGCATCCAGGATCATTTTGTTGACGTCAACAAAATGATCCATTTGGGGAAAAATGCCCAACGCAAGATTGAGGATATCGCATTAACTCGGTATGCATGTTACCTCATTGCTCAAAATGGAGATCCCGGCAAATCTGAAGTAGCATTTGCCCAAACTTATTTTGCTGTTCAGAGCCGTAAGCAGGAGCTCATTGAACAACGTCTTTTAGATGTTGAACGAGTTGCCGCGAGAGAAAAACTCAGTCAAACCGAAAAGAAACTATCGGGTATAATTTTTGAGAGAGATGTTAACGACCAGAGTTTTGCTATCATCAGGTCAAAAGGTGATGAAGCCTTATTTGGTGGAAGATCCTCGCGCGAAATGAAAAATAAACTTCATACCCCTGCATCCAGGCCATTAGCTGATTTTCTACCTACGCTAACTATCAAAGCCAAAGACTTTGCCACTGAATTGACAGGTCATAACGTTATAGATAAAGACCTCAAGGGTGAAAAACCCATAACTAAGGAACATATAGAGAATAATAAGGCTGTCCGTAAAATCCTGCTCGAACGTGGTGTAAAACCTGAAAATTTACCTCCTGATGAGGACGTTAAAAAAGTAGAACGCAGACTTGAAAAAGACAAGAAGAATGTCCTAAATATTTCAAAGTCCGTCAACAAGAAGAAATAATCAACTTGTTTCAGGAAATCATTTTAGATCCCTGGAAAAATAACCAATCTGTCACGGGCATCAATACATAGAATACTTCCGAGTTTGTCAAAGCCTTCAGAAGTCACCACTGCAGGAAGGACTCGCTGTTCTCACGAACACGGAGACAGATGTCAATGCCTATGCGTTATTTTTTGTCACGTTCGTTGCGGCCGTCTTCAGTGAAGATGCGTGGTCGTGGGCGAAGGGCAAGTTTGGAAGTACGTTTCCGGGTGATAAGAATGCGAATGGTGGGGGTGCGAGTGTGGGATAGATGGGTTTATAAAGTCTGAGGTCGGGTTTACGCAATGAGGAAATTAAATAACGTACCTCAGGCCAGGCAGCACGAACAGATAATGAAACCTAAAATTTTGAAGACAAGCACTCCTTCGTAAATCATAAGTATAATTGCTGTCAAATGTCACCGTGATCTCTATCAGGATATTATTATCTTTCCAAAGAGCGAAAAATGATTTTATGAAAGTATTCAACCTGTTTTTATTACTGTACCCGTCAGTAGCTGTGGGTCAGACAAACTATGAGATGATAAAGGAGCAGGCTAAACAAAAAGGAAATTATGAGTATGTCTACGATTTTGAGAATTACTACGCCGTATTCCGGACTTTCGATGATAAGGTGGGCGTAGTGGATACAAATGGCAATGTAATTATCAAGCCGGTCTATGCATATATTTACAATAAAGGAGGACTTAAAGGTTTTTTTGAAGTTGGAAATAAGGTTAATAAAAAATTTAAACGGGGGTTTATAGATATCAAAGAGAATGTTAAAATTCCAATCATTTATGATGATGTATTTTATGTCAGAGAGAATTTGATCCGTGTGGTGATGGATGATAAATTTGGTGTGATTGATACTTTAAATAACACCATTTTGCCCATTAAATTTGACTATGTTGCTTGCGATAATGATTTGATTATTACAAGATTAGATGATATATGGAGGCTTTATGATTATGCGGGTGAATTGGCCAGCGATCTGGAGTTTAAGAACATTCCAAGGTTCATCGACAAAAAAGCAATTGTAACCTTAAAGAATGAGTCAACGGCGATTATTGACAATCATGGGCGTATTCTATTAGAGCCTATCCCGGGTCATAGTTTCCATAGTATATTAAAGGACAGTTTGTTTTTGGTTAAAAATATATCAACGGGAAAAATGGGTGTATTGAATTCAAAGCGGGATTTTGTTATTAAATGTGGTTATGATGCATTAAATCAAGTCGGGATTGTGTTTGTCGCTGAAAACAATCATAAGCAAGGTATTATTTCGTTGGCGGATACAGTGTTAAAGCCCTTTGTTTATGATAATATATATCCCTGTTATTTTAAAGAACCAGGCACATATGGAGACATCCATCCTGTAGAATATTTTATCGTCAGAAAAGGCACCTCTTTTGGCGTAATTAATCCGCATGAAGAGAACGATATAATTCCAATAGTGTATAAAGAAATTAGTACAATATTTGGTTTGTATTTTATTGTGCTTAACCGAAAAGAATCAAATGGCGTATATTTTAAAAATGGAGAAAAAATACTAAATGAGGAATATAAAATATATAATGTATTTAACAAAACACTTTTTGCCAGTAATGACAATAAACTATATCTGATTGAATTGAAAGACAAAAACTATAGCGAAACAGAAGTATTAGGAGATGAATATTTCAAATTTAAAGACCAGAAAGATTATTCATACAATGAAAATCAAATATTTAAATTAAATGGAAAATATGGTGTTGTAAATTATAAAAACAATATCGTTATCCCTGCTGAATTTGACCAACTTGAAAACATTCAGTATACAAAAGAATTTATCGTAAAGAAAAATAATAAATATGGAATCATCAATGACGAAAATAGGATTGTTGAATCAATAGAGTACGATCAATTTCAGGTTTTACATGAAACCGTTTTGTTAGCAAAGCAAAATCAAAAAAGTGTCAGAACTCACGATATATTATTTGATGAAATTCCGCCACCAATAACACATTAAACATAGTCCGGATTTTATTTCCTTTTGAGGTGTTGCAAAACCAAGCTTCGATTCTCCAAATATTTTGGCACATCTGCTAAATTTTGGATTGTACTACAGGATGATTACGATCTGGAGGAAGAAGCAATGAAAAAGAAAAATGAGTGGGACGAAATACCAAAGCTCAATACCAACTCAGCATAACCGAGTAGACTTCCACTCTTGTTGATACAAACGATGATAAACAAGGGCGGGTTACGCCTAAGTGGCATGGATGATGCAAAGGTTTTCCTGGTCGTAGATACGTCGAAGTATCGCATCTCATCCCCGATAATCAAATGGATACGTTCATAAGGAGACGCGATACTTCGTCTTGCTTTACTCATCCTTGATCTACAACTCACCAACAAAATCGCCGTCTTTAAGTCCATCAAGAGCACTGGAAAGACTTATCACCAAGGTTGTGCCGGGCACAGACGATATGCTGAACAATTGTCGACTGCGTCAAACTATTGTAATAATAATCTTCAGATGATTTCGTGGTCCTTTTTTCTCATGCCAGGCCGGTTGCAAAACGCCTGGACATAAGGAAACTGACTTTAAAACTCCACTATTTGCTAAAATAGCTTTGCTCCTAAAGGAGAATTATTATCTTTACCGAATAATTATCAAATGATAAATAATGACTACAGATAAACTTCGAGAACAACTTAAAGAAAAAGGATTAAAAGTTACCCCGCAGCGTATCGTCATTTTTGAAGCTGTCGTCAATCTGAAAAATCACCCTACCGCCGAAAACATTAATGATTACATCAAAATCAAGCATCCCAATATTTCAATTGGAACAGTTTATAAAGTACTCGATTCGTTTGTTGAGAATGGCTTATTGAAAAAAGTCAAGAGTGAAAATGACATCATGCGGTATGATGCTGTCTTGCATCAACATCACCATTTGTACTGTGCGGCAACGGACCGAATAGAGGATTTTGAAGATCCAAACCTTGACAAACTGATCAATGACTATTTCAGGAAAAAGAAAATTAAAAGTTTTAATATCAAGAACATCACACTTCAGATCACTGGAGAATTCAATAACAAATAAATAAACAATCTCATGGACAATACTATAAAAGGAAAATGCCCCGTCATGCACGGAGCGAATACAGAAGCGCACAATTCGGTTATGGACTGGTGGCCAAAAGCACTTAATCTGGATATTCTACACCAACATGACACCAAAACCAATCCACTTGGACAAGACTTCAATTACAAACAAGAATTTAAAAAACTTGATCTTGAAGCCTTAAAAAATGATTTAAAATCATTGATGAAAGACAGTCAGGACTGGTGGCCTGCAGATTGGGGACACTATGGTGGTTTAATGATTCGGATGGCCTGGCATTCCGCCGGTACCTATAGAATAGCTGACGGTCGTGGGGGCAGCAATACCGGAAACCAACGCTTTGCGCCAATCAATAGCTGGCCTGATAATGCCAACTTAGATAAAGCAAGAAGATTGTTATGGCCTGTTAAAAAGCACTATGGAAACAAAATCTCGTGGGCAGACTTAATTATTCTTGCGGGTAACATGGCCTACGAGTCGATGGGGTTCAAAACATTTGGCTTTGCAGGTGGACGAGAAGATATCTGGCATCCTGAAAAAGACGTCAACTGGGGCTCGGAAAAAGAATGGCTCGGCAAATCAAGATACGCTGACAACGCAGTTAGTGATTCACTTGAAAATCCGTTGGCAGCCGTTCAAATGGGATTGATATATGTAAACCCGGAAGGCGTAGATGGAATTCCAAACCCATTGAAAACGGCCAATGATGTGAGGACCACATTTAAACGAATGGCCATGAATGATGAAGAAACCGTTGCATTGACGGCGGGCGGTCATACAGTTGGAAAAACACATGGAAATGGAGATGCTTCAAAATTAGGGGCTAACCCTGAAGGAGCTGATGTGTATGAACAAGGATTCGGGTGGATGAATCCGACAAGAAAAGGAAATGCGGAGGACACCGTCACAAGTGGTCTTGAAGGTGCATGGACAACTACACCTGACAAATGGAATCACACCTATTTTAATTTATTGTTGAATCACGATTGGGAATCGAAAAAAAGTCCTGCGGGTGCATGGCTATACGAGCCTATAAACATTAAAGAAGAAGACAAACCATTTGATGCTCATATCCCGGGTGTGCGCCGCAATCCAATCATGACCGATGCCGATATGGCGATAAAAATGGATCCGGAATACAGAAAAATTGCAGACCGCTTTCACAAAGACCAAAAATATTTTGAAGACGTTTTCGCAAGAGCATGGTTTAAATTAACCCATCGTGATTTAGGTCCAAAAAAACGGTATCTGGGTGCAGACGCACCGAAAGAAGATTTAATCTGGCAAGACCCAATACCTGCTGTTGATTACACTCTTTCTAATACTGAAATTGAAGGTTTAAAAGAAAAATTATTGAACAGTGGTTTGACACGAACTGAACTTATCAATACAGCATGGGATAGTGCTAGAACATTCAGGTCTTCAGACTACAGGGGTGGTGCTAATGGAGCACGAATTCGACTTGCACCTCAAAAAGACTGGGAAGGGAACGAACCGAAACGCCTGGAAAAAGTATTGAATACACTTACAGAAATTCAAGCCGGTTTATCTACGAAAGTTAGTATAGCAGATTTAATCGTATTGGGAGGAAGTGCAGCGATTGAAAAAGCAGCAAAGGATGCAGGTGTAAATATTAAAGTTCCCTTTCGTGCAGGACGTGGAGATGCAACGGCAGAATTGACGGATGTGGAATCGTTCGAAGTATTAGAACCCATACATGATGGCTATAGGAACTGGCTTAAAAAAGATTATGCCGTTAAACCCGAAGAACTTCTTTTAGACAGAACTCAACTGATGGGACTTACAGCACCAGAAATGACTGTTTTGATCGGAGGTATGCGTGTGCTTGGTACAAATCAAGGTGGAACCAAACACGGGGTATTTACAGACAGAGAAGGCGTATTAACCAACGACTTCTTTGTAAACCTCACAGACATGAAATATTCATGGAAACCATCAGGCGAAAATCTGTATAACATTGTTGACCGAAAAACAGGACAAACAAAATGGACGGCAACTCGTGTAGATTTGGTTCTTGGTTCAAATTCAATATTACGTGCGTATTCTGAAGTGTATGCGCAGGACGACAATAGAGAGAAGTTCGTAAATGATTTTGTGAACGCCTGGGTAAAAGTTATGAATGCGGATCGCTATGACTTGAAATAAGTATGGAGAAAAGAAACCAACCCAGCTGCTAACATGGGTTTGGACTTGTTCACTATAGGCGGTGGCGGGCATATACATTCTCCCTTAATGCTATCATTCAGAAGATTGTGCTTCAACTGATAAAACTCCTTTGCCTTAGTGCAAGCTTTTGTCGTAGAACGAACACCAGGTCAGCAGCTATAGAAATTTAAAGGAAAAAATAAAAATAGGGTCTTAGTTCGGTAATCAAAAAATAGGTCTTCTAATTGGGAATGGTGAGTTAACCAACAGTAATGCTTCCAATTCTTTTTTTTTGAAAGTACTTCTTTAATCAATACATCGTTCTCCCCCACTACCTCTTCCTCCAAATCCCCTACCTTGCACCATGCGCATTTTTGGATTGATTGAGATGGCCAGGTTTGGTAAGATGCCATCCGGAGAGCGATTAGCTAAAATCAAACGATCGCCCAATTTCAGAGACGGGGCTTTTCAAAATCAAAGTGTCACACCTACTTTCACCGGTGGAGCAACATATCCAAAGGTGATGAAGCAGGTTCTTTTCGGCCGGCCAAAACGCGCTAAGCCTGTCGATGACATTCCCTCCATGAAAACTGACTTGCTAGGCTTGGGAACACATGAAAATTGTCTCGTGTGGTTTGGTCACTCGTCTTATTTCATGCAGATAGATGGATTACGTTTTCTGGTAGATCCTGTCTTTAGCGGATCGGCTTCTCCATTTTCAACGATGACAAGGGCTTTCAACGGAACGGACAGATATACGGCGGATGATTTGCCATCGATTGATTACCTGATTATCACGCACGATCACTACGACCATCTTGACTATAAAACTATCCGTCAACTCACACCCAAAGTTGGTACCGTCATCACCGGTCTCGGAACAGGTGAGCATCTGGAATATTGGGGGTATGATCCTGAACGAATCATTGAGAAAGACTGGTATGAACATATTGATCTTCAAACGGGCTTCTCTTTAGATACGATACCCGGTCGACATTTTTCCGGTCGATGGTTTAAACGCAATCAGGCGCTTTGGACTTCATTTGTATTGAAGACACCGACGCAAAAAATATTCATTGGAGGGGATAGTGGTTATGACAAACATTTTGCCGAAACCGGTAACACCTTTGGCGGATTTGATCTGGCGATACTTGAAAACGGACAATACAATCCGTACTGGAAAAACATCCATCTGATGCCAAATGAAATATTGCAAGCCGCAAAGGATCTGAAAGCTAAACGAATATTTCCTGTGCACTCTTCCAAATTTGCACTGGGCAATCATGAGTGGGATGAACCTCTGAAAATGATCACCGAAAATAATCGGAATGAAAATCTGAACATCATCACGCCGATCATCGGTGAAAAAATAAACTTAGATGATCATGAGCAGATGTTTGAGGAATGGTGGGAGGGGGTGAAGTAATTCTCGTCCCAAATCCCTAACTTTATACGAATAACCTATATGGTAAATGCCCTCATTCATCTTCTTATTTCGATCATGATAGACCCGATCAAAATGGCATCTCAGGAAATTGACAAACTTCCTAAAAATAAACAACTGGAAATGGCTCAACTTATTTAAGTCGAGCTAAGTTGGGTTTCTACTCCAGATGGGCGAACACGTAGATTCACACTAACCATAGTCTTCCCCTACCATCAAGAGCAACTCGAACTGGGTTTAGGCAGTTCGGTGTTTTTAGCTAACTCACACCCATCTAAACTAAAAGTTGAAAGATTGAAAAGTTCACATCAGGAGACGTGTGGAATATGGGATTCAAGTCAGAGACTTGAACCAACGATCGTTGTAAGCTTGTTTAAGTCTCTGACTTAAACTCCAAGTTGGTTTAAGTCTCTGACTTAAATCCAATATATTTTACGTCTCCTGACGTGAAATATCCTTAACTTCCATTATAAACACTTCACCGAAGTTGAGACTTGAACCAACGATAGTGTAAATTAATATTGAATGTTTCACGTCAGGAGACGTGAAATTCCCTTAACTTCCATTATAATTACTTCACCAGTAAAAACACTTCACCATGTCACGCTACCATATCCTCGATCAGGAAGGACTAAACTTCATTACGTGCACTATAGTAGGCTGGATTGACATCTTCAGCAGACAGTCCTATAGGGATTTAGTGCTTGATTCACTAAAATTTTGCAGGAAAGAAAAGGGGCTCCTTGTCTTTGCCTATGTGATCATGAGCAATCATATCCACCTCGTGGTCCAAACACATCCATCGGCAAGACAAAATCTTTCAGAGATCATTCGTGATTTCAAAAAATATACCGCTAATGGAATATTGGCAAAGATCCATACAGATTCGGAAAGTAGAAGGGAATGGTTATTTCACATGTTCCGTTATCACGCCCGATTTAATTCAAACAATCGATATTTTCAGGTATGGCAACAGGATAACCATCCCATCCTACTTTATTCCCAAAAGATCATATGGCAAAAAGTTAATTACATCCACATGAATCCGGTTCGTGCCGGAATTGTAGACAACCCAAAAGACTATCTATACAGCAGCGCCAGGAATTACGATCGGGAGAATCGGGATTGTCTGTTGGAAATTGATTTATTGGAGCCTTATTGGACAGATGCGGGAAAGGTTGATTAGTTTACATAAATGATTGAATAGTTCACGTCAGGAGACGTGAAGAATATTGGATTCAAGTCCGAGACTTGAACAAACGATAGTTCATATGCAGACTTGAACAAACAATAGTTTATATGCAGACTTGAACTAACGATAGGATGTGCGTTAATGGCGAAAATAAAGTCAAAGTTGGTTTAAGTCTTGAAGTAGGTTTAAGTCTCTGACTTAAACCTAATATTCTTCACGTCTCCTGACGTGAAATTTCCTTAACCCCTATTATAAATACTTCACCGCCATACACACCACCGAAGTCGATGCTTGAACCAAGGATCGTTTAAATTAATGATTGAATAGTTCACGTCAGGAGACGTGTAAGATATTGGATTCAAGTCAGAGACTTGAACCAACAATAGCTTATATGCAGGCTTGAACTAACGATGATAGGTGCGTTAGTGACAAAAATAAACGAAGTTGGTTTAAGTCTCGAAGTTGGTTTAAGTCTCGAAGTTGGTTTAAGTCTCTGACTTAAACCTAATATTCTTCACGTCTCCTGACGTGAAATTTCCTTAACCCCTATTATAAATACTTTGTTATATCATAGGACAGTTTTTTACATGTTGCGATTATTTCAACTTGTCGTACAGAACTTCCGAACAAATTTCATGTCTATGTTGACTACATATTATAACGGACACTAAAATCCTGTTCCGTCCCACTCTATCACATTCAAAGTTTGGTCGGATATCTTACGTATCAGTAGGCAAACATTTGTTGGAGCCCTTAACAGGGAAGTTTTTTTACTACATTTTAGTATCTTGGTAAAGATTAGGGCTTGCCCGCCTTCGCTATCTTAGCTCAACCTCGACTTAGCTTCTACAGGTGGAAAATGATGTAAGGGTCTTTGCCCTGCCTGATATAAACTTGTTCTTTATTAATCTTTAAAAAAATATTCGCTCTATGAAAAAATTGACATTTTCCTTAGCTATGGTTCTCATTACAATTTTCAGCATGTCATTTCTGACAAATCCAATCACCACGGCGGAATTGGTTGGCACGAAATGGATAAGTCCGATCAATGACAATTGTTTCGAATCGTTGTGTTTTACATCAGAGAACACAGTCATGTATTACAGATGCGAACAGAATATATATGGCGAAATAGGCTACAAAATCAATGGGGATCAAATTGAAATCAAAGCCTACAGTAAATCGCATATTGATCCTTCCAGCAAACTGATCGTCACGTTGGATAATGGGATATTAAAACAACCATCAAGTCAGCACAATTATTTTCCCACAAATTTTATTATCGTACCGGATGGGGTGTGAAATTAGCCGTTATGGCACGGTTGAACACCATGTGAATTGTATCGGGTTGGAGCTAGGTTATGAATTGACATTTCATAAAAGAGAAAAAATTGAATACCTTAGGTTTTAGTATCCATTTCAGAAAAGAATTTTATCTTATGATTAAGTACTTATCCGTATTGCTATTATTTTTCGTCGGTTCCTGTGGTAAAGATCATATAGAAGAATGTCCTTGCTATACTGACCATCAATATCCACATTTTAAAGGATGTGAACCTGGCGCTGTATATGACGAGAATAACAATTGCGATGTAATGGGGTTGTATAATCAACTTTATAAATTCCTAAAGTATCCTCAAGAGGCTATTAATGATTCTGTTCAGGGCAGAGTCACTATAGCTTTTGATATTTATGAAAATGGTTCTATTGGGAATTATACGATATTCTCAGATACGCTGGGGCATGGACTTGCAAATGCGGCCATTGAAGCCATAAAGACTTTAAATGACAGGGGCTTTTGCCCGGCGAGAGAAAATTGTGAACCTGTGGTATACCATTATATATTGCCAGTGCTATTTGTATTACACTGATGATTGAACTGAACTGCAAAATGCCCCGACAAGAGAAAATAAATATATCATTTATATGAGAATTCAAGTGGTAATGATCAGTTTCAAAAAGTCGGGGCATTTTGCAACCGCCCGAATTTTTTGAATCGGATAGAAGTCAAATATTTTTCATATCTTGATAGTCATGTATGAAAATTTAAAATTTTATTTCAAGAGTCTTTCAGAAAAATTATGGATCAGGCCGATTATATTTTGTTTACTCTCCATAGCTTTTGCCTTTTTAGCTCATCTGGCCGATAATAGTTTTATCACAGATATAGCCCCGGACATCAATAAAAATTCAGTTGGAGATTTATTGTCCACTATTTCTGCCAGCATGTTGGTCATTGCCATATTTGCTGTTGGCGCCATGCTTTCCGCATTTTCTGCAGCGAGTGGCACAGCAACTCCCCGTACGTTTAAACTGATTGTGGCTGATGATGTATCTCAAAATGCTTTGTCTGTTTTTATCGGTTCCTTTATTTATAGTATTGTTGCCGGCATTGCCCTGAAAAACGGCTACTATGGAAAAGCAGGTTATTTTACGTTATTCGTTTTAACACTCGTTGTATTTGCTATTGTCATTCTTACTTTTCTGAGATGGGTCGATCGAATATCAAAACTTGGCCGGCTTAGCTACACGATTAAAAAAGTAGAAGTTGCAACAGCTGAAGCCATCAAAGAAAGAAAAGCCGAGCCACTCATGGGCGGAATACCCGTATCCAACGCTCAGCAGAAAGGCATTCCAGTTTTTGGTGACCATGTCGGCTATATTCAACACATCAATATGAACCAACTTCAAGAACTTGCTGAAGAATTTGATGCAATCTTTTCATTAAACTGCCTGCCCGGAACATTCACAGCTCCTGACAAAACAATACTTTATTTCATTTCCAAAAATGGAACTGCGTTAAATGAAAACATAGAGCGACTAAATAAAGCATTTGTAATAAATGACAACCGCTCATTTCATAATGATCCCCGGTTCGGTTTAATTGCACTAAGTGAAATAGCCAGCAGAGCTTTATCGCCGGGAATCAATGATCCGGGTACTGCCGTAGCGATCATAGGTAGCCATGTCCGGATTTTTGCTTTATGGATGAAAGAAGAAATTGAAGTGACACCTAAAAAGGTAAAGTACAATCGGGTGGAAGTGCCGGAACTTTCTGTAGCGGATATGTTTGATGATGCGTTCAGACCACTTGCCCATGATGGTGCAGGTAATCTTGAAGTCATGCTTCGGTTGCAAAAAGCACTTAAGTCTATCGCTTACATCGGATCTGCGGAAGTTAAAGAAACAGCATTGTCGCATTCCCGTCAGGCTTATGAACGGGCAGCATTAGCCTTTAAATATAGCGGGGACATCGAAGTACTGAAAAAGGAATGCTATTTCGAAAAGGAATCGAATACATAAATGCAAATAAATGATTTTGACTTGTATGGCGAATGTATAATCAAATAGTCGGCCCAGCCTTTGGACGACAACAGAATGCACCACTCCCCTTCTACCGGTTTTTCTCGTCCTTATTAATGACTACCTTTTAGCAAAAAACATGAAACGCCATCCAACAATATATGTCTTACTGACTCTATTAGCTTTACTTGGTACAGGCGCTATCTTTGGTGGTGGTGTATTTATCATTTCTCCAAATGGAGATCTATTTGGCATGCCCTTGTCCTTTTTAGATAACTCGCCTTTCCATACCTTTTTAATTCCGGGTATTATTCTGTTCACAGTGCTGGGCGTATTGCCTCTTTGCCTGGTGATAGCGTTGCTAAAAAGGCCGGAATTCAAAATCGCTGAGCTACTCAATTTCTATACGGATATGTATTGGGCATGGTCCTATTGCATTTATATTGCTTTTGCCCTGATCATATGGATACAGGTAGAAATGACAATTCTCCACGCAGTGCATTGGTCACATACACTTTATATGTTTTGGGCCATTTCTATTCTATTTGTTGCCCTGTTTCCACAGGTGAGAAATGCATATAAAAAGTAATATGTGAATGTCCATTTTTCCTTGTTATTTTGCAGCCAAAGAGACACTGAAATATAGTGGACGGGGATTTTTACTAAAAGTTTAGAGGATTTTGCCTATTCCTATTTTTATCCTTCCATTTTTAGCAAGACAATACGTAACCATATCTAACATAATCTCACCTTAAGAAGCTCACGTTTTGCGCTTCCCTAAAAATCAAACTTTACGATCTTAAGAAACAAAACAGCATGAAAGCCATTATTCTAGTACTTACTCTTCTTTTTTGCACAAATGTGTTTTCACAACCTGTATTTGCAATAACATCCAAAGGTGATTTGTTTTCACTGGATTTAGTTAATTGCAATTCCCATCTAATCAGTTCAACAGGTCATGTATTTGTTGACATTGCATTTACACCAGACGGACGTCTTTGGGGATTGGAAGAGAGTGATCTTTATCAGATAGACACTGTCACCGGGGCTTCTATATTTATCGGCAATATTGGTTTGACATCCTCAGCCTCCTCTTTAGTCAGCTTAAATGATTCTATACTATTGACTGAATCAGGACGGAAGCTTTTTGGAATAAACATTTCCAATCCAACCGCCTTTTATATTGACACTATTGGTTTTCACGCATCGGGCGATTTGACGTGGTATGACAACGATCTTTATATGACAACTCCGGGTCAATTGATCAAAATCACGTTAAATTATTCGAATACGGCGATTCTTGATATCGAGGCGATCAATAGCCTGAGTGATCCCATACCTGATTGTTTCGGAGCTGTTACAGCATCATTTGCCGGCTATTACAATTCCATCATTGGTTTTCCCGGAACTGATGCGATTAAGATTTGTCAATTAGATGGGACGTACAATACAATTTGTTCATCATTGGTACCAGATATGATTTACGGTGGCGCATCGTTACGCTTACCTGTTCAAAAACCGCCGCCAACAAACTGTTCGTCTTCCACTTCTGTTGCGAATGTCATTCCGGACAATACCGGAATCGAAGTTGCGCCCAATCCGGTCAGCAGATCCGAACAAGTCCATCTCAAAATAAACGATCAAATCTTAAGACCCTACACCATAAAGATTATAAGCGTACAAGGTCAAATCGTATTCTCCAAAACCGAGCATTCATATACAAATGAATTTGATCTTGATTTGAATAAACTAAATCTGATAAATGGACTATATTTTGTTGAAGTCAGAAATATTTCAATACAATTTCATACACGACTCCTCATACGATAATACGCACAAAAAAGCATGAATTTATTAGACCACTTCAGATTACATAGTGAGAAAGAAGATTATCAGTTAGTCATTGACAATATTGATAAAGTCGTTGTTTTCAAAGGTACAAACCTTTGGATTTTAGTTTTTGCCATCCTCATTGCGTCACTTGGATTAAACGTAAATTCAACTGCAGTCATCATCGGCGCCATGTTAGTTTCCCCTTTAATGGGACCTATCATGGGTCTTGGTTTAGGAATGGCCATAAATGATTTGGCACTACTCCGAAAATCATTATCCAATTATTTAATTGCTGCTGTGGTTGGTTTGGCCACTTCAACACTTTACTTTTCAGTTTCACCGATCAATGAAGCTCATTCCGAAATCCTTGCCCGAACTTCCCCAAACATATATGATGTACTTATTGCATTCTTTGGTGGTCTTGCAGGAATACTGGCAACATCAAGTAAACAAAAAGGAAATGTAATTCCGGGTGTTGCTATTGCCACCGCACTCATGCCCCCGCTTTGCACAGCAGGCTATGGATTGGCAACACTTCAGTTTTCATATTTCTTCGGTGCATTTTATTTATTTCTCATAAACTCCGTTTTCATTGCATTGGCCACGCTCATCGCAACAAGATTTTTAAAATTTCCATACAAAGAATTGCCTGAAGATAAGGATGAATTGAAAGCAAAACGAATTGTCTGGGGAATTTTCCTCATCACCATTCTACCCAGCATTTATTTTGGTTACGACATTGTTCAGCAGGAAAGATTTCAGCAAAAAGCAAATAAATTTATTGATAATGAAGCCAACTTCCCAAATGATTATCTGCTAAAAAAAACAATAAACACAAAAAATAAATCGATTACCCTTACGTATGGTGGACAGTATATTGAAGCAAAAGAAATAGCTCAACTAAAAAGCAACTTACGGAAGTACAACCTGGATACGATGGCCCTGCAAATCCGCCAGGGCTTTGCTTATCTGAAAGAGGAAAAACAAAATGAGAAGACCAACCAACTCACTCTTGCACTATCTGAGAAAGAAAACCAAATTCATTTACTAAAAAATATGACGGATAGTTTAAACTCTCAAAATAAACTGAGCCGGCAAATTTTCAGCGAACTTAAAACGCAATATCCATCTGTTCAATCTTTCATATTCCAACAGGTCATTAATAATACCGATACGGAGCAAACCCCCATATGGATTTGTAATATCAAATCAAGTACAAAAATTGACAAAAAAGATAAAGCTAAAATTAAGGAACTGCTTAAAGTAAGAATTAATATAAAAAACTTAATCCTTTACTTTCAGGAGGATCTTTAGTTTTTCAAGACACTAAATGTCACACCAATTTCTCTTCCATCGCTTTAGACAGACAGACTTGTTCATTTTAGAAATTACAACGCCATGGATAGTTAAACTTTACGCTTTCTACGAACTTTTTAATTTCTCCTGCAGTGGATTTAATCTGATGAGTATGTCATCGATACTTTTTTTTCTGGCGGACAATTGTCTTTTTCTGTTCTCCGATGATTACTTGTTGTTCTTACATGTCTTTTACCGTTAGTCCTTCATCCCTAATCTCCCATTTGTCACTTATATTTTATTAAATTCGGTTTCCAATACAAAATACAAGAAATGGTGCGCCCAATATTGATGTTCATTTTATTTGTGCTTAATGCTTCAGCATTAGCGCAGGTAAGCTTCCTGGAGCCTGATACGGCCGTCTGGCGATTCAGAGGTTTCGTTCATGATGGCCCGTGTTTCTTTCATGACTGGCAATACAAGCTGACGAATCAGGATAAAACTGTAGGAAATTACACCTACAGGAAAATGCTCCAACTCGGTTTTGAACAGATATAGCTGAATTGCGTAGAGCCTCCACTTGGAAGCACATCACCACAGTCTCCCTATCCACTGCTTGCAGGTCTGATCAGAGAGGAAGAGCGGAAAGTTTATTATTGGCCGACTTAAATGACATTTAGATTCCGGATATCATACTACATTTTAACTATATCTTGCCAGCTCTACTTCAATAATGGGGCTTACTCAAAATGAATATCCTTATGGGAATTAATTTGTTTTGATAATAAAGGACATCCATTCATCAAGAAAAACCAAATCATGAAATACGCTCTTCTCCTTCTCATATCTTTTTTTATAGCCTGTCAAGCGAAAACAGGTTACGATATTATTATTCGCAACGGATTAATTTATGATGGAAATGGTAGTGCACCGGTGAAAGGTGATATCGCTATCAATGCAGATACCATCGCTGCGATGGGAAATCTGGGCAATGCAACTGCAAAAGAAATAATTGATGCCAATGGAATGGCCATAGCACCAGGCTTCATCAATATGCTGAGTTGGGCTAATGAATCATTGATTGAAGATGGCCGTTCGCAAAGCGATATACGACAAGGGGTGACACTTGAAGTTATGGGTGAAGGCGAAAGTATGGGGCCACTCAATCCGCGTACAAAAGAACAAATGAAACTGGGGGAAACGGATATCAAATACCCTATCTCCTGGAATACACTTGGTGAATATCTGACCTTTCTGGAAAAGAAAGGTGTCTCATGTAATATCGCTTCATTTGTAGGGGCAACTACCCTTCGCATGAATGTCATCGGCGAAGATGATCGTGCTGCTACTCCTGCCGAACTGGACAGCATGAGACTGCTCGTGAAACAAGCGATGGAAGAAGGTGCGATGGGAGTCGGCACATCGTTGATCTATCCACCCGCTTTTTTTGCGAATACAGCTGAATTGATTGCCTTATGCAAAGAAGCTTCTACGTATGGAGGCTCGTACATATCGCATATGCGCAGTGAAGGAAATAAATTGATGGAAGCTGTGGAAGAATTAATAACGATAGCAAAAGAAGCAAATATTCATGCGGAGGTCTATCATCTGAAAGCAGCGGGTCAGAACAATTGGAATAAAGTAGACAGTGTCATCACAAGAATAGAAAAAGCAAGGACAGAAGGATTGAATATTACAGCTGACATGTACACCTACACGGCAGGTGCTACAGGTTTGACAGCATGCTTACCGCCTGCATTACAGAATGGAGGATTTGGCAAACTCTGGCAAAGGCTACATGATCCTGCCATTCGGGCCACAATGAAAAAAGCGATGAATACCAATGCAACAGACTGGGAGAATTTTTACTATGCATCTGGTGGACCAGACAATATATTGTTGATAGGTTTCAAACAGGATTCTTTAAAAAAATACACAGGAAAGACACTTACCGCTGTAGCGAAAATACGGGGCACTTCACCTGAAGAAACAGTGATGGATTTGCTGGTACAGGATAGCACACGCATCAGTACTGCTTATTTCCTGATGAATGAAGAAAATGTAAAAAAACAAATTGCTTTGCCTTGGGTGAGCTTTGGTTCAGATGAAGGTTCTTATACACCCGAAGGTGTTTTTCTTTTATCAAATCCACATCCAAGAGCCTATGGAAATTTTGCACGGGTGATAGGAAAATATTCAAGAGATGAACATGTCATACCCCTTGAAGAAGCGATACGCAAACTATCCAGGCTACCGGCTTCGAATTTGAAATTGAAAAACAGAGGTGAATTGAAGGTGGGTTACTATGCGGATGTCTTAGTATTTGATCCGGCGAAAGTAAATGATCCGGCGACCTATGATAAGCCTTCTCAATATTCAACAGGGATGATTGATGTATTTGTCAATGGAAAACAGGTATTGAAAGATGGAGAACATACGGGGGCTTTTCCGGGGAGATTTGTTAAAGGACCGGGGTATAAAAAGGGATGAATGGTGGAAGGGTTAAATGAATAAATTCAAAAGGGTTTCTATTCTAAAAAAAAAGCGATGCTAAGGATCATTGGATTATTTCTGGTTTTGATTTTACCTTCTATGCTGTCGGCACAAGATGGCATGATCATCGAAAAAAATATGTATGTGCTACATGACAGCGTGTGGACCAAACTGAAGATTATCAATGCTGGTCTTGCGCAACAAATAAAAGACAATGTGGATTTTTATCGCATTACATATATGTCAGATGGTTTGAAAGTAACCGGGTATATCGCTGAACCCAAAGCGACAGGCACCTATCCATGTATCATCTCTAATCGCGGAGGAAATCGCGAATTTGGCATGTGGAATCCTTTGAGCATTTTTTATTTCCTCGGGCAAATGGCGAGTTGGAATTATGTAGTGATCGCCAGCCAGTACCGCGGAAATGACGGCGGCGAAGGAATAGAAGAATTTGGTGGAAAAGAAGTGGATGATATATTTAATCTCATCCCTGTGTTGGAAAATAATCCTAAGGTGGATACATCACGTATCGGGATAGAAGGAACCAGCCGTGGCGGCATGATGACCTATCTTTCTTTAAAGCGATCCTGCAGATTCAAGGCAGCAGTAATTACAGCCGGGATGGCAGATGCATTTCTGAATACTGCAGCAAGGCCAGAAATGGATAAAACTGTTTTTGGTGAACTAGTGCCGGACTATGCAACAAATAAGGAAGATGCATTAAAAGCCAGGTCTGTGGTGTATTGGGCAGACCAGTTGTGCAAGACTACACCCATACTACTCATGCAGGGCAGTGCTGATTGGAGGGTATTGCCGGAAGAATCACTGGAGGTCGTCAATAAGCTATATGCAGCGAAACAGCCATTGCGATTTATATTATTCGAAGGCGCAGATCATGGAATTCATGAATGGAGAGATGAGCGTTTCTCACAGACAAAGAGACACTTTGATTATTATCTGCGGGATGGAAACAAATGGCCGTCGATGGAGAAGCACGGGAAATAGTAAGACGTGAAACGCGAAACAAGTGACGGGTGATGTGTCACGGATCAAGGGTTACGGTTGACGACTGATTTCAATAATTTAAGTCCCGATCACGACAAATAACAAAACAACTACCCTACTGCATTAGAATATTGCGTAACTTTAGGACATGAAGTCTGTGAAATTTTTCTTCCTTTCAATTTCTATCATCTGGGCCAATTACATATCTGCACAGATCATCAATCCTGATTTTGATGATTGGGAAATCATCCACACGACAGGACAACCTTATGAGAACCCGGTGGGATGGAAGACGAATAATGAAACTGAATTTACAGGTCTTGCTACAACACCAGTCACTAAAGAATTAGATTCTACCGGATATCATGCCAGGATAGAAAGCAACAGACATCTGATTGATGCTTATGGCCCCGGCGAATTGAGCCAGACGATTCCTACCGAAGGATTGCTCAGGATTGATTATTCCTCACGATGCGATAGTATTTTTCAGAATGGAAAATGTGTTGTCAATATTTTTGGTCAAATACCCGGCGATCTTTTGTACACAGATAGCATTTCAATAGCAACTTCAGAATTTCATTCTTCTTCAATCGACATTACACCTGCGTGGAAAATGCAAAACATGTCCTTCACTATTCAATTTGTGGCGAAAGGCAATCTGGATATGTGGGACGAAGAAGAAGATGGGTATTCTGTTTTTCTTGTTGATCATGTGATATCGAATTACATCACACCCACGAAAGAAGCCAACAAAGCTGATGATTTCAACATCTATCCGAATCCGACAAGTGGAATGATCAATCTGACATCAAACGAGTTATTTCATCCAACACAAATTGAACTAACAACAATACTCGGTGAGGATGTTTATAAATCAAAATATATAAACACGATTGATTTGAGTTGGCTGTCAGATGGAGCTTATCTCATTAAGCTATCGTCAGCCACAGTGGTTATCGGCAAAATTTTGATTATTAAAAAGTAACCCTCATTGATGCTTTTCATGTCAGCAAATTTCTGATTTGCATTAACAAAAGTATCGTTTCGCAAAACGGAGTTTAACTGACGCACAAGCGTAGGTAAAATCTACGCTTAGCATTGTTATTTATTTTTATACCAATATATAGTTACTACCTGATGTAATTTTCTGCATTCTGACTATCTTTCTTTTTTATTTATGGTTTAAGCAAATAACTTGATGATCACTGAGATAAAAATCCTCAAAACCGATATCCTCTCCGACAACTGGTATATTCTCAAAAAAGTAACCTATGAATATGTCAAAAAAGATGGCAGTCTTCATGTTCAATCAAGAGAAGCTTATGACAGAGGAAATGGAGCAACTATATTACTGTATAATAAAGAGCAACGAAATGTAATCCTGACCAGACAATTTCGACTGCCGACATATATCAATGGAAACGAATCCGGTATGCTCATCGAAGCCTGCGCCGGATTACTGGATAGAGACAATCCTGAAGAATGTATCCGTCGCGAAACACAGGAAGAAACGGGATACAAAATCACAGATGTTCGAAAAATATTTGAAGCCTACATGTCACCCGGATCAGTAACAGAAATTCTGTATTTCTTCATCGCCGAATATCAAAAATTCATGAAAGTCAATGCAGGCGGTGGCGCCGAACATGAAGAAGAAAATATCGAAGTCCTTGAAATGAATATTGACAACGCCATGGATATGATCACCACCGGGGAAATTAAAGATGGGAAAACAATCATGCTGCTCCAGTATGTCAGATTACATAGTGTATTGTAAAGTGACCGCAGACGATGAACGATGGAACATAAAATGAAGCACAAACAATGGAGCACAAACGATGGAACACCAACGATGAAGCACCAACGATGAAGCACCAACGATGGAGCACAAACGTTGGAGCACAAACGTTGGAGCACAAACGTTGGAGCACAAACGTTGGAGCACAAACGTTGGAGCACAAACGTTGGAGCACAAACGTTGGAGCACAAACGATGGAGCACAAACGATGAAGCACAAACGATGAAGCACAAACGATGAAGCACAAACGATGGAGCACAAACGATGGAGCACAAACGATGGAGCACAAACGATGGAGCACAAACGATGGAGCACAAACGATGGAGCACAAACGATGGAGCACAAACGATGGAACACAAACGATGAAACACAAACGATGGAGCACAAACAATGGAACACAAACAACGGAGCACAAACGATGGAGCACAAACGATGGAGCACAAACGATGGAACATTAACTATTGACCGCAGACCAAGTACCTATGCCCTCTTGCGGTCTAACTTAATTCGCCCCATAGGGGCCAAAGGTTGGTAACAGCAGGTGTAGAAAAAGCATACTCGCACCGTAGGTGCGAAACAAAATCTGTTTCAACCTGTTCACCTGCAACCAAATAGATAAAATCAAAAAAATCACACTTAACTCTTTAACCTTTTAACCCTTTAATCGTTTAACCCCTTAACCTTTTAACCCTCTATTCTATGTCAACTCAACTACTCACCAAATTGGCCGTGGATCAATGGCATTCAAAAATAAAAGATACCAATAACCTACTCAGCAAAATAACTGACGAACAACTCCTCCGGGAAGTGTCACCGGGGCGAAATACGGGAATGTATATTCTGGGCCATCTCGTCGCCGTTCATGACAGAATGCTACCCCTTTTAAATCTGGGCGAACGATTTCATCCGGAACTCGATGATATCTATGTCGAAAGTCCCGATAAAGCCAAACCTCAAACCCTCACCAGCGCAGAACTCCGTGAACTCTGGAATAAAATCAATGGAGAACTAGCCTCCCGGTTTATGCAGCTATCAGATCAGGAATGGTTACAACGACATACGGCAGTCTCCGAAGAGGCTTTTGAAAAAGAACCTCACCGCAATCGTCTGAATGTATTGCTCAGCAGGACCAATCATCTTTCATACCATCAGGGACAATTGGCATTTTTGAAATCCTAAATTTCCTGTTGTAAGTCACAACTTACTTCTGTCCGGAACTGGCTTTTTTAATTGCATCCAAAGCCAATAATTTTTGTTACAGATTGATTACCTTCAATCAGGAGAACTACTTATTGAATAAATGGTCAAATCACACTAATCCGTCAACGCCATGAAAAAAATTATACTACTTCATCTTCTGTTTTTCCTGGCCTTTGCATCTTCTTTTTCGCAAAGCTGGAACCTTGCAGGGCCAATCCCTTTCGCGAACAGATATGATGATATTTATTTCATTAATCCTAATGTTGGCTGGACTGTCAATAGCGAAGGAAATATATACAAGACGACTGATGGTGGGTTGACATGGACGTGGCTTTATCAGAACAGTTATTATTTCCGGTCAGTGGAATTTCTCGATGCGATGACTGGATTTGCGGGTACATTGGATAGTGTCCTTTTGCGCACGACTGATGGAGGAGCTACATGGGAACATATTGAAGCGCAGATACCTCATCTTATCCAGGGTGTTTGCGGTCTTTCGCATATAGGTGACAATGTTTATGGTGTTGGTATATGGTCATATCCCGCTTACTTCATCAAGTCTACCGATCGTGGAGATACGTGGACATATATGGACATGTCTGCGTTTGCCAATGGCCTGGTCGATTGCTATTTCCTTGATGAGAATATTGGTTTTGTCAGTGGACTCAATGAAAATCTTGGAGGTGTGATTCTAAAGACGATTGACGGAGGATCTACATGGCAGATGGTATACAATACAAATGACGGCTACGAATATATCTGGAAGCTGGATTTTGTCAATAGCGATGTAGCTTATGGCTCAGTTGAATCATTTGCCGGTGCTACAACTGTCGTGAAGACCATCGACGGTGGTGATACATGGCAAGAACTTGTCGTCTCTTCTATTCCATTGGATATTCAGGGAATTGGTTTTGCCAATGAACTAACAGGCTGGGTAGGGCCGCGTAATAACGATATGTGGGAGACCAATGATGGCGGACTTAGCTGGATACCGATAGGCAATTTTTCAAATGTCAACCGCATCTTCAGAATCGCAGAAGATCTCCTGTTTGCTTCTTCCAATTATGTGTTAAAATATGACAACACGATCACCGGCACCAAAAATGAACAAGAAGTAAAATATGCGCATGAAATCGTAAGTGTGGCGCCCAATCCATTTTCTGATGATTTGGAGATATCAATTCGAATTGATAAAGAAACGCGAACTAAACTTGACATCCTTGACATCGATGGAAAATATATCGCTCCTATCTTCGATGGACGGCTTCAAACCGGTGTACATCATTTCCAGGTAGATGAAAAAACACTTTCTCAATTGCAATCCGGACTTTATATAATGATACTTCGTACAAATGAAGGTTTCATGACTAAGAAGGTTATAAAACTGTAATGTTGTTCATGATAAAGTTTTCGTTTACACCGGATATGGTGTGTACTAGGGCGGGAGACAGCCAGGCATTGAGTCGGGCATAAAGTTTTCGTTTATATCCTTTACGTTGTATACTGTGCTGGAAGGCATACAGGCATTGACTCAGACTTAATGTTTTCGTTTATAACTAATACGATGTTTCCCTGTAGTTTTTGGCATCCAAAACATACATTTTCTTTTAAAATCCAAATCATTTCCTGACGTATTCCCTACCTCATTTCGTCGGAATTACACCGCCATACTTTTATTGAATACTTGTATTTTTGTAGTGTTCGATTATTTTGTTTTCAACGTTATTTTATCCTCTTCAACATTTTATCATGGGCAAAATAAGTGTTTTCAATTTTATTACACTCAACGGTTTATACAAAGGTCCCGAAGGTGATATCAGCTGGCACAGACATGGCAGCGAAGAAAATGAATTCTCTGAAGAAGGCGCCAATTCCGGAAGCATCTTACTTTTTGGACGCATCACCTATGAAATGATGGCCGGTTATTGGCCAAGTCCCATGGCTATGCAAAATTCTCCTGGTGTAGCAGAAGGTATGAACAAGTCGCAGAAAATCGTCATTTCCACAACCTTAAAAAAAGCGGACTGGGAAAATACAAGGATCATCAGCGAAAATGTAATTGAAGAAATTACCATGTTGAAATATTCAACAGACAGCATGATCACCATATTAGGAAGTGGAAGTATCATCACGCTTCTGGCTAATCATGGCATGATTGATACCTATCAATTTATGATAGACCCTGTAGCACTCGGCGATGGAACGCCTGTCTTTAGTGGCATTAAGCATAAGCTTGATCTGGAGCTCACCGGTTCCAGGGTCTTTAACAGCGGGGTTGTATTGCTGACCTATAAGCCTTTAAAATAAACAAAAAGAGGACGCTGATAATATAAGAAAGGTTAAGATTGGTGAAGATCAAACTTCTCCATGACAGCAATCCATATTTCAAATTGGTCTAAATTTTTTCTAAAAAATCCGCGTCCTTATTTATTACTTTTCTCCTTAAAACCATTCCCTTACTTTACACGTATTACTTGTGTACTTTAACTACACACCATGAAATATTCCGGAACAACAGTTATCCTTTTGCTCTTTAACTTGCTGCTTCCCTTGGCTTCTAAGACACAAACATTACAGATTCAAAGCCCTGTCAGGCTTCTTGCCTTAGGAGATTCATATACTATCGGGCAAAGTGTCGCCCCTACCCTTCGATGGCCGGTACAACTTAGTGATTCACTGATCGCAAGAGGATATACATTAGATACGCAAAGGATCATAGCGACTACAGGGTGGCGCACGGACAACCTGATCAATGCGATCAGAAATCAACATCTCGAATCTCAAAACTATAATCTTGTTTCGGTATTGATCGGTGTCAACAATCAATACCAGGGACGGCCTTTCAGTCAGTATGTTGCTGAATTTCCGGCGTTGGTGGATTCAGCGATTCGATATGCAGGCGGTGACAAAACAAAAGTCTTTATTGTTTCCATTCCAGATTATGCATACACTCCATTCGGCCAGCAAAGTTCAAATCCGGGTCAGATCAGTTCAGAGATAGATCAGTACAATGCTTATGCTAAACAAATAGCAGAAAATCAACAAATCGCTTTTTTCAATATTACACCCATCTCAAGACTTGGTCTTCAACATCCATCTTATGTAGCCAATGATGGCCTTCATCCAAGTGGCATTCAATATACAGAATGGGTAAAAATAATATTGGAATACATCGATATTGAAATAACAGGAACCACAGAAATTGAAAACAATCAACTACTGGTCAATATCTCTCCGAATCCAACAACTGATAGAATTACAATTGATATCCCCGGCTCCTCTCATGACCAAAAATACGATCTAAGGATCTATAATCTGACAGGAAAGCTGATGTCACAACAATCTGAAAGAGGCTCTTCGTTTTCGATTTCGTTAGATAGCATCCCTGATGGACTTTATCTCCTCAAAATAAATTCAGGGGATAGACAGACTGTGAAGAAGGTGATTAAAAAAACATAACTATAGAACGCAGATCTTCATGATGATCATGATTGATTATGATCTAATTAACCTGTATGATAAAACTCTTAGCGGAGAATAATTTCAAAGGCTATCATTCCAATGAACGGAAATTAATCATGACATATCCTGATCATCATGACAATCTGCGTTCAAAATTTCATACTATCCATTTAAGCTGTCGAATCGCTTGAGATGATAAACATTCCATATTAGTTTGTTTGCCGTAAATTGAGATTAATAATCACCACAAACAATGAACTCCCTCAAGCTAAACAATACATACCAGGAACAACTGTCCACAGAAGTAGCCATCATCGGCGCAGGCACTTCAGGTCTCTACTCTGCGTACAGATTGACCACACCGAATGGAGATCACATACCTCTTCCCGCCAGTCAGGTACAGGTCTTTGAAATGAGCGACCGTATCGGCGGCAGATTACATTCTGTCAAACTCCCAGGCATGAATGTCGTCGGTGAACTCGGCGGCATGCGCTACATGTCCTCCCATGTCATCGTAGCCACACTCATCGAAGAGATTTTTAAAAACGAAATTAAACATATTGATTTTCCGATGGGTGATAGCAGCAACCTTCTCGCCTATCTGCGAAAACAAAGACTGAAAATAAACGCATGGAACGAAGCACAGCAAAAAGGCAAGAAGCTAAAGACCCGCTACATACTCAATAAAAAAGATCTTGGCTTCAGCGCTGACCAACTCTTCAACAGGATTGTATATGAAGTACTTGTAGCTGATCCCTGGTTTGTTAAAAACTATGGCGGCAAAGTCACTAATCCATCTCAATACGAATACACATTTACGCTGACGAGCAGAGACTGGGATATTGTTAAACCAAATCTTACCTATCATTTCAAAGGGCCTTACTATGGCAAAAAAATATATGAGATCGGTTTCTGGAATCTGATCAAAGACAGGATCTCGCAGGAAGGATACAATTTCCTCGCTGATGCAGGTGGTTATTATTCAAATACGATCAACTGGAATGCAGCAGAAGCATTTCCGTATATGGTCGGTGATTTTTCGAATGCAGGTTCGCAATACAAAACGATTGAAGGCGGCTATGACAAAATTGCTTATGCCCTGGCAAATGCTTATCTGCAAAAAGATGGAGCCAATATCTGGTCAGAGAATAAGCTGATCACATTCGGCTATTCATCACCGGAAAAAAAATACAGGTATGAACTCACCTTTATTAATCTTCCCTCAAAAACAAAATGGAAAGTCAATGCCAATAGGATCATCCTGGCCATGCCATACAGATCACTTGAACTCCTGGATCAATACAATTTCTTTTTTGATCTGAATGCGCAATTGAAGCTTCAATCGATGATGGATGCAGTAATCATGGAACCCTCTTACAAAATCCTCATGGGCTTCGAATATCCGTGGTGGACATCTCTGGGTGAAAAATACGGCCACTCCATCACGGATCTCCCGATGCGTCAATGCTATTACTTCGGTACGGATCCTTCAAATGGACATTCGTTGATGCTGGGAAGTTATAATGACATGAGTACCGTCACGTTTTGGGAAGGGTTGGCCAAACACCCTGAATTGTTCAAAGTAAAACAAACAGCTATTGCATCACACGATGATTTACATCAATACGCTGATGTGCAGGCCACACAGATCATGGTCAATGAAGCCATGCATCAACTAAGAGAATTACATGGCCTGCGAAAAATTCCGGATCCTTACATCACCTGGTTTAAAGACTGGACCGTAGATCCTTATGGTGGTGGCTATCATGCCTGGAAAGCAGGCTATGTAGTCAAAGATGTCATGGAATATATGCGTAAGCCGATGGCAACAGAAAATGTTTTCATCTGTGGTGAAGCTTATTCGGCACTACAAGGATGGGTTGAAGGTGCGTTGTGTGTCGCAGAGAGAATGTTACAGGATCACTTTAACCTTAAGTGGCCGGAATGGCTGGACAAGGAATATTATTTAGGTTGGTGAAGAGCAGGGAGCGGAAATTTGTAACTCAAAATTTAATATTTCATATGAATGTAAAAGGGCAAATCAAAGAGTATATTACAAGTCAGCCTGAACCAAAACGCAGCGACATGCAAGAGTTGCACCGTATCATGATGGAAGTAATGCCTGTATGCAAATTATGGCTTCTTGATGGCACATTATGTGACGACCTGGTCCTCTCAACTGACGGAGAAAATGGCGATGGAGTATCGTCTTTCTCTCTCTAAGACTTTAAAATGTAGTAAGGTCAAAATCAAAATGACTACGCAAAGGTTCTCTTCCTTTTTAAACATGTATTGAAGAAGGAATATCATTCACCTAAAGTGTTGTTTGGTGCACATGCAAGCAAGTTACCGACGGTCATGAGCGCGGATGAAGTGCGAACAATCATTCAGGAAGTTAAAAACATGAAGCACCGTATGCTTTTGTCCCTGGTGTATAGCACTGGCGTACGATTACAAGAGCTATGCAACCTGAAGATTGTGCATATTACGACAGTAAGCAGATGTTTATCAAGGTTGTTGCTGGTAAATTTCTGAGTAACCGTGGCGGATCAAAGCGACTGGGACAAATCACAGAGGCTGTGCATATTCCGCCTCACCCGCCAAAGGTAAAAACGCCAAGGTCTATCCGGCTTTATGAAAAAATTGGAATACGTGGCAGCACTTGCCTGCATTGTAAAAAAGAAAGTCTGGAAATAATTTATATCAACTTTGCGCTGTCTATCAACCTCCACCGTACTTCGTCCATGACCTAATGTCAGGATGCATCAATAGTGGTGTATAATGATAGTTAAGAACAAGGAAGATGCTACATAGCCAAAACCTCTGGTGAATGAGGGACTCTTGCCCGGAAACGATCCAATCGTGTAAGGGGAACTATGTCAGGTAATCAGAAAATGGAGCGGAAACGGAAAAGAATAAAGAATCTGGTTACATTTACTAACAATAAAAACAATGACAAATAGGATACCCAAAGTATAAAACCGTTCAAGACCCTTAGCCAGAATAAATGCGGCGGATACTTTCATCCCTTATACCAGGCCCGCATGTCGGTCAACGCAAAAGTATACCGACAACCCCCACAAGTTTCATTTGTCCCGGGGCTTTTTTTAGCGGGGCTATCGGATACTTTTATAAATGTTATCATCAATAAAAAAGAGTAAATTTAAAAGGCTAGAATTGAAGATAATGAAACTGAAATCACTTGCAATAATAGTACTGTGCTCTCTAATGACCAATATGTTGCTTGGGCAATACACCCCAATGGTAGAAGAAGGTAAATATTGGATATATCTCGACCATGAAGATGAGGATCATCCAAAGGCGATATCTGGACATGCCGTAACATTTCAAGGAGATACCATAGTCAACTCAGTGAGCTATAAAAAAGTGTATCAGCTTTCTCTAAAAGGCTACCATAATTGCCAATATCCGCCTTGTTTTCAGTTTAACATACCCTATCAGTCACAAGGAAAACTTCTGGTTGCTTTAATAAGGGAAGACACCCTTCAAAAAAAGGTATTCAATCTCCCACTCGAAAACTATGGATTTTGCGGTACTATTGAACACCTGCTTTTCGACTTTTCTTTGGAAACAGGCGATACGCTCAATGCATGTCTTTATGATTTTATAGGGGCTAATCCTGAGTATGTTTTTCCTCTGGGAATTGTTGACAGCATAAAAGTTGTACCACTTTTTGGAAAGGAGAGGACCACCCTGTTTACAACCGGAGTATATCAGTATGGAGGCCTGCCATGGTATGGACAGGTTTTAATCCTGGAAGGTGTGGGTCTTGAAAAATATGGCGTGTTTCATCAGCCATTATCCTATTTGGTCGATTTTTGTGAAGGGGGAATGGAGGCTTGTGATTTAATATCATCAAATTCTGTTATTGAAAGGAAAAAGGAGGTAAATATCTTTCCAAATCCGACAAATGGAAATTTGCATATTTCCACCGATGATGTGGAGTTAAAGAGTATAAGAATTTATTCCATGCTAGGTGTATTTAAAACTGAGTTTAGAAATACAAATGAGATCGATCTAAGTGCTTTTGAAGGGGGCGTTTACCTTTTAGAATTAATTTCAGAAAACGGTGAGCGAATTGTTAAAAAAGTAATAAAAGAAAACTGATGATACCAGATGCTATAATCAATGGCGGGTATTCGTTTCCCGACAGTTTATTATCTTGAAAAAGATTATCGAGACATGGCAGAAGATCGCATTGAGCCGCCAGTGTTTATAGCCTCAGATGTTTTTTTTAAAAGGTTTTGAGTTAAAGAATCAAAGCAGTTCAATTTGAATTGGAATAGGGACAAAACATAGATTTAATTTTTTTCTCGTTATTATATTTATAAGAAAAATAAGACATCCAGGCCAAAGCACAATGAAAATAATCTATTACATATGCTTATTCATCTTGACAATTGTTCTATTCTGGGCGTTTACATCTTACACGATTGTTCAGAAAGCAAAAAATCGTGAAGGAATAATTCTTTCACCTGATAAAAGCAAGTCTGTTGAAATTATAAACTCACTTGGCATAACACAAGTGTTAATGAATTTTCACAAAAGGTTCATAGGAGGAGGTTCAAATGTTTTTTCAGGGGATATAGCTAAAAATGAAATTTTCTTAAAATGGACTGATGATCACCACTTGACTGTAACAGTACCATCAAATTCTGTAATAAGAAATAGAGAAAATACTATAAAATTCTTTGGAGAGATAGTTCATGTAGAGTATCATGAAAGCCACTAAAAATCAGCTACTCGTCGAGTAGCTAAGGAGGAATCTCACCCCCAAACCGATCACAGAACCGTACGTAAACCTCTCGATTCATACGGCTCTTATTATGCAGTCAGAATTTAGTCCAGGAGATCAGACCAACTTATAATCAGCAATATCGAGGGTACTACTATTCATCCGGAAAAACTTTAGTATTTTAAACCGCCGGCAACAGGAATGGATTGCAGCAGTGGCAGTAGCTTCTCATTTAAAGATAAGTACAACCTATATTTGATGTGTCAAGCAACGAATAATAGGAAAAATATAGAAAGCAAATCAAATCACTCTTTATGAGACTTTTATACTTCATCCCTATAGTTCTGGCTGTTATAATCTTTTTTACAATCAGGTTTATCAATGGTAAAAATCAAAGCGAAAATTTCAAAATAACGATGCAAATTATCGCATTGATTTTTTGTATCCTGTCCATGGTCTTCGTTTTTAAGTCATATTCCTATTCCGGAGATAAGACACAATTATATAAACTCTCTCTGCCTTTAATCATCGGCATATTGGCCTTCGTGCAAATCATACGAAGTAAGAAAAAAGGCTGAGTGCAGGCTGTGCCTATGCTTGTGCGTCAGCAAAACTCCGTTTTGTGTATCATTGCTTTCATTTCGCAAATCCGAAATTTGCTGACACGAAAGCTTAGGCACAGCCTAAGCTTAACGTCCATACGTTTTTTAATAAATGCTTTACTTACATTAAAAAGCTAAGAAATTTTATCATGAAATGAATCATTTATCGCTAAGCCTGACTTCCTGAATTATCAGACAATTGGCACCCATTATGTCGGCATATAGTCGAAAATCTGTCCTCTATCCCCATTTTTAGATATACTTTAGCGCCCAATTCTTAAAAATCCATATCAAACAATATTTCATGAAAAAAGTCCTGATTATACTCATTGTCTGCATGCAGGCTCTGATATCCTTTGCCCAGACAGATAAATACCCAACGATCGATATTCCGTACAAGAAATTCGTGCTGGATAACGGCCTGACACTCCTTGTAAGTGAAGACCACAAAATACCCATGATCGCCTTCAATATCTGGTATCATGTCGGCAGTAAAAATGAAAAACCAGGCAAAACAGGTTTCGCGCATTTGTTCGAACATATCATGTTTACAGGATCCGAACATTATGAAAATTTTGATGCGGTGATGCAGACTGTCGGCGGTGGCAGTAATAATGGTACAACCAATAATGACCGCACCAACTTTTTTGAAAACTTCACGTCCACCGGTCTCGATCGTGTACTATGGGTTGAATCAGACCGCATGGGATTTTTGTTGAATGGTCTCGACAGTAATAAAGTAGAAGTCCAACGTGGTGTAGTACAAAATTAAAAACGACAAGGTGATAATCAACCTTATGCTATAGCCGAAGATCTGACGATCAAGAGCACCTACCCTGTTGGTCACCCTTATTCATGGAGCGTCATCGGCAGCATGGAAGATCTGAGTGCCGCCAGCCTCGACGATGTCAAAGAATGGTTCCGAACATACTATGGACCCAACAATGCCATCATGGTGATCGCCGGTGATGTGAATACGGATGAAGTGCTTGAAAAAGTAAAAAAATATTTTGGCTCGATTCCTGCCAGCCCTCCAATATCAAAACATAGCGAATGGATTGCAAAAATGAGTGGCAAACACGTGCAGAATGCACAAGACCGTGTTCCTCAGGCTCGTCTGCAAAAAACATGGAACGTACCGGCATGGGGAACAAAGGATATCACCTATCTCGAGTTGTTGAGCAGTGTGCTTACAAATGGCGTATCATCAAGATTATACAAACGTCTGGTATATGACGAACAATTATGCACAGACATCTGGAGCTATAACAATGGAGCTGAGATCGGTGGACAATTTAATATTGGGGCTAATGCAAAACCCGGCGTTTCCCTTGGTAAGGTCGATACGATCATAAATGATGAGCTGAATAAAATATTCACATCCGGTATTACTTCCGCAGAACTCGAATTGGCCAAGACAGGATACTTCTCTTCGTTTATCAAAGGCATGGAACGCATCGGTGGCTTTGGAGGCAAGAGTGATATCCTCGCCGAAAGCGAAACGTATGGTGGACGTCCTGACTACTACAAAAAAATACAAACATGGATAAAAGCGGCTACACCTGCCGATCTGCAGAAAGCAGCAAAAGACTGGCTCACCGATGGAGAGTATGTCTTGAACATCGTTCCTTATGGTGATTTTTCGAGCAGCGAATCATCACTCGACAGAAAAGTGATGCCGCCTGTAGGGAAAACACCCCTTGCTACATTTCCGCCAATTACACAATTCACATTGAGCAACGGATTGAAAGTATATCTCACCGAAAGACATGATGCGCCTCTTGTCAGCATGTCTGTGATGTTTGATGCCGGCTATGAAGCTGATCAGTTTTCGGAACCGGGCACTACGAAATTGATGAGCAGTATGATGACTGAAGGAACAACCACTAAAACAGCTGTACAGATCAGTGACATGGCCAATGCACTCGGTGCAGATCTGGGTGTCAGTTCTTCTGCCATCAGTACTGCAGTTACAATGAAGTCATTGAAATCTAATCTGGATCCATCACTCGGATTGATGACAGATGTGATGTTGAATCCATCCTTTCCACAATCTAATTTCGAACGCGTACAGAAAGAACAAATCATCAGCATCGGACAGGAAAAAGCAAATCCGCAATCCCTGAGCTCTCGCATCATTCCGGGTCTTCTGTATGGAAAAGGAAATCCCCTGAGCAACCCGATGTCGGGCAGTGGATATGAAAATACGGTTTCGAAAATCAAACGTGAAGACCTCGTAAGTTGTCATGACACATGGATGGGTGTCAACAACGCAACAATCGTCGTAGCCGGCGATGTGACAGAGGCTGAACTAAAACCCATGCTTGAAAAATATCTGGCTTCGTGGAAATCACATATTGTACCAAAGAAAATAGTCACAAAAGCACCCACATCATCTGTACCGACAGTTTACCTGATCGATATGCCCGATGCAGATCAGACGATGATCAGTGCAACAGAACTAAGTCCCGCGCCAAGTGCCCCTGGTAATGATGCCATGCGATTGATGAATACTATGCTCGGCGGATCATTCCTTTCCCGTATCAATCAAAATCTGAGAGAAGACAAACATTGGTCATACGGTGCTGGATCCTATTTCTTTGATACTAAAAATCAGGGTCTCTTCATCACGTATGCACCTGTACAAACGGATAAGACCAAAGAAAGTCTTATCGAGTTGATGAAAGAACTAAAACAGGTGAATGGAGACAAACCGATCACTGAAGATGAATTCCGTAATGAACAAAATGCCACGCTGCTTGAAATTCCGGGACGATGGGAAACGATTAGTTCCTTACGTGGTACTATCCAGAGTGCGATACTCTATGGCAAAGGATTGGATTACCCGGGGAAATATGCATCGATCATTGAGAAACTTACATTGAATGATATCAAGGTTGCTGCTTCAAGCCTTGTAAAACCGGAACATCTCACCTGGGTGATCATCGGCGACCGGAAGAAAATTGAAGCTGGTGTACGTGAACTTAAGATCGGAAATGTAAAAATCCTGGATGCAGACGGGAAGGAGATTGTCAAACCATAAAACGAGTAACGAGTAACGAGTAACGAGTAACGAGTAACGAGTAACGAGTAACGAGTTTGAATATAAAATTTAAAAAATTGAAAGTTGTACGCAGTCTCAGGCTACGGATATCTTTCAATTTTTTTTTAGTATAGGAACTGCTGATTTTAAGTTTAATTTTGTAAACTTTTAATTGTTATTACTATATATGAAAACACTCGCTTTAAGATGGAAGTTACAATTCATCATTTCATTTTGTTTAGCTTGCCAATGTATACATGCACAGTACACCGACCATTTTCCGGCCGAATGGATTGATCAATCCATTATAGATGCACGAGGTATCCAGGAGAAAATAAAAATGCTTAAAGAAGATTGCGATTGGGCAAATCGAAAAGGTAGTAAGATTGATGTCTTTTGGTTAAAGACAGAAAAAGGAAATTTATTTGGGCATGTTTATGAGTATATTATGGATTGCGACAATCTTCGCCTAATTTATTGGTTTGCAGATCCTAATGGTTTGGGCAAAGTTGTGGATTTCATGATCGAAGACCTTGAAGATGAGTCAATCTTTGTAATCGCCAAGAAAAAACAACTTAAGAACAGGAAAGCGTATCAAAAATACCTTGTGCCAAAAGAGAAGTGAGGCATGAGATTTCTTTTTCCATAACGAATTCAATAGGAATACTTAAAAATTAGTGGCCGCAGGCCAGTAATAAAAAGAAATGTTGAGCGGAGTAGAAGTGAACGATTGCTCAATAAATTTCGAAAGCTATTTCTACAAACCAAGATTTTACCAACTGGAAATTGTATTCATTTGCCTGCATGTACAAATAAATCTTTGTAAATCTTAATTTTTCTTATCAAATCCGCGTCCTCTTTATGATCCGCTAAGCTTGATCTACAATCATGTTGGGATCTCAGACTCTTTAATCAGCCGGTCTCGGTATTGGGTAAACAGTTTGGATTTTGAAATAAATCCTGCGTATAAATTTTTTTCGGTTACCGGCAAATACTGTGATTCAGATTGTTCAAATTTTTTCATGACATCCAACATATGATCATTGATATCAAGTATGGAAACCGGCTGACGCATGAGGTCCCGTATATATTTTTCATCATAAAGTTCATCAGCAAAAATAATATCACGTACATCATCCAGTTGAATGATACCAAGTAATTTATTTTCCCCACTTACAACCGGAAAGACATTCTTTTTTGATACGGTAATGGCGTCCACCAATTTTTGAAGCGTATCATTTTCATTTAATGGGATAAAATCCTTTTCAACATAATTCTTCAACTGCATGCGGTTTAAAATAATTTTATCCTTATCGATACCCTGCAATTCACCTTTAAGTGCAAGCTTTTTGGTGTAGACCGACCAGGGTTCAAAATACTTTGTAATCATGTATGTCAGGCCGGTCACAATCATGAGCGGAACAAAAAGTGCATAACCACCTGTGATTTCAGCAATAAGAAAAATAGCCGTAAGTGGACAATGAATAATGCCGGCCATGAATGAAGCCATTCCGATCACTGTAAAATTCACTTCATTAAGATTTCCCAATCCCAGTAAATTAATAGCATGTGAGAAAAAGAAACCGCACATAGCACCCATAAAAAGGGAGGAGCCAAACATACCTCCATTCCCCCCTGCGCCTACAGTGACAGAAGTCGCAATAACTTTGAGCAGCATCAGCACAACAGCAAATAGAGTAACAAGCCATGCACTGGTCGAAGAAAAAAACGGATTGTTATCGAGAAGTGAAACTGCATCCGAGTGCAATAATTTCTGCACACTTTCATATCCTTCACCGTACAAAGCAGGGAAACAGAAAATAAGTCCGCCGAGAAGGGTGCCGCCAACAATTGATTTGAGATACGGACTTCTTCTGCCGGCAAATAAAAAATCAATATAAAAATAAGTCCGGATGGCATACACTGAAAATAAAGCTGCGATCAGTCCAAAGATGACATAAAACAAAATATGCTCCGGCTGCCACGATTCTGTGATCAATACAAACGGCTGGCCTGAATAAATAAGTTTTGAAATTAATGCGGCAGATGCTGATGAAATTAACAAAGGAACAACCGCAGGTAATGGCATATCCACCAGCAGAATTTCCAATGCAAATAATACACCGGCAATGGGCGCATTAAAAATCGCGGATATACCTGCAGCAGCACCGCATGCCAGAAGTAAGGTGCGTTCTTTTACATCTTCAAAACCAAGCCAGACAGCCAGATTGCTTCCTACAGCAGAACCTGTGGCCGCAATAGGGGCTTCCAACCCGGCAGAACCCCCAAAACCAACCGTCAGGATACTACTCACCATCTGCGAATAAAGCTTGTCCTTCTCCACATATCCTGATTTGCGCGAAATACAATAAAGAATGTTCGTAACCCCACGTCCAAGATTTCCTTTTTGAAAAACCTGCACATAAATCGTAGTCAGAAATACGCCAACAGCAGGAAAAATAACAAAGAGATATGGGGAACTGTAATAGGCGATGAT
Source organism: Chitinophagales bacterium (assembly GCA_038252065.1). Classification (GTDB taxonomy): domain Bacteria; phylum Bacteroidota; class Bacteroidia; order Chitinophagales; family Saprospiraceae; genus Opimibacter. The sequence goes on from JBBSAQ010000004.1 coordinate 145,505, forward strand.
GTAATGAATCAGATTCTGAATCAATGCTACACCCTGCTTCAATATGACTCCACCCAGAGCAGCGAGCATCCCGATAATGATACTGATCAGAATAAAGGACCTTCCTTTGCCAATGTACTTCAATCTCCAATCTGTTAAAGTCATGCTTTTAGATCAGAGGTTAGTTTGGTTATATACAGGATCACAATTTTTTCCATTCTTACGTTGACGCTGCAGTCACAGTGGGCCCAAAATTACATAGGTTAGCCAGATTAAACCATTTAATTATCTTCCATCTATCAAACCCAAAAGTAGATGTCAACGGAAAAAGAACTCAAACACATTCCATCTCTGATAGCTGTTTGTTTCGTAGCAAATTTTATCCTGGGTATTACGGGTGGCCAATTCCCAATGTTTTCAAAGGAACAAGCTCTTGCATGGGCTTTGGCCAATCTGCTTTATATGTCAGGATCTATTCTCTTCAGTATAAAGCTTGCTGATGAAAAGCATTTTATCTCGGCAGCGGGTTTTATTCTTTTAGGTATAGGTCAGGGCATTTTCTATGTGGTACAGAGTCAACTCACCCATGTTTCGTCAGATTATAATGAATATATGATGGGTATGCTGGCGATGTTGCCTGGACTTATTTTTATTTGCTGGTATGAAGGTTTTCCAGTGTGGCTGCGCGTCTTTGGCCTTCTTTCGTATATCCCTTTCGGCATTGCATTCCTGATGATATGGCATGAGGAATATAATTTCAGAGTCGATTGGAATATTGATGGAATGGGCTATTTCCTCACCAATATTACCGCCCTCTTCTGGAGCTATTATGCATTCAGACCCTGGAAAAAACTGAATCCTCCTTCTCCATAGAATTTTATACACATTAATAACTCAAATAATGAAATCGATTTTTATCTCTCTTTTCCTGATTGTGTCCTGCAAACTATTCGGTCAGACACAAGCTGACATGAATGACGAAGCTGCCCAGGGCTTCAAGACAGCAGATTCCACATTGAATGTCATCTATAAAAAAATCCAGAAAATATATGCTGACGACGAGCTATTCCTCAAAAATTTCAAAATAGCTCAGCGTATCTGGATCACGTTTCGGAATGCCGAATTACAATTGAAATACCCGGCCTCTGATGGATACGGAAGCATTCAACGGATGTGCTATGCATTGTACCAAACAGATCTGACTAATGACCGGATCAGGACATTACAGATCTGGCTCGATGGAATTGAAGAAGGGGATGCATGTGCAGGGTCGGTGCGAATTAAAGAATAATAAAACTACACTGAATCGTCGTTTCGGCTTCGCGGTTGCTGAACAGATAATTATTTTTAACTTTATCTGCAATGAAAAATCTGAAACTTTCTCAATTCTTAATTCCGGGATTAATGATCCTGATCTTTACTGAATGCAGTAAAGATGATTTTTGCGGTCCTTCACCTTGTATTTACAATGAAATTGAAATCATTGAGATGCACCCCCAATGCGACAACTCCCAAGTTGCAGAGTATAAATTTCAGGGCAAGTCTGTCTTCGTATTCGACCTTGGAAACTGTGTCGATGATGGAGGATCAAAAGTACTGGACATTTATTGTAATGAGATTGGATTCCTCGGAGGCTTTGTGGGCAATCAGGATGTCAATGGTGTGGAGTTTTACAAAAAAGCAAAATTTATCAGGACACTCTGGAAGAATTAATCAAATAAAAAAAAGAGGACGCAGATCTTTTAAGAAATTATTTTGATCAATTTCTCCCTGACTAAAATTATGAATTGAGAAACTGATTTTATTTCTGCCTTTTATGCCCCTTTCGCCCTTTACGCCCGGATGCAGAGCTGTGGCACGAGGTTGAGTAAAGGATTGTCAAGGCACATCGATCGGGATTATCGCATGTCGTTTCGGCTTCGCTCAACGACCGGGATCATCGAACACAATGATTCTTTTTGTTTCAAGTGCCCAATGAAATATTCTAATGATATCGTTTCGACTTCGCTCAACGATTTTTAATACCTGAATCACTGCTCTTTTCAACAAATCATCGAGCGTAGCCGAGATGATGAAACAGGCTGATATCTTCCATAATGGAAAATTAAAAAAGATCTTTCGTGCAGGATTATCCCGGTCGTTGAGCGGAGCCGAAACGACATGCGGAGCCGAAGCGACATGCGGAACCCAAACGACATGCGAAGCTGAAACGACTTGAGAAGCCGAAACGACAAACGCGAAGCCCGGTCGTTGAACTTCGACACTTCGACTCCGCTCAGTGCGACGTATGCTTTGTTCAACACTATTGCTCCAGCTCAGCAACTGCGTAGCCGAAACGACTTGTGTTAATCAGAAAATTATTTTTAACTTTATCTACAATGAAAAATCTGAAACTTTCACAATTCTTAATTCCCGGATTACTTATTCTATTCCTTTTTAGTTGCAGCAAAGATGAGGTAACTGGTATTGCGCCATGCATCCAATCCATTATAGAAAGCGCTACAGTATCTGCATGCCCAAATTCCAGCATTACTGAATATAAGTTTCAACATCGAACTGTTTTTGTTATCGCCACGGAGTTATGTTCACCTGATGCCGGTGCAGAAGTCGTTGATATCAATTGTAACACGATAGATTTTCTCTGGGGCTTGCATGGAAATTCAAAGGTTGATGGAGTAGAATTTTTTGAAAATGCAAAATACATCCGGACGCTTTGGGAGAATTAAAGGAAATTCCGAATAAAGAATTGTGCATTTGGAATAAAGAAAGAAAAGCAAAAATTGAAAATTCTAAAGGGAAATAAAAGTCCCCTTTAGGGGATTTAGGGGCAAATGTGGGCTTAGGCGCCGTATAACCCTTTCATCTTCTCCACAAACTCTTCCTTCTTCCTCCGGCTTACTTCCAATGTTTTATCATCTTCCATCACCACAGCACCTCCCTCCCCTTTTCGGTATTCTTTGATGTGATGAATATTGACAATGTATGAACGATGGATCCTGAAAAAATGATCCGGATCAAGCAATGCATCATATTCAGCTAATGTCCTTGACGATACCAGATTGGATTGTTTGCGGAAATGTATGATCGTATAACAACTATCAGCTTCGCAATATAAAATATCTGAAACCCGAATCACCTTAAATCCCTTTGAATCCGGGATACAGATCTTCATGTCCTCACTGTTCCTTACTTTTTGGATATTATAAAGAAGTGTTTCAAAATGATTGTTGGCATTTTTCTGGCGGATACGTTCTATTGCCTTTTCAATAGCCCGTTGAAAATGTTCTTCATCAATAGGCTTCAATAGATAGTCTACTGCACTATACTGAAAAGCCCGTAGCGCATACGTATTGAACGCCGTTGCAAATATGACCTCCACCTGTGGCTTATTCAACGCGGACAGGACATCAAATGCGGTAATCTTCGGCATTTGGATATCCATAATGATCAGATCAGGGGACAATTCATTGATCTTCTGTATGGCCAGATGCGGATCTGTACACGCCGCCACAACTACAACCTGATCAGCATACGCGGACGTCAGTAGTTGCAATACCTTCAAACCTCTCGGCTCATCATCGACCAGGACGACCTTAATCAGATTCATAATGTTTATGATTGAATGACATCTTTACAATCGTGCCATGTCCTGTATTGATTTCAGATTTATCAATGATACTCAATTTGTACTGAAGATCATGTTTACGATTGAGCAATTCAATCCGCTTCATGATATTTTCCAGAGCCGAAGATAAATGTACTCCTGATGTCTGTGCCGATCTGACCGTATTGATCCCTACCCCATTGTCCTCCACTTCACACACCAGGTCATCGCCACAAACATAAAACCGAAGACACAGTTTATTGACATCCGAATCTTCTGACTGACCATGCCAGATCGCATTCTCAACAATGGGTTGGAGCAATAATGGAGCCATGACAATATTCTCCGTTTCAATTCCCTCCTCCACATCAATCGCGTAATTGAAATGCGCAAACCTCAGCTTTTCCATTTCAAGATAATGCCGCAGATACTCAATCGTATCAGAAAGCGGTACAAAGGCAAGCTTTGATTGATCAAGTGTCGACCGCAGCAGGTATGAAAATTTATTCAGATAGATATTTGCATTCTTGTTGTCTTTCGACATGATCATTTCTTTGATGCTGTTGAGACAGTTGAATACAAAATGTGGATTCATCTGCGCGTGCAATGCTTTGAGTTCATATTCAATGACCTGTCTGTCAAGATTGGAAATGAAACGCATTCTCTTCAGTCGATAGCGTACAACAAGCCAGATGCCTGAGGCCAGTGCGACAACAGACAAAATAATAAACCACCATTGCCGATAGAAAGGAAATTGTATGAACAGTGGATAAGCTTTATATACTGGAAGCCATTCATTATTTTTTGAGCTTACACTTAATTCAAGATGATAATGGCCTGACGGGATTTGTATAAGATTGATCTCCGGCTGATCTATCGGAATCCAACTTGTATGTTCATTCTCTTTCAATCTATATGCATAAACCTGATTGAACGGATCATAAAAGTTGAGCGTCAGAAATTTGATCTGCATCGTATTTTCCTGCGGTCCGAATACGAGTTGACCATCCGGACTATGAATGGCAGCCTTACCCGGCACCATGATTTCAGAAATAAATGGAGGCCTGACAGCAGGCGATTTAGCCGGATCAGTTTTAAAACGATAGATGACATTATCGCCTGTGAATACAATGTAGTCCGAATCCGGATCTTTAAAAAATCCATATGAATTGATCTTCTCCTGATCCCATCCATCCAATGCCGATAAAATGCGATACGTTTTAGATATCGTATTCAAAGCTACAATCTTGCCTTGCCGGGATATAAAATAAAGATCATCCCCGATCATAGTTTGATACTTATTGGGATCAGGACTCAATTTTGGATCACCTATTACGGCCCAGCCTTTCTCCTGACTATAGGTATGCCAGTTCTCACCATTTGTACTGATCCACATTTCATTTTTTAAATTGCAGTGAAGGATGAATACTTTTCGTTGATTGCGTTGCAAAGGAAGTTTTTCAACAAGCGAATCCACTCGATCTTCCTTGCTATTATACCTGGCCATAGCGTCTCCGCAAAACCAAACATTACCCTGTGCATCTTCTCTGAATCGATAGATGAGATTTACTTTGAATTTGGGATTTTCAGCACTTAGCTCCACGAGATGAATATGCTCGCCGGATTTATCAATCCTGAAAACGCTGTTGCTGTTGTTACCGGAAACCCAAATGTCGCCGGCATGGTCCCGATATATTTCATGAATGACCACATTTCTGAGATACTCCGGATGGTCTTTGAATAACACTAGCGAATGCCGGCCCGTGATGAGGTTGTATTCCATGATCCCTTCACTGCAACAAATCCACAGATGATTCTGGTCATACCGAAGGAATTTGGAAAGTCGTAGAGGAACATTTTTTTCAACAAACTTCTCCTGCCGTCTAAGATTAAAATGGTCGTCAAACATCAATAGTCCATCCTGCAGTGCACTGGCATACCACAAGCCATTTATTTTTTCCATCCATTTTATATTCACCAGATCCGTCCTGCCTTCAAATGAAAAAGGAAAACGTTCTACCGTCAATGCATTGTTCTCCTTGTACAAACCTGCATAGGTACCAATCCACAAAAGCCCCTCATGATCGACGTAAATGGACGTAACTTCTATATCCGGCAAATGAAGTTCAGGAAGAAATTGAAGTACTTTATGTGCTTTATCATAATGGATGAGATAAGCCCCTTTCCTTCCGTTTATCAAAAATGTGCTGTCATTCCAATTTACAATTTTTGAAAACCAATTCAAATTTGCCGTAATTTTTTCCGGCAGTTCATACTCCTTTTTTATGTTTATGTTCAGGTCCTGCAGATATATCTTTTTCTTCAGGGGAGAATAATATACCAACGTCAGGGAATCAATAAACTTGAGTTGCAATTCACCATCCTGCACCATCAAAGCGGTATCGAGTTGATATTCGTCCGGATTGGCAATGATTGTTTTTGAATCATCATCAAAAACGTTATAGCCGTTAATATTCTTCTGCAATAAGCGGCCATCCGGTGTATTGACAATATTTCTTCCATAGAGCATCCAGGCTGTTCCGATATCCGTTACGGAATAAACATGTTTTGAAGCTACAAGCTGATCTTGCTGATCATATACATAAAAGCCCGTTTTCGTACTCACGCCATAGTAACCCTTTTTATCTTTCTGCACGTCGTAGGTATTATACGCCCATGTCGTCAGCGCAGGGGCAACATCATATTGCAATGTGCGAAACTGGTAATCATCTGTATTCAAGACAAAAGCACCGTAGGTAGTCGATATACCCAATTCATTTTTACCAAGTGTCGAAAGCTTTACTGTATAGATTTCCTGATCAGCATAAAGTGGATTCAACGTCGACAATGCTATAAAAGAGGAACCATCAAAACGCATGAGCCCGTTTTCAGTACCTACCCAAATAAAACCTGTTGAGTCCTGTGTGATCGAGGTCACGTGATTGTGGCTCAAACCTTCAAGCGTGTTATACTTTGTAAACTTGGTGATATCCAATTGACCTAAAGCGATGCCGGCATACAGGATGCACATGAAAAAACAAATCGCTTCAGGGTATTTTAACATCAATATATCGGACAGGGAGATCAGGCCTGCAATAGCCGGTTTCCTTTCCGGACAAATGTAGGTTGAATCTGTTCACCCTCATACTACCATTTCTGCCGTTCAAAGGCTCATGTCTGCCACTCATGGGATAAGGCAAATTCCGGTCATGCTTTGGACGGATATTTGATTCATTAAGGCCTTTAAAATTTCACAGGTATGAGACGATTTTTATCCGGGATTGTCCTGATGTTCCTTTATTACATTCCCACGTATTCCCAAAATAATGTAGGTATCGGCACGCAAAACCCTGATCCAAGTGCATTGCTTGATATACAAAGCGCAGACAAAGGAATGCTGATTCCACGCATGACAACAGATCAAATGAACGCGATCGTGCTACCGGTCTCAGGACTTTTGATTTACAATACATCCACATCTTCATTCTGGTATTTTAGAAATGAAGTTGATCACTGGACGGAAATAAATCCTGCTGATCGAAATCGAAATGTTCTGGCAAATACTTCTATTCAGGACATTGATGGCGACACCTGGGTAGACACCGAAAAAAATCCAAATGAAAATATGATCCGATTTTCAGTGGCCGGAGATCAGTTTATGACTATCAAACGAAATCCATTTGGTGTCCCTCTGCTTGATATTACTGGGAATGCATTTTCAGTAATGATAGGTGATGGTGCCGGTCAAAATTCAATACCCGTCTCAGGAACTTCCGGGATTGAAAATGTATTCATCGGTTATTCAGCCGGTTACCTAAATTCATCCGGTCGTCAAAACACAGCTTTGGGTGCGATTTCATTTAGTGACAATTTAATAGGAAGCCAGAATACTTCACTTGGTTTCGCTTCATTGTCAAAAAATATAGGAGGGAGCAGAAATGTCGCTCTGGGATTTAATGCAATACATGGAAACAAAACGGGGAATTCAAATATTGGAATAGGTTATGAGACGCTTCACTCGAGTGAGACTCAGAATTATTTAATTGCAATAGGTGATTCAAGCCTGTATTCGAATATTGAAGGCTTCAATAATTTAGGCATGGGCTTGAATACTTTAAAAAATAATACTGATGGCACTTTTAATATCGCCATTGGAAATCTGTCACTGGCATCCAATACAATAGGTGGTAGTAATATTGGGATAGGTGTAAATGCGCTACACGGAAATAACACAGGATTTGACAACATCGCTTTGGGTACTGAGGCATTGCAATTAAATATCCTGGGTGATGCAAATGTTGCGATAGGTACTGGAACATTGAGCTCGAACACTATCGGAAACGCTAACATCGCCATTGGACAAGAAAGTCTTGCGTCAAATGTGACAGGAGATCGCAATATAGCCTTGGGAGAATATAGTCTCGTGACACATCGTGATGGTACAGGAAATATTGCAATAGGACGTGCCTCCATGTTTAATGATACCGTTGGCAATTTCAATGTTGCAATAGGAAACTATTCCCTATACAATGCAATGGCGCTCAGCAATCTTGTTGCCATTGGTGATTCCGCATTGTACAATACGGGACTAGGTGCTACAGAAGTATATCATGGTCGCGCCAATACTGCAATTGGAAAATCAACATTAAAAGATAATACAATTGGCAATGCGAATACCGCCGTTGGATTGAGAGCTTTGACAAAAAATATCGATGGCGGAGGAAACACTGCAGTAGGTGCCTCTTCACTCGTATCAAATGTCAATGGATCTGATAATGTAGCTATGGGTGTTTCATCTATGTTTTATAATGAGGTCGGCTCTCACAATGTAGCCATTGGTAGTTATTCACTAGCCCATAATACTGAAGGCGATTATCTCGTCGCCATCGGTGACTCTGCTCTGGTCAACAACGAAGGCGAAGCCAATGTCGCGGTAGGTGCATTTGCACTTACATACAATGGTATTGGTTCTGAAAATACTGCCATCGGACATCAAAGTCTTCGTGGAAATACGGAAGGGAATCAGAATACAGCCGTCGGTGCATGGGCATTGACAAATAATGATGATGGCACCGGAAATACTGCCATAGGGGGCAATGCATTAAAAAACAATACAGACGGCACAGGCAATGTAGCTGTCGGTGTAAATGCCCTGACAAATAATATTCTGGGTATCCTCAATTGCGGTATAGGCGCCAATGCACTTTTTAGCAATATTACCGGAGATACAAATACCGCTGTTGGCCACAATGCTATGCACGATAATGTGTTAGGCTATAATAATACTTCTATAGGTTCCTTTTCACTTTATTCCAATATCAGCGGTATTGAAAATAATGCTCTCGGTGTAAGTGCATTGAGCGGGAATACAATCGGAAATTTTAATACAGCTCTTGGATTTAATTCACTTTACAATAATACAATCGGAAGCTTTAATACGGCAGTCGGCAATCATACGCTTGAAAACAATACAATGGGTTTTGAAAATACGGCCATGGGCAATCTCGCATTGTACAAAAACACCACCGGAAATTACAATACTGCACTCGGTAAAGAAGCGATCAGAGAAAATACAACAGGCATGAATAATACAGGCGTTGGAATCGTGGCTTTAAAAGAAAATCTTACAGGTAATAACAATGTCGCTATTGGCTCAGGGGCTCTGCGTGAAAATAAAACCGGAAATAATAACGTAGCTGCCGGGTATGCCGCATTAGTCAATAATAAATCAGGCTCAGATAATGTCGCACTTGGATTTGAAACCCTGAAAACAAATACAACCGGCAAATACAACATGGCACTTGGCACATCTGCTCTGAGTGCCAATAAATCGGGCAATTATAATATCGGCATTGGATTCTATGCGTTGTATGCTAATATCAGAGGGTACAGTAATACAGCCATTGCCGTTGAAGCATTGTACTCCAATACTACAGGCTTTGAAAATTTAGCCATAGGTGATGAAGCACTTTATGAAAACACCACCGGATATGGAAATACGGCTCTAGGCATCGTTTCACTACAAAATAATGTCTCCGGAATATATAATGTCGCCATCGGAGCAGGTGCTGCCGATGAACTGACCATCGGAAAAAGGAATACTGCGGTAGGGACGAATTCATACGGCTTTGCTACATCGGGTGATTACAATACGATCATAGGGTATGGTGCAGGACCAAGCCTTATCACGGGCAATAACAACACGATCATCGGCGGGGATGCCGACGCTCCATTAGCGGCCATCACAAATGCTACAGCCATTGGCTACTCTTCATCCGTAGCCCGGAGCAATTCGATGGTATTTGGAAATACAAGTGTCAATCGCTGGTCTTTCGGCACACAAGTCTCTGAGACAAAAGCCATCGTGGTAGGCTCCACAAGTTCCAATGGCAATGGTGCATATCTATCCCTGACAGGTACATGGACGAATACAAGTGATGTACATAAGAAAGAAAATTTCACAAGACTTGATGGCAAACAACTGCTTTCCAAAGTGCGATCTCTTCCCATTACAAAATGGAAATACAAAGGTTCTGAGGAATACCATATCGGACCGATGGCACAGGATTTTTATTCATTATTTCATCTGGGCGCTGACGATGTCAGCATCAGTACAATCGATCCTGCAGGAATAGCTCTCCGCGCCATCCAGGAATTAGACACACAGCTTCAGGAAAAAGATGCACAGATCATAGCCTTACAATCGGAAGTAGAAAAGCTCAAAACAATAACCTCAAAAGTTGAAGAACTTGAAGCCGCTTTGAAATCACTGTCTGATAAAGTATCGGCATCAACGTCATCATTGACATCGGTTAAAAATTAATTGATACCACTTCAATGAAGATGCACACTAAATACAATCGATTTGCCGGGATGTTTTTCATAGCAGTGTCACTTTTTTTTACTGCGCATAGTACAGCCCAGGTATCCACGTATGGTTTCACGCAAAGTATCGAGGGCTTTGCTCTAACCTCACAGGGAACTAAACTTGGCAATGCTTCAAATGCAGGACACAGAAGTTTTTTGGATCCGAACAATTTAGCCGGAAGTACAATATCAACATATGGACCCGGCATTCCGATTGGCTTTAACTTTATTTATCAGGGCGTAGTCTATGACCGGTTTGGTGTATTGAACAATGGATGGATTTGTCTTGGCCGGAGTCAGTATGGAACCCATGCTGTCGATATCGGACAATTTCAATATCAGCCGCTTGAAGCAATTGGCCCCGCCAATGATACATTACGGCCGAGAGTAGTAGCGTTTGATGCTAATCTTGTCGGCAATGGAACTACATCCTCACTATCATACGAAGTGATGGGTGATTCACTTGATCTGACACTGATCGTGAGGTGGAAAAAGTATAAACTATTCCAGTTCCTGGGCACAAATACTACAAATGTCAATTTTGAAATACGATTGAATGCCATCGACGGTTCGATTGATATACGCTATGGTGACATGAAATCTACCGGATATAGCGGTATCACAGCAAGCAATGTCGGTTTAGGAGGATTTCAACGAACTGATTTTAATAACCGTAAAACACCGGTTTCAAAAGACTGGAATCTGACTACGTCAGGAACATTCTATAGTGACGACTGTATCTTTCAGACGACATCTATCATGCCGGAGCTTGGTTTGAATTTTCATTGGAGCCCGTCATTGTGCCCTTCTATACCTTATGTCAACAAAGACTTTATATCAGATCAATCGATTACATTGTCATGGCATGCATCGGAGGCCATAGCATCACCGGAGTTTGAGTATGCGTTGACGACCAATGCATCTCCACCGGCATCGGGCACTATAACAAATGAAACATCACACCTTTTTACAGGACTGATGCCTAATACCCAATTTTATTTTCATATCCGTCTTCGGTGTTCAGTGAGCCTGCAGAGTAACTGGACATCGCATGCGGTGAAGACAAGATGCAACGTATTATCCCCACCCTATTTTGAAAATTTTGATGCACTATCACCACCATCCATTCCGGATTGCATATCGATCATCAACAACAATCCGGAATCCCAGACATGGATCACTGCGGAAGAAATCGGCCTGTCCGGTCCGAATGCATTGACTATTCCATACGAATCATTTCTGATGAATGATGATTGGCTCTTCTTGCCCGGATTGAATCTTGAAGAAGACACTAACTACATTTTCTCTCTGGACTATGCTACGTACAATTCGGACACCTTACAGATCTATACCGGATACTATCCTGATCCTGACAGCATGACTTTGCTTGCCAACTTTTATACTCCTGATACATACGGATATCAACCGTATAATTTATTTTATGCACCTCCGGCTGACGGGCAATATTTTTTAGCTCTGCGAAGTAAACATGCCGATATCCAGGTGGATAATATTTCATTGAAAAAATACACCTGTTTCACGCCATCAAACGTACATGTTGATTCGAATCTATTGAATCATACCGTACTAAAATGGAATGCCTCTTCACCAGGCACAGCATATGAATATTCGGTAAACACAAATCAATATTATCCACCACCGGGAATACTGCCGACATCTGCTGATTCAGTTCTATTCATTGACTTAGCACCGGCCACAACATATCATTTCTATCTGCGTGCTGATTGTGGGTCAGGAAATTTTTCACCATGGACACACTTCATTTTCGAATCCAGATCAGATTATGATGAATGCACGTCTGCTATTGTCCTGGATCCTTCCCCTATATCGGATTGTGATGCTGAGTCGTATGGCAATACCGGCTCCACATCTTCCGGAATCATGGCGTCAACATGTGCCGGCTATCCCGATGATGATGTATGGTTCAAATTCACAGCGCTTTATCGATCGCACAATATCAAGCTGATGAACTCATGCTTAGGTGGTGGCGGTGGCGGCACTTTCGGAGCAAGAGATATCGATACCACTTTATGTCAGCCACTGATCATGGAATTGAGAAGCGGATCGTGTGGGTCTACATTGCACTCCTGCAAAGAAGTAAGTTCCGGATTGACCGGATTTATCTATGCGACAGATCTTACGCCGGGTGATGTGTATTACATTCGCGTCTTTGGAAAAGACACATTACGACAGGGGCAACATTTTGGCATTTGTGTCGGAAGTTATCCTACTGAACCTAATTCATCCTGCGCGATGGCGACATTACTGACTGTATCCACGTCGTCTTGTCCTTCAGGTTTTCAAAATAATTTGGCGGGCGCACTTTCATCAACTACGCCTGTAAGTCCATGCGATGCCCCGCCTTACTATGCGCTTTGGTATGCATTTGTAACAACAGCTACTACCCAAATCATTGAAGCCAATTTCGAAAACGGCGATGGTGTGCTGGATGTATTCAGCGGAACATGCGGCACATTAGTAAATCTTGCCTGTGCCAACAACACCACAAGTGGTTCGGAACAACTGACACTGACAGGACTGACGATAGGCCAGACATTGTATGTGAGAGTCTTTGATGCAACTAATGCAGGAGCTCAAATGAAGGTTTCTGTTTGCATCAGAGTCCCTGCAGTCAATGATGAATGTGCCAATGCTATCAACATCCCTGTAGTCAGTGGCATAACACTTGCAAATCCGATTAATGCAAATTCGTTCTCAGCATCCGGTACAGGTACATGCAGTACATATTTCGCAGATGATGATCTGTGGTTCAAATTTACAGCCACTAGTGATACACATCTGATCGTCGTCATTCCGGTCAATCCCTCGCCTTTGATGACCACACCTGTGATCGAATGCTATTCAGGTAATTGCTCTGGAAGCTCAATTGGATGTTCTAATACAGGTGATTTTCTTTTATCCTCTCTCACGCCTGGCAATATCTATTATTTCAAAATATACAGTGCCCCCAATCTGATAGGTCGTGGAAATTTCAGAGTAGGGATCACCATTCCCCCTCCAAATATTTCTTGTGGTACAGCTACGCCCGTACCGGTGAATGCCTCACAAACATGTGCACTGAATACCTCTGCGACGATGGTCGGTACGGGTGTGAAAAATGAAACCTGGTTTTCATTCATCCCTACGACCTCTTCAATGACGATCCTTGTCACTGAAACAATCGGTTTTGATATAGCACTTTACGATGGATGCAATGGTAATTTTATCGTTGGTGAACAGGAAACCGGTAGCTTATACTTTAGAAATTATATTCCGGGCAATACATATTATTTTAAGATTTACGCACCGGTTTTTCCCGGTCTCAACTATCAGTACTTCCAGGAACCGGTAAGCATTTGTATCATCCCTGCACCTGCAAATGATAATTGTACGTCACCCATCGTTCTTCAGACTCAGGCTTATTGCACCACGACACTTCATGGCGCCACTGCAGGAGCCACTCCATCGATCACAAACGGATCATGTTTCCCTGGCGAATATGATACCTGGTATAGCTTCGTGGCTACATCTACATCGCATAAAATTTTAGTTGATCCGGATCCGGGATTTATTTATGCGAAGGGTCAGGTCTTCAAAGGAAATTGTTCCGGTACACCGATAGCATGTTTCAGTGATGGTATAGGCATGTCAGATGGAGTGGCTATACTTGATGATCTCGATATCGATAGTACGTATTTTATTCGGGTAGCTGTCTACAATCCATCAGTTAAAACAGGTGAATTTTCAATTTGTATCTCATCTCCACCGGCCAATGATCATTGTATGAATGCGACAGTGATCACGCCTAATTCAACAAATACATGCACCAATACGATACCTGGTACTACGATCAACGCCACCTCCACATTAGGGCGGCAGAATGTCTGGTACTTTTTCACCGCCGCATCAAAAAATGTCACTATCGTCGTCACCCCTCTGACACCAGGATTTGACCCCGGCATCAAACTCTGGAATCCGACTACAGGTATCTCGCTCGACAATTGCGTCTTCGATATAAAAAGTTCAAATGATGAAGCCCATGTTGACTACCAGTCTGAAATATTATCCCTCTCCGATCTTACGATAGGAAACAGTTACTACATTGAAGTGTATACGAATACAAATAATCTTATCGCTGGTGACTTCGAAATCTGTATGTATTCTCCTGAAGATAAGATGACACTTCATTCAGCGGTTTCAGAATCTTATCCATTTGATACCACAGTCTCGGCAGGCACCTTTAATCAACCTGTCACAAAAGTGACAATGCAATTGACTGGCAGACTATTCAATAAAGTCATTCGTAAAATTAATTTTGATGCCTCCGGCACGACAGACATGAATGATGTACTCAGTGCCAGTGTCTATATCGATACAAAATTCTGGGGTTTTCACAATAATGCCATCCTTCCGTATAAACCATTTGGAATAGCAGGCGAAGGTCTGAGTGAATATCCGCCGCCATTTCTTTTTGGCACTACCATCCAGCATCCAGGGACTCAAATGGAATTCAATGGTGAATATATTATCCAGGGTGAGCGATATTCAAATAGCAGTCTTGGTTCGGACAATTATCCACGTATATTTTATCTCGTCATGGAAATAGCATGCGATGCAGATCCAGACCATGTCGTCAAAGCGATTTGCAATTCGATTTCATTTCAACTCGATTCGATTACACCTATATTAGGTAATACCGATCCACTTTCTATTGTTCCTCTTGATAGTTATGATACACGTAGCGATGGCCAATGGAATGACGGAGCTACATGGGTTTGTGGAGCACCTCCACCTCACGATCCCACTTTACCGCCTGTCAACATCTACCATCGTGTGATGCTCACCGATACAGCTGATGTCGGTAGTATCAATATTTATTATCAACGCGCTTTAGAACTTACGGATGTAGCTCAGCTTACCATGGGATCTTCATCAATGGGTGCAACCACTGGCAATTCAAATAAACTTCTCTCTTGTTCGGAAGGATCACTTTTACTTGATCATGCCACTTTGTACATCAATGGAGGTTTTGCATTCGGTACCTCTGGTGGTGAAATGTATGGCGATGGTCTTTGTTGCAATAATGGCAATGGAGCTTATAGTCTGTCAGTAGGCAATAACGTCATCACCCGCGACAGTAATTTTGTAAGCGTGGATTATTTTCCCTTTTGTGTTTCCGGTGGGCAGATTGTTTCTGTTGTCAATCCGAATCCACCGGGTGAGACACAGTCAATTTCTACGAAGGAAAATAGCAGCTCAATAGATTTGTTTAAAAAATCAAATTCGCGTGATACGAAAGATATTCCGGGCGTAATAAAGAACTACACCATTTTAGATATTGACACAAATAATTTAAGAAAAGTCCTGTTCGCTCATCCGGCCAAATTTTCATTGGCCATTCCATATGCACAAAGACAGAACCTTGAATTAGAATTGGAACAATCAAATTCATTCCTCGCCAATACGATCATTCGCACGGCTCCTGATATGAACGTAATAGAATTACCTAAAGGAATACACTATCGCGGAAAAATCAAAGGCGATCCGAATAGTGTTGTCGCTATAAGTTTCTTTGAGGATGAAGTCGTAGGCATTATCTCAGGCGCAGGGGTTGGCACTATTAATTTGGGTAAAAAGAAAAACAGCAACAACTATATTGCGTACAATGACCACCAGGTCAAAGAATTCTTTGGCTTCACCTGCGCTACAACAGATGATGGGGAGCCCTACACTGATGAGCAAATTCATTTCAAAACAAATCATCGTTCGAATGGCGATTGCATTGGTATTTATATAGAGGTTGATAATAATATTGTTACAGATAAAGGAGGTATCACGCCGGCTGCTAACTATGTCATCGCTATATTCAATCAGGTCGCTATGCTGTATGCAAATGAAAGCATCTCCATTCAACTTTCTGAAATGACGTTGTGGACAGGTCCAAGCCCATACAATTTAAATACCCTTGGAGAGGCTTTTGAAAAATTCAAATCCATACGCACATCATTCAATGGCGATCTTGGTTTACTGATATCGTATAACTTCAGTGCAGGTTATGCACAACTAAATGGACTGTGTCGCACCGAGCAAAAATACAGCACCGGATATGTGGGCATTTATTCTACTTATGCAAATGTTCCCGTTTATTCATGGTCTGTAGAGGTGATGGCGCATGAACTGGGTCACCTCTTCAACTCCCGCCATACACACGCTTGCGCCTGGAATGGCAATCAGACAGCTATAGATGGCTGCTATGCAGTTGAAGGAAGTTGCAACAACATCAACACCCTTCCTGAAAATGGAGGCACGATCATGTCGTACTGTCATCTCACTGATGCAGGAATCAATTTTGCAGAAGGATTTGGTGTACAACCCGGCAATGTGATGCGCTATGCCATTGCACAATCAACTTGCACCCAGAGTTGCATCAACCAGGCTTGCACAATGAATGATCTTAATCTGTCCATACGCACCGACGCCAGTCCGAATGAAACGACATGGCATATTGAAGATGCAGCCGGAAACATCCTTTTCAGTGGTGGACCCTATATCCAGTCAAACTATACATACACCAAACATTTCTGTGTACCTGACGGATGCTACAGATTGATCGTGACTGATGCCACAAATACAAAACCGGGAGGTACATTGATTGCAAAAGACAGCAAAATTATTCTTGATGGAAATGATGGATTGAATCCGGCGACAAATAGTTATTTCAAAATACTCACTTCAAATAATTATACAGATCATCTCGATATCACGATCCTCGATCCGGGTAGCTTTCTGTACGGCACAGAACAGTCAATGAATCAGACGTTAAATGGCACTCTTATATTTGGTGGCGGTGATGATACTGGAGCTTCCACAGGCTTTGCATTGAACATCGGCCCGGGAAATGGATTTGGCCTTTTAATTCTGGATTCATTGATAATCAAAGGTGGATACGCATCACAAAACCGACAAGTGTCTTCCAGCAACAACTTTGTCGGCTGTAAAAATATATGGATAAAGCCCGGATCCGAATTTATCGGTGGATTAGCTATCACGCATGATTTCCGCAATGATGGATTATACACTGGTCGGTTAAATCGTAATCTGTCCTTTTGTGGCTCAATGAATATTGGACAACACTACCCAAATACAACTGGAACACAACGGATGTACGGAACCGGTTTGGTCAGATCGTTTGAGACCGCACCTATATCTTCAACGCCTGCGGACAATCAGATCAATATGTTGAGAGTGGACAATACGTATGATGGACTTTCGCTTGAGATGCCCCTGGGTGTATTGAATACGCTTCGATTGATGCATGGCGTGATCCGGACCGCTGATACTACTTTGCTCACACTTGGCGACAGCACGTCAACCGGTTTCTTGTCAACGGATCCTTTCAATACTCAATGGTTTGCTGATGATCCTTTCATCGGTAATATGACCTCATGGGATGGCGGTACGATCGAAGGTCCCTTCAGAAGATGGATGACAGATGCAACAACGGATGAACAATCTGTCTTCCCGCTAGGAAAGGCAACAACAAAACGAACTACAGGAATACATTTTCTGAATACAACTCCCGGATATCTCACCGGAACATTCAAAGCTATGCAACCCGGTATAAACGGACTGCCATTAACGAACGAACAAAACACCAACATTGGTTTTGTTTCCCCTTCAGGATATTGGAATTTTGAATCCGCTGGAACATCCGGAACATATACTATTGATGTCCGTGCAAGTGGTTTCACAACAGATGGAGTCATACCTATTTCATCACTTCCTTCAGTTCGTCTCATCAAACGTCCATCAAACAGTTCATGGCAACTGTCTGGATCAACAACAAACGCAGGTCCACTTTCATTGACTCAGGTCACATCCGCAGGTTTAAATAGCTTCTCAGATTTCGGTGTCGGTCTCAATTGTGGTAATGTCGTTACAACAGGCAGTGACAACATTGTAGGTTCACTCCGTTATGTTCTGGCCAATTGTATTTCATCAGGCGACACTGTCAAGTTTGATTCCAGTCTATCACTTCTCATCGTCACAACGGATACAATCATCCTTGACAAGAATGTCACGATCTTTGCCACCTCTGATGACAACATCAACATTCAGGGCTCAGGAGTGCACAGCATCATGAAAGTCCAATCCGGCAAAACAGTCAAACTTCAGAACCTTGAATTGACAACCGGAAATGCACTTGATGGAAAAGCAATTTTCAACCTAGGAAGTCTGACGATCAATCATATCACGATTCATGACATTTCTTCAGGGAACAATTCAATACTCAACAAAGGTTCACTGATTGTGATTGGAAACAATTCTGTGTTGAAAGAATGAAATACGACTTTTGTTAAGGGTAGGATGTTCTTACGCGTGGCGCGGAGCATTTGCCGAAGTATTCGTGCGTCTGCAAAGTCGCACCTTGTATAATGATTTGCCTGTAAAGGCTTCAAACAGAAGCCTATTTATGTCTTATAAAGGCTATTTTCTTCTCCACACGACATTTAACTGATATACCGGGAAATATTCATTAACTTTAAAAAATCACTTTCGCTGCCTCAACCCTATTTTGAGTTTTTTAATTGAGGAGCCATGATTAGCAGCAAAAGTAAACTTAAAAGATTTTTCTTTTTCGTTGTCAGTCTCTCCCTCGTTACTTTCTTTTCTTCATGGATTCTCTTCCAATCCCATGATCCCAAAGCATCAAAACCGAAACTTCTCACCAGGACCGACACGCTCTCGTGCGGCGAGCAAGATAATATTGAAGCTGCAAAACAAGACTGGGGATTTTTACTCTCCGCTCATCCCTATTACAACCGCCCTGCCCGGTCAAAAAAAGAATGGAATAATATACCCTCACAAGATCGGCCTGACCTTGCATTCGAATTAGACTTTCTAAAAACAATGGATCCTGCTACAGGTGAAGTACCCTACGAAAGATTGTACAACGCAAACGTTGAACTCGATAAATCCTTAAAAAAAAGAGTTGCTATTCCGGGCATAGCATGGACCGAAAGAGGTCCCAACAATGTCGGAGGCCGCTCACGTTGCATCATGTTTGATCCGAATGATGTCACCTTCAAAAAGGTATGGGCCGGTGGTGTCGGCGGCGGTCTTTGGTATACTAATGACATCACTGTTGCAGCCCCTGTATGGAATAAGGTCAACGACTTCTGGAGCAATATTGCGATCACGACGATGGCCTACAATCCGAATAATAAACAGGAGTTATATGCAGGCACGGGGGAAGGATGGTTCAACATGGATGCACAGGAAGGAAGCGGCATATGGAAAAGTGCGAATGGTGGGGCTACATGGACCAACTTACCGGCTACCCTGCCTGGTGCATACAACAGTAACAGCAACTTCCACTATATTCAGAAGATCGTCATTAAAAACAATGGGTTCATATTCGCGGCCACGAGAGGGTATTTCGTCAACGCAGGAGGCATCATGCGATCTATCGATGGTGCTACTACCTGGACAAGAGTATTGAATGTTTATACCGGCGCAGGATCTCTCTACGATCGTGCATCCGATGTTGAAATTGCAGCCAATGGTGATTTATTCGCCGCCTTTGGTATTGGCTCTGCTGGAAAAATATTCAAATCACTCAATGCAGTCGATGGCGCCTCTGGCTCATGGACGGATCTCTCTGCCTCCGTAGGCATTGCAAACGGAATGCGAATCGAATTGGCATGTGCTCCATCAAATGCAAATGTGATCTACGCTGTAGCAGCCGGAGGAAGTGGCAACAATGATATAGAGTGGCTCAAGAGATCAATCAATGGTGGAACCACATGGTCTATACTTGCGATACCCAGAAATGTGGATGATGGCATTACACATTTTACTAATGGTCAGGCATGGTACAATTTAATTTTAGCTGTTCATCCGACGAATTCAGATTATGTGATTGCCGGAGGCCTGGACTTACATCGCACGGTCAATGGGGGCACCAGTTGGTCAGGGATATCGCATTGGTATGGAGGATTTTCACAACCTTATGTTCATGCTGATCAACATGCTATCGTGTTTCGTCCGGGGGCAACAAATGAAGTGATTTTTGGAAATGATGGCGGTCTGTTTTATTCCGTCAATGCAGGCAATTCAGGCGCCACACCTTCATTCGCAGTAAAAAACACGGGTTATAATGTCACACAGTTTTATGCATGCGCTGCAATAAATGAATACAACAGCAATTATTTTTTAGCCGGTTCACAGGACAATGGTACTCAAAAATTTACGCTACCTCTGTCAGGCAATACTACACAGGTAACTTCAGGCGATGGTGGTTTCTGTCATATCGATCAGTTGAATTCCACATTTCAGCTTTCAAGTTATGTATACAACAATCTCTATAGATCCATCAATGGAGGTGTCTCCTTTTCATCCATCATAAATCAGAATACCGGTTTTTTTATCAACCCCAGTGAATATGACAGTAATCGAAAAATATTGTACGCTTCGTCTGACAATGACCTGATCAAAAGAGTGACCGGTATCAATGGTACCATCATCAATACAGACATTAGTATTTCGGTAGGTGTTTCGAAAGTCTCTGCGTTAAAAGTTAGTCCATTCAATGATGTTGTTTTTTTAGGGATTGCAAATGGTCGGATTTACAAATACACAAATCCAAGTACGGCCTCCCCTATCCTTACACGCATAGACAACGGAGCTACACCGATTTCGAATACGGGTTGGGTTTCAAGCATTGATGTTGGTGAAGACGATAGTCATCTTTTAGTTACCTATTCTAATTATGGGGTCATATCCGTTTGGCAAACGACAGATGCAGGAGCACATTGGTACAATAAAGAAGGGAATCTTCCTGACATACCTATACGCTGGGCGATCTACAATCCAGATGACCGCGAGCAGGTCATCGCGGCTTCGGAAATAGGCGTGTGGAGTACTAATAATTTTGCACACACTTCAGGTGCAGCTCCGGTATGGGGCATCGGCAATGCGGGTCCTGCGAATACCAGATGTGATATGCTAAAGTACCGGACTGCGGATAAAATGGTGGTCATGGCGACGCACGGCAGAGGATTATTTACATCCGATATTTTCGTCAATGTTTCAAACGCAGATTTTTCTGTTGATGTCAGTACTTCTTGTTCGGGTTCCCTGACTGTTCATTTTATGGATACAAGTCTGAAACCAAATGGCAGTTGGGCATGGGACATCGATAATAATGGATCAACAGATTATACAATTCAAAACCCCACGCACACATATACGTCACCAGGCATCTACTCCGTCAAACTGACAATCAACAATGGCGCCGCCACCATCACAAAAGCAAATCTGATCATCGTACTGAGCAGTGCACCTGTTACAAACACCGGATGCACACTCGGTACGAATAGCAATAGTGGCAATAATTTCGGAATCGGAATATTCCGCTTCGCAATTGGAAATATTGACAACACAACACCTAACAATGATGGGTACTATCAAAACTATGCATGCACACAGGCCACAGTCCTTGATCAAAACACTTCATACAATGTCACAGTCCAAACAGGTACATTTAATAATGAAGGTGCGAGGTACTACATAGACTATAATAACAACGGCATATTTGAATCAGGTGAAGGTGTTGTCTCATTTCCTTCGAACATGACTGGAACCCGCACCTTGTCATTCACAACCCCAAATGCAGGAATTGTAAAAAACAAAGGATTAAGATCCAGGATCCTTTCTAAGTTTAGTGGCATCCCTACGACAGCATGTGATGTCAGCACATATGGGCAGGCGGAAGATTATACAGTCTATTTTAGTTGTGCATTGTTGGTTACACAGACATCCGGGACAGCTTCAGGTAGTCTGCCTGCCGCCATAGCATGTGCCAATTCAGGTGATACGATCAGGATCAGTACATTACTCGCCAATCAAACAATCAATATTGGCTCCTCTACGATAGTGTTGAATAAAAACCTTGTCATCATAGGCCAGGGAACTAATATCAACATCACTGATTCAGGCAACAGCGTATTCGACATCACAGCCGGGACGACGATTGAATTGCAGAATCTGACGATCACAGCCGGTACATCTATGACTGCCGGTGCTATCAACAACAGTGGTATCCTTAAATTGAACAACATGAATATATTCAGAAATCCCGGAATATTAGGTGCCATATTATTGAGAAACAATCCCGGTGCCCTGATATTGTTTTACGGGATGTGTTTTGTGCAATAAAAAGCATCGTGCTTCGACCTGCTATGCTCACCCTTGTGCTGCAGCTCAGCAGAGAGCAGAGAGCAGAGAGCAGTGAGCAGAGAGCAGTGAGCAGTGAGCAGTGAGCAGAGAGCAGAGAGCAGAGAGCAGAGAGCAGAGAGCAGAGAGCAGACTAAGTAATGTTATGAAAATTAAAAAATGAGCGCAAAGCGCTCATTTTTTAATTGCAGATGTTAAGCTTAGGCTGTGCCTAAGCTTTCGCGTCAGCAAAACTCGGTTTTGCGTCATAAAGCTTGCCATCATTCCCCTCTCACCTCAAGCTTTTTACTCGCCAGAATCGTAACCTCCGATGATGGCTGAACACTAAGACTCTTGCATGCTAATCCGGTAACATTCACAATTGGAAAATGAGCGGGAGCTGTCACATTTGGTATGATGACATCCTGATTGAATATTGGAACTCCTTTAGGATTCCAATTTAGAGGATCATTCCAGTCAGATGAGACACTTCCTACCCATGTCATGACAGGCGATATCGGCGCGATGAGATTTGATTCCCACAAACCTCTTCCATAGGTACCTGCTCTGATTTTCAATGCTGCGTATTGGATGTCAAGACTATTGACAATCACATTTGGCAATCCATCATTGAAAGGCATCCAGTCCGCGGACAGACCATCATGGTAGAATACACCAAAGTCAGTTCCGATATATACGCCATCATAACTGCCATCCATATACGTGATACTATTGACCGGAACATTAGGTAATAGATTGCCGGTTATATTGATCCAGTTGAGGCCACCATTCGCAGACATAAAAACTTTATTAGCCGCAGCGTAACCTGAAAAAGAAACAAACACTTTATCGGGATCAGTAGTGCTGGCACATATATATGTAATCGCTGCATCAGCTACAGGAAGACCGGCTGTAATGTCAGTCCAGTTTGTTCCTCCGTCCTCACTTCTGATCATCTGATTGATGGAAGATGCGTAGATATAATTCGTGTCTGCTTTTGTGATATCCATCGCAATGATATTCGCAAGTACGCTGCCGGACATATTGATATAGGTGCCTTGTATACCGCTTGCGATTGATTTCTTTACTCCTGCTGCGCATCCTGCATACATGGTGTTGTGATTCAGCGGATTCATTTTGATCGGAGGATCCCATAGATATTGTCCGGGCGAAGCAGAGAAAAATGTTTCACCATTGTCTATTGATTTTCGCAGATTACCTATTTGGTAACTTGCAAAAAGTGTGTTTGTAATCGTAGGGTCCACCAGGGGTTGGAATCCATCGCCACCTTCCAATACATGAAAAGAAGGATCCGTAGCCACCCAACGATACGTCCCTATATCCTGCGCTCCGAAATAAAGTGTATCGGCATCATGCGTATCGTTAGCGATTTTATATACCTCTGCGATCTGAAGGCCATTGCTGATATCCGTCCACGTGGTTCCGTTATCAAGACTGACTGAAACACCTCCATCGTTGGCCACATACAATTTGCTTCCACTTCCGGGCTCGTATATTATTTTCTTATCGTCCGGGTGAACCCAGTTAGTTGCTGTTATATCCTGAAAGTCTGTAGCCGCGGTCCACGTGTTCCCACCGTTAGATGATTTTGCCACGAGGATGCCGCCGACCATGACGTCCAGCGCATTTGTGTTGGATACACCGATGGCCCTGTCGATATAGCCGTATGGTTGAGCAATGTTGTCAGGGTTCGTCATTGTGGTCAATGTATTTCCACCGTCCACTGATTTTTTAAATCCGGCAGTCGGGCCCCACACATATACATAGTTTGTATCAGCGGGCGTGACGGCCAGGCTCACTCTTCCTCCGGTAGAATTTGGATATCCGCCTCCTTTGTATGTCCAGCTCACACCATTATTGTTTGAACGATAGAGACCAATGCCGTTTGTGGCATACACTACATTATGATTGAGCGGGTTAAACTCAATACTATAAAAAAAGCCGCCGTTATTGACCAGTGTCCAATTCGTGCCATTATTGATAGTCCTCCAGATCCCTGTGTTCGAAGCAAGAAGCATAATGGATGGGTTCGCAGGGTCAAGAATTAATTGTTGCGGAATGAATCCATCTGATTGAGCATGTGGTAATCCAGCCAGGCTCCAGTTGAGACCGCCATTATTTGATTTATAGATGCCTGCGCTAAAATGACCCTGTTTTAAAATACCCGATATCGGAAAGCCAGTGAAATTATCTCCCGTGGCGATGTAAATGTTGTTCGTATTGACCGGATCAATGACAATACTTGTAATGCTCAAAGAAGGAAGTTGATCAGTGTTGAGTACGTTCCATGTCAGACCTGCGTCAAGACTCTTCCACACACCTCCACATGAAGCACCTGCGAACAGAATCATGTTGTTGCCAGGCATAAACGTAAGGCAATTGATGCGGCCTGCACCTGCGGTCATATGACCTGAAGGGGCTATAGGCGTGTTTAGATTTTGCCAGGTGGCAGGTGTTGATCTATTCCCTGATGATTTCTGTTTTAGGTGTTTTGTATCGCGCAGATATCCCGTGTATGTTGCGAGCACGTCTTTAACTCGAGGAAATTCTCCCGAAGGATACACGCGAGGTTGATTGAACCATTCCCACCGTTTGAATAAATTATATCCGGGGAATTTTCCTTCTTCTGCCTCCTTTGGTTCTACTTCTCGATCTTCTGCAATACGTATAGAATCCATTTCATGTTCATACGCTGCAAATGCTTTTTGGATATCATAAAAATTCGGGTATTCTGAACGGGTATTGGTTTTGATGAAATAGGGAGCTTCCATCCATGGCTGAGCTTCCGCATGGTATGTGCAGAGAAGTAAGATGAGACAGAAACAAGCTTTGTAAAGGGAATGCATGATGTAAAGATACAATGGTTCGGGATTGGCTGCCTAAAGAGCGGGCTCGTCTACCCCGAAATCTCCTAAAGCGGACCTTTTCCCTTTTCTTTAATATCATTTTTATCGTCGTTTGTGAATTCTCGATGATGATTTTTAATGCGAGCGGGGTGAGCAATAAAAAAGATTCGATTGAGCGGCGGCTGGGTCTACATATGTGCGTCAGCTAAACTCTGTTTTGTGTAAATAAATTTACTCACAATCAATTTTTCCCTCAGCCTTTTGCATCGCCTCCATTTTTATTGAATTGAATAATAAGGGATCGAATAAGTTCATAATCCAATTTTCCCTTAGCAACCTGAAAGCCAATATCCGGGTGGTAGGTATCCATGAAAAGTTGAAGATTTTTGCGGGATCCCAAAACAAAAAACTTGTTGAGTTTAGTATCGAATATATAGGGTACTTCAAATACAATTCCTCCTTTTGATGCTGCAGCAGTGGCCAGGCCTCCGATCAAGCCAAACATTATAGTCATTGCAGCGACTTCATCTGCATCACCAGAGGCATAATACGTTTCACCGTAATAATACCGGCCTCGCTCCTGTATCCTGTGAAACCTGTTTTTGCTTGCCGAATTCTTGCCCCCATAACCTTCCATCACATTTTGGTGGATCGCTTTCTCCTGGAAATAAATCTCTCCATGATGTACAATTGCAAAGACTTTAGTGATTGGATCGTTTTGTTTATCCAGGAACAATACATGATCCACCATCGTATCCAAAAAGGCTTTTGATGTAGGAACTCCGAGATTCAGTCTTCGGAGTTTCGTGGGTATCTCCGGTGTATGATTTTTGAAGTCCCCCAGAGTGTGATAAATGCCATCTGGGAGTGTGTCGATAGTGGAAGATTGGCCCCGGAATGTGAGAGAGGATAGAAATAAGATTAAAATGAATAACCCAGATTTCATATTGGTCAGGAAGTTCGAGATATCAAATTGTTTGCAGGGTATGAGAATATTATAGATTGGGTCGAACAAAGAGTAAGTGAAATTACAATTAATATTTCATGCGAATTAAAGCTAACTTCTATCGCTATTTCCAATTTCCTAAAACCTAATCCTTCACAATCTTTCCAATCCAATTCCGTCCACATTGCCGGTCACAAATGATAATTCCATAGAATCCAGATGGCACTGCATTCATATTCATTTCATTTATTCCTTGTAATAAAACTTTTTCGGAAATGACACGGCCAAATGGATCAAGAATTTTAGCCACTACATTATTTACCTGATCTGATCTCAGCTGGATAATGAATATATCCTTAACCGGATTCGGATAAAGATCAATCGCATATGTATCCAAATAAATGGTGGAGGTCACCAGGTCCTCACCATCACAATCCTCATCAATCCCATTGTTGGCAATTTCAATGGCGCCGGGATGAACCGTCGAGTCTGCATCATCGCAATCCACATTAGAAAAGAACCCATCCATGTCCATGTCAATGGTAAGATCAGTTCCATCACAATCCTCATCAATCCCATTGTAAGGAATGTCCACAGCACCAGGATATATCGTCGAGTCCTGGTCGTTACAATCCACATCTGATGCAAACCCATCCATGTCCATATCCGGAAGCACCAAATCTTCGCCATCACAATCCTCATCAACGCCATTGTTTGCTATTTCAGTGGCCCCGGGATAGACGGAGTTATCCTTGTCATTACAATCCACATTGGATAAAAAACCATCATGGTCAGCATCGGTGTATAGTTCATTCACGAATACGTTCGTGGTGGTATTGGTGATAACTGGTGGGTTAGCATCGAAAAAGATAGAGGCCCGGTTATGAATCTCGCTAAATTCTTCAAGTGGCGACAAGGCTTTGATGGCAAAAGTCAAATATCCCTGCGATCCTTCCAGTGAAGTAATGGTATCTGGGAGATTGATATTGTGAAATGAAAAAATGAACACCGAATCATGAACCCCTTCCCATGTTAATGAGGACATATGACTGCTCCCAATCACGCGAAGTGTCCGGAAATCAAGCTTCGGACTGAGGGTATCGATGATCTTGATATCATAGGCCAGGTCATTTCCTTTATTTTGAAACCGGATGGAATAGTACAATTCTTCATCCATCAATGTAAAATGTCCTGTCCGGTCAGGATTGACTTGTTTATCATTCGGATCATATCCACACCGCAATGGCGTTTTATACACAAAATTTTCCTTGTACGTATCCCCGAGGTTATTGATTAGGTCCGTTCGGGCTGTAAATACTAATGTATCCCCCACCTGGATAATCGCACCGGGTGTCGGTATCTTGATTTTAATTGTTTTGGTGAATCGCTGTCCCGGCACCCAATTCTTGATTCGCCATCCGATGAGCCGAGAATTGATAACAGTGTCCGGGTACTCTGTCCACACCTGGCCAGGAATGTATGACTCCATTTGCAAGTACACAAATCCATTCAAAACTGTCGTACCGGAATTCAACATATCGAAAAAGAATGGAATCGTATTTCCGCAGCGGGCACGTGAGCTTGTTATATTTCCCAGCACTTCGGTCAATAGGGTATCCGGAAAGAGTGCGAAATAGGAAGTATCTCTTTTATGTTCCGCAGAGAGTTGGACTTGCTGAATAGGATCAGAAATCAAATGCCATTGTGGATTATAGGTTTGGTCATACGTCACTTCATAATTTCCAAGGGGAGGATAATAACGAATGCCATTGTAGGAATGGTTGACTCCATATGACAAGTTGGGTTCAAGGTGAAGCACTACATCAGAATAGATCGGTTCATCAGGCTCCTTAAAAGTGTTTTGATTCAGATCATAAAATGGGAGATTCAGAATCTGGGGATCATTCAATGAATTAATGTAAATGGAGGGTAGAGAATTTTCCAGACGGACGAAATCGATATCCCCATCATGGTCCATATCCACCGACGTTGTGGGTGTCGGGTAAAAGTTGGGTAAATAGGCAATCGTATTTCGCTTGAATTTGAAATCACCGAGGTTTTCAAACCATAGAAGTTCCCTGCCATATTTGAGTATATCCGGATCGCCATCCAAATCATAATCTGCAATCTCATACCCGGTATTACTGTAAGAGAATAAATTTTCTTCTTCGCTGATTTTGATTTCATCAAACGTCATGTTGCCTTTATTACGCGACAGCGTGATAAAGTGATTATTGCCCTGCCCGACAACATCGAGATCATTATCGCCGTCAAAATCGTAAAAACGTGCACTACCGAAATTGATTTGAGGGAAAGCAACTTTAGTAAAATGGCCGGTGCCGTCATTCAGATACAAATCCCGGTTATTAGGATAAATGTCAATGTCGCCGTCAAGGTCAATGTCCAGGATCTGCAAATGGGTAATAGTGATATCTGTATTGACATATTCCACAGAGAATGAGCCATTGCCCTGATTCCTGAGGAGGGCAATATTCTTATCATTATACCCGACGATAGGACTATCTTCGGAGCCAGTAACAATATCAATATCTCCATCGCCATCCATGTCGGCAGCATGAATTGAAAAGATCGCGTCCAATTCCCCGGTGATGAAGTGATACACAAAACTATCCGGATTGACCGTTTCCAAATAGTATACAACCGAAGTATCGGAAGTAGCTCCGACAAAATCGTCCACCAGATCACCATTCATGTCAGCTGCAGAAAGATGGGAGGCTGGACGCGGATATTTCTTCAGGAGAGTGTGCGGTACAAAATGGCTTTTCTTTATCCAGTCAAATCGTTCATACGAAGAATAAGGGGATGTTTCGGAAACAAAAAAATCTTCTGTATCATCATTATTGAAGTTGGTGATCAGGAATTCTTTCCAATCGCCTAACTGATTAGTGATGGGCCATATCGTAAAACTGTGGTCAGGACGCAGAAGAAAAATGCCAATCTGGTCACGATGAAAATCGTTTACAATTAATTCTGATCGTCCATCCGCATTCCAGTCAGCGAAAAAAAGAAAATTGGCACTTTCCATCCGGTCGAATAAAAAAGTTTCTTCGTATTCACCGTTTAGGTTTTCATAGATGCGGTTTTCAGAGTATTCTACATTTGGTATTTGTCCTTGTATGTACTTGAACGTATTGGTTGCAATATCCATGTTGCCATCCTGGTTATAATCGCCGATATCAAAACTGCTCGCATTATAGAGATCGGATAGCAGTATTTTTTTTGGTCCAAATTGATTGTTCCCTAGATTTTGAAAAGCATGGATCTCGTATTTTTTTTCGGTAGGTGAATCTGAAATCAAATTCCGGACGATGATATCCTGTTGTTGATCACCATTCATATCAAATAAGCGGATCGGACTGATTATGTTTTGATCTGTCAAGAGGACTTGCAGGTCCACATCACCATTTGTCTGCCGGGTGGCTTTCATGATGTTGCCATCTTCTGTGATGAAAATTACATCCGGCAGTGAGTCCTGATCGAAATTGAGGACATTTGCGCCATGGTCCCAGAAGACCATGCTGGAGGTTGACTTGTAGCCCACGTATTGGAAATTAAAATTTCCATTGTTTTGCAGGTATCGGATGACCGTGCCGTTGATTCGGGCAAGATAGACGATGTCAAGATCCCCATCAAAATCCATATCATAGATGACAAAAGGTCCATAGGAAACGGTGAAACCGCTGAAGTGCAGTTCATGGCGGACAAATTGCTGGCCTTGTCGTTCATAACTGTATATTTTTTTATCTGTCCGGGACTGCGCGACAATTTCGATTTGGCCATCGCCATCAAGATCTGCGAATTGCATGTCTGATATCCCACCCTGGTCAGTGGCAACCCAGTGTTGGTTGTATAAGCTGTCGGAGCGCATTTCATACCAGGCAATATTTTCACCAAGGATTGACAGTGCTACAAAATCCTGATCACCATCCTGATCCAGGTCGCCCATGATCATTTCCTTTGGTGCCACCAGGATAGGTTCTTCATAGGTTGTGCGATAAAACAATTGTCCTGATGCAAGCACATAAAAAGAGATAAATAACGTAGTCAGATGGAGTCTCACAAGCCGAGTATTTAGGTAGACAAGATACAAAGTCTGATGCAACCTCAATCCCGAATGGCTTAGCGCTTTTTATGCCCCAAATGCATTCAGTCCCGATCATGGTGAAGGTCTTGTCAGTGTTTTCAAATCCATCGGAATTGGTCCGACAGAATATGAGCTCCAAGCCAATGATCGAAAGGAAGTAAACCCATAGGCCATGCTTGTTTGTAAATCTTCTCTTCAGTATCAGGGTATTGCATAGCAATTGTGATAATAACCTCCTTTCTTTCGTTCAATCCCGATAGAACTTCACGATCCATTTTAAGAGTTATCCTTTCAATACTTATTTGTGTGGTACCAGCAGATTTGTGATTCTTCTTTAATGATTAATTCATCGTGTCATTCTATGTATTATGGGCTATATACTCAATTCATCTTGCTGGATTTGTGGTGAAGTACATGAATCTTTAATGTTTGGTGCGGGGATGTCCTGGATGGACGGGTCGGAGAAATCGGAAGATCCGGGGAAATCATGGATGAACGCATTCTGGATTTGCTTAGGTGCATGGATCCCCTGGATGTGGTTGAGAATCTCCTTACCCCACCACCAAAATAAAATAGCCGGATTTAATTTGAATTGATTTGTGCATAATTGGAGACGCGATGGTTCGACCTGCTTTAATCAACCTCGTGCTACAGCACACCAACCGTAAATCGTCGTCTCTACAACCATCTAATTAATTGCAATTATAATTTTTATTCCTAGCAACGCGATCAATAAAAAATGATACGGTTTGGCGTAGATTGTATCTACGTCCTGGTGTCAGCAAAACTCCGTTTTGAGAAAGAGAATTTTACAAAAAAAATTTGCAAAACTGTTCACTTATCCTTAATTTTCACTCGAAAACAAATTTTTACCTCACTTTTTAAAACCAGTTGAATCATGGGACTTACCATCCATTATTCCGGCAAGCTCCGGAATCCATCAGATTTGCAACCACTTATTGACGAAGCCACGGACATTGCCATCAGTATGCAATGGCATTCTCAACGATTGCCTATAATGGCAGACACGCCGTTAGATGGCGTATTGATTATACCAGAAGGCAGCGAACCCATCTGGTTAACTTTTCACATTAATCATGGAATGCTGATCAATCCGATCCTGTATTCCTACATCAAGGAAACCACTGGTGACGATATACCTGAAGAAGCTGTATGCGGAGTCTTTACTAAAACACAATATGCCGGAGTCGAGCAACATATAGCCATCATCAAATTTCTTCGCTATCTCTCAGAAAAATATTTCGCCCACTTTGATCTCTACGATGAAAGCAATTATTGGGAAAGCGGTGATGAAATACAATGCAGGAAGGTATTCGGGCGGTACGACAAGATCATGGACATGGTAGGTGATGCACTTGATTCAATGCATGTCGATCTGAATGAAAGCAGGGAATCTGTTATCGAGAAAATTGAACAGTTGCTTGAGGAGAGGTTTGGGATGAAGAAGAGTAATTAGCAATTGGCAATTTGCAATAGGCAATTTGCAATTTGCAATTGTCTTTTCACACATATTGTTGGGCGGTTGACCGACGTCCTGGTGTGTTCAAGGCTGTGCCCTGAGTAAGAAGTTTTATTGCGAGCGCAGTGAGCAATAAAAACTTACACAGATAAGCGTAGATTGTATCTACGCTTTCGCGTCGGCAAAACTCGGTTTTGTAAAAAGAAATTGTCGGGAAAATATTTGAAAAAATATTTGCATTTCTTTTCCCAACTCCTTAATTTCCCTTCCGAAAACAAATTACTTCACCTTTACTTAATCCAGTTGAAACATGGGACTATCTATCTATTATCGTGGAATCCTTCGTCACCCTGATGCAGCAGAAGCATTAATCACAGAAGCGATTGATATATGTCTTGAAATAGGTTGGCGATATTTTCTTATCCATCGTTCAGACATTATGCCGGCTGAAGGCCTTTTCATCACACCTGAAGGAAGCGAATCTATTGACCTCACCTTTCTGCCAAATGGTCGCTTGTACAATGCTGTACATCTTTTATATACTCGTCAGCCTCAACAGGAAATTGTGAATGAAGACAAGCATAAATGGATTTTCACGAAAACTGGTTATGCTGGTTCTGATACGCACATGGCCATTATTAAATTCCTCCGCTACCTCAGCCAGAAATACTTTAGTGATTTTGAGCTCAAAGATGATAGCCTGTACTGGGAATCTAATGATGTAGATGATTGCCGGTATCGTTTTGGAGAATCGAAAGAAACGATAGACATGATAAGCAAAGCACGTGGCCTGATGGGCCATGATCTGGTTGAGGACTATCCTGAAGAAGGGGAAGATAATGACGACAATGAATCCGCATCAGATGACATGGAGGAAGTATTGATACGAAGAGGAGGGTATCATTTTACGCCGAACATTGACCATCTCTCCGGAATTCAAAATAAAGAAAATATCAATATTCAAAATACAATGAACTCCGCCATTCTCAGGCAACTCTATAAGATGGGGCTGAATGAAAAGGACAGCCAGCAAATTGAATTTTTCTTCTACGCAGGCCATCAGGATAAGGCAAATAACCTGGCTATTGCATTATCACGTCTTGGATATATAGTTGAAAAATCAGAGCCCTCTGCTGCAAAAAAGAAAAATTTGTTTTTGGTCTCCGGTTTGACGACCGAAATAACGATGGATTCAAACCATATTTCTGAATGGACTACCCTCATGTGTGAAATTGCTCATGACGAAGGTTGCACATTTGATGGCTGGGGAACATTTTCAAAGTAACAAAATCAAATATCTAAAACTCACCAAAATGAAACCAAACTATTTAAGTCAAACAGAATCTCTAAAACTTGAAGGAATTTTTTTTGAAGAGGCTCAACAAATCCAGGCAATGCAGGATGAAATCAACAAAATCCAGAATCAACTGGATAAGGCTTTTCAATCCACTGAAATGAAGGAATATTCATTTGGTAAAGCCGTGGATTTTGAGAGGATACTCCTACTAAAGCAAATCTCAGAAGAACTTGAACCCAAAAGAGAGCGTTTGAGAGAATCTATCCTTAATCTGTATCATTCATTATTTCCGGGAGATATATTCATAAGTCAAAACTTCTATGACGTTTGGGTATCTATTAAACCCAATTGGGTCGTCAGGTTTGGTATTGATTTAGAAAATATTGAATTGACCGAGAATAATGAATTCTCATCAGTATCTGAATAGCATTGCCTATGGTTATTTGAACCAGGAGATTCCAAGACTTGACAGGACAGCTTTTCAGGCACGTAAATTTTCAGATGAGGATCTGGACGACCTCCAGCATTTATAATGATTCATTCAAATAAGCCCTCTATCGTCTTCATCATTATTAACATCCTTTTACTTCCTTCCAATTTCTGAAAACCATATTTCAAATAATATTTTTCAGCATTTTCATCGATTGGATCGGTGACAACCGCGAATGAAGCTGATTGACCCTGTGAAGCTTCAACAGGTCTCTTCTGGGCATCCATCAGAAGTAGTTCACCAAGCCCTTTTGAGGTAAGAACCAGACAGGGGAAAGCCCTGTCAATACAATTCAAAAAAAAAGTATTGGCGACCCTTGCGGTTGCCTTTGTTATAACTTACATGACAACACTTTTGGAGTAAGAACCGAGAGGAGCAAGCCCTTTTCAGGTAAGAACCAGACAGGGGAAAGCCCTGTCAATACAATTCAAAAAAAAAAGTATTGGCGACCCTTGCGGTTGCCTTTGTTATAACTTACATGACAACACTTTTGGAGTAAGACCCAGAGAAGGGCAAGCCCTGTTGAGGTAAGAACCAGACAGGGGAAAGCCCTGTCAATACAATTCAAAAAAAAAGTATTGGCGACCCTTGCGGTTGCCTTTGTTATAACTTACATGACAACACTTTTGGAGTAAGA
>JBBSAQ010000005.1:0-135826 GCA_038252065.1 Chitinophagales bacterium
AAGAAAATACAATTGACTAATGTCAATATGATTAATAGAATCATCGCTACAAATTGATCCGGGAATAATTACTTATAGATCTGGGGCCTGATATTCTTTTTTCCAAAACATGGTTTTGATAAATGTTTCAACCTTAATATAAAAAAAAGGAGGTCCTTTGACCTCCCATCATGGCCAATTTTCATCCCTCGGCCACCCTCTATTGAAATACTATCAATAAATCATAAGAATATGGTGTCCACCATAATATGATAGTCCTGGGATTCTAACCTGTTTGGGCATCAAGGTTCCGGACCATCACAAAGGTCCTGAATAAGATATTAGTAAAATATATTATTTGAATAGGTGGGTATAAAGATTTTATAAAGATTGCTTCGATGAGATCTCTATAAATTGTCTGAAATGAAGCGATAACCTACACCACTCTCTGTCAGTATATACTTAGGATTGTTGACATTCTTTTCAATCTTTTTCCGAAGTTGACTGACAAAAACCCGTAAATATTGGGTTTCGGAATCGTATGCATTTCCCCAAATTTCATTGAGCAAGTACCCATGAGTGAGCACTTTTCCTTCGTTTCTCAGGAATATTGAAAATAATCCATATTCTGTTGTCGTAAGTTTTAAATATGTCCCGTTAAAATGAATTGTTCTCGCTTCCAAATCAATAACAAAAGGCCCGGCGACTATCTTACTATTTCCATTGCCCTTGTTTTCTCTTCTTAGAGAAGTACGGGTTCGGGCGAGTAATTCCCCCGTCCTGAATGGCTTGGTGATATAATCATCTGCGCCCAAATCCAGCGCTGAAATAATTTCTTCCTCATGATTTCGCACGGAGATTATGATTATTGGGTTTACAAACCATTGCCTTAAATCTTCCAAAACTTTGAGACCACTTTGGTCCGGCAAACCAAGATCAAGTAATATCAGGTCCGGATGTCTTGAGGCAGCTAAGGATATGCCATCCAGCCCTGTCGTAGCGGTTAACACTTTATAGTCACTGCTTTCAAGCACTATACTTAGCAGTTTTCGGATTTGAGGTTCGTCATCAATCACGAGAATTAGTGGCTTACTCATAGATGAAATTTTGAACAAAGGAAGTTTCTGCCGGAATACTAATTAAAAAACAAGACCCTCCGGTTTTGTTATTGGTCAATTGGACTTGTCCATTATGTGCTTCAATAAATCCTTTTACAATGGACAATCCAAGTCCTGTTCCCCTGGAATTAGGAACCCCTATCCGGTAAAATTTATCAAAAACAGTTTTTATAGACGACTCAGGAAATCCGGGACCATTATCCTTAAAACTGATTTGGCAATTTCCATCTATAAAGTCGGTTGCAATTTTTATTGTAGATCCGGCGGGCGTATACAAGATCGCATTTTGAAGGAGATTTAATAATACCTGTTCGACAAGAATGGCATCAAGCTTAAAGAATGGTAAATTTTCTCCTGGGATAAAATTTATTTTTTGTGCCGGCTGTATCTGAATATAATTCTCGAGAATTCTGTGTATGAGTTCGTTTATATCCGTCCAGTCTAAATGCAATTTCACCATGCCCGACTCTAAGCGACTTATACCTAGAAGATTTTCTACTTGTTGATTGAGGCGTAATGCAGCCGTACTGACTTCCTTCAATAGCTCCTTCTTGTGGATTTCGGAGAGTTGAACATTATGTTCGTTCATAGCATCAACAGCCCCGATGATCGTAGATATTGGGGTTCTAAGTTCATGAGAGAGTGAGTCCAAAATGGTATTGTAGAAAATAATCGCTTTTTCTTTATCTTCCTTTTCCCTGATTTTTCGATTTCGTGCTTTGGTTTGAAAACTTAATGCTGTATTGACGATGGCAATGATAAAATACATGCTAAAAATGAAAAGATCTTCTTTATTCTCAAAATTGAATTTATAAATCGGGGGCGTAAAAAAATAATTCCATGTCAATGCACTTAAAACAGCGGCAAGCAGTACCGGCAATATTTCAAATAACATGGCAAGCAATGAAATGGAGGTTAACATGATCAACGCCACGCCCTGATACCCGATGAATGGATTCAACCATGATCCTAAAAGGGCAAGACTAAAGAATATGGAGATGCTTATAGAGTATTGAGCTGCAAGAGGTACAGCTATATTTAACTTTATTTTAATTCTCTGCTTAAAATTCATATCCGGGTATGGTCTTTGCGCACTTCCGGTAATGAAGATAAACCTGAAGAGCGATGCAAGTTATCTATTATAAATAAATGCTTAACTTAGCACCTCATCATCCTTCGGCTGCTTATTCAATTACCTCACGTGTACCTCAGCGCGGGGTCTTCCTATCATTGGAAGGAGATCCATTTCAATACTTTTCTGATTTGATCATTTAACTCAATTCTTATGAAGTCTTTATACAACCAAAAATCTTTATTCACTATTTTCCTTGCCATTTCGATATGCATTGCAGGCAAAACACAGACCTCAACGATCTATTTTGATTTTGACGCCTGTAATGGTTTGCTCAATGGTCCACATCAGGATTACAGCGAGTTTACAGGCCAGGTCAATAATGGTGAATGTGCAAATCTGGATGTACAGGGTGGTCATCTTTATCGTAATAATCCCACAGAGAATACACATTCCTGTACACCGGGTGTGGATGGCGATATAGCCATGTGTATAGGGAGTAATCCATCATGCTCGTTTACACCGGGTTCGGATCAGGCTCTTCGTCTTGACTTATTAGTCACGCCGGGTCCCAGTGGCAACAGCACCCTCAGCGAGTTATCCTTTTATGAAAAGGGACCTGCAGAATTTATATGGATAAATGGTGCGACAGGCCCCAATAATTATCCAACTCTTTTCGGCCTCCGCATTTTAAAAAACGGAACCCAAATTTATTTGTCTGCAGCTATTCCTACTGAGCTTCTATGGAATCTCAACACCTTCACTTTTTCAGGTCCTGAATTCACCGTGACTGTACCGACGATATTTAATTTTGAGTTTCTTCCCTATTGTCCGGTTGGAAATGGTGAACCTGTATCTGCATGGGACATAGATGAGTTAAATATTGCTTTTACATGTTGCATAACTCCTGAAGGAGGCGAGCTATCAGGAGGCCCTTTCGAATTTTGCGTTGGTGATGGTGATCCTGATCATGCGTCAGAAATTGAACTCACTGGCCAAACCGGACCTAACTCCCAATGGATTATCGCAGATATTCAAAACAACATTCTAAGTCTTCCTTCCGCTATTGAGTCAGTCAATTTTGACATTGGTGCCCCAGGCAATTGGCAGATCTATCATATCAGTTATGAGGACGGCTTAACTGGTCTGACGATTGGTAATAATCTCCTGACAGATTTGGTCGGTTGTTTCGATCTCTCCAATTCAATCGTAGTCATTCGTAATCACCCTTTCGGTGGAACTTTGACCGGTGGTCCATATGAATTTTGTTTAAATGGTTCCAGTATTGATTTAACCGGTATCGGCCTCACCGGCAATGTGGGTGCTAATTCACAATGGGTACTTATTAATAGTGTCAACACCATTCTAAGTTTACCAGGCTCTCCCGCAGACATACATTTTGAAGATTTTGGTCCGGGTACTTATTTTATTCTGAATGTTAGTTTTTTCGATCCACTCTCCGGACTTAACATCGGTAATAATCTGATAAATGATGTTACAGGCTGTTTTGCGCTTTCAAATTCAATTACTGTAACACTTAATCAACCTGATGGCGGAACACTCACCGGAGGACCATTTGAATTTTGCGTAGGCGATAGTATACCTGATTATGTTTCCGGTGTAGTGCTTTCAGGAAATGTTGGAACAACTTCCCAATGGGTGATTACAAATGAAGCTAATGAGATTCTGAGTCTTCCTGCAAATATTGACTCAGTGAATTTTGACCTGGCTGATCCGGGCACTTGTCTTATTTGGAACATCAATTATTTCGATACGATCTCAGGTCTTGTGCCCGGCAATAATCTTCTTATCAACATAACGGGTTGTTTCGATCTGTCAAATCCAATAACCGTCCATCGCAATCAACCTTTAGGAGGTGTCCTGACCGGAGGCCCATTTGAATTTTGTGCAATCGATAGCCTTGTTGACGTCACCAGTATAATGCTTAGCGGTAACGTCGGCCCTGGTGCGCAATGGATCGTGATCAACGATCTGGATACCATTATACTTTTACCAGGAGCACTTGGAGAAATCAATTTTGAAAGTATCGGAACGGGTACTTTTTTTATTCTCAATGTCAGCTTCTATGATACGTTATCAGGTCTTGTGATTGGCCATAATCTTCAAAATGATGTGACAGGTTGTTTCAATCTTTCCAATGCGATCAGTGTTGTCATTGCACAACCTGATGGTGGAATACTTTCAGGAGGTCCATTTGAATTTTGTGTAGGTGACAGTATACCGGATTATGTTTCAGGTCTGCTTCTTACCGGGAATGTCGGAGCGACTTCACAATGGGTGATCACGAATGAAGAAAATGAGATTCTGAATCTTCCTGCGTCCATTGATTCGGTCAATTTTGATCTTGCTGATCCGGGTATATGTCTGATATGGAATATTAGTTATTTGGATACAATCTCCGGTCTTGCGCCAGGCAATAATCTTCTTACGGATATTACAGGTTGTTTCGATCTTTCAAATTCAATAACCGTCCATCGCAATCATCCTATCGGCGGCACCCTGACTGGTGGGCCATTTGAATATTGTGCCGGTGATAGCAGTATTGATGTGACAAGCATAGTGCTTACAGGCAATGTCGGTCCTAATGCCCAATGGGTAGTGATAAATGATTTGAACACAATCATAAGTTTACCAGACTCTCTTGGGGGCATCAGTTTTGAAGGCGTTGGATCAGGGACATTTTTTATTCTGAATATTAGTTTCTATGATACACTCTCGGGGTTTGACATTGGTAATAATCTCGAAAGTGATGTTACCGGATGTTTTGATCTTTCAAATTCAATTACAGTCACCATTAATCAACCAGATGGAGGCACACTTACAGGAGGCCCATTTGAATTTTGTGTAGGCGACAGTATTCCTGATTATGTTTCAGGTGTTGTACTTACAGGCAATGTGGGAACGACATCCCAATGGGTGATTACAAATGATGCAAATGAGATCCTGAGTCTTCCTGTTTCACCGGACTCTATAAATTTTGATGTTGCTCCGCCGGGTACATGTCTTATTTGGAATATCAGTTATTTCGATACCATCTCCGGTCTTGCGCCAGGCCATAATCTGCTTGAGGATATTACAGGTTGTTTCGATCTTTCAAATCCAATAACAGTCAATCGCCATCACCCTGTTGGCGGTGCATTATCTGGTGGACCATTTCAATTTTGCGCCGGGGATAGCATTACGGATGTAACCAGTATAATTCTTACTGGCAATATTGGGGCTAATACGCAATGGGTCGTAACGAATGATCTCAATGTCATTATAAACATATCGGATTCTTTGTCACTAGTGGACTTTAGTGGTAGTGATCCGGGTATATTTCTGATCTGGAGTATTAGTTATTTCGATACGATTTCCGGACTTATCGCAGGCAATGATTTATTTGAAGATTTGACGGGTTGTCTGGGCATATCTGATTCTGTCGTAGTTACACTTACACAGCCTGCGGGTGGTACACTTACAGGTGGTCCATTTGAATTTTGTGTTGGCGACAGTATTGCTGATTATGTTTCGGGTATAAGTCTTTCCGGGGAAACAGGCCAAAATGGGGAATGGGTGATAACGAATGAAGCTGGCGAAATCCTTAGTCTTCCTGTATCACCGGACTCTGTCAATTTTGATCTTGCATTACCCGGCACATGTCTTATTTGGCATGTTAGTTATGACAATGGAATTTCAGGTCTTGACATCGGCAATAATCTTTTGAATGATGTATTCGGTTGTTTCGGTCTTTCAAATGCCATCATGGTGATTCGCCATCAACCGGGTGGCGGTGTGTTGACTGGTGGACCATTTGAATTCTGTGTAGGTGATAGTTTAACGGATGTTACCAGTATTATCCTTTCTGGAAATATTGGAGACAATATGCAATGGGTTGTGGTCGATGATGCAGACACTATATTGATGTTGCCTGATTCATTAGA
The DNA here is from genome assembly GCA_038252065.1 of Chitinophagales bacterium. Lineage (GTDB taxonomy): Bacteria > Bacteroidota > Bacteroidia > Chitinophagales > Saprospiraceae > Opimibacter. The sequence goes on from JBBSAQ010000005.1 coordinate 6,114, forward strand.
ACAGATAAATTTTGAGGGTGAAGGTCCGGGTACATTCTATATTGTCAGCATCAGCTATTATGACACACTGACTGGGCTCATCATTGGTAACCAACTCATTGAAGATGTCAGTGGTTGTCTTGCTATTTCAGATTCAGTAACCGTTACGCTCAATCAACCTCTTGGCGGTGAACTGACGGGTGGTCCATTTGAATTCTGTGTAGGTGATACCATTCCTGATCATGTATCAGGTGTTGTTTTAACCGGCAATGTGGGTGCCAATGCACAATATGTCGTTACGGATTCAGCCTATACTATTCTGGCTCTTCCCCTTACTCCGGAAGATTTTGATTTTAATGAAGGTCCTCCTGGAAATTTCTTCATTGTTCATGTCAGTTTTTATGGACTATTCACTGGCCTGGAGATCGGCAATAATCTGCTTAGTGATCTTGAAGGTTGCTTCAGTTTATCCAATGCGCTCACGGTGGTGCGCACAGATTGTGCAGGCTTTCAGGGAGAGCCGGTATTTGAATTACGTGTATCTCCAAATCCTGTCAGCGGAATCATGACGCTCGGGATATTGTATAGTGGTGACGATATACCGAGGGTTCAAATATTTGATGCCTCTGGCCGTATGTGTTTCAGACAGCAACAACAAACTGATGGACCCATAAGAATTGACATGCGAAATTTTGCGGAAGGTTGTTATTTCGTTCGGGTAGAAAGCAAAGAGGGAAATAAAACCGAAAGAATAATAGTCATAAAGTAATAATCTTCATAAAGTAATCCGACTACTTACAAGAAATGATCTGCAGACAGGGCAAAGGATATTTGCCCTGTTTTTTTTTACTGAATGAATGTTCGTCGGGAATTAGAGACTGTGCGAATATTTTCAACTACCGGATGAATTGTTTTTACGCACAAGCTTGTAAATCTGTCAAAAATTTAATTTTTTCATCACTGCATGATCAGCCTTCCAGTCTTAATTAATAAGCCTTTTTGTGTAAGTCGCCAAAAGTAAATACCGGAGGCTGCCGGTACAATATTTTTATTCAACTCATCCAGCAAAATTGTCTGCCCTACTCTACCGACACCGTCAAAAAGTGTAAGTGCGGAACCTAAAAGAGTTTCATCAATTGAAATGGTAAAGAAATCTGTGGATGGATTTGGACTAACCGTCACATTATAATCTTCCAGAATAGGGATAACCGATGAAATGAAATCAAGAAAAGGACAAGCGTTGTTTTCCGGTGAATAGATGCTGTCCATAAATTCAAAGCAGTTGAAATGTGTCATATAGATTTGACCTGAAACCGCAAGGAATTCAGGCAGAAAGCTGGTAAGCCCATTACTTCCACCTAAACCTTCGATTATGTAGATGGGTAGTTCAGGGTGTTGTCCTGGCTCCAGGCTAAGAAAGAATCTTTTAGCAGGCTCTCCGAAAATTGAAATGGTATCAATCGATTCAACAACAGTCATTGGATAATTCCCTTGCATTGGAGGCATGTCTCCCACTTGCAGATTGAAGTTATATATTAATCTCTCTGTAGAATCAATATGTGGTAAATAGTACACCCGTCTATCCATTAAATCATACCGAATAAATGAAGGTCCAATACTATCATACGACACAAAAGTCAAATCTTGAGGAAATGTGTGAACTGTGAAGATATTATGGAAGGTCCTGTACAGTTTAAAATAAATCAAACCGCTGATGATTGTATCTCCGTGAATAATATCCTGTTCGTCTGAAGAGTGCTCAAAATATTGCCCCGGTTCCCATGTTTCATAGGTATAGTAGACCCATCGCGATCCATCTGCAAAAAAATTCGCCGTCTGTCCATTAGTTAAATTTAAGAATGACAGTATAATTAGAGTGGTTAATACTTCACGCATGAAAGTGAATATAAGCATTGAAGATTACAATCGTCCGACAATAAAAGCACTTTGTCTCGCAAACTACAAATGATCGGGCACCATTACACAGTGATTTCCCCATAATTCATGGGGCAGCATTGTACTGCAATTATGGGTGGCTTATACAGATTATTGCTGTGCGCTGAAAATGGAAAATATCTTTCAGGTAAAAATGTAATGGTTACCAGGTAAGGTGACAGAGCCTGATGCGAAAGAGAAGCTAAGAGCAAAGGAGTATTCTGCATTTAACATTTACGCAAAGATAAAACGATGACAATATCAAGCCACCTACCCATAGGACAGTACCTCACTCCTTCCCTATCACCAAAACCACCGTGTACCCATTTTCATCCGATATCCTCAGCTCCCCACCTATCTTTGCCGCCCGCATCTTCATATTGCTAATCCCCTGGCCAGCCTGATTTCCGGAGACAATACCCGACCCATTGTCATCAATCACAAGCTTTATATTGCCACCATCCTGTGAAAAGGTAATGTTGACATGTTGTGCCTCAGAATGCCATATGATATTCGTAATGGCTTCTTTGAAGATGAGATAAATATTCTGACGAACCTCCGGACCAATAAATTTTTTGCCATCGAGGCCGCTAATGACAAAATCATGTGTGATATTTTTTCGCTCCAGATTTTTTTCTGCAAAATCACGCATGCGGTCAACAAGGTTTTCATATTTGTCCTTCCGGGCATCAATAGCCCACACCGTATCCCGCATCCGCTCCATCGCTTCCCTGCTCATGTCACTGAGTTCGAGCATCGGCTTCCGTTTGGACTCCTCCATTTCATAAGACATGACCTGCGATTGCATCGCTAATCCGGAAAGAATCGAACCCACATCATCATGCAGATCAGAAGATATTTTGATACGTAAGGCTTCGAGCACCTTTTGTCTTTTCCATTTCTGCTGATACCAATACCGAATCCAAAAAGCCACAAAAGCTGTCAATCCGATTGAAAGCAATACCCACACCCACGTTTTTTGATACCAGTAGGCCGACATGATGATCGGAAGCTCAAAGTCAGAGGTCATACTATCACTCGCATTGACAGATGCTTTGACTTCAAGTACATACTGACCGGGAGGCAACGCATAGATGACTATTTTTTGATTTGCTGTGTATTCACTCCATTGATCGTGGATCCCTTTAATACGATAACAGTAATAAATGTCATGCTTAAAAGACGGACTCGAAAATTTGAATTCAATATTGGTTTCAGATGGACGCAATATCAATTTATCAATCTGATGTAGCGAAGACGTGAGATAGCGATATCGTTTTTCTTCTCCATTAAATATAGCTATCCCATAAAGTTTTATCGGATATAAAGTATCTGCTACGGGCTGAAATTCCAGATCTTCCGGCCAAAAAGAATATAATCCATTTGTACTGCCAAAATAATATATGCCCTGACTACTCTTAAACGCAGACGTACGATTAAATTCAGGCTGAGACAATGGATGTTCCGAATGCAAATGCGCATACTGTAAATTAGTGGTATCAAAATACACTATACCATGATCCGTGCCAAGGTAAAATCCCCTTTCCTCATCCGGTAGAATTGTAAAGATAATCCGGGGCCGTTGTTGTAAACCAGGTGAGATCACAGGATCTTTATATAAAATGTATTCTCTTGTCTTTGTATTTAATTTCCCAAGACCATCATTGCAACCATACCAAAGATATTGTCCATCCAACAGTATATCATTGATGCCTTCCTGCATACGCGTACCCAGCTCCTCTGCCGTAAAAGATTGCAATAGTGTTCCTTGTTTGGACACAAGTTTTATGCCTTCACTACCGGTCGCCATCCAGATAGACGTTTGATCTATGTTGTCAATCATTTTATTAATGATAAAAGGAAAGTCACCATCCCTGCTGGTGGAAGATCGAAGGCGAATGGAATCAAGCTCTTTGTGCGGAATATCATACGCATAAAGGTTAGGTCCGTACCATGTATACAACCACATTGTATCTCCTGAAAGTAATTGCGCTACATGACCGCTGATTTCATTTGGGACAATCTGTTCGATGGTACCACTTTGCGTGTTGATCATTAGCGAATGCCAAAACAAATATGGCGACTTATAGGTCAGGGAGTAGGCACTATAGAGATCGTTATTTAAATTTTTAAGCGGGGACCACACTTTGAACTGTTGCTCACCTTTTGGCTTTACCACTACTCCATTGTAAAAGGAAGCATACACATTTTGATGTTCATCTTCTGCAAGTCCACGCATGGAAACATCTGGTCTCTTGTACGGAATGAGTTCCAAAAATTTTTCTTTTGGCGGAGGCTTGGCCATGAGATCATAAAGAAATTTACTTCCCAATAAAAATACCTGGTGATCGATCATATGAAATCCCAAAATATCCTCAGAGATAGCACCGGGATAAAATTCCTTTTTCATTTCATACGTGACAGCACTAAGATCCTGCATCGTATGATGAAGCGTATCAAGAACAAAGAAGTAATATCCATTTGCTATATAGAGCATCTCATGTTGGATCATGAAATAACCTGAATTCACATGCACTTCCGCCGGTACTGTAGTGTAACGTCGCGGAGCAGGCATGTTAGAATCCCAATACATCAAAGCCTGAATCGAATGATCATAAAAATAATAGTGATCTCCTTTGTAAGGCGAGTACCCATTAGGAGGGACCGGATGGCTGTAGGAATGAAAGGAGATATCCTTTCCATCATTTGTGATTCGCAGAATGCCAGTTGAGGTTTGAATCCAATGCATGGACTGAAACCATTGATAGTTCAGAAAAGTACCATAGTCTGATTTTGTTCCCTGAAAAAGAAGTTGGTGATGTCCGTCAGCATTCATTTTCCAAATGGAAAAATTATCGGAATTCTTTTCAAGCAATACGGAGAAAACATCTCCCTGAGGAGAAACATCAAAATAGATTGAAACAGGTTGAGACTGATTTTCGAAATTCCATTCTTTTGCGATGGTTCTCATATCTGTATTGATGCAAATGATTTTCAAACCCTTAGAAACAGTGGCATACATGTGGCCCATATTGTCAGGATGGAGGTCGCCCAGGAAAGCATCAGATTCATTCAATTCTAACGGGAACATGGGATTGTCATGGCTATACATAATACTTTGATGGCCATCCGAAATGATCAGACCTCTGGACGATGCAATCCATAGATATCCATCTGCAGACTGTCCCAAACTGTTCATGCCCACCAGGTCACTTTCCAGATTGAGGTTATAGGGCTTTACCTCGTAAAGGGGCATCACTTCTCTGTACGATTGGGAGGATAACGTATATGATATATGCATCATCAGGCACAACAATAACCTGCCAGAAACGTGGCAACCTGAAACAATGTGCTTTGTCCTGGCCCGGAATGCGGACAACCGATAAAAGAGGAAGAATGCAGAGACAAAACGCAAAACCATAGTTGAAATATACGATGGCTCATCTGATTACGTCGTAACCTATTGTTTAGAAAGTTTAGAAAAGGGGTTATGTGGTTAAAAGGTTATCAAAATACGTTAGTCTGTTATTTATTTAATGCAAACTACGTTCGCATTAAATATGGATATGCAAAAAAAAGTTATGATTACAATCTGAAATTTCATGTAGGGGCGCGACTGATCGCGCCCCTACATGAAATTTCACCCCACAGGGTGATTGCCCACCTACCCAAACAATCGGACTTTTCAGGCATAAATAGTTATACCTGTCATGCATCCAACATCCCTTGCCCTTCGCCTAAGCCTAAGCTTATTCCTCCTCCTTAGCCTTAGCCTAAGCCTCTATTCACAAAATGTTACGATTAAAAAAAACGTAAATGGCGATCATCTGATTTGGCCCTTAAACGTATCTCAAAGTGTATATGTCGGTGAAGGCACCGGAAATATCAGCACAGGGCTTTTTAATACTGCCGTAGGTGGCTTTGCATTAAATCTGAATACCACAGGCGCTTCCAATTCCGCATTTGGAAATGGTGCGTTAGGAAAGGTGAACACAGGAGGATTTAATACAGCGATTGGTTCAGGCGCCATGACTGAAAATCTAACCGGAGCTGAAAATACTGCATTGGGCACATTCGCGCTTTATAACAATAAGGGACAAAGCCGGTCAACAGCCATCGGATACAGAGCTATGTATTATGCCAATAATTCCACTTCTGCTGGCACTACTTTTAATACAGCAGTAGGATATGAAGCATTGAGAGGGAGTATATCTCCGGGCAATAATACAGGGATAAACAATACAGCCGTGGGTGATCAGGCGATGTATTCAAATAGTGCAGGGAATGATAATGCCGCATTGGGTTGGAATGCATTGTTATCCAATACTACCGGATCGGGCAATACAGGGGTCGGCAAGGAAGCACTTCGGGATAATACAACGGGTACGGGCAATTCTGCTATAGGAGTCCAGACACTCACCAGAAATACGACAGGACAGGCCAATACTGCCAATGGAACTGCCGCGCTTTTCTTCAATACCACAGGAAACAACAATACTGCCGTGGGCTCGGGTAGTTTATTTTCTAACAATTCCGGATATTCCAATGTAGCTCTAGGGATGCAGGCTTTGTTTTACAATACCAATCGCAGCAATCTGGTGGCTGTAGGTGACAGTGCCCTATTCTTTAACGGCATAGGAGCTACACAATCTTATCATGCCACATCGAATACAGCAGTGGGGAGTAAAGCACTGTTTATGAACACTATTGGTTCAGGCAATACGGCAAACGGCTTCAATGCACTTTCTTCAAATACAAGTGGCCAATCCAATGCTGCACTTGGATACAATGCACTTCAACACAATATATCAGGCTCCGACAATATTGCAGTTGGTGCTCTGGCTTTAGTCACCAATACAACAGGAATTGGGAATACAGGTGTTGGAAGTGGTTCTTTACTATCAAATAATGGTGGCTTCTATAACACAGGCATTGGCTTCGGTTCACTTGCTTTCAATAACACAGGTAGTCACAATACTGCGGCAGGCGATTTGTCACTATTTGCTAATACGACCGGATATAGTAATGTAGCCATAGGAACCTGTGCACTAAATTCCAACACAGTAAAAAATAATTTAGTTGCTATCGGTGACTCTTCACTATTCAACAACGGTGTAGGCGCTACTACAAGCACACAAGCCATTCAAAACACTGCGGTTGGCAGTAAATCCTTGTACACGAATACCGTCGGCTCATACAATACTGCACTTGGAAACCAAAGTCTCTTTAACAACTCATCTGGTTCTGGCAATTCAGCCGTTGGTGCTACAGCACTTTCACAAAATATAAACGGTAGTGATAATGTAGCCAACGGATCCGGAGCTATGTTCGCCAATTTGTATGGTTCCCGCAATTGTGCATATGGAGGATCAGCTTTATTATTTAATTCGTCAGGTTCTGGAAATGTGGCCATCGGCTTTAAAGCACTCTATCGGAATACCATGAAGTCCAATCTTGTGGCTGTGGGCGATTCCGCTTTGTATAATAATGGTGTTGGGGCTTCTGCTGAACAAGCTATTTTTAATACTGCAGTCGGAAGTAAAACACTTTTTGCAAATACCATCGGCGTAGCCAATTCGGCTTTTGGATACGGAACATTAAAAGCAAATACAACTGGAAATCTTAACTCCGCTTTTGGAACAGGAGCGATAGTCGCCAATCAAACAGGATCTTTCAATTGTGCATTTGGCGGAGCATCACTTCAATCTAATATTTCCGGTTTAAAAAATATTGCTTTCGGAATTTATTCACTCCAATCACTCGTGTCCGGAAGTAATAATGTTGCTCTCGGAACTAACACAGGGTATAATAATAGCACAGGCAGTGGAAATATCTTTATCGGGTACGAAGCGGGATACAATGAAACGGGTTCTAACCGATTGTATGTATCCAATTCAAATGCAGATGCCAGTGGAGCGCTGATCTATGGGGAATTCGATAATCAAAAGTTGAGGTTCAATGGCAATGTAGGCGTTGGTCAGGACCCTGGCCAGTATAAATTATCTGTTAATCATGATGGATTTGGCCTTCAGGTTCACAACAATTCTTCAGGATCCACTTTCTGGGAAATCTATCAGGGCATAAATCCAAATGGAAACTTGTTGCTCTATGCGAATACGAGTAGTGTTGGCAATTTCAATTATTCATCAGGTGTATACTCGGCTACTTCTGACCGACGTCTGAAAGAAAATATTCAACCCATGAAATCTGTGCTGGCAGATGTGATGAAACTGAAAGCGGATGACTACACCTATATATCTGATCCTGAACACAAGCAATGTTTCGGATTTATTGCTCAGGAAGTAGAACCCCTCTTTCCTCAATTAATTACTGCGCCTATGCATGACGGCAAAGGAGAAACACCATACATGATGAATTACTCAGGTTTTGGTATATTAGCCATCAAGGCCATTCAAGAACAACAAGTCATCATAGATTCACAGGAAGAACGTATTGCTAAACTGGAAGCATTAGTTGAAATCCTGGTCGCAAAATCGCAGACTTCCGATAAACAATAATTAGTAAGCAGAAACAGTGTTTAGTGTTGGAGCACTTCGTGTTCCACTGTTTAGAGAGTTTAGAAAGTTTAGAAAAAGTGTGAATTCAACTCCTGTCTAAAGTGTTTAGAAAGTTTAGAAAAAGTGTGAATTCAACATCTGTCTAATGAGTTTAGAAAAAGTATAAATTCAATTCCCGTTTAAAGAGTTTAGAAACTTTAAATAAAATTGAACCAAAAACTAAACTTTCTAAACCTTTAGCACTGCAAGTGCTAAAACTAAACTCTCTAAACACACTGACTTCCCGAAGACAATAAAAATGCAATATCACTGATAACCGAATAACTTTGAAGAACATTAAACAATGCACTCCACATTGACAACCGAGATCAAAAAGTCCCCTTCAGGGGATTTAGGGGCACAACCTCGCACACGAATCACCATCATCGAAGACAACCTGGTCATCCGTGACAACGTCTCGCGTTTTATCCGCTTTCATGAAGAGTTTGATGTCGTGGAGACTGTGGGCTCGATAGAATCGTTTATGCATCTCCTGCAAAAAGATCAACGGTTCAAAACCGATATCATTTTATTGGATATTGGCTTACCCGGTGTCAGTGGGCTGGATGGTATACCGATGATTCTGGAAAAAATGCCGGATGTGGATATCATCATGCTGACATCCTATGAAGAAGAAGATGTCATACTTCGTGCATTATGTTCCGGGGCCTGTTCGTATCTCTCAAAGAAAGCCAGCCTTGAAGAAATTGTCGACGCTATCCGCATTGTGGTCAAGGGTGGTTCCTATATGTCGCCTTCCATAGCCCGTGAAATTGTCACTCATCTGATGGGTGGACGTGTCAGTAAAGCAACGATACTGACGGACCGCCAAAAAGAAATACTGGAAAAACTGGTGGAAGGAAAAAGTTATGGTGCGATTGCCCAATCCCTTTTCATTTCAGTAGAGACCGTTCGCACGCATGTCAAATCCATGTATAAAGTCTTGCATGTCAATAACAAAGCAGAGGCGATAGCTAAATATCTCAAGGGAGAGATTAAGTAATAATGATCCAGGCTACATCGAAAGAATCCTTTTCGTTTCACTCACGATCCGCCCGAAATGTTCCTGATGCTTTCCGGACAATAGTTCTTCATCGAACGCTTTGGCGATTTTCTGCACCAATATTTTATATTCAGGACTATCTTCTTCGTATAGGTTTCGGCTAAAATAAATCTGTTGTTCATCTTCTTTGAACACGATATCCAGTTTCGTTGCACCGCTTCCGAGTTCAATCGTATGACCGGTGTATTCTGTGGTTTTCTCACCAAGTACATTCGCTTCGTTCCACCCCATTTGTTGCAAAACAAAATCTTTAAATACGGGCAGCATTCCGGCCTTCACCGGGTATAAATAATAATAATTGTCACTTTCGTTATAGCTACCCGCCCAGTTAGGCAGTTTGTCCCATTTTTTTAAGGACAGCGTATCCCCATTTGTATTCCATTCGAAATAGGTATTGAACCAATCGAGGTTGATGTCAATGATATTTTTCATGCGTGTATCTGTGTCGTCGTAAAGCACGGTATAACCTTTGTCTGCTTCAAAATCATACACGACGATCGCATGCTCTGAATCCGGCAACTTAGATTCTTCGGTGTTCCAGGATTGAAATGCAGAATTGAATACAATCTTTTTTTGATCGGGCGAAAATGCAAGTGCACCTCTGGGTTGAGGATAGGAATAATTGTCAACTGCATTATTATCCTTGTTAAAAAGCCAGGATTTGCCATTATGAATATCCATCACTACGTGTCCACTCACCAACAAGTAGCGACCGCCTTTCAGGCTATCCAACTGATTCATTTCAAGGGTATCACTCTTTGAGAATACTTCCATGAAGGCACCGGGTTGTCCTCCTGCACTATCCAAAAATTGAACAGAAGCGAAATCGCTGCTTTGTTCGACAACAGGTTCCACTATAATTTGTCCATCTTTTATATAAATCAAATACAGGCTCTGGCTTCCCGCTAACAATGTGGGTGTAGGTGCATCAGGTAGTGTATATACCTTCCACAAAAATGCCAGTCCCGTATTCGTTTGTAATGAGGAAGGGAATACCACAGGCTTGCCCTCGTACCAAATGGAGTAACTGATACTAGTCTGTTTGGACATGCCATAGTTAATGTTATAAGTTTTATGCGTGCTGGCATCTGCCCTTATGACAAAGGGGCCATAAGCAATCTCTTTCTGAGTGGAGGTTGTGTCTTCTCCCTTTCCTTTGCGCAGAATGTAGAAAAGGATTACACCTATCACCAATAGAGCAAGTGCCCATAATAAAAATTTCATATGTTTATATTTATAGAATTTTCATTTTCAGCGGATTCTCCAGTAATCAGGATAAAACTATTGACATCTGTAATCCTCCATTTTTTTGACAGGTAATTTGCTATCAGCACTCAACACTTTTTGGATAAATAAATTACATCTGGCGATATCAAAGAAGCCTGTACGTAATGCTTCACATAAGAAATGCATTGTTGTAAGATAGGTTATCCTATGTTCCGTGCAGTAAGTATATATATCTTTAAGATTACTGCTTGCAATTATGTTCCCTGTATATCTGGCAACAGCCAAAGATGCAGATTCACCATCACCACGAAATGTTTTCTTTAAAGAGGCATACTCTTTTCTTATTTCATGATTGGACTCCGGAAACGGTAATTCCTTGATACGACCAAACAGGAGCAGGTTCTCCACTTCCTTTCTTCGCCCTGGAAATTTTTCTAACTCCACATATACTTTGTCGAGAATGTATATGGGATAGCTATAGATTTCTGGTAAAGCCAACATTTCCCCTGCAGAAATAAAATGCGAAACCACGTCAGCGTCTATTAGAATACAGAGATCACTCTTCGACATTATTCAGGCATTGAATTTTATCAGCATTCATGCCAAGATCGAGAAGTAAAGATAAATAGTGGCTTTCTGAGATCTTTTCAGCATCATACAACTTCCGGGCAATCGATCCATAATCTCCAATTACTTGTTCCAAATTTCCAGGCTCGTACAGGTCAATAGTATAACCATTTTCTATTGCCCCACGCTTCACATTTTTATTGAACTCGTCATACTTTCCTGAGGAAATAAAACCCAACTCTTTTAATCTATATAACAAAGCAGATCTTGAACAAGAGAAATAATGCTCAATTTTAAGTATACTTTGTAGTGTAATGCGATCCCGTTGATATTCTTCATCCGGAATCAGCGATTCAATTCCTGCTTGTGGCAGGAGTAAGAAAGCTGAAAAAAGATCTGCATTGTACTCTTCACCTGATTTTTTATTAAATAAACCCGCTCGACAGATATAGGCAGTAAAAGAGTGTTGTATATACAGATGATAGAGCTCGTGGCAGATAGTGAAATGTTGATGGCCAATTGTTTTTTTAGCATTTACAAGTAAGAAGCGATATGCATCATCTCCATCTCCTATTTTTATAGCCATTCCGGAAATTGTTTCGCTAAGAGGCTTATATACGGTGATAACCCCTAGCCTGGCAAGTATGCTTTTTAACCTAATGCCATCATTTTGACCAAAACCTAATTTAGCCCTGAACTCATTAGCACGTTTTTCAAGAATTCCCGGATGCATCGTATGCCAGTTTTTTAAGATGCAAATAATTAAGGGCTATCTTTTTGAAAGAAGCCACCTGATCGAGATCTGATGTCAGCAGGTCACCCGCTCGGAAAGCAAAAGCCAGTTGGAGAGAGATTTGACTGGCATCGTCTTCATAAAGGTCAATCTCCTCTATTCCGAACAAATTCGCAAGTTTGCTGATAAACTTGGTTGGAACTACCCGGGCTCCAGTCTCAAAATAGCTGATCATAGGTCTTTGAACCCCCAGATATTCAGCAAGTTGCTCCTGAGAAAGATCCAGCCTAACTCTGAAGTGAGCTATGTTTCTGCCAATAACCTCATTTTGAGTTGACTGCGTATTCATCCGTGATTGATTGCTTGTTACAAAATTATACTTATTACACCACTATTCCAATTTTTGTAACAATTAAATGCAAAGAATATTGTTGACAAAGACCTACGATCGCTACAACATAAAAGACGTCTTCCTTGCACAGCTCGAATCAATCATTCCCCATGGGCAGCGCTGAATATTGATAAAATAACTGACTTAATTTATTTTATGGTTTTTATGATTATTTGCTCAGTTCAGGCAGATTCTATTCAAGAATCAAGATGGGTTCTGTAGGGAAATATTTTGACTTCATTATGGTGGCTGAAGTTATTTTGGGAATAAGTATAATTATGGTACAATTTTTTAGATAATTATTTTTACCAAGAAAAATCTAAACGATGAGCTAATGAATTCAACTTTTCCCTGAAACAAAATTGAAGATGAAAAATAAAATTGAAAACAAAAACAAAGAGGTCAAGCCTGAACCACCCATTCTCTCCTTCAACAATACGAAGGAATTGACTGCGTGGATGGCAAAGCAACATAAAGTATCAAATGGTATCTGGATCCGGCTGTTTAAAAAAAATTCAGGTATGGATACAATCACCTATGCAGAGGCTCTTGATGTGGCGCTATGTTATGGCTGGATTGATGGCCAAAAAAAAACATATGATGAGGAATCCTGGATTCAGAAATTTACACCTCGAAGACCCAAAAGTTTGTGGTCCAAAAGAAATCAGGAACATGTCGCGCGTCTTATAAAATCAGGCAGAATGAAAGCTGCAGGTCTTCAACAGGTTGAGGCCGCCAAAGCTGATGGAAGATGGGAACAAGCCTATGATTCGTCCAGCAATATGGAAGTGCCAGAGGACTTTCTAAAAAAATTAGCAAAGCATAAAAAAGCAGAAACTTTTTTCAAAACCCTCAACAAAACGAATACGTACGCCATTGTATGGCGTCTTCAAACAGCTAAAAAACCTGAGACAAGAGAAAAGCGAATGACAGCAATCCTTGAGATGCTTAAAAAGGGAGAGAAATTTCATTGAAGATTTCTGCATATTCGCTTCAAGACTCACGGAAAGAATGTTGTCGTTTTGAAAAATGATGTTGATTAAAATAATGAATGCTCATTTTGACATATGCAATGGAGTTTAAACGTGAAGAAAAACGTTTACCCGCCTTTATATTTCGGTTTTACAAAAAATAATGATTCAATTGGAATAACAAGAAATTGATACAATAATGAATTCTAAAAATGTATTTTTAATTGTGCTTTTCCTGGGAGTACTTGTTCAATCCCGTGCGCAAGTATTTAGAAATCTGAATTTTGATCAGTCCTGCGATACATCCAAAACAGGACTTTGTTATTGGGATCTATCATGGGGCGATAAGGGTTCCGTCATTCAGAACGAAATTGATGGTAAAAAGTGTCTGCAGATCCAGGGGGTCAGCGAATCCTCTGTGAGTTGGACAGAGCAATCCTCTTTAGTAAATTTTACCAATGGTATTCAAATGATGACTGTAAGCGCTGTCATCAGCACGGAGAGCATTGAAGGCAAGGGCGCAGGCTTCAACATTAATTTATATGACAAGGATGGAAATTTTTTAGGCTTTAAAGACATGGGAGGAATATATTCCATTGACTGGATCAGAGGTACTACTCCATGGACAGCGCATTCTCTTTCCCTTATATGTCCAAAGGAAACGGCGAAAATAAATATTGGCGCGATACTTTATGGGAAGGGAGCTGTATGGTTTAAAAATTATCAAGTGAACTTTTCTCCCATTGCTAACAGGAGAGCAAGCAAATTAGCCCGACAATATATTTCCGCGGCTTGCGACACCATTGCTTTGTATTCTCTTGTTAGAGATTCTCTTCAGATGAATGAGATAAAAGCAACGGCGTTAAAAATAGCAGGTCCTGCAAAAAAGTATAGTGATTGTTTTGTCGCTATTGAATTTCTGCTTGAATCATTACGTCAATATGGGGATTATCATTCCTTTTTTATGAAAGCCGACGCCGTGACGAATTGGCTAAACACTGGATCAGAAATAAGGAAAATAAAATATCCGTCCTATCGCATCATTGATGACTGTGGATATATTGAAGTGACCGGTTTCCATGGAGGCAATCAAAAAATGATACTTGCATTTGCCGACAGCTTGCAACATATCCTACAGATCCTTGGCTCATCGAATATAAAAGGATGGGTGATCGATTTGCGACGGAATGATGGAGGCAACCAGGAACCCATGATTGCAGGTCTTGGTCCACTCTTCGATTCGGAAAAATTAGGCGCATTGATCGATGTAAATAATAAAGCCATGGGATGGTATTATAACAATGGGAAATATTGGACAGATGACAGCAATGGATGGTCTGTTTCAAATCCGTTAACATTAAAAAAGAAATTGCCGATTGCAGTTTTGATAAGTAATCAGGTCGGAAGTTCAGGAGAAATTGTAACCATATCTTTTATTGGCAATCATCATACGAAATCATTTGGCCAGCCTACGATGGGTCTGACTACAGGCAATGGAAGTTTTGATTTGGCAGATGGTTCCAGAATGTTTTTAGCCTGCTCGATCATGAGTGACAGAAATGGTCAAGCATACAAGGGAAGCATTAGTCCGGATGTACAAATAGACCAAATGATCGTTGATAAAGTAGATGTATGTTTGAGTGCGGCTATTGAATGGATAAAGAACTGAAATTATCATTGCCGTCAAGACTCCCATATGGAAGAAAAAAAGAGCACTACAAGACTCGAAGCATTTTGTGATGGCGTATTTGCTATCGCCCTGACCCTGTTGATCATCGACATTAAGCTGCCTTCAACAGAAGATATTCACACCACTTCTGAATTCTGGCATGCACTACATCATCTGCTTCCCACGATCTTCGCTTTTTTGTTAAGCTTCATCACGATCCTGATTACATGGGTCAACCATCATTCAGCACTGAAACTCGTGCGCAAAACGTCATCGCATTTTATTTATGCCAATGGTTTGTTACTCTTATCTGTTGTCATCGTACCCTTCCCTACCTCATTGCTAGGCGAATTTGTTTTAACCGATCATGCCGAACCGGCTGTCGCTTTGTACAGCGGCGTTTTCGCATTACAGGCGCTGGCGTGGGTACTTATCTCAAAGGCTGCTCTGGATCCGGCGAATCCGTTGGCGATAAATGAAAAAGCAGCAGCAATTGGCAGAGTAAACCAGCAGAGAGGTTATTATGCCATTGTTCTCTACTCAGTGTGTGCTATTGTAGCATTTTGGTTTCCTCTTTCAATCGCTATTCTTGTTGCCCTGACCTGGGTAGTCTGGTTGGTATTTGGGATTAGTATTAAGGAGTAATACATGCAATATTTTACATTCCTCATCACCAACACAACATCGGCAGATTCTTTATTCTCTTCCTATCTTTATTTCGAAAGTTCAATATGATTTAAAATGAGAATCAAAATTCAAATCCTCTTAATAACAATCTTGTACCTGAACAGTATCTCTACGAAGGCACAAGAGATCCATTGTGATGACTTTTGTATTACAGATGTCAGAATGGATTCAATAACTCCGAACTTAATGTATGTGACGCTTTTCTTTACGGGTGGCACCAATGATTTTATCAATTACCCCTGGGTCTCGGAGATTGTCAATGCGCAGGGGGATACCATAGGTCATGGCACCTGGAATTTCTTTGGCCAGTTCGGCAATACAAACACTGACTATCCGGTGACGGTCGAATTCAATGTTATTCCTGATGATTTCAGGGCGAGCATGATCTTTCACTATGATACTTCCATATGCCTTCTCAATTTTCCGTGTACGACAGGTATAGTGGATCCGAATAAAAATGAACAAGTACGAATTTATCCAAATCCATTTTCAACAGAGACAAAAGTGTATTCAGAAAAACATTTTAATGATCTGACTATAAAAATATTCGATCTCCGTGGCCAAATGGTTAAGCAAGTGGAGCATCAGAATGGTGCTGAGATTTCCTTGCAACGAAATGGTTTATTAGATGGAATTTATTTTGTTCAACTCATTGAAGGAAACAGGAATATTGGGACAAGGAAGGTGATTGTGGTGCAGTGAGATTTCCAGGCAAATAATTATAATTTTTCTGATTAAAACAGGTTATAACCTTTTTTTTTATTTGTTTTTATAAGTCTATAACCTTACTTTTACAAAATTTAATCAGGTTATACCCATATTTATATGGTCATAATTTCCATTTAAATCAAATTAATTTGTCACATGAAGCTAATTATCAAGCAATTAGATCCCTTCTTTCAATCCCTCCAAAAAAGAAAACAATGGATTACCCCGCCCGGGTGGATTCGAACGATCAGAACCTCACTAGAGATGTCCAATGTGCAACTGGCAAAAAAGCTCGGTATCACACCTCAAAGTTCCAGAGAGTTGGAGCAGCGGGAGATCGAAGGGGCAATTACGCTAAAAACACTTCGGGAAGTCGCTGAAAAATTGGACATGGAATTCGAATATTTCCTAAGACCAAAGGACGGAACATTAGAAGCTTTGATTGACAGGAAATCAAAAGAATTGGCTACCACCATTGTTTTACGCACTTCGCACGCAATGAAACTTGAAGATCAGGCAATTTCTGATGAACGGATAAAAGAAGCCATTGCAGAAAGAGCGCAACAGATCAAAGAAAAATCTGTGAAATTACTATGGGATTAGACTTTAAAGAATCAGAACACAATACACCTTTATCTGAAGAAGAGAAAGAAGGGCTTCGCATACCTGCAATCTTAAATCACACACAACTTGATGAGCATGAGCAATTGAATATCGAAGACGCTATCGAATGGTTAATAAAGAAATCAATTCCGTCTCGAACTATTCTTTCGGAGAAATTTATCAAAGATTTGCACAAACGTATGTATGGTTCTGTATGGAAATGGGCTGGGCACTTCAGAACCTCAGATAAGAATCTTGGTATTGAATGGCATAAAATTCCTGTCATGTTGAGACAACTCCTGGATGATGTATTATTTTGGATCGAACATCAAACTTTCGATGCGGACGAAATTGCGATTCGATTCAAACACCGTCTTGTGAGTATTCATTGTTTTCCAAACGGTAATGGCAGACACAGTCGATTGCTGGCTGATATCATCATTGAAAAATTATTCAAAAAGCCGGTTTTCAGCTGGGGTGCTGCGAACTTATCCAATCATGCAGATGCGCGAACAACATATATAAAAGCGCTACAGGCTGCTGACAAGGGTGACTATACTTTGCTTTTAGAATTTGCGAGGTCGTGAAAAATTGAATTTAGAAACAATGTTGATCATCTTCAGCAATCTGATGTTATAGCTTCACTATTTTTTTCACCACCCTCTTCCCATTTTTATCTGTCATCTGCAGAATGTACAAGCCGGAGTGAATATTAAATTGAATAGTATTTCTTCCAACATCTAATTGTCCACTACCAATAAACTTACCTGTGTAATCCCACAGCTGATATGTTGATTCCATTATGGTCTCAATGATGAAGTGTCCATCGGACGGATTTGGGTAAATGGAAATGTTATCACTAAGTTCTTTAATGCCAACGGTGCTGAGATCATCTGTGAGATTCCATACTGTGGTGTTAGTCTGGATAGGTAAATTAAAATCAAAATAAATACCGGCTTTATTAAATATAGATTGATCGCTGGTCAGGGTACTATCCGGTTTGATGGTAAATGAAACAAAACCCTGGCTGTTGACCTCATCTCCTGACCTGGCCGGGAGATTGATGTGGCTGAATACAAATTTTACAATGCCTTCAGGAGATATAGTTGTTTCCACTTCATGACTACTGGCCAATAATTCAAATGTTGATGGATCAAGACGAGCATCCAGCGTATCCAGAATAATAATATCAAATGCCATGTAGTTGCCTTCGTTTTCAAAACGAATGGTATATTTCAATGGGTCACTGAGCAGTGACGTGTGGTCAAAGAAATCCCCAATCGGCTCTACTTTTTTGTCATTCGGATCATATGAACAACGCACGCTGTCTGTAGTGGTCACACTAAACATGGAATCCAAAGTCTGTAATACACTTTCAAAATCCAAAGCCATTCCCTGCCCGATTAGTTGAGGTGCTTTGAATGTTAATTTGATATTTTCCCATTCAAACGGTTGCAAAGACACATCATGAAATGTGAGTTGGTCCGATGATTCCACACTTGGAGGAAGCGAACTTGAAATAAAAGAAAGTTGGTCATTATAATTAAATACCAAATCTCCATGCACTGGAAGAACACTTTTATTCTGCAAACTAATTTGCACATTGAAATCCCTTCCACAGATCATGACTCCGCTATGCAGTGACAATTGCACGTTAGGTTTCACATCAGTCCAAAACCCAAAATCCGGGAGTACGCTTGAATAATTAACAAAGGCTGCCATTTGTGGATTGGCAGTTGTGGATTCAGCGTGTGCATCTAACTCATGAAGAAATAGGGACTCATCTGCAATATCACTATAGCAGACATATCTGCCAGAAGGATTGGTCACTGACCAAAGATTATTACTCAGGTTTTTAACTTTCTGACCTGGCACCAACACATCACTTCCGGAATCAAATGAACCATTTTTGTCGCTATCAAAAAATACAGTTCCGCTCCCCCGATAATATTCCAGTAATTCAGGAATTTCAAGCACTGAAGCACCTACATTTTGTGTGACGATCAGATTGCCGTGAGGATCAAGGTTAACGTTATAAAGTGTATTCGTTGTCAGACCGGAATTGAATATATCATAGTGCTGTGTGGATTGTCCATTCCAATAAAATAATCCATCATGATATGTTGTCACCCAATAATTTCCTTTTTTATCCTGGACGAGATCACTGATCTTGACATTGGTCCACTCCTGATTAAAATTGTGCCAATTCACACCGTCAAATTGCATTAATCCATTTGACGTAATGGCCCAAACGAGGTCGTCATTATCCACTATAACTTCGAATACATAATCGCCTCCTTCCCCTGAGCCAAGATGAGTGAAAGAACTACCGTCATACCGGATCAGTTGTGAATTCCAACATGCTAAATATATATTTCCCTTACTGTCGATATCTATTGAAGTGGCAAAGGGGAATTCCTGCATTTCGTCAATCATATGGACCTCATCATTTTGTATATATCCAAAACCACTGTTATCTGAGAAAAAGTAAATCTTTCCGTCCGCTGATGCTTTAATATCATATACGTTGGCATGTCCGTATAAAAAGCCTGTGACTACTCCATTCGCTATTCGGATGATACCCGGAATAATTGGATCTCCTGAGTTACTCGCGTTATTGAACCAGACATCACAGGTAGTTGGATCTACTGTCATCCTATTGGACAGGAAATATGTGAATGGCAATGTCGGCAGTGTGAAATTCCCCCAGGTTCCATTTGCATAACGCACGTCGATGCCATCCCGGCTGGAAAACCAAAGGTTGCCATGACAATCCGACTGAACATCATTTTGATAGTTATCCAGCAAAGGGACAATCTGAGACTTCACAGGATGCCAGCCTTGTGCATCAAACCGATACAATGTAAATTCTGACTGGACATTGAATAATAAACCATATAAACCTGTGGCTACATCAGCTCCACTGAAAAATGGTGCATCACCAACAGGTAAAGGGGCAAAATCCTGATCTTTGTAGTAGGTTAATTGATTACCATCATACTTTAGCAGACGGATTTTGTTGACGTTATTCTTATAGGGTTGAAAATATATATTCCCTTCATCATCACTGAATGACCTGTTTACTTCAAGACCAGGCTGAGAAATTTGTGTTAGATTTCCACTCAGCAGTTGAAGTATCCTGGTGGTGGAAGGAATGATCAACGCTCCGTCTTTAGCTAATCTGATGTCCCACAATTTATCTGTCGATTCAAGGATGCTGTTGTCTGCATTGTAGGTTTCCGTAATGGCAGATGTATTGACATCATATTTATAAATAGCATTGTCACCGGCCATGTAAAGTGTACTCTCATCGACAACGCAAAAGGAGAATTTTGTAGACGTCAGTCCGTCAAAAGATTTTATTTCTCCTCCTCTAATCCTGAACATTTTATGCACATAATGATTGTTGGGTTTTTGAATAAAAAACCAAACATCCCCATTGGGCAGGATTTGCAAACCTTCGATAGTACGATAAACACTGTCCACGATCCCATTATAATATTGTGTCCATTCATTTTGGTACAAACGGAAGACACCTGCATTTTCACTTCCAAACCACATGGAACCATCCGGGGCCTTTTCGATCTCACTTATCCCCCCTCCTTTAATCTGGCTGTTACCTGCGAGATATGTTTTGAATTCCCCTGTTTCAATATTTGTCCTGGTCAATCCGCCCTGAGAACCAACCCAGACTTCATTTCCGTCCACAAGGATATCAGCTATTAGACGATCATTGGTATAGTTGGTCCAGGTCTGCTGAGAAAAGCATGAAAGAGCAGTGGTGATGAGGATGGCTAGAGTAATAGGAAAGGATTTCATAGAAGGTATTTTTTTGTAAAATTTAAGTTTCACATGCGCTTATTGTATTGGTACCCTATTTCAATAAATGTGAGCTGAAAAACGATTCAGTTATCCGAGGGAAATGAAATATCTGGATGAAATTAATAAAATGTATCTACATAAAAGTATCGGAAAGAAGACACTTAAGTGTTTTCAAAATGCTTATTTATCCATTCCATTGTAAGGTTAATTCTTTCAGGAAATAAAGTGCTGTCCGGTAGGTTGCTAAGATTTTTATCCCAATCGTATAAATGATACGACGGTTTGGCGCTGATGCCATTCATATTTTTTCTCATTGTTCTACACTATTAAATTCAAAACACATGACAACATTAAATTCAACCCAATTACGCACCCTGCATTCGGGCAAAACTTTAAAAACAAGATTTGAAAAGTTACAGGCCATTCCATTTGAAAAGGGTAACATTAAACAGGTTCTTGACTTTAGCGAAACCAGCAATAGTAAAGAATTGCAACTCAGTGCGCAGGCTATTCTGCTGCATGGGCTCAGAGGTGATACAAATGAAGTTTTTGAACTTGCTAACTGGTCTATAAAAGCGAAACCCACCTCACGCAAGATTGTCGTCAACAACTTCATCGAATCAAAACAATCATTTGCACTGATCCATCAGATGAGCAGGATGAAAAGACCTGATGCATCCCTTCTGATGAAAGATTTTTTTAGCAATGGAGGCGAAATGGGCGATATAGCTGAATGGCTTAGCCAGGCTGGACATGTGCTGAAAACAGGTGCCGCTCCCAGCGATACCGATGGCTGGTGGGATGATGCAGTTCATGCCGTAGGTAATGCATTCGATGCTGTAGTGGGTGCGATCAATACAGTAGCGGACGCCATTGCAGCCGCCGGAAGAAATTTAGCAGAAGCTGTAGCTTCAGTTGTGAGCTGGACACAAAGTAAAATCAATGACTTCGTTGAAGCCCTGATTGCTGCCGGCAAGAGTGTAGCCGAATTGCTCGGAGAAGCGTTAAAGAAAGGTGCTGAAGCCGTCAACAAATTTATCCAGGCCGTCATTGAAGCCGGACGTCATGGCGTTGAGGTCCTCAATTGGGCTATCACAAAAACTGCAAGTGTTCTCCAATCTGCATTGCAAAAACTGGAACAGATCTTTGGCTCCTTTACTACACTGCTTCTCGAAATCGGGAAGATGGCTGCCGCCAGTCTTGCCACTGTAGTCAAAGCACTTTTAAATGCCGGCAAAAGAGTGATTGATTTCATTCAGCGACTTGAGAGGCTTGTTTATGACGTCGCAAAACGGATCGTACAAGAAATCAAAAGAGCCGGTAAGACCCTCAGCGAGATCATGGCAGCCCTCGTCAACGCTACAAGATATGTTGCCCGCATTGTCCTCGATGCACTTCTTTCGCTAGGCAGTACTATCACCAACCTGCTTAAAGAAGTTGTCAACCGAACGACACAGGTACTTGCCAACATCATAGGTGCACTGAAGGATATGCAAAAGTCATTAAGTCTTATTCTTGATGCCATCGCAACATTTGTAGCACAAGCAGCCAAAAAATTGATGCAGGCGCTTCGTGTAATCTGGACGAAAGTCAGTGAAATCCTGCAGTTCATCGCCGAAAAAACCATTCATGTGATTAAAACCCTGCTGGTGGCACTCATCGGCACAGGTATTTATATCAAAGACATGCTCTACGAAATTGTGATCAACGTAAGAGATGCGTTCAGACAAAGCCTCATCAAGGGCCTTATCGAAATCGGAAATTCCATTCTCACGCTGATGAAAGAAGCCGTGAAGATCAGTGCATCTGCAGCTGCTGTGTTATTTGCTATCCTGCTGGATATCTTAGGCAAGCACCGTGGATTAACACCTGCCGAACGTACCGAAGCCCTAAAGATATTTGGCTCCTCCATCAACCTGGATATGGTAAGGCTGACTGATGCCAGTTTTGCCGCAGATTTTATCATGTGGATCAATAAGAACCGTCCATTCACGACCATGTATGTGATCAATTTCAATTCAGGCAGAACACTTGAGATGCATGAACTAATACACGAACTCACGCACATCTGGCAAGCTGTGCATACTGGTGGAGTGTATATGTTGGAGGCACTTTATTCCCAGGTGCATGGTGCCGGATATAATTTGAAAGATGAAGATGTGGTCAACGCAAATGGAGACATTGACAATCTCGAACGCGAGCAGCAAGCCACTTTAGTTGAATGGTACTGGGAAGCTGAATTCAATGCCACTCCGATCAATGTTACACTTGATCTCATAAGGCCATTGGCCAAACAGGTTTTTAAAACAAGTACTGTACCTCCGCGCCCTTTATTTACTGATTTCAGTCTGCTCAGAAGAAGAACAGCCCGACCAATTGCTTCTGCAACACATTAATCCTTATGCACACCAAACGCATCATTGTACTTCCGGAACATTGGAAATCAGAAGCAAGTGCAGATATAGCCAGGTTGAATCGGATTCAGCCTGGCTATTCATTTATTTTCTGGACAACTGACGAAACTTCTGGAAAATCACCTCATAAAAAGATTCTCCTTTCCCTTTTTCAGAATACAGAAGCTTGCTCGGCTCTGTTCATTTTACCGAAGAGTTTTGCAAGTGGTCCATTAATCCCGTTCTGGCCTGATCTGATATTGCAATGTGCTTCAGGTGTCGCCGTGACTGCTGTTCATTTTGCAGATGCATGGAAGGAATGCAAAACATGGATAGATTCTGTAATGAATTTATCTGAGCACTCAACAGAAAAATATAATGCAACCTGTCAATATCAGCATCCGTATACAGACACTCAAAGACTTTGGGTTGAAGCCGGTGCACGCGATTTGCATCCGGGTGATTTTCTACATGATGATTTTTTACTTGAAGTTAAAAATATGCAGGGGCACTGGATGTATTGGGGACATGCGGATGGCCGTAAACTCCGTGGATATGATCATCTCCATGCGCATGATCTTCTGCAAAACAAACCTGCGTCTCCATTAATGTCAACGGTATGGTTCAGTTGTTCTACTCTTGATCACAGGCTGAAAAGAAACATTGCTCTTGACTGGTATCTGAGTGGTTCTGCATATTGTATGATGGCTAGTATAAATACTGTAAATACAGAAGCCAACCGGCTTTTGAGTGCGGCTTGGCTGAAAGTTGTGCAACAAAAGAAGAGCACCTCGATTTCTGAGATCATTCACTTTTTAATCATGAGTGATCCCCTCACTTACATTCCTGTCGTTCAGCATTACAGGTTGCTGGGATGGCCCTGGGTTTCCACCTCCGGTGTTTCGTCATTGGCGACTGTACGGAATTGAAAGTAAGATGGACCAAAGGTGTAGTGCTGAGCGGATGGTTGATGAAATCAGGTTAATGAGTTGATGCACGTTTACTCATCAGATGCAAGATGCGAGACTTGCTACCAATATGCTGTTCATCCAGGTTGCTGAGCTGCAGAAAAAGGATAAGCGCGGGCAGGTCGAAGCATTACGGCTTTCAAACTTTATCTCACCAACGTCACATCCCCTGTCACCTTTTCTGTCACCACATCAACACCATTCGAATACACCAGTGTAATCTTATAAACATACACTCCCGGATTCATCGGTTCACCATTAAAGTTGCCATCCCAGGAGAAAGGATGCTGATCAGATCCAAAAACATGATTACCCCAACGATCGAAAATATCCCCTTCAACTGATATAACTTCTGCATCTGCATTGAACTGAATTGTAAATGCATCATTCACATTGTCACCATTCGGACTAAAAATATTGGGGATAAAAAATTGAGTTTGAGGCTCGCAGTCATCCGCAACAACAACATTGATCAGGCCGGATACAGTATTACAATGAGTCATGACAGTAACCATGTATTCACCCGGCAACACAATATCTATGGATGGATTGAATGACCCTGTGCTCCAGATGTACTCCGCATCAAAGGCCTGGAAAGCATCCAGTGTCAATACATCACCCGGACAAATCATCATCGGATCGAATAGCACAACAGGAATATCAGTATCAATATCAACATTGACTTCATCATCAGTTGCTCCACATTCATTCGATACGGATAGAGAATACACCTGTTCAATAGTAGCTGTGATCATAGACGAATCACTTCCATCCTGCCATAGCAATTGGTCCATCGTAAGCGGTGCATGCAGGACTAAGGATTCACCAGGGCATAATATCACATCAGGTCCAAGTGAAAATGGTGGTGGTGAAGACTTGTAAGTCACGACAATAGAATCCGATTTAGCTGCGCAAATATTTGATTGTTGAAGACTATAAACACCAGCTGCAGTAACTACAAAATCGGAACCATGACTTCCATCCTGCCATATATTTGTGGTTTGTGCTTCAATATTCGATACAAGAGTCAACACATCATGATCACACAGTAAAGTATCTGGACCGAGATCAGGATCAGGTGGAGTAGTAAATCGAATCGAAAGGGTATCATTAGCTTCTCCGCAACTATTGGCAATGTGCAGAACGAGTTCAGAATCAGTGGATGTCAGAAAAAATGGATTTGTTGATCCATCCTGCCATGTGTAGGCCACACCCGCAACACCTGACTGAATGGTCACCGTATCTCCAATACACGCAGTGACATCTGGTCCAAGATCCAATTGTGGTCCTTCAGTACTCTCAGTGATGAGTACTGAATCAGCAGACACCCCGCAGATATTTGAAATCGTGAGCGTGACCAAACCTGACTGCGTAGTCGAAAAGAAAGTATCCATCGTACCATCCTGCCACAAATACTGAACATCCGGAATACCTGGATTGAAATTGATCACTTCACCCACACACAATAACTGATCAGGGCCTAACATCAGCTCAGGAACATCCGGCAAAGTAGAAACGATCAGTGTATCTGATGAGACACCACATGCATTTGCAATTTCAGCTGTGTACATTCCACCGTCAGCAATAGTGATCTGAGGACTATGCGAACCATCAAACCAGGTAATACTGACCTCAGGAATATTCACTTCCAATAACAATACATCGGATGCACATAAGGCTGTGTCATTTCCTAAATTCAGCGCAGGAATACCAGGGAGTACAGAAACATTTATAGTGTCGTATACCGAACCACATGCATTTGAAACTTCGATAGAAACCTGCCCTTCGACATTGACCAAAAAAGTTGGATCTGTTGATCCATCCTGCCATATCCAATTATTCGCAGAAGTGAAATCAGGAGTAATAATTTGTGATTCACCTGCACATAATTGTATATCATTTCCAAGTTCAATGACAGTCAATGTACCACCATCGACAATCACCACTGTATCCATGTCCGTGCCGCAGTTATTACTTACAGTCAGACTATAACTACCTGGAGCATTTACAGTTAGCGTTGCCAAATCGGTGCCATCGTTCCATAAATAATTAACACCTACAATTCCGGCATCAAGTATTATCTGCGCACCAACACAAAGATGAAGGCTATCCGCAAGATTAAGTTGAGGTGGTGTGCCGGATGCAGAAACAATCACTGTATCGATCCCTGTACCGCATTGATTCGAAACGGTCACAATATACATTCCGGGAGATGACACTACGAGTGAATCTGCGGAACTCATATCCTGCCATTGATATGTATCAAAATTATTTCCTGCAAATAGTATGATCGAATTTCCGGGGCACAACGCTATATCCGGTCCGAGGTCCGGAAAAAGAGAGTCCGCATTAAACTGGATATTAACTGTATCACTGCCGATACCACACACTGTTGCGACTTCCAAAATATACTGACCGGAAGTTTGGATGAGCAATGAATCAGCGGTCGTTCCATCCTGCCACAAATAATTTCCTGAATCCCCTGAACTATATAACCAAATAGAATCGCCTTCGCAAGTGATCATATCATCAGGAAGATTGACGATGGGTAATATATTGGCTACGGCTATCTGAATAGTATCAGCACTGGCACCACAAACATTGGTAACCGTTACACTGTATGATCCGGCCGTCGTCACAATCAATTGCGGAAGAGTGCTGCCATCCATCCACACGACAGAAGAGCCCCCTGCTCCGGATACATCTAATGTGTCAGGCAATTGCGCAGCACATACCACGATATCTGTTCCAAGATCAAATTGCGGAAGTGGAGTCTGAGACACAAGAATTTGATCCACAGCCGAACCACAACCGTTTGTAACGGTTACACTATACAATCCCGGCATTGTAACTTCATACACATTGTCTGTACTGCTGTCCTGCCATATATAACTTCCTTCATCCTCGTCCAGGTTAAATACCGGAAAATCTCCATTGCAAAAAGAAATCTCATCATAACCAAATTCAACATATGGACTCACGTCATGTGTAACTTCGATCTCATTACTTTCCTCTCCACAACTATTGCTTATCGTCAACGCATAGATTCCTTCTGATGCAATGGTGTAAGAGGATGCTGTCGAGCCATCACTCCATTCAAAATCACCAAGATCAGCATCAAATGAAATATCAAATTGATCATCATCACACAGAAGAGTATCAGATCCAAGTGTAAAAGGGCCCGGCGGTGCTAAAACATCGACCTGAATGGTGTCAGCGGATTGTGCACAACCATCATCATATGTGACGATGTACTGACCGGGTGATTCAATCGAATAAGATGGATCAGTAGAACCGTCCTGCCATTCATATTGTCCAAAATCATCATTGAGTTCTATCTCGTACGTTTCACCTTCACAGATCAATACGCTATCAGGTCCAAGATTCACCGGGATGTTGCCCAGAATGTCAATCTGTATGTTGTCAAATCCAACCCTGCATCCATCGGTGATCGTCAGGCCGTACATTCCTGATTCAGTGACAGTCAATGCAGGATCTGTTGAACCCGTACTCCATACGTAATGGAAGTCGCCAAGATTGGGGTCGAGGGTAAATTCAAAGCAGGCTATGATATCATCTCCAAGATCAACATCAAGGATTTCACAAGGTGCTTCGGGAGTGACCCATACGTCGTCAACATAATAATATGCATCTGAGCCTGTCACACAACCCGGACCGAAGGGCGAATTGAGATCAGATATAAAATTGCCAATTGTAATCCATTGCTCACCACCTTGCGCGAGATAATATCCTTCTACAATGGTCCAGTTCAACGTATCAGTCAAAAATCCGCCTTCGTAATAAATCTGAGGACTATTCGTTATGATGCCTCCATTACCACTGGGTGGTGGCGGAGTGGTGGATATATACAAACCGATATCCTGAACTGAGCAACTAAAGTTGGCATGGCTTACATAAAACCCCACGTGATAAAACTGGTCTGCAATCATAGGTGCTGTAAGTTGTACCTGAGGATACTCATGCCAGGTTAAAGCATATGATTTCATAAGAGCGCCTCCATAGCCATCCCCACCATGTGGTTGCTGCCATCCAAGCGCATTAGAAGGTACATCTACCACAAAGGAGGTAGCACATGTATTAAAGACATCGCAGGTTGTAAAAGCTCCATTTCTCCATGGAGGAGTTATGAGAGCCCCACCATTGCCAAAACCGCTCGGGCAGAATGCATAATCTTCAAAACCAGGATTGGGTACAAGATTTTGCGCAGACAGTGGATCAGCCTTCCATATCATCAGTGCACTGATCAGGAAATATAGCGTGTGCTTATATACCATAGTGATGAAATGGGTTGCCAAACGAGATGGTAATTTAGATTGAAAGTAGCAAATTTCGTTGTGATTGCAAATCGGCATAGGTCAGCCTATTGCCACATCGAAGTTTTACTCTTCGGCCAGCCAATTATATCCATCTGCTGCAACTCCGCAACCATGCAGTCCAGGCCACCAAACGATTGGATGGATTACGCATGGTGAACAAATTCACAATGCGTAATCCAATTCTTTTAATTTTATTTTAAAAAAAATAATTTCAGTTCTCCAGTAAAATTACCCGATGGGGAATTTAGACGCAAACGAAATTATATTCTAAACGGTCCCAGATAATAATCATTCCCATCATACACATCTATCATGTATGTATCGCCTGCATCATTGAATAACAGACGGAAACGCTGTGAACCCAGTGTAAAACCAATAGCTGCACCGACACCATCCAGTACGTAAGGCTGATTGTGAACGAAATTGTTCATGTTCTGTGGTGAATCAAAATCATTGTGGGACTGATTGTGAAACAAACAATACCGGCTGGAATTAGCTTCAAAGAATGCGCGAATGTTGGTGTAATAGTTGGGAAGAAATGGATCCTCCTCCACACCATAATTGAGCGCAGCACTGATACCGTTCAGGTTGAAAGGAAAATCACCTCCGCCCCACTCTGCTACTTTTTGCACCTGGCCCCATATGCGTGTTTCTGGATAATAGTACGTCAGGTTGATACCCAACTCATCAAAAAACATTATGGTACCTGTCGTGCTTGTTCCTTCGATGTAAGCAGCCGCACCGATATTCTTGAGCGGACAGGGCGTGAGACCCAACTCATCAATTGAATACGGTCCATCGAATGTATTATTCTCTGAGATGAGATATTCTCGTCCGGTTTTGTTGACGAGCAAAAATTTGTCATGACCATCAAGTGTTGTGGCTGCACCAATACCTCCAAAGGTCAGGAACATGCCGGTCCAATGTCGGGTATACGGAGGAGGTGTTCCGTTTGGATTCAATGGCTCACAATTGACGACATCATATTCCGTATTGAGTCCGACTTTTACAATCTGGTTGTTGTAGACTGAACGCACGACATACGATATCGGCTTACCTGTGCGTATATCCGTTCCTTCGGCGAGCAATGAAGTCAGTGTCTGTAGATCGCCTGCATTTCCGATGGTCAGTAATGTAGAAGTAGCCTCTCCTCCAAAAGCAAATAATTTTACTTTTAAATTTTTCAGTGTAGACAGTTTGCTGACTTTTGCATCCACTCCACCGCCGGCGACTACGCCATTGAAAGAAGCATTCACCGCTGCATCCATTTCTGTTTCCGTGGATGTAGTTTCAATGAGGAGCATATATATTCTTCCATAGGTCACGTCGGAAACATACGTTGCCGGATTTCCGGGTCCGACATATTTCGCCAGGTCTTTTGGCGTCACTGTCGGTGCAAAGACTTTATCGATCGATGTCGGAATATCATAGCTCATCGTGTAGTAAGACTGTGTGAGATTCACAATCGTGCGGTTATAGGATTTATCCGAACTGAAACTCAATTTTCCTTCTACCTCTGCAAAAGCATTATGAAAATCCAGTTTCAATGCAGCAGCCATTTGTTCCTTACTTTGGATCTTTTCATAGGTGAATTGCATGTTGGCCGGAATGGTACCGGTAGAACCGCTGATGATGGCATTGGATGCATTTGTAATCGAACTTTTTGTCACCTGGTCCACGACAAAAAAAGAAGTCGTGCTGCCATCAAGTATATCGATGGAGATAGTGCCACCCGCACGTTCAACCGCGATGACATCCGGTGTGGCTTTATTTAAAGATTTGCCCTGCAATAATGATCCGGGATAGATAACAGAGGCGTTGGGATTGAATTGTGGAAATCCACCCTGGCCTCCTGCATTGTATCCAACCTTCAGTGTCTTTGATGTACAACGCCATAAGTCACCTCCCATCTCTTCATCGGCCATAGATTGATTAAGAACTTCAGATTTCGGCGCCGGTGGTTCATCGACCGGTCCTCCGGCATCAATGACTTCATCATAATTATCGTATTTGGTGCCAGGTGTCAATCCGTCATTCTTGTTACATGCAAGCCATAAGAAGGCAATGCAAATGGAGAAAAGTAATTTTTTCATGATGTGGTATTTGTAAAAATGATTCTTTGGGATGAAAGGACAAATGTGAAAGCAATACCCTCAAAAGACAAATAAACAGGGTGGACAAAGGGGGGACAGCGGGAAAATAACCGGCATTTCCAGGATATGCACAGCCAAATCATGACTAAGAAGTAAAATCAGGATTATTTTATCTCTTCTCCCGGATCAGAAGGAAAAGAAAGAAGAAATAGCTGGATGTCCGTGTCGGAATCCATGTTGAGTTTTTTCCGGAGACGGTAACGTGACTTTTTGACACCCTCAGGTGTGATATTGAGCATAGCCGCAATTTCTTTTGCAGAAAGATTCATTTTCATCAGACAGGCGTGGCGCATCTCCCCGGGAGAAACATCCGGATACCGGACAAGTAACTGTTCGATAAAATCCCGATGGACATCCCTGAAGCTTGAGAGGAATTGTTCCCAGTCTTCTTCTGAAGCTACATCAATACGAATCTGTCGGGCTATCCGTCTTGCGGAATCAGAAACTAAACCTTCTGTATCATCCTTTATTTTCTCCACCTGGGTGTTAAGAGACTGGAGAAATTCATTTTTGCGTGCGAGTTGAAGTGCCTTAGCAGCAAGTTCCTGTTTTTTGAAATCGAGTTCTCTCGTGACCTTTTCATTTTCCAGCTCGAGCGTTCTGCGTTGTTGTTCTTCGAGGACTTTTTCCTGTATACGGATTTTTTTATCTCTGACCCGACGCACCCATTGGCTGTATACCAGAAGTCCGCCTGCCAGTAAGCTTAGACATAAACCGACCCAAAGAAGTTTTTTGCGAAATCGATCAATCTCTGCATTTTTGACAAGGAGCTGGATTTCCTTATCCTTTTTTTCGCTCTGATAAACGGCTTCCAGTTCTGAAATCTTTTTTGTGCGATCGATCGAAAAGAGACTATCCTTGACAATCGTATAGGCTTTATAATAGGTAAGGCTTTGTTCATAATTCTGCAGTGCGGCATAAAGATTGGACAATGTCAGATTCTCATCACGTTGTTTCTCGAGTGATTGTACTTCTTTTCCAATTCGTAGTG
Source organism: Chitinophagales bacterium (assembly GCA_038252065.1). Taxonomy (GTDB): domain Bacteria; phylum Bacteroidota; class Bacteroidia; order Chitinophagales; family Saprospiraceae; genus Opimibacter. Next base: position 37,868 of record JBBSAQ010000005.1, read on the forward strand.
ATGCTTTGGCATTTTGCAAAGCTGCAGGGAAGTCCTTCAACCCAATTTGCGCTCTTGCTAAGGAATTAAGATTATCTGCATATGTTTCCCTGTTCTGAAATTCTTCTGCCAATCCAAGTCCTATCCGTGCATGATGCAATGCGATTTCATAGAGGCCCATTTCATTATAGAGGATACCCAGGTTGGTATGTGCTCCCATCTGTCCCTTACCTAAATGCAATGAATCAGCATAAAATAAACATAGTTGATAGGACTGCAGGGATTTATCATAATCCTTTATGTTTTTATATAGAATCCCAAGATTGTTAGCGATAGTCATTTGACCAAAGAGATCACCGATTCGTTGATATTCCTTTTGAGCTTTCAGGAAATATTCCTCCGCACCGGCATAGTCGCCCTGCTTGTCATGTATGATACCTATCGCGCAATAATTATAGGCTACAACTAAATCCTGACGGATGGCTTCGCAAATTCGAAGTGATTGCATATAAAATGCGATGGCCTTGTCATGATTTCCTAAACTACTATAGACGTTTCCACAACGAAGTAATATATCGCAGAGTGAAGAGGAATCTTTTGTCTCCCGAAAAGCGTCTAAGGCCAAAGTGCAATATGCCAAAGCTGAATCAGGTTTTCCTGAATCCGTAAAAATTGTAGCAAGACCGGTGTAATTATTACCATTTTCGTTGATATCCGGATGAGATCGTGAAACGTTGAGTGCAAGGTGATAGGTCATAAGCGCACTGTCCATTTTACCTGTTTGGTAATACGCATCGGCTATGAGTTGCAACGCGTTAAGCTTGCCATAATAATAACTTTCTCCGCTCGCGTTCAAAGCCGACTGGGCAAAACGCATAACCTTGGCAGGATCATTGTATCCGTATGCACGGGCAGAATCAATGGCCTGTCTGATCCCGAGCGTGTCGATACGCTGTGCAGACACATCAACGTATGATGTAAAAAGATAAAAGAAGATATAAAAATATTTCACTTCCCTGATGTTTACATTTATCTCAATATAGTAAAATTAAACTATCCTCTACTCCAATTGTTTGTTTAACGCAATTGTGAATTAAATCCGGTCTCGCACAGATCGAACCTGAATTTGCTATCCGATTTCACACTGATTTATTTCATTGCAAACTTTCAGTGGCAACAAAAGCCCCGGCACATCAAAGGATTTAATTTAAGCTATTCATTAAAAAAGACTAAAAATAATATACATGGTGGTATCAAATGTAAGAGCATATGGAACGCAAGCAGCAGATGCACCACTCGTGATGTACGCTATCGGTTTGTGATTAATATGTCCTCTCTGTGACTTCCTTTTGCGGAACATCCAACATAGTTCATTCAATAAAAATCTCCACTCTCCTATTCATTTGTTGTTCGTTCGAATCAAGACCTGCCTGAACAGGATTAGATGCACCTCGTCCTTCTGCATTGTACAAAATATCGGGATTGTGTATTTTCGATTTTATATAGCCTGAAATGGATTATCTTATGTGCCAAAGAAAATTTTTATGATCTTACTTTAATAAATTTCTTTGGTGGAAAATGGGATCCCGGAAAAGCAATTATATAGATACCGACAGCCAATTCATCGATGTGGACAAGGAAAGGGTCCGAAGCATTTTCACGCCCGCTATCAATAATCTTACCCGATAGATCACTTATCACCCAGTGGACCATGTAATCCGGAGCCGGTGTCAGAATGACATTCAACATGTCTTCAACCGGATTGGGAAATAAAAGTACATGCAGCTCTTTCTCTTCGCGAATTGGCTTTACCTCTGTGACACCATCACCATTCGTCTTCATGAGTATTGTTTGTATTTTATCGAAACGTGACCTGATTTGATTTATCCCCATCACCCAGATTTCGTCGGTGACATCGTTGATCAGTGAAGTTGCACGCTCATAATTTTTATTTCCGAAATAACGATACCATTCCATATTGGCTTCTTCATCTATTTTTCCTAAAAACATATCATCGTCATGGCCAATTGAATGATGGTCAATTTCTCCACCTATCAAATAACCACCATTAATAGCCGGGATGATCGTATAGCCTTCCACATTCAAGCCTTCTCCAATCCAAAGGTGCTTTTCCCATTGTCTTACACCCGATGAATCTGTTTTAATGAACTTAGGTATGGTCACTGAAGTGAATAAAGTGTCTTTCTCTCCATAGCCCATCACCAGAAATCCGTGATCAGGTGTAACGGCTATACTACTCCCATAACCACCTCCTGTGAACGAATAAAATTTTTTCCATTTAAATTTTCCTTCTGCATCCAGCGTAATTAATGTTGTACGATTGTCGACCGAGCCAGACACCGACATAAACGCATAGTCTCCGTTTTTTAAATTCATGCCCTCAAATGGAAAAATGCTCTCCCCGTTCGGCTGATAAAATTGCCAGATGATATTTCCATCCAGATCCATTTTGAGGACTATTGTATGATCACCACCGGATCTGACAATCCCATGAGCGATAACATTACCATCGGAGGATGTAAAGGCGCCATAAAAATATGTACCCGCCAGTTCATTAACTGGCCGCATAATCTTGTACCACAATACATGACCTTCAGCATCCAGCCTTGCCGTCAGTCCATAATAGAAATTAAGATAGCCCTCCGGATCCTTGAGAAATTGAAGATCCCCTACCACAAAGCATCCACCATCAGCAGTTGCGATTGCTGACTTGATATCGATCTCTGTGCCTTCAATAACGATCATTTTTTGCCAAATGACCTTGCCTGCTGAATTGGTCTTTATGACAAAACCATAATGCCAAAAATTTTCAGTGTAACTATCAGAACTACCCACGATAAAGATCTCTCCGTTGTTGTTACGACTGATCCGCTCTCCAAAATCATCACCTCTTCCACTGTACACCAACAACTCAGATGCGTAATCTCCATAACCGGCATATTGCGCAGGATCATCAATGTTGTATTTATGGTCTCCGGACAGTAAAGCCACCGGTCCTTCACCATCGAAAAATGCATTTCCTTGCACCAGCAAATCGGCACCATAAGATGTTGCCACGAGGGAATCATTCGGTTCCACTCTGAACCTGATCATTGCATCATCACCGGGCTTGAGAAACAGGTCTTCCATGGTAGCACGCAACGAAGAGTTACCATGCAACTCCAATTTTACTTTTTCATTGGAGGCCAGAATGTGAAAGGTCGTAATATCGAATCCCGCTACAAACTCCAGATCAAAGACAACTTCATTGACCATATGTCCGGTTTTGTTTTTAGCACGTGCAGTAAACTCCAAAGGCTCAAGAGTGCTGATTAAATTTTCCTCCTGCATCCCAGGCATTGCCTCTGCAATTGCATATGGCAAACCGACAGAATTCATGCTAAAAACTTCAGATGATTTTATATCTGCAGGTCCGGAAGAAAATCCATTTGCAAAACCAACATTGTATAAACCTGTATTCAATCTTCCGCAACCTTCTATGGTAGCTACTCTTATTCTCTGATTGGGTTCTGCTGCGTCTGGCAATAATTCCATTCGCCAGGTTCGGCCATCTGCAGGATATTCAAAAATTATATTATTTCCTGCCTCAGGAAGAATGATAGACTGCGCATGGATCATAGCCATATCATTGACATACAAATTGTATGTTGTCGTAGTCTGCGTTCCTCCACCGCCCGCATTGGATAATAAAAATCTGATCTTATCCCCAGAACATGAACTTGAAATTTCATAGCGTGGGCCATCGTTGACAGGTTCACAATTTTGAGAAAGCAAAGTAGCTTTCATCCGATGTGTTGCTCCCAATTGCACATCACAAGACAGCACGACTCTGCCAAAAATTCTATATTCTCCACCAATGGCTTCAATAGGCGGAACCCTGACGAGCACACCACCCGGTACAACGGAATAATCTTCAGAGAACTCAATAAGCGAAAGTGAGGTGTCATACTCGAAACGAAGCGTAGTCGTATCGGAGACTTTAATTCCCCGGTTCGTAAGTGTGATCCAGAAAGTAGAAGTGTCGCATTGTACAAGATCAGGTTGTGTGAGACCAACTTCAATCTCCGCACAATTACTTTGACCATGTACGACATTTCGTTCGGTCAATTCCGGGTTTTGTGGCGAAGTATATACCCAACTTGTATCCTTGCAGAGATCGAAATGTTTCGTGTTCTGCGCGACATAGTCAAATCTTGTTTCATATGCATCGGTATGATAGATTGCATTTCCTTGCAGATCAGTAATGAGTTGAGTCGTGTGATTACTGTCTGTCGCCGTAATAAACCAACCTGACAAGGGTATATCGTCTGAAGAATATTGACAATCACCCTCAATATCGTAATGAAGAGACAGATGAATGGTATACGGAAATGGGTTGCCATCTTTTTCAATGCCCAATAACCAACCATTCGTTGGTGAATTTCCAAGGTTGTCTGCAATCATTCCGGATAATAAATAATGATCAGTAGATTCTGCCGCAGAAAATGTATATGCATTATGATTTGCACGTCCATAATATTTAAGCCATTCTTGTTTGCCCGAGGCATTCAGCTTAATAGCAAAGGATGAATCCTGCTCATATATTCCGGTCATCAACCATCCGCCATCCATTGTTGGAATCAGTGAAGTAGGCCATTCATCTTTTTGAACCTGTCCGTATACTTTTCTGTCCAATTGATTTCCTAAAGTATCAAAAGCAAAAAGCCCTATCTGGTCCTGGTAATTGTCTGCGATCCAAATAGTGCCTGAATGATCCTGATAGACACCCATGGCTGGCCGGAATCGTTCTGTAATATCTGAGAAGTTGTATTCACTGTTCCAGGTATCATAAATCCTGTACCAGACAACATCGTCCTGTGCATTGACATTGGCAATAAATCCGCCTTCGTATCCGGCTCCAATATTATTCGAACGACCGATCAGCAGAAAATGATTATCTGCAGTCGGTATTATCTTATGAATGACAGTTTCGCCAGAGATCTGGAAATAGGATTTACGTATTTCATTTCCCACACTATCTACATGCAAAATACCGGCGATCCTGTCCTTATAACCAACAGTAATGAAACCATTCTCTTCCGGTTGTAAGTCCTGCAGTCCACCTATGTCCTGGTAATATTGTTTCCAGATCTGATTGCCATCACGATCCACCTTAATGAGGATCGACTGGCGGTCATCGAAATAGGCTTTTTTCCCTGCATCGCCAGTGATGATCATATGACCATCACCCAGCATGAGTAAATTGTAACCGATCTCCCAATTGGTCGCATCATTAAATCCATATGATTTGCTCCATAGTAAGTTTCCAATGGAATCAATTTTCATCAACCATATCTGGTGCCCACCGTTTTCGTAGACAGAACCAAGAAGAAAAAACTTATTGCTGTCTGCAGGAATAACTTTATAAATAAAATCATCACCTGTATTCCCGAATTTAATATTGAATGGCTGACTATAAGAAATGAATGTGCATAGAAGCAACATTGTGAGAAGGATCGTTCTCATGTCCAGGGGGATTACGGTTTAAAAATAATATGTTCAGACGCCGAAGCGTAGTACAATATAATTAAATTTATCTTAACCTAAATATAATATTTATTCAATACCATGTCCACTCAACTCAACTCAAATGCATATTCTTGGTACTTCACCGACGCAGGCAAAACTTACGCCGACCCGTAAAAAATATTTCTTCGAAGTGAAACCCGCTGAAAAATCCACCAATAAAAAAGCCCCGTCTCCGGGGCTTTTTTATTAAAATATTTTGCATCTAAAAACTATCTCACCACTGTCACTTTCTCCACCATCATTCCACTTGTCGTCTGTACCTGCATGACATACATACCAGGAGCCAATGCGGAAACATCAACGCGTGTCTTGAATTGATTTTCCCTGACAAGATCATTTTCCTTGCTGATCATCACCTTACCTGAATAATCTAATAATCTCAATCCGATGACACGACACTCTTCCGTCTGTCGTACGATCACATTGAGTTGATCACGTACAGGATTTGGTATAATCTGCATTTGTGGCTGATCATCCATATCCACCGGTGCCTGCACAATCTCTGCAGCGTTATCAAATACTTCACCAGCTTCAGAAGATACTACATGTGGTACACCGGCGTAATTGAACGTAACATGATCCAACAAACAAATGGTAAAGGTTCCGGTAGCGCCTTCAAAGCCCCATACACGAACCCAAATGGTAACGCCCGCCGTACCTGTGAGATTGATCACCGGCATCAATGATCCGTTGCCATTGTCATTGTTGTCCTCACAAGTGATGACGGATAGAATATTACAATCTGTACCTGAATACACTTCCATGACGGCATTGGCCAGGCTTCCTGCACTCGTCCGTATGGTGACATTAGGATTGAGGACATTAGGCATTGTGAATTTAAACCATACATCTTTATTCCCAATTGACGAGCATCCCCCCACAGGTGACGGAACACTTGGTGTAGCATCTACATTGGACGCAAACGTCGAAACACACGTATCATTGACTGTGAGCACTATTGCATTTGCGCATTCATCATTTGGAACACCATTACCTGTTGTGGTAAATGATGCGGTTGATGACCAGTTGCTGAAATGATCATCACTACACTTCGTTTTCACATGCCAGTCATAAGTTGTATTCGGTGTAAGACCCGAAACGACTACAAAAGTATCCGTCATCAATCCACCTACATCTATATAAGCGCCATTCGGTAATCGTATCTGACCCTTGTAGCCCAATGCACCCGGGACCGCAGACCAATGCAAAGTAGCCGAGGTCTCATTGATCAGATCCGCTGTCAGATGATCCGGCGCAGAACATGATGGCAGATCAGTCGTCATAAAATGGTATCCATTGGCATAGAAACTATGAAAGCCGCCCGAACAATTGGTTCTCACCTGCCACTCATATGTCGTATTGGGGAGCAAACTATCTACAACAATAAAATTTGTATCCACAGGACTTCCGGTCACTGTATTCCATGACCCATTTGGCCATACCCTGATCTGTACCGAATAGGACTCAGCATCCTGAACCTGTGACCAGTTCAATCTGGCAGAAGTTAATGTAAGGCTATCCACAAAGAGCCCACCCGGCTTATTACATCCCGATGTATTGCTCGTATGGAACATAAGGGAAGCCAACCATTTACTTGATGAACCATTGCTGCAATTGACCTTCATGCTCCATTCATAAAGTGTATCAGGCAATAATCCTGTAACCGTGATGGATAAGTCTGTCGTAGGACTACCAGGTACATCTATCCAGGCACCATTGGCCAGCCTATACTGGATTGAATAATTCAAAACCCCATCCACCGCAGTCCAGTTGAATGTCGCTGTAGAATCTGTGACAGGCAAGGTATATCTGAAGAAGGGCAATCCACATTCCTCACCCAGTGTATTAAAGGAAGTGATAGATGACCAGTCGCTCGTACGTCCATCCGTGCAATAGGTCTTCACATGCCATTCGTAGGTCGTATTCGTTTGTAATCCTGTGAGTTCAGCTGATGTATTAGTCCATGGCCCTCCCTGAAGTTGATTCCATGGGCCCCCGGCTGCTCTCCACTCTACCACATAATAAGATGCACCACTCACCTGCTCCCAATGTAAAGCAGCAGATGAATTCGTAATACCGGATGTATATACCCATTGCGGTGCGCCACATCCATACCCACATGTCGTCGTAAATGTCTGAGGGCTTGACCAATACCCATAGGAATCATAATGACCGCAATTGGCCCGAATGCGCCATGAATAGGTGTGACATGGTGTCAGGTTATAGGCAATAATCCATGTCCCTGTACTCGGACTACCTGGCAGATCATACCAGTTGCCATAGCCATCACGAAGTTGAATCGAATAACTGTAGGCACCATATACGGCAGACCATTTGAGGGTGGCTTGTTTGTCGCCTATATCTTTGGTGATGAGTCCGTATGGGACAGGGCAGTTATTGCAGGATGTACTGAAGCCATAAGAATTACACCAATTGCTCCATCCGGAATAACAATGGCTTTTGACACGATATTCATACGATGTACAAGGCTGTAGTTCATTGACATTGACCCATGTACCGTAGACCGGACATCCGTAAAGATCGTACCATGATCCTCCGGCATAGCGCCATTGGATCCAATAGTAATCTGCGCCATAGCAGCCGGCCCATTTCCAGGTCGCACTATACTCTGTGATATTATAACATGACAACCATTCAGGATAATTGCAATGATAACCGTTAGTCGTAAAGTAAACCGGATAACACCAGTCACTGTAATAATTGTAGCCGCAATTAGCTCTGCATCGCCATTCATAATTGGTGGAAGGATCCAGATTATTGCAGGTGTACCAATTCTGATAGCACATACCGGGGATGTCATGCCAGGTGCCGTTGGCATATCGCCACTGGATATAATAGCCATTAGCACCATTGCAGTTTTCCCATTGCCAGGTGGCCGATGTCTCGGTGATATTGAAGGTATATGTCCAATTCGGGGGATAGCAGGGATAATCTGTGCTAAGATTTAAAAAGCCATCCGCAGTGGTAATAAGATTAGTGGTTTCCGTTCCGGACATGCGTTCCGGGGTTGCTTTCAGTTCACCCGGATGCCAGGCGAAGAATACGAGAAGCGAAATAATGAAAACAGGAAGGTTTTGTTTCATAAACAGGGGGTTTTGTTGGTTTGACACAAAATAGTTAAAAAGAAATAAAACAACAAAGGGAAATGTGATGATATTTTGATCAGCACTACCGATCAGGGATAAAAATGTTAAAATTTCCAATCGTGAGGGAAATCGAGGAATATAAAAAACATGAATTAGGGGAAAATGTTTTTTACGCCTTCAAATTTTCTTGCATCTCTTTCTCCGCACAGAAAATTCTCCCCCCATGTGCTGTGCAACCCATGGGTGATAATTTTTCTAACGTGGTGAATGGTTGTAGAGACGACGATTTTGTTGCTGAGCTGCAGCACAAGGCAGAAGTAAAGCAAGTCGAAGTATCGCGTCTCAAATCACGCCAAATATCACGAATACTTCGAAAACTCTCCTATGCAGGAGACGCGATAAATCGTATGATTCACGTGTCAGTCAGGAGACGCGATAAATCGTCGTCTCTACGACCGGAAAAAATAAAATATGAAAAATCAGAAAAGAAAAATTCGATGGGGCAAAACCGAATTTTGCAAATACAAGGACGTCGTTACAAAAGACGTCCAACCGTTGATTCCTTTTCTTATTGCAAATAAAATTTTTAATAAGAAAAAAAAATGTTAAGTGTAGGCCCGTGTCTGCACTGAACAAAAAAGCTGTCATGTAAACAGAAAGTGTATATTCGCCTTCTTTTCTAAAGAAGATCAGCTCATTGCATAATCTGATTTCTCCTCCCCTTCATCATTCAAAAAAAATCAAATGAAAATCGTATTTCTATTTACCCTTTTATTTTATAGTGTATTTGCTCAGGCCCAGGTAGGTATAGGAACCACATCCCCGAGTCCAAATTCTGCGCTGGATGTCACGAGTCCCAATAAGGGAATCATGCTGCCCCGACTGGCAGATACAACTAATGTGACAAATCCGAGTGAAGGACTCATGATCTATGATGTGCAGGCCAAAGCCCCTGCCTATCATGATGGTGTCAAATGGAATAATGTTGCTTCCAGAAGTGTGACAAGCGGGAATAACGACTCAATTACGTACACGATCACTAATCCTGCAAGAATGGGGATTTTTGCGGCAGGTACTTTTCCACTTCAGTCCGTAGCTATAAGTGGAGCACAATCTAACGGACCAAATTTTACGTTTCAAATTTCAAAGGTTAAGGATGTAAATTCGATTGCGTTTGCTAAATCTTTTGCATCAAACATGAGCTTAGCAAATATGATTATTGAAATCAAAGTATACGAGCCAGGCGCATCAACTCCTTATTATTCCTATAAATTGACAGGGCCTAAGCTTCTTTCTTTTTCTACGGGAATAAGTATCTCTGATATGTTACTTGTTGAATCTTACGCTATCGACGCCCTCGTCTTTGGGTTTAAAAACTGGACTAACGGAACGAGTTTCGGCTGGCAAGTATCTCCTGCACCTGGTGTTGAGGTGGCTTATTGAGAGAGTGTGCCTCGACAAGAACGTCATAGTCAACTTTACATCTTTATCACTTTCGTAAAATATTGCTTGTCACTACCTGACATCTTCATCACATATAAACCCGGCACCAGTCTGGATACATCTATTGTAGCAGAGCCATTGAATGCAGATGCTATATTATTGAGCACCAGTGACCCATTAAAATCATACAATGAAATTGAATACACATCATCAGGCATTGAGAAATCAACATGTATTTCAGTATAGGCTGGATTGGGATAAATTTTTCCTGGAAAATCAGCAAGTATTTCATTGGCTGTGTATATAAAACTATACACTCTTGTAGTGGAACATCCATTCGCATCAATAATGGTGACAGAGTAAATCCCATTGGATTTAGGAAAAATTCTGGGCGTTGTGGCCCCCGTACTCCAATTATATGTATACGGTGCAGTGCCTCCACTAACAACTGCGGTCAGCGTATCAACCATTTGCGTAATTTCTGATATCAATTGATTCCCAGGCGCAATAGTGATAGTCCCTATACTATTACATCCATTCCCATCCAGTATGGTAACCGTATACATTCCTTCACACAGCCCAATTGCCGCAGGCAAACTAGTCCCCGTATTCCACAGGTAAGTATATGGTGAACTGCCACCAGTCGGCGTGGCTATGGCTGTTGCATTACAATCTCCAAAACAAACCGGATCTGTTTGGACAAATGAAATCGCTATGCCCGCACATCCAAACTCGTTAATAGCAATCGTAGATGTAGCGGTGCAACCATTATTTGATGTAACTGTGACTGTATAGGTTCCCGGGGCAAGATTATTGATTGTCTGTGTCGTTCCTCCATTACTCCATTGGTAGGTATATCCACTACCTCCAGATGGATTGGCTGTTGCCTGGCCATTATTACAATTATTACATGATTCATCTACTGTGGAGGATTGTACAGAGATTGCTGTAGATCCATTTACGGTGTAAGAAGATGTTTGCGCACATCCATTTGCTGTAATGGTAACTGTGAATGTACCCGGACTAAGACCAGAAATAGTCTGTGAAGTGCTTCCATTACTCCATAAATAGGTAACACTACCCACACCATTTGGTGTAACTGTGATTGCGCCATTATTTATCCCGCATGCTGTATGGGTTAAATTATTGGTAATCGTGAAAGAGGTACAGCAGGTACCGACGGACCATTCATTTTCGGTATATCCGTCACAAAGGGCTTCACTTTCATAATCGTAATCGTTATTATTTACACATACAGCACTGCCATTTAATACAGCATTACAATTACTACTTGTTTCGTAGTATAATATATCATCCACATAAAAAGTATTATTGGAAGAGGCATCGTCATAAAAGAAATTCAAATCGGTCACTTTATCAGACTGAAAATTGGATACAGTGTAAATCAGGCTTCCGGAAGACCAGAATTCAATTGAATTAGTCGAAGGATTGAATATCAATGCTAATTTGAACCAGCTATTCTGACTGTAGGTAAATGTATTGACCTGATTTCCCTGGCTAAATAATGTAGCAACACCATTATTATAATCCACTCCTAACCCATAAGGTGAAGGACTATTTGTTTCCAATCCCCAGGAACCTGTTTTCCCTATTGGAAAATACATTCGCCATTCAAGTCTTGCAGGTGTTTGTATTGTTCTGCCGATGTTATAATCAATATCAGAGAAATTGCCGAATTTCAACGCCTGCCCTGGATTTCCCGGGGCATTATTTATTACGGTCGCTTGCTCTGTAGGATCACCACTGAAAAGTGTAAATCTTGGATTTCCTTGTGGTGAGATGTCACCGAGTGCCAATGCATTAAAATTTTCGCAGTCACTGTAGGAGGCCAAATTTAATGGAATATTGTCACAATGGGCGCAACCCGGATCAGAGGTTGTTTTTGCAAGGAATGTGCGTGTATGGTAATCTCCATTCATATCATAATAATATTTCTGCCCGCTTAACAGGTAAGCATCACTTTTTCCTTTCGTGACTTCAACAAACCTTGTTGCTTTATCGGTATCATCAATTACTAAAAGGAATTCCACCGATTCTAAGCTATTATCAAATTTTTCAATGAAATAGGAAGAACCCAAGAGGCCTCCTTGTACGCCACTTAAGACGAAGTAGTCACTGCATCCATTATCAATACCTGTATAATATTTTGTGAAATCGGGAAAACTTATTCCTACGTGTTTAATAATGCTAATATTTCCGGCTGCATTTAATTTCATCAAAAAGTCACCTTCTCCAATATTTGCAGGGCCGCCACCATTTCCATCCGTACACAATACTGTCCCTAATACAATGATGTCATTATTCGGGGTAATAATGCATTTTGGACCATAGTGATCAGAACCGTAAGCCTTATTTACCGATCCATTGCCATCACCATATTTTTTGCTCCAGATTACATTCAGATCTTCATCAAGCTTACACAACCATAAGCTTGCATTAGCAATTTCCCCACAATTATTATTTTCAAAAATCCTTCCAGCCAGTAGGTATCCATTATCCTTTGTCTGCAGTATTTGGTAAACCGTATTTCCCCACAGACCGCCGGTTTCATTTGTTAATTTTGTCAGCAACACATCGCCTAGCTGATTTACTACCCTGACGATGGCATGTTGCTCATTTGTGTTCGTGTAGATATATCCACCGATCAATAAATTATTTCCGATAGTGGATGTAATGGCAAAGCTTTTACCTGTTGAGTTGGATTCGATATAGGTTTTCCTGACTTCAACATTTCCTGATGTTTTATTGACCCTTCCAAATGCAGTCTGCGACGAAAGTCCACCTTCTCCTACATAGTAAAAACCAGAGGCGTGTTCATAGAGAAAGTTGATCGTATGATTCTCAGGTAATTCTTGTATTTGTGTACTCCAGATTTCTACATTATCATTTCTCAATTTCAAAAACTGATCAGAACCTGGCTGTGAAGTATATAATGCGAAACCCTGATCAGTGAGCACAACAGGAAAGGGATAATCTAATTCAACTTCAGTCTCATAAACTAGTTGCACCTGTCCGTACACCTGGCTTTTAGGAATGAAAAAGCTGATTAAGATCCCGATACAAATTAAAAAATGAGATTTAAATAAATGTGTTTCCATTTTGTTTATAGTTGGTTATTTTAAAATGATGTATACTTTGATTCCTTACACCACACTTTACGGCGCCCGATAGAAGCAAATTGGTACTATCTGAATAGTCCAGCAACCTTTTTAATTCAATTCAAACCTATTGCTGTTAAGGCGGCTAAAAAATATAACTTTAGTTATAGGGAAAGTAGTTTACTCACCAACTCCTCTATTCTCTATTTTCTCCTTAATTTCCCACCACCACTCTATTACAATGCATCGACTGTATCGGTCCCTCATCTTTTTACTTTGCTGCTTCGCCAGTTTCGCTTCTGCGCAGGCTCCTTCGACTACTTCAGCTTCGCTCAGCACAAGTAATGCTCAGTACAAGCGGCCCGATGATCATCAGATCGATGCCTGGATAAAAAAGCTGTCCGTTAAAAAAGACAGGAATACAGAGAATATCAAAACAGTGATGCATGAAATGGTGGAAACAGATTCTTCCACCTGGTGTCAAACTATGGATCGGATCAGCGCAGCTTCAGAAAACGCGAATGTCCGCTGCCAGATCCGCGCAAAAATCCTTCGCACCTCCATATCCATTGTAGGCATACATTGTACATCCTCTACACCTGAGATCGACTATCTGCGTGATGCACTCCAGGATGCATATGAAATTGAAGACGAGACACTTCAATTTGATATCCATCTCACTCTTGGACAGATCTACAATGGTATGGCACAATATGGTTTCGCTACCATGCATTTTCATATGCTCTTCGATATCCTGAAGCACAATCCTCGTGCAGATTTATATCTTCCCGCAGGGGCATTTTATGACATGAGTTACAGTCTTTATCATACACATGAATATGCGGATTGTATTGAAATGGGATTGAGTGGATTGCTGGCCTTACCGCATCAACAATTAGTACCGGATGATACGCTCAACACCTATCAACAAATGCAGCAGTGGAATACCATAGGTCTTGCTTACCATAAGATCCATAAACCCGATTCTGCATTTCTCGCTTTTGACAATGCAGAAAAAGTTGCAAAACTATTGAAGTGGGATTTCTGGATCGGGATCATCAATGGCAATAAAGGAGATGTGTATTTTGATCTGGGTAATTTTGATTCTGCCTATGTACTGCTTCAAAAAGATGTCGAAAGCAGCATAGCAGCAAATCAATTTGACAATGCTGCAAATTCATTACAGTGGATAGCACGGATCGATGTGCGACAAGGGAAGGCAAATATGGCATTGCAAAAATTGAAAACAGCACGGCAGTTCCTGAAAGAAAAACCCGAACCTGCATATCAGGCGAATGTCGATTTTGCATTTTCACAAGTGTATACAGCGCTCGGACAAGCTGATAGTGTGAATACCTATATTCAACAATATCTGCATTTGCATGACTCACTCGAAGCAGAGATTACCAAAAGCCGTACAGATATCCTACAGATCCGGATGAACAATCTAAACCAGGTACAGGCCATTAAAATTCTGAACCGGCAGAAAAAACAAATTGCCCTGACTCGAAATTTTACGATTGTTCTTGTCGTGCTATTAGGCTGTCTTGGTATGATGTGGCTGGCCCGTTTGAGATTAAAAATGCAGATACGGCAGCGCGAAGCTCTCGAAGGCAAACGCAGTGCTGAAGCTGAAACCAAAAAAGCAATAGAACAACTTGATATCTTCCGTCAACACCTACTTGAAAAAAATACGCTTATTGAAAAAATGCAGGATGCCTCTGAGAGTAAAGAAAATACAGAAGACCAAAACAGGCGTCTTGCAGACTTGTCTCATCACCTGATATTGAATGAAGAAGACTGGTCTCAATTTAAAGCGCTGTTTGATACCGTTTATCCCGGTTTCTTTCTTTCTCTTCGGAATAAGGTTCCTGACATCACGCAGGCCGAGCAGCGCATGTCTGCCCTCATCAAATTAAAACTAACTGCAAAAGAAGCTGCCAATCTTTTGGGTATTTCTCCGAATACAGTTTATAAAACAAGACAGCGTTTGCGGCAGAGACTCGGGTTGGAACAGGATGGAGATCTGGATCCGTATTTTGCGCGGAGCGAATTTCTTTAGAAAGCCCATCCACTTACTAAAAAAAAGATAATTGTTTTGGTAGGTCGTGCCTACGTTTGTGCGTCTGCAAAACTCCGTTTTGTGTTACAATGCTCTCATTTTGCAAATCTGAAATTTGCTGACGCGAAAGCTTAGGCTCAGCCTAAGCTTAACGTTGTAAATTATTTGAAGCAAACTTCGTTTGCATCAAATATTATGCATGAATTTTATTCTACTTTATAACATTCCTCCCTAACTGACTTACTTCCATTTCACACTTTTCCACACTTTCCGCCTCTTCTGCCTCTTGTCCTCTTTTTGTCCACTCCCTGTCAAACTATTGTCCACACCCTTTCCTTGCTACATCGCATGGCCTGCCTTTAGATTTACGGCATCGAACATAAAAGGCCTTTATCGTGCTAAAACAACACTTCCGCGTCCTGATCCTCATCCTGATCTTACTGCTCATCATCTGGCTTATCCTGATGCGGGCTGACTATATGATGGATGAGATCGATCAGCAGATGCCTGTGATCGGCAATGTCAGCAGTCAGGTATGGCTGGAAAAATTCCCCGGCTTAATCACAACACTTTAGAACCCAAACCTACGCAGAACTCCCCATTTGAATCTTACGCTCAATCGCAAAATTCTATCAAGATGCAAACCAAATTAAATTCTTTGATGCACCTGATGACAACCATCATCACACTGTTTTTCATCACTTGCTTTACGTACCAAGCAAATGCACAGGTAACAGTAGCCGGTTCAGGTGGCGCAGCTAACGGTAGTTATGCCACTCTCAAACTTGCTTTTGATGCACTCAACCTTGTCAATTCCCAAAGTGGGAATGTCATCACGGTCACCATCACGGCAGACATCACGGACAACAACAGTGCTGTTCTCAATCAGCCCTCTGTCAGCTCATGGACATCCCTGACCATTTCACCTTCCGGCACACGGATATTGTCCGGAAATATCAGTGCACCTATGATCGATCTAAATGGTGCAGACAATGTCACGATCAATGGTCTGAATAGTAGTGGTAATGCGCTTACATTTTCCAATACGAGTCAATCAAATTCTACCGGTACGTCTACGGTCAGGCTGATCAATGACGCTACCAATAATACCATTACAAATTGCACTCTACTTGGATCGACATTATCAGCACCTATGCAGGTAGGATTAAATACGATCCCGAGCGCTGCCACCGTGTTGATCTCAACTTCAAATGGAACTGCAGGGAATGACAATAACACTATCAGCAATAATACAATAGCAGAAGCAGGATCCAATCTTCCGATAGTGGCTATTTGTTCTGCCGGTCAATCCATTTCGGTTTCCAATGATAATTGCATCATAACGGGAAATAAAATTGCTAACTTTTATGGTGCATCAGGTGCCAACGGAATAGCCATAGCTTCAAACAGTACATCCTTTACGATCACTTCAAATAAACTTTACCAGACTGTGTCGAGAAGCGGATTGTCATCGGACAGATATCTGGATCACATCGTCATTAATACGCCTTCAGGAGGAGGCTATATGATCAATAACAACACTATCGGATATGCTGATGAAAATGGAAATGGAATGCTGACGAATACAGGTGGCAGATTTTCAGGTATTGATTTGATAGCTGTTGCCGCCACACCGTTAACAGAGATACAAGGCAACACGATCAATGGCATAAACTGGACCAGCAACTTCAATATGGCCAGTGCCTATGCATTTGGGGCATTTAATGCCTATGCCGTAAGAGCGGGAGGTGTCAATTTCGGCACGACAACAGGTAATATACTGGGTGCAACATCAGGAACCGGTACGCCAACATCCAATATCTACATCAATCAATCTGTGTCCACTATTACAGCGTGCATGTTGTATCTAAGCTCCACCACTTCGTGTGTGATTGCTAATAATTTGATGGGGGCGATCACTATGGGAGCTTCTACCTTTTATCTGTATGGCATTGTCGTGGAAAACACCGGATCACATTCCATCCTGTCCAATACCATCGGCAATTCTACACCCGGAAATATTTCAATGGGATATAATGAAAGCGGCGTTGCCTACTTCAGAGGGATATATAGTACTGCTACAGGAAATATTACAATAGGCAGCAACGGACAAGGAAATATTATTCAAAATGTTTCATTCAATTGCAGCAGTTATAATGAGTTTTTTGGCATTCAACATCTCTCGACAGTCCCATCCTTAAATGTCAATTATAATACGATCCAGGGAATTTCATTTGCTTCTGTAAATAATACGAATAATACATTCACTGCCATCAGTAATACGGGCTATACATTAAACGAGGCTAATTTCAATTTTAATCAATTGGGCACATCAACTTCCGGATTAGCTTCTTATGCTACAACATTCAACGTAACAGGCAATTTGACTGGTATCACCAGTGGAAACATTTCGCCTACTTCCACATTATCTATTTCAAATAATTCTGTACGTGGCATCAACTTTAGTGGAAGTGGATCCGGACTTCACAAATACATTATTTGGACAAATGCAGGCACTGTAACCACCAATATCAATAATAACAGTTTTACAAATTTAAATGTCAAAGCTGCCCAGGTAGTTTTTCTTGCCCGGTCTGGAAACATGTCTTCCTCGGCTATTGAAAATATAAATGGGAATGCGATCGTCAATGGTTTTACGAAAGCAGGTGGAAATGGAGAAGTCTATTTCTTCCAGGCGTTCGGTAGTTCCGGCATCACAAGTACGATGAATAATCTGAATAATAATTTTTCAGGTGTGAGTATACTCGACCAGTCAATTCTAAGTGGTTGGCAGAATTCAGAAGGTTCGGCCAGTGGTGGTCCCATTAAAAACATATCGGGTAACATATTCGATAATCTGACCGGATCCTTAACCAATGGAGCCGTTACAGGATTGTATGTTAATTATTACGGTCCGGGTTCGATAGTCTCTAACAATTCATTTCAACATTATACCTGTATTGGCGGTATACTTCCATTAAGATGTTACAATTTTAGTTCCGTGAGTGGATCCCTATCTATTTTGAATAATACAATTTTAGATATTAACTCTAACACAGGCCCTCAATTGTATGGCATTGAGGTTCGCGGACATTCCGCAATCATTTCTAAAAATAAAATTGTGGATTTGCAAAGCGGCGCTGCCGCTGCCTCTGTAAGAGGAATTTTTATCGATCAACCCTTTATTTCAGGAACCGTAAATGAAATCAGTAACAACCTCATAGGTCATCTCAGTACCCCTTTGGCAACTGGCAATAATGCTGTCACTGGTATTTACATCTATGCACCCGTTTCTTCGACATTCAATGTTGATTATAACACAATCTATCTGGCTGCTTCAGGAGGTAATGGTTTCGGAAGTTCAGGAATTTATCATGAGGCAAGTACAACTGCTGCTAATGGAACACTCTATTTAAGAAATAATATCATTGCAAACCTCTCTACACCCGGCACCGGTGGATTGACCATAGCTTTCCGGCGAAGTAATGGCGGTTCTTCCATGCTAAACAATTATGCAAGTACGTCCAACAATAATTTATTCTATGCAGGCACTCCGGATGCCAGTCATTTAATTTATTATGATGGCACCAGCAGTGCCATGACGCTCAATGCGTTTAAAGGTGCGCTCTTTTCTGCGGGTGTTGTGGCACCAAGAGATGCCTTTTCTGTGACAGAACCTATAAATACAGCAACTTTCTTTTTAAGCACTACCGGTTCGAATCCAAATTTCTTACATCTGGATCCGACTAATCCTACCCAGGCAGAGAGTGGAGGACAACCTTTGTCTTACATCAATGACTTTGATGGTGATATCCGAAATATGACAACTCCTGATATTGGGGCTGACGAAGGTGCAT
This sequence comes from Chitinophagales bacterium, assembly GCA_038252065.1. Taxonomy (GTDB): domain Bacteria; phylum Bacteroidota; class Bacteroidia; order Chitinophagales; family Saprospiraceae; genus Opimibacter. The sequence continues at coordinate 57,024 of JBBSAQ010000005.1, forward strand.
TCACCTTCAATGATCTTCTCGGACCAACGATCTCTTATACGCCCATCACAAAAGGCAACGTTTCAAATAGCCAATCATTTACAAATGTGATCATCACCGATATAAGCAATGTAGAAGGAAGCGCAGGAATTCGTCCACGCATCTACTACAAGCGCTCAACAGATGTCAATGTATTTAACGACAATACAAACGTCACCGCCGGATGGAAATATGCAGAAGCAAATACATCCACATCTCCGTTTGACTTTACTATCGATTATACACTTCTTTCCGGAGGCGGAGGTTTGGCAGTAGGAAATACTGTTCAATATTTTGTAGTGGCCCAGGATCAACATGCTCCTGTGAATCTCGGAATTGAATCAGGCGTATTTAATATTGAACCGACCACCGTTGTTTTACCAAATACCGCATTCCCGATAACGGGAAATATAAAAAGCTTTCCAATCGTAAATTCTCTAAGCGGTACATATACAATACCAGGGAATTATCCAACGCTGACAGGTGCCGGAGGTGCGTTTGAAGCCATCAATTCGAATGTTGTCACCGGTAATATCAATCTCCAGATTACGGCTAACAATGGAAGTGAAAACGGCCTGATCAGCCTGAATGAATTTGCAGCTCCCTTTACCATAAATATTTATCCTACGGGAGCAGCGAGATTTCTAGCGGGTGCTTCAAACTCAGGAGGAATTCTAAAGTTGAACGGTGCAGACAGAGTGACGATTGATGGTTCTATCGGGGGGACAGGAACAGATAAAAGTTTAACATTAACCAATTTCAGCACTTCGTTTCCATCTGTGATCGTCATCAGTAGTCTTGGAGCTGGTGCAGGCGCATCCCAGAACACGATCAGAAATTGTAACATTCAGATTGGTAATCAAAATCAATCAGGCTTTGGAATTTCACTGGGAGGTAGTAGCCCGGGCACACCGGGTGCAGACAATGATGATGTTACATTTCAAAACAATAGTTTTAATGCAGTTTCAACAGGTATTTATGCTAATGGCACTGCGGCAATCTCAAATGGCGGTGATGATAATCTGCAGATTATTAGTAACACATTTACCACCACTACAAGTGCTCCTGAATGTATCGGCATCCGGGTAGGAAATGCATCTGGTAGCCTGATAAAAGGAAATAATATTGATTTATTTTCAGGAAATGCTATTTACCCTGTTGGCATATCGATTGAAACAGGATTTATCTCCTCTCAGGTCATTGGCAATCTTATTACTAATGTTGGAGCTTTTGGATCTAATGGATATGGAGGAAGAGGAATGACCATCGGCACCGGTAGTGCCAACAGTGACCTCACTGTTGCGAACAATGTCATTTACTCCGTCAGAGGATATGATAACTCCGATATGACAAAATCTTCCATGGGTATTTGCATCGGTTTGTTAGGAGGATCGCTGACTACATCAACAACTGGTGGAATTAAATTATACTTCAACAGTATAAACATGTATGGCAGTGCTACAACTGCAAATGCAATTTCAACAGCGTTTTATGCAGGGTCCAGTGCAAGTAATCTCGATATCCGGTATAATATATTTGGAAATACAAATACCGCAAATGGATCGCAACAAAAAAGTTATGGAATTTATTCAGCAGCCACCAATACAGCATTTTCAACAATTAATACCAATGATTATTATGTGAACAATCCAAACAATCCTGCATCTGCAATACCCGGATTTATCGGAACAGATCGAATCAACCTGGCTGCGATACAAAGTGGATTTGGTCAAAATGTAAATTCCATTATTGCAAATCCATCTTTCAATGCTCAATACGATTTACGTCCTGCCTCCGGTGTGGTGTTGGGTGTTGCTAATATTGCCGGTACTGGCATTACAACAGATTACCTTTCTGTCTTACGAAGTTCAGGATTACCTCCTGATGGTGCGACGATCGGTGCATATGAAAACGGGATTGAAAATGCAGCACCGTCGATTCAGTACACATCCATTCAATCTTCATGTGCTACTGATGACAGAATTCTTGTAGCAACTATTGCAGACATAACCGGCGTTCCCTCCACAGGATCATTGGTTCCGCGCATTTATTTTAAAAAGAATGCAGGGGCTTATTTTTCATCACCTGGTATATTGACATCTGGTACTGGTATGAATGGCTCATGGACATTTACAATTACGGGTTCAACAGTTGGAGGTATAAATACAGGAGACATCATATCTTATTTCGTCATCGCACAGGACAATTCCAATCCAATCAAAATATCTTCAAATCCTTCGACAGGCTTAGTAGCTACATCTGTTAATAATGTGACTACTCCACCGAGTACACCTAACGCATTCCAGGTGTACTATTCATTTGGTGCAGGAATTTATTCAGTTGGATCTACAACCCTCTCTGGTGAACTTGGACATTTTCCAACTTTGACATCTGCTATACAGGCATATAATAATGCATGTCTTTCAGGTGCAACAGATTTTGTATTAACGGATGTTAGCTATGGCGGTAGTGAAACTTTTCCTGTCATCATCAATCAGAATGCACAAGCGAGCAATACAAATCGATTAACGATCAGGCCAGCTACAGGGATAAGCCCTGTCATATCAGGTAGCACTGCAACAGCTTTGATAGATATGAATGGAGCAGATTACATCACCCTGAATGGTTCTAATAATGGAACCAATACAAAAGATCTCACTTTCTCCAATACAAATACGGCCGGAGCAGCCATCCGTTTTTCAAATGACGCGACTAATAATACTATTCAAAATACTGTATTGAAAGGTGTAAGCAATTCTACATCCACAGGTGTAATTTATATTGCCTCCACAACACTGACTTCCGGAAATGATCAACTGCTTATTCAGAATAATGATATTACTTCCGGTGCAACTTTACCATCCGTATGTGTATACAATTCCGGAAATACCCAATCGACTACATTGAAAAATTCTGGGCTTCAGATTATCGGAAATAAGATCTCCAATTTTTCAAATTCAGGGATTCTGGATAATGGAGGTTCCGTTGGTACGCTATACCAGGGCAACGAAATATATCAGGTCAATGCACAAAACGTATCACAACTCTTCGGTTTCAATTGCAATTCGAACACTGTCGAAGGTTTTGTGTTCAGGGGCAACCGTATATATGACATGAAACTGAATAACAGTGGACTGCAGTATGGTATATACATTAACCTTCTTTCCCCGGGACAATCGTCCACAGGTGAAATTTCAAATAATATGATTGCGCTTGATGCTAATTTTGGAGTAAATTCATATGGTATTACTGATTATACGCCTTCAGGTACATTTTTAAATATATATTTTAATACGATCAGAATATCAGGCATTTCAGGCAACTTTAGCGCCGGCTACTATCACAATAATCAATCTTCAACGGATTTTAGAAACAATATTATTTCAAACGTGAAAAATAGTTCCAGCCAAACGTATGGGATGTATCTGGGTTCAGGGATTTCTAATTTTATTACAGATTACAACGATTTGAATGTTCCTAATGGATATACAGGGTATTTGTCTGGCAATCAAGTTACCATCGCGCAATGGAAAGCCGCAAGTCAGCAGGATCAACATTCATTGAATGGAAATCTTGTATTTCTATCAGGTACTGATTTGCATTTAGTAGCGAATGGAAATTGCGGTGTGGATGGAGCGGGGATTACAATAGCAGGTTTTCAAAATGATTTTGATAATCAAACGCGTTCTGCTCCACCTGATATGGGTGCGGATGAGTTTACAAGTACTCCACTACCGGTGTATTCTGCGGGGCCGGATCAAATGGTATGTACCAATTCTGCTGCAATGGCAGCTACCGCAGGCCTTGCCGGTTCGACGGGACTTTGGTCTGTCATCACGGGAAGTGGATCATTCTCATCACCCAATTTTGCTGCATCATTCATTGGCAATGTAGGCTCTGGAGCAAATACATATAAATGGACAGTGACCTATGGAACATGTTCGACACAGGATACAGTGATGATCACTAACAATGCAGCCTATATTACAAGCAGCCCTGGAAACATAATCACCAATCCTCAACTACCAAACTGTTCGGCTAACGTTGATTATACAGTCACGGCGATTGGATCACCTACACCTCAATTTTCATATCTGTTTTGGGGAGCTACTGAAGCCAGTGGAAGTGGTACAGGTAGCGGCAGTGCATTTAACATCGGTCTCACTTATGTGAACGTTATTGCAACTGTAGGTTGTGGATATGATGCTGTCTGTTCTTTTACTGTGGAAGTTCGCGCTCCTGAAGTAAATCTACTGGGAAATGGAATGGATATATCAGATGGCCAAACGATTCCGACTCTAACCAATCATACAGATTTTGACACCGTCCTCACGAATGCAAATCTTGTTCGTACATATACTATTCAGAACACAGGGACGGAAAATCTTTCAATTGACAGTATAACCATCAATGGCACAAATGCATCCATGTTTTCAATTACTCAACCGGGTGTAAGTACAGTATTGCCCGGACAGTCGACTTCCTTTACAGTTACATTTGCACCGACGAGTATTGGTTTGAAAACGGCCACCGTTCATGTCAATAATTCAGACTGCAATGAAACGGATTATGATTTTGCGATAAAAGGAATAGGGGACAACAAATATTATTTTATTGGTTCAGGTCTCTGGACAGATCAGTCTAAATGGCTTCCAAGTTATCCCGGATTGACCATCGAGACTGGTTATGAAGCCTATATGGACGCTACTTTTCCTTACATCAACATTCCTTTTTCCACAACAGTGAACATTAATGGAAGTCTTACTGGGATCGGACTAATTGATGGAGATGGGGACATCATCATTGGTAATGGGGGTATGGTACATGTGTTTGGATTAAATGTTTCATCTACGGCTACAGTGGACAGTGGTGGACAACTTATTATAGATGGAGGACAATTGTATATTAATGGAGGTAGCGGTGGTACGTTTAATAATGCAGGATTACTTTCGGTGATCAACGATGGCACTGTTTTCAATGATGCATATTTTTATAATAATCCGGGTGGGGTCATTATTAATAATGGCACCATTGATAATAATGCCGCTCTTTTTGAAAATCACGGGACATATAAAGGGACTGGTACGTTCATAGGGTATTTTGGAAATTTCCCTGATGGTACGATCCAGCCGGGCAATTCAACAGGTTGTCAGAATTATACAGGGCATATTTCTGATTTTGATTCCAATATCGATACTGACGGAACGATGGAATTTGAAATCAATGGAAATGGAAATGAATGTTCAGATTATGATAAAATATTCGGCGAAGACGAGGTTAACCTGGGAGGAACGCTGAATATAATAGCAGGATACACTCCTACTGATGGTGATGAAGTTACGATCATAGAAGTGGAAACGATTCATGAAACATTCAGCACTGTTAACGCTCCTGCCGGATGGACCGTATTTTATAATTATCCAACAACCGGCAAGGTTACCCTTAAAGCAAATTGTAACGGAGCAGCTATCACAGGGCAGCCTATTCCGGTTCAGTACGTTTGTCAGAATGCTACTCCTTCTACGCTTACGGTTACAACTACAGGAACAGGGCTTCAATATCAGTGGTACCAGGATGATAATAATAATGGCTATGACGGAACACCTATCAATGGAGCTACAACCGCATCTTACATTCCATCGACAGCAACGGCAGGTACATATTATTTCTATGTTGTTGTCACAGGAATATGTGGCCCTTTAAATTCATCGTATGCTGCCATAAATATTGATGCCAGCGGAAGATGGATAGGATCTGTCAGTTCAGATTGGTTTGATGCAGGCAACTGGTGTGGCGGAGTGCCTACTGCGACAACAGGTGTATTGATTCTATCCGGTGTTCACCAGCCTGTCATCTCCGGTGCCAATGCTGTGTGTTATAGCATTGTCTTATTACCCGGGAATACTTTGAATATCAATGCACCAAGTCAATTGAGGGTAGGAACACAATAAAGATCAGTGAGCTAGTGATCAGGCGGTTGCTGAGCTGTAGCACAAGGATGAGCGATAGAAGGTCGAAGCATGATCGAGTGATCGAATGATCTGTGATCTGTGATCTAATGATACGGATCAGAAATCAGTAAGCAATATTTAGTGGTCATTTGTCTGTGGTCTGTGGTCTGTCGTCCTGGTGAATCTCTGACACTGACTGCACGACTAACATCCGATATGATCAACTGGCAGGATGGCAGCACATCTGCAACCTTCATAGCAGATCAGACGGGAATCTATTCATTGAGTATTAGTAATAATTGCGGAATTCAAAGTGATCAGCTGTCGCTATCCTATGATAATCAGGAAATACAATGGCCGGTCATAGATTCATTTAAAATATGCCCTGGAGAACGTGTTATGCCTGATGTTACACAAAACTTTGATGCTGATTATCACTGGAGTGATGGATCATCTTTACCGCTACTCACTGTGACTGCTGCTGATCAATATACTGTCACAATCACTTCTGGATGTCAGAAATTATCTAAGACGTTTATTGTTCAAAATAAAAATGATTGTTCGACACAACACGACTTCTTCATTCCAAATATATTTTCACCAAATGGAGATAATATAAATGATGTGTTTGTAGTGAGAATGAATGATGGATTGAAGATACTTACAATGGAGGGTTCCATATTTGATCGGTGGGGAAATCTCGTTTTCCGGTCTGAGACTATTCCATTTTCGTGGAGCGGCGAGTTTAGTGATCATCGCGTATTGCCGGGAGTGTATGTCTATGCCATTAAGTTTTCCTATGAATTGAATAAAGAATTTATTAAAGAAAACCTGACCGGAGATATTACGGAAGTGAGATAAAGAAATTGCCGGCAGCAACGTGATAATTTTTATTTGCTAATTTCACACCTCACATTTTGAAATTTAAACCAGACCGGGGCAAACCCAGACAATACAATTATTCTCTACGGTTGCTGAGGCTGTCGAATTACTCAACGCATACCTTGCAAAAAAAATCCCGATCAATGACCAGGGCTTTGTTATTTTATTCATTATTGAAATCAATTTGTAATCACTGATACCTTTTCAGTGATGATTCCCGTCGTCGTTAAGATCTGCAAAACGTAAATTCCGGGTGTCCATCCTGCCACATTCAATTCGTCATTGAATTCATTTGATCCCTTCGACTGATATGTTTTTCTCTTCATGACCTTACCTGAAACATCTGTCATCACAAGACCTGAAACGATACATTCATGAGTCTGTACAAGCGAAACCTTCAGCACATCACGCACTGGATTAGGTGATATGTGAGCTACCGGTGTTGTATTATACTCTGCGCCATAGCAGCCGGCCTGTTGCCAGGTCGCACTATATTCTGTGATATTATTACATGACAACCATTCAGGATAATTGCAATGATAACCGTTAGTGGTAAAGTAAACCGGATAACACCTGTCACTGTAATAATTGTAGCCGCAATTAGCTCTGCAACGCCATTCATAATTATTGGAAGGATCCAGATTATTGCAGGTGTACCAATTCTGATAGCACATACCGGGGATGTCATGCCAGGTGCCATTGGCATATCGCCACTGGATAAAATAGCCATTGGCACCGTTGCAGTTTTCCCATTGCCAGGTGGCCGATGTCTCGGTGATATTGAAGGTATATGTCCAATTCGGAGGATAGCAGGGATAATCTGTGCTAAGATTAAAAAAGCCATCCGCAGTGGTAATAGGATTAGTGGTTTCCGTTCCGAACATGCGTTCCGGGGTTGCTTTCAGTTCACCCGGATGACAGGCGAAGAATACGAGAAGCGAAATAATGAAAACAGGAAGGTTTTTTTTCATAAACAGGGGGGGGTGTTGGTTTGACACAAAACAGTTAAAAAGAAATAAAGTAACAAAGGGATAAAAATGATATTCAGGTCAGCAGGGCTGATCAGTGATAAGAAAGGTTAAACATTCTGTAGTAAGGGAAATCGACGAATATAAAAAAAATGAATTGGGGGAAATGTTTTTTACCTCTTCAAATTTCCTTGGTTCGCTTTCACTCTGCATATGAAATTCTTTCCCCCAGGTGCTGCGCAACCCAGGGGTGATAATTTTTCTAACGTGGTGAATGGTTGTAGTGACGACGATTTTGTTGCTGAGCTGCAGCACAAGGCAGAAGTAAAGCAAGTCGAAGTATCGCGTCTCAAATCACGCCAAATATCATGAATTCTTCGAAAATTCTCGTATGCAGGAGACGCAATAAATCGTATGATTCACGTGTCAGTCAGGAGACGCGATAAATCGTCGTCTCTACGACCGGAAAAAATAAAATATGAAAAATCAGGAAAGAAAATTTCGAAGGGGCAAAACCGAGTTTTGCAAACACCAGTACGTAGTTTCACACTACGTCCAACCGTTGATGCGAGAGCTTAGTTATTTATATTCCGAATACATTTTCACCGAATGGTGACGGCTTTAATGATAAGTTTACCATTTACACGAATGAGGGTGTTATCCCCATTATCGAATTAAATATTTTTGATCGGTGGGGTGATCATTTGTTTCAGGCACTGGAATATCCCTTCCAATAATCCATCACCCGGATGGGATGGCAAATTTCATCATCAGGATATGCCTTCCGCAATCTTTGTGTATACAGTCAAAATCAGATTGGCTGATGGTAAAGACAGAACGATGTCGGGTGACGTGACCCTTTTACGATAACGTATGGTATGTATATTATCAGCGGCCAATTTTTCCGACGGACTGACAATACATGGAGGTTACATTCTTTCCGTATAGCTTAATTCCAATGCTTCGGATTAAATTAAAATTGGCCTGTCAGAAAATTCCGACAGACCAATTCCATATTTATCATAGGGTTTAAATAATATTAATGCATGTTGCCGGTTCCATTGATTTGAAAACAACCCATATCCACACCAGGTTGTGTGATTGTTGCCTTAAGGTCTTCGTTCGTCACGAGTGTAGCTGCCAGTGGATTTATATTCGAAGCATTGCTGGTTCCCTTTCCAATAGCAGGCGAACTTGCTTTCAGGTGAAAATCAAATGTACCCACTGCTGAAACATCGGATAAATGGCTGATGCCGGATATAGGAAGTGGGAAATTAGCAAACAAAGGATTGTTTTTTCCTACAAATGAAGAACCGTCATATGGCTGAACAATATTCGGACAATCTCCACTGCCATCCTGCACATACAAAAAGGCTTCACCATATTTGTCAGCCGGAAAAATATCGGAAGTAGGTGTAGGTATGTCTGTAGATTGTGGAATAGTCACGGAAGTAGTAGGATCCACAGGATAAATATTGTTACAAACCCGGAGTGAATCTCCATAATTGTAGTTGTATCCATATTTCATGTTGGTGATATCAGCATGAGGTTTATTATGTATGCGCAATCCTACACGACAATTCACCATCAGATTGTTAAAGGCTTTTCCTTTGGCGCCTTCTTCATAATTCAGCGAACCTCCGCGACCTGTAGGATCCTTTTGCCTGTAGCCACCACAGATGTAGGTGTTGTTGTACATGTTGACATTCGTTTGTGCCCCTGCACTTGATTTATTGGAAGCCTTTGTACCGTTGGTGGCGGTTCCTATAAAAAGATTATAGGCCATGTCTCCGATGCTGCTACCTTTTACGTTCACTGCATCTCCACCGGTGAAGCCACTCTTTTCAAATGTATTGCGCATGACGCTGAAGCGTCCTTTTGAAACACGGATCTGATCATCAATGGTACCATAGAGCCAGCTATCTTCAAGAATGAAATCTCCATCAGGATTCTGGAAAAGGATGCCTTTTGCTCCATTGCCGGCGGCTTCTCCTGCAGGGAAGAAATCAGCTCCGAAATTTCCACCGGTAAATTCTATGTGTGTCCATTTCAGATCCAGGAGTGTGCAGGTCGGATCGCACTGGATGCCTGTCCAATATCCACTGAAGGCAGGATCAGTTGCCGGATTAGCGCCCACCTGATCTGTTTTGGATTGTGTTTCTGCAGCTGTTATCCAGTTTGGTTTTGCTTTGCTTCCTAATGAAATGAAAACACCCTTTACAAGAATAGTCAACCCTTTACCAACTTTTAAAGTTACGCCGGGCTGCATCAACAAGGTATCTCCTTCATTTACGGTAATGTTTCCGCCGAGCACATACATCTTTCCGCTTAACATAGTCCCTTTCACACTTCCACTCAGCGGGGCAGCATCACTTACCTCCTGCCCAATGACCAAAGGTGGTTTCGAAATGGTGATATTATCTTCCTTGTTACAGGACACCTGGAAAAAACCGGCAGCAAGTAAAAGTGCTCCGAATAATAGGATTCTTGATTTCATAATAAAATAAGTTTTTTTGAATTGGTTAATAGGAATATCGAATGCCCAATAAGTAATTAGGTCTGTATTCTTCTTTTCGTACGACAATCGTATGCGGATCATCCTGTTCTGGTAATTTAAATGTCCCGTCGTAATACGTATTTTCTCTTCTGATCCTGGTGATCGCTTTCGCATTAAAAATATTCCTGGCTTTTCCGTATACGGACAGATTTATTTTTTTACTGATCTTTTTTTCAAATGATAAATCAACCGTGGTGACCGGGTATTCCCAATAATCCAGACCGAAATAGGGGGATACCTGTGAGATCAGCCGTCCGGTATAAATGCCCGATACCTGCAGATCAAGTCCGATTTCCGGGTTCTTATACAAGAGGGAAAGGTTGGCAATATGATCAGCTTGTCCCTGTAAAGGGCGGGTTTGTTCCACTACATCGGAGACGATATTACTGTTACCGTCGATATAGTAATTTTGTTTATTGGTTGTAATTTTTGATTTCGTATAGGTGTAGTTGGCGGATACGCCGAACGTTTTAATGTATTTGATCAAAACCATTTCAAATCCATAATTGGTGGCATCACCAAAATTCTGCGGCTGAAGATTTAGTTTAGAGGAACCCGCTCTTACAAAACTATATTCAATCGGATCTGTAATCAATTTATAAAATACACCTACCAGCAGCTCATCGGTTGATTTCGTAAACCACTCATAGCGCAAATCCAGATTCTGTACAGTCGTGCGTCGCAGATATGGATTTCCCATTTCATCAAAATAATCCCCATTGATCAGGTATGGCGTCACTTCAAAAAACCCGGGACGTGAAATACTGCTGAAAAAACTCAGGCGCAGATTTTGATCCGTCTTCAAAATATATTTCAGATGAACTCCGGGCAACACATCCAGGTACTGTTGAGTGCCGGCTCTTCCTTCAAAGGATATGGGCATCGGCGTTGTATAACTGAGATCTGTATGCTCAAATCGCACACCGGCCAATAAGCTAAGTTTCTCTTTATGAATGGCTTTAAATTCTGCATAATAAGCCATTATGTTTTCAGTCACATTGTAATCATTTTGATTCACCTGACTGCCGTAACCACCTTCCACAGGTCTGAATTCCCATTGCGCTGCTTCAATCGTAGTGAAGACCTGCGGCTGCCCATTGATCAAGGCCGGACTTAATGAATAATTATTATAATAGTTTTCACGATTCTTATGCCGGTACATTCCTCCGGCTTTAAATTCAATTCGGTTCTGATCCAGGTTGATGGCATAACCTGCATTGACGTATCCGGAAATGTCCTGATCCGTATTGTGCTGCCAAATGCGCGGAAGGGATTGAAGAATGGGCTTATCAATCTGCGTGCTGTTCACTTGCAGCTCTGCTTCATCCGGATTAAAGGCCCATGCCCTGGAATACGCAGCTGTCCAGTCAACTGTCAGTCCGGACGTAAATTGATGATTACCCTGAAGTGTAGTATTAAAAATCCTTTTTAAATCGGATTGCGAGCGATCTCTTGCTATATAGTTTCCTACGCCTGATCCATTGATGACTGGACCTTCAGAATGCCGCGATAAATATTTATCCAGTTGAAAGTAGGCGGCGTAAAGCGAAAGTTTGTTTGTTCGATTCAGGATAAAATCCGATTTCATATGCAAACCCAATCTAACCTGGTGTGTAGAATAGGTCCGGTTTTCAATGTTATCAAACGTAGGTTTATTTCCTTCAAAAGGTTTCGTTCCTTCACTCGGTTGGGAATTGGGAGAAAAGAAAATGGAATTGGCTCCGCCATACGTATTTTGATAACTCCCTGAAATGATAATTCCTAGTTTTTCTTTAGGTAAAAACCGATTACCTATGCTGAGGCTTGCTGTCATATTCGGTTGCGGATGGCCCGGAGTGAATTTTAGGTTCGAAACAGGAAAATCAGCAGGAGTAGCTAAAACATCTTTCCCTTTAATTTCAGAAAAAGATTTTCGCTGTACTTCCGATCTGTCAAACGAATAAAAAGATCTGTCGATCAACAATTGATTATATCCTAATGCAAAAGATGCTTTTAATAACATGTGATCAGGTGCATCTTTCAAGACAAGGTTCATAGCACCGCCGATAGCATCGCCTTCCATATCGGGTGTCAGCGATTTAGACACTTCAATTCTGGCTAAAAGCTCAGAAGGAAAAATATCCATTGGCACATATCGGTTTTTATTGTCGGGGCTCGGAATTTTGATTCCATTGACCAGTGTATAATTGTATCGCTTATCCATGCCCCGGATAATGGCGTATTGAGCTTCACCACTGTTGCTGGTTTTTTGCATCGTGACACCGGCGACTCTTTGCAGCACACCTGCAGCTGTGATGTCAGGCAGTAGATCGATGGATCTGGAGGAAATAACATTCACTACATTATCTGATCTCTTTTCGATCGATCGTGCATGGATATCTGTTTCACCATTTCCTTTTCCAACCACAATCACCTGATCTAAATGAGTTGAAGCGAGAATGAGAGAAATATCTTTTACGATAACATCGCTATTATCCCCAACTTCTATCTCCGCTTCGAATTCCGCATAGCCGATGTAGGAAACCACAAGTGTGAAGGTTCCGATCGGAATATTTCGCAGGATGTACGACCCGTCAAGTCCTGAAACATCATGAAGAGAATTATTATCCTTTATGTAAAGGATGGCACCAATGATTGGTTCTTGTTGATTGGCATCAGAGATATGTCCTTTTATCGTGGCGGCCCATGAAGTTGCAAAAGGAACAATGGTTAGAAAAGCAATTACGATGCTTAGATTAGTATACCTGTTCCTCATTCCCTTTTTTTTAGAAGGGCAAAACTATTGCGATCAGGGACAAACGTATGATCGAAATGCATTATTTACAATTAAATGAGGTTAACTTTAAATTGAGCATGAATTGTAAATTTTACCAGTGCCCAAATCCTTCATTGTAAATTCAAATTGAACTTATTTTTGAAATCAAAGAATAAAAAATGAAGAATTACTTACAGAATATTAATCACAGATTTACCTGATGATTCGTTAGGAGACAAAAATCAGTATCGGCATGCAGGTGCTTGCGAACAGGGCTGGAGGTTCAGAAAATAAGTGGAAAATAGAGATACGAATCTCTTTTTCATGATTAATTTTATACGCGATCATAATTAAATTCCTTTATACGTCTAAAATAATATTTATTCGTTTTACCCATACCCTTGTTTAGGAATTCGTCTGCAACCCAATTTTGAAGTGCAAAAAATCATCATTCCGCCCAAGTCTTGTCAAAAAATGAACCTTATTGCTTTACATTTGGCTTATAAATCCAGAATCTTATGTCAGGAACCGTAACGTTACACAGAGTAATTAAAGCAACACCTGAAAAGGTCTTTAGAGCATTCACCGAGCCCCTGGCCATGGCCTCCTGGATTCCACCTTATGGATTTTTATGTACGGTCCATAGCATGGAAGTAAAAGTCGGCGGGAAATACAAGATGTCCTTTATGAATTTTTCTACCGGACATAGTCACGCATTTGGCGGAGAATACCAGGAGATCAAGCCGAATGAATTCATCCGGTATACAGACAAATTTGATGATCCCAATCTTCCCGGTGAAATGATTACGTCTGTCTGGCTAAAGAAGGTCATCGGAGGTACTGAGCTTAAAGTCACGCAGGAAGGCATTCCCGATATGATACCGGTGGAAATGTGTTATCTGGGTTGGCAGGATTCGCTTGATAAACTGATCAGACTTGTAGAGCCGGTCATTCCTGACAATTAAATATTAGTATACTTAGCTAATCCTTCCATACTCATATTGATACACTGGATATTCCAATTAAGAATTTAATATAGTTCTACGCGTCTTGTCTGCGCAAACCAATGCAGACATTCCTATTTAAATTACCATATTGAAGTAAAACCCAATAGAAATGAAAAAAACAATTTTACTTTTCTTACTCATTACCACTTCATTCTGTTTTGGATTTGCATATAAGTCCTTTTTGACTCATGAAAACGCAACAATGAAAAGGGCAACCGGCATCGGTGGTATATTCTTCAAATGCAAAGACCCCAAAATGGTACGTGAATGGTATAAGACACACCTGGGTCTCAATACAAACAGTTACGGGGCAGTTTTTGAATGGTACCAGGGTGCCGACAGTACAAAAAAAGGATTTACGCAATGGAGCCCTTTTAAAGAAACGACAACTTATTTTGCACCATCGACAAAAGACTTTATGATCAACTACAGAGTAGAAAATCTGACTGAACTTGTTGATCAATTAAAGCAGGAAGGTGTCACCGTTACAGACACTATTGAGACTGCTGATTATGGAAAATTTGTGCACATCCTGGACCTCGAGGGAAATAAAGTTGAATTGTGGGAACCTAACGATGTAGAATATGAAAAAATGGGAAAAAGTATGGGGGCTCAGACAACGAAATAAAGAAAAGGTATTTGGCAATAGGTCGAGCGAAAACAGACTGGTTTTATGGCTATTCGTTTTATTCAAACCCTATGACCAACAACCTATGCCTTGTCCAATTTCTACCAGCTAACAACCCCTACCCTTTACGGGTGCACCATCTTATCCGTAGTAGCGATAAATTCCTCTACAGTGGGTGTATATCCGGTCTTTCCTAATCCATTGATCTGGTATTGGCCGCTAGTCTTATCCTTGTCAAGATTGAAGATCCAGACTGTCGGATACCCGGTGACCTGAAGAGCTTGTTGCATCGCGGCGTTCTGTTGCTTGTTTTTCTCTGGCAATTGCTTGCCCCTTGGGAAATCCAGTTCGAGCAGGACGACGTTCTTTTTAGCCCAGGTCATGAATTCAGGTTTAGAAAATACAGATGCATCGAGGCGTTTGCACCATCCACACCAGTCACTTCCGGTGAAATTGGCCATAATAGGCTTCTTTTCCTTTATGGAGACTGCATAGGCTTCATCCAGATCGACGAGCCAACCCGCTTTGTCTGATTTATATTCGGAAGTTTGCGACTTTGTAGTAGTGGTTGTCGGTGTTTGTGAACAGGCTTGAAATGCCATAACACACAGTAGTAGAAACAGATAGAATTTAGTCATGAGGATAATATCCTTTGAAATGAAAATAATCAGAAAGCAAAATTACACTCTTTCTTCATGTGTTTTTGGACTTTAAGACGTATTTAACTAATCACAAGGATCAGGGAATACTGCTGTTTGAAAGGAGCCGACCTATCAGGCAAAGCTTGTAGAGTCTGCGATTGAAGTATTCTATGCCCATGGAATGAGTAAACTGAGTAGGTTGGCAGGTGCGCACACCATCGGTGATGTCAGCATTCATAAAATGAGTATTTGGTGTTGTTGTTGGTCCTTGGGAAACAATCATTTCATGTTTTCCTTAAATACAATTGTGTTTTCCTTAAATACAATTATGTTTTCCTTAAATACAATTGTGTTTTCCTAAAACATGCAGCAGGAAATGCAAGGCCTTGAAATCAATCCTTTATTATTTTAGCCCGCATCACTCTACCACGATCTTCCCCAGATATGATCTGCCTTTCGATTCAATGATCAAATAATATAATCCGGTTGACATGTCACCGACCGGAATATTTAAAGGCTGGGTAGTGACCTTCTGATCAACCATATTTTTCATTACCTGACCTGAAGGAGCAAAAATCTTCACATTTACCCGCCCGTCAATTTCTTCAGGTAATTGAACCAAGACATTCTCCTTCGCAGGATTAGGATAAGGATATAGATCAATCGTCTTCTTTGTGATGTCTGAAGATGCTGACAACGTCTGATCAAACTGTGTTCCTGAATTGTAAATTTCTTTCGTGCCCGGATTTGACAACCAGGCAATGACGTAAACCTGACTCGGATCCCAGGCTTCATCGACCATGTAAGCATATGACTTCACTGCAGTGCCTGAAGTAAGATCCACATCCTCACCTGCCGGGGGACCAAGGAAACGACGGAAAACATTGTGATGTCCGGTTTCCCCATTCGGTGCATTATAAGCAACTTCCTTTTCAACAATCACCGCAAAAAGTTTTCCTGTAGTTAACGAGCCACCTACAAAATCGTGCAGTGTGATATCTACATTTCTGTTTGTTCCTGATGTTTCTTCCACTTTGACTTCAAGCCAGGTTTGATCACCGGTGACTCCATCGAGTACTGTATTCGTCACACTACCAGAACTTTTAAAATCAGTACCGTTGATGGCAACAGTAGGTGTACCAAAAATACTGCCTGTGTAAAATTGAAAACGGGTTGTATTCTCGGAGATATTGGACTGGTAAAAGATGCAACTTGAATAGGGCTTCCCGGGATAAAAACTGATCAGGTGATATTGATCAGTATAAGCCTGAAGCCGGTTGAAAAAAGCCGGGTTTTGTGATCCGCAGATCGGACAAGGCGTATTGGTGAATAACTCCAGAGTGGCATATTTACGAGGTAAATTCTGACCCTCTACTGAATTCCATGTCAGGAGGAAAAGTATTCCTAAAACTAACGCAATGAAGGGTTTATGAAAACGAGGCATGATTTATAGTTTTATCTGATTATGATTTTTGATTGTGGGGCTCATCGAAAATACCGAGCGAAGAAAATACTCGTCTTGATGTATCATAGCGGGGCACATCATGTGAAGTAACGATAAAAGACTCAAATTGTTTCCGTGTAGATTTTGACAGCATTGCAGATCGAGTATTTAATTTGTCAAATCACGATGGCAAAAGGCCATCTGCAGGATCATAGAGAATGATCCGTATAGACAGAAGACGCGATAAAGTACCTCTTTGCGATTGGGTTTATCTTTTCACCATCCTGATGATCAGTGAATCCACTTGCGTATTTGCTTTTTCAATCGCATACCGTTTAACATTGTTGATCAGTATTTCATCCAGTACATCGATAAGATTCTTGTATGAAGCATCGGGCAATGGTTTGATAATCACAAGTAACATATCTTTTGAGCCCCATTTCTTTTCCACCTCTGTTTGTCTGCGTTGGATATACGTTCTAAGTCGTGACGGACTGTAATCAATGCTGTCTACAAATGGAGCTATTGAACCCATCATTTCATCGGGCAAAGAATAGGTATAAATCATATCGCGGGCGTCTAACATAAGTGTACATGTTTTGGATTGAGGATATGGCGTCTGATCACCTTCTTCCGGCTTCATGACTTCCATCGTTTTTGGTTTGCTGAGGGAACTGACCAACATGAAAAAGGTGATTAATAAAAACCCTAAGTCTACCATTGGTGTCAGATCAACTGATGTTGACCTTGATCTTTTGGTGCGCTGCTGGATTTCCATACGTTGATATCTATATGTCAATTTATAGACGCACAACAGGCAATATTTACATAAACTAATACTAATGCCAGGCTTATTTCTGCAATACCCTTCATTTAGAACTCTATTTCTGTCACCAGGAATCCTTAATCATGGAATTGAAAACAATGCAGACAAATATCTATGAGGTCAGAGGCCAAAAAGTCATGTTGGACGTTGACCTGGCAGAATTGTATGATGTCGAAGTTAAAAGACTTAAGGAGTCTGTCAGACGTAACATGAATCGATTCCCACCTGATTTTCCATTGGAACTGACACGCCCTGAATATAATGCTCTAAGATCGCAACTTTCGTCCTTAGAGACAGGTCCCGGGGAAACATAGTAAATAATTTCCTTTCGCCTTTACTGAACAAGAAGTGGCAATGCTGGCCATACGCGATAAATCGCGTCGCTATGACCGATGAGATTTGATTCTTTAACGGGTTCCAATTTTTATGAAGAAGGTTATAACGAAATACTTTTAACATGAGATCCATTCTCCCAAAAAATCACTTCTGTTGTTTGATCAGATTTTCCAGTGCCTGCAGGTGCTTTTTGAAGGCATCTTTTCCTTTTTTTGTCACAGCATATTGTGTGTTTGGTTTTCGGCCGATAAAAGATTTACTGATGCTTAAGTATTCCTCTTTCTCAAGGGCTTTGATGTGCGAGGCCAGGTTGCCATCAGTGACATGAAGAAGGTCCTTTATCCCATTAAAATCATAGCTCCTGTTGGCTACAAGCACGCTCATAATCTGTAGCCTGATCCTGTTTTCAAAAGCCTTATCGAAATGTTCCAGAGAATATTTCACCTTTCGTATTTGAAATGCATAATAATTCCGTAAAGTATATGGAGAAAGCCAAAACCGATAGCCCATATGATCAGGCCATGTCCCGGTATGAGCATCGCGAGCAAACCTAAAATGATCTCTGCAATACCCAGCCATTTTACATCAATGAAGGTGAATTGGCTTCCTGCAACAAGGGCTAGTCCGTAAAAAACAAGGCTTGCCGAAGAGATCGTGCTATACTCCCCTTTCAGTAACAGAATCCCGATAAAGAATGCACCTGTGAACATAGGAATACTAACAGCACCCAACAAGCGCCTGCTCACCGGATTCCAAATGTTTTCATTTCGACTTTTCGCTTTACGGATCGAAAGCAACAATCCGGTCAGCATGGAAAGTACCAGTACGGCCATCGCGATCATAAACAACGGCCAGAAAAGGTCATGCTGATGGGGATATGACTCCATATCATGGCTACCACCAGGATTTTTCATCAACGTATAAGCCAATCCGGCCCCGGCCAGAGCATAAATACCAGCCAATACCCCTGATAGGCCACTTAGAGAAATAAATTTGGAAGAGCGTTCCATCATTTCCCTGATGGAGCTCAATTCGGCATGAACATCCTTTTCTTTCATCACCAAAAGTACTTTGTGCTTCAAAGTTAAATTAAAAATTCATATTTTGAGCTCTGTGGAAAGCTTTGTTAAGGAACATTCAGCAGTACGAAAAATATGGGGCAAGGGAGATACCATACTTTTTATTTTTGCCGGCGCGTCTGCTGAGTTCGCGCTCAACAAAGCTGTAGACTGGTTATATTTTACAGGCAAGCTTCCTTCTGATCCGTTGGGCAGATTGTTCAGCACGGTTTCGTATGCAAGAAAAATCGTGTTCAGCTCAATGGAGGATGCCCATAAAGCCATTGACATGATGCGCCACATACATACTGCAGTGGAAACTAAACGTGGCGCAACTATACCCGACTGGGCTTACCGCGATGTGCTATTCATGCTGATCTATTACTCCATTGCCGCATACGAATTATTGGAACATAAACTTAGCAACGAAGAAAAAGAAGAAGTATACAACGTGTTTTACCGCGTAGGCATACGCATGGGCGTCTTAGATCTTCCGCCAAATTATATTCTATGGTTACCTGTACGTGAACAACATCTTCAGCAAAACCTGCAAAAAAGCAATTACACGATCGACCTGTTTACCCAATATAAAAAACATCTCGGCGCTATGCGTTTCAGGGTATTGGCAGAAGGTCAGAAACTTGTAGTACCAAAAAGCGTAAAAGAACTTTTGAATTTTGGAGAATTCTCGTTGCTTACCCCTGTAGTTCCACTCTATAAATTACTCAGGGTGATGAAGGCTGAGTGGTTGCTTAAGCATATTTTATTGCCGGCTGATTATAGGGAGCAGATAAGGGAGATGGACATATGAAAAAAATTGCATAGCCCATGTAATTCTCAAATTTGTATTAATACAACATGAGGAATGGAAGAAAGGTGGAATGGAAGAAGAGCATATAATTGGTCATGGTGATTACCCGAATTTGATAAAATTTTCCTGGTCTTGAGACGCTGTGTACAAGAACAGGATAATTCTTACAACAAATCAACTGATCAAAAAAATTTTGTTCTTTAAATTTGACAAAGCCACCTTTGATATTTAATTTATTAAACGCTTATTATTCTCACCACATGTAAAAGATTGTTCTCTTCATTCTGGCCATCCGGATTTTTGCTCAACCACGTAATGCACAAAGCGAGTTTCTGTTAAAAGGTCATTCCGGGTTCGAAATCGGGTATACCTATGTCACCAGTGATAACATAAAGCAACATATCGGAATCATAGGATCAAGTATAGGCGGCAATGTTGATATTGGCATAGGATTTAGTTCTTTCCGGGCAAATGACGAGTTCTCCCTTTCTACAGCTGTTCATTTTGGAGATGAACCCGGCACAGCATTTTTTTCCTTTGGTGGCACTTATATCATCCTTCCCCAATCCAAGGATTTCATTACGCTTGGATTTGGATTATTATTAGCATCCTGATTTAGCCTGACGAGATTTGTATTAAATAAAAAAGCCCCGATCAATGACCAGGGCTTTTTTATTTTTTCAATTAATAAAATCAATTGGTTATCACGGATACCTTTTCAGTGATGATGCCCGTCGTCGTTATAATCTGCAATACATAAATTCCAGGCGTCCATCCGGCTACATTCAATTCATCGCGGAATGTAGTTGTTCCCTTTGATTGATATGTTTTTCTCAACATAACTTTACCTGACAGATCTGTCATCACAACACCTGATACTGTACAATCAGTGGTTTGCTCAAGTGAAACATTGAGTACATCGCTTGCAGGATTAGGTGCAACGTGTGCTTCCGGCGTCACACTTTGATCGGGCGACACTTTCACTACTTCAGATTCCAGTATGCTTAGTTGTTCGCCTGCAGAAGGCACTATTGTGCTCTTGTCTTCGCCGGCAAAATTATTGGATTGATAATTCAGTACACATATGCTGAATGTACCTGTGCTGCCACCATAACCCCAAAGACGAACCCATATCTGTGCGCCCTGGTATCCTATCAGATTAATAACCGGCATAGGTGATCCATTTCCATTTGAATTGTCATCCTCACAAGTCAGGAATGAAAGATTCGAACAACTTGTACCCACATAAACTTCCATCACCGCATCATACATACTACCTGCAGTCGTTCGGATCGTGACTGTTGGATTGCTCACATTAGGCATAGTGAAATGGAACCATACATCTTTGTAACCCCATGACCAGCATTCACCGGATGGTGCCGGAAGGCTGGCAGTAGCTCCGACATTTGTACCTGGTGTATTCATGCAAGTACTGTTGACCGTCAGTTCTGTGGCATCAACGCAATTATCATTGGTAGCTCCGGATATTCCTCCGTTAGTCGTGAAATTGGTTTGATATGTCCACGGACTGTATTGACCGTTTCCACAATTTGCACGAACGCGCCATTGGTAAGTTGTATTCGGATCAAAGCCATACACAGTTACAAACGTATTTGTGAAAGGGCCACCAGCTACATCATACCAGGTTCCGTTTGGAATACGAGTCTGGACACTGTAACTCTGTGCTCCTGATACTGCACCCCAATTGAACGTGGCCGAATTCTCAGTGATATTTGTTGTATTCGTCCATGATGGTGTATTGCAGCTACTACCCAATGTTGTAAATGGTTCTGCATATGACCATGCACTTGAACTCCAATTAGAACAATTGCTCCGCACACGCCATTCGTAATTAGTGGCGGAGGACAGGCCATTGATCGTGTGCCAAGATCCGCTCCATGGACCACCGGAAACATCATACCATGTACCCCCTGCAATTCTGTACTGCAGTGAATAGGTCAATGCACCACTGACAAGATCCCAATTTAATGTGGCAGATGTCTGCGTGATATTCGTAGTGAATAACCATCCTGGTGCAGTACATGATGAACCATACGTGGTGAAGCTCACGGCTGATGTCCAATAGCTGTATTGTCCGCCGCCGCAATTGGCTCTTACTCTCCATTCATACGTCGTATTTGGATTTAATCCATTGACTGTTACGGATGTACCTGCTACCGAACCTCCGGGCAGATCATACCATGTTCCGTTTGGAAGACGTGTTTGTACAGTGTAACTCTGTGCGCCTGAAACCCAGTCCCAACTGAATGTAGCAGATGTCTGTGTGATATTTGAAGTGACAGGCCATGTAGGCGTACTGCATGAGTAACCTGCTAACGTAGTAAACCAAGTAGTGGCCGACCAATAACTATACGAACCATATCCACAATTTGCCCGAACATGCCACTCATACGTAGTACCTGGTTGTAAGCCTGTCCAGTTATACCATGTTTCGGTCCATGTACCTATGGGCAGGTCATACCATGTACCACCCGGATAACGCCACTGAATGGAATAGCTCATCGCGCCACTCACCGGTGCCCAGTCTAGCGTAGCTGAGGTCTGCGTGATGCTTGTGGTGTAAAGCCAGCTTGGCGCATTACATGATCCGCCGGTTGTCGTAAAACTTGTCGGCCATGTCCAACTGCTGTATTGCCAGTTACCACAATTTGACTTCACCCGCCATTCATAAGTTGTGCTCGGGTTTAGATTATATATAGTTACTGCGGTACCATTGACAGCTCCGCCCGGTATATCATACCATGTGCCATTCGGCAACCTTGTTTGGACAGAATAATTCTGTGCCCCTGATACTGAAGACCAACTTAAGGTGGCAGAGTTTTGTGTTATGTTATTCGTGTATGTCCAGGTGGGTGCGCCGCAGGAATAATTAAGTGTGGTAAAGCTTATGACTGATGACCATTGGCTGTATGACCAATTCGAACAGTTGCTTCGCACATGCCATTCATATGTGGTACCCGGCTGAAGACCTGAAACTGAGGCCCATGTATTATAAAACGGACTTCCATATAGTGTAATCCATGAACCGCCGGCGATCCGATATTCAACTGCATAGCTTTGCACTCCATTGACGGGAGACCAATCAAAAGTGGCTGCGGTCTGCGTGATACCTGTGGTATATAGCCAGTAAGGTGCTTCGCAGTAATTCCATGATCCAAGGGTGGTGAAGGTATTTGTTGATGACCACTGACTGTATTGTCCACCGCCGCAATTTGCTCTTACACGCCATTGATAGGTTGTATTTGGATCAAGGCCATTGACCGTAGCCCAGGTGCCGTAATATGGACATCCTGTGATATTATACCAGGATCCATTGAGAAGCCGTATTTGCACAGTATAGCTCTGGGCTCCCGAACAAGTCTCCCAATTGAAAGTGGCAGAGTTCTGAGTGATGTTTGTAGTAGTTGTCCAGTAGGGCGCATTGCATGAATAACACTGTGTCGTGAAGCTTGCTGAATAGGACCACTGACTGTATGATCCATTTGGACAGTTACTTCTGACACGCCATTCATACGCAGTACAAGGCTGGAGACCGGAGACATTTACCCATGTGTTGTAGACAGGACATCCGGGAAGATTGTACCAGGATCCACCTGGATATCTCCACTGGATAGTGTAGCTGGAACAACCATTGACTGGGTCCCAGTCCCAGGTAGCAGAGGTCTGTGTGATGTTGGACGTATAAAGCCAGCTGGGTGCATTGCAGGATCCCCATGATCCGGAAGTCGTAAAACTGGTTGGATAAGTCCAACCGCTGTATTGTCCACCGCTACAGTTTGATCGCACCCGCCATTCATACGTTGTGTTCGGGTTAAACCCATTGACTGTGATTGAAGTGCCCCAGACAGGATTGTTTGCAATGGACATCCATGTTCCATTTGGAAGGCGGGTCTGAACAGAATAACTCTGTGCCCCTGAAATATAGTCCCAGCTAAATGTAGCCGATGTCTGGGTGATATTTGAGGTGGTGGGCCATGTGGGGGTATCGCAATATAATGAGGGAGAAACAAGATTACCTTCTAATTCTGATGCAGGTATGAAGGATTCAAGCCCTGAATAAATTTGATGGTTAGCTAATACATTGCTTTGCCAGCCAATGCAAAGAAGAACGAAAAAAAGGCCATTGAAGAGTAATGATTTTTTCATGATGAAGAGATTGGGGGTTTGGAAATTTAGTTTGGTTTGGATTATTGGAACCAACGTAACCCATTAAGGGTAATATAGTTGCGATTTATTTTTGTAGTCGGATTTGATTATACATTTATCAACGGATCAGCAACAATATAATACTAATAAGTCGCTTTTCACAAAGAAAAAAAACATTAACAAATTACTTTTTTTTGTATGTCTGACTTCGTTTAGAAAAGACTAGATATGAAAATTTCTAAAAATAATTCCGAAAAATTATTCTGCGGTCATGGAGAATGAGGGAATGGAAAGACGATTCTCCGGGACATAGGGGAATTTTTTAAATTTATAACTAGTTTCCTTCATCAGAAATATTCCATCATGGAATTGAAAACGATCCCGTCCGGCATCAATGAGATCAAAGGGGTAAGATTATGTTGGACTTTAATCTGGCTTTTTTATATGAGGTTCAGACTAAAGTTCTTAATCAGGCAGTCAAAAGAAATACAAAACGATTTCCAGAAGATTTTACGTTTTAACTAACTGAAAGAGAATGGGAGAAACTGAATTCTAAAACAGATATTAAAAGTACCCACCGGTCACAAATTGTGACTAGTCTTCAAAAACACAGGCCAAAAGCAACGGTACCATTCGCATTCACTGAACAAGGCATCGCAATGCTTCCTGAGTCTTGCATAGTGACAGAGCTGTAAATATGCATATAGCCATTATGACGGCGTTTGTTTTCATTCGACAATATGCGCTCTCACATGAAGATCTCACTCAAAAACTTAATGCGCATGAAACCAAATAGGACAAGCCATTTAAAGATGTCTACGATGCCACTAATTTTCTTCTTCAGAAAGAAGATATCGCTTCGAAACAAAAATCAAGAAAGCAGATCGGATTTACATCAAAATGATCTCTACTCCATAACCACAAATGGGTATGCATACTTATTGTCTGTAATCAAACAATAAATACCAGGTGGCATATGAAGTGCATTAAGTAGGGTATTACTTTCAGATGAGTTTTGGCCAGGGTGACTTTCTATAATTCTTCCAGTGCTATCCATTAGTTTTATATCATGGATTTTGTCATCAGAAAAATGGACATTCAAGGCCTCTCCTGTTCGCACAGGATTTGGATATAGACTTATGGATGGTTTAATGGAAGGGCCTTGATCGGTAGCACTCACAAAATCAATAGATACGGCATCAACATATAAGATATTAAGTCCTACTGCATTGGTATCGTTAGTCGAAAAAAGAATGACGATAGAATCTATTGCTGTGTTGATACCTACATCCGGAATAGGCACATTCACTTCAGTAAAAATATCGACCGCCGGCAATGACACAGATGCATAAAATACCGTATCCGGATTAGCGGATCCGGACTGATGTTTGATCAGGATATCAGCTACTGCATGCTCAGATGGATGGCCTATGGTAAGTTGATAATAGAAAGTAACCTGCTGTGGTATCATAGGTAATGGCTCGCCACCTGTGTAGGCTTTTATCCGGTAGTTTGGATAATCAAGTTGACAATTGCCTAATGCCAGCTGGGATCTTCTCAGTGTGCCGAATATATTCAGGGTTTTCATTTGCGCTGAAAATTCCCCCATATAATTATAGTTATTGCGGTTTACACCTGATGCGGTGAATTCAGTAGTTGCATTGTTTGTCGTCCAGCCCGTTGGAAACATCCAATTAAAAGGTGGTGGACTGCCTGAAGGAGACCAGTTTTCGAAACTGCCGTTTTGCTGGGCAGTCAGTGGATTGATTAACAGTATGGAATATAAAAAAGCAAATAACCTGATGGCATTGTAAACGTGATTCATAGATTCAATTTTTGAAGTGACAGAATTATTCTTAGATACATCATAGACAGCAGATAGATTTGATTGGGTTGGGTGACTTGTATTTTAATGTGTAAAGTCCTATTTCCGGGTACGATTTCTATCAGCGAAAATAACTTCATCATGGAATTGAAAACTATCCCGTCAAGAATTTATGACATTAAGGGACAAAAAGTAATGCTTGATTTTGATCTTGCAGCTTTATATGATACGGACACCAGAACGCTTAAACAAGCCGTAAGAAGGAAAATTGATCGATTTCCAAATGACTTTATGTTCGTACTTACCAGGGAGGAACTTCAAAACTTGAGATCACAATCTGTGATATCAAGTTCTGGCTGGGGAGGATTGCGGCAAAAGCCATTTGCCTTTACAGAACAAGGTGTTGCTATGTTATCAAGCATTTTGAATACTAAAAAAGCCATACAGGTCAATATAGCAATCATGAGAGCTTTTGTGTTTATCCGACAATATGCCCTTTCCCACGCAGATTTAACTTCAAGGCTTGAGGAGCTTGAGTCAAAATATGACATGCAATTTAAAGATGTCTATGACGCGATAAACTTTCTTATTCAAAAAGATAAAATTGATTCCCAACAGAAAGGGAGGAAGCAAATCGGGTACAAAACTAACAAGGAGAAGACATCAGGAGATTCCTGAAATGGTATACATATTCTTCCCAAGTGTGAATGCGTCACCTTTGGATTTTCCATTGATGACACCATACGCAGGGGACTCGGTTGAGATACCCAATAATTCTTTTTTACCAATATGCAATGCCGGAAAAGAAACGCCAAGAAAGAAATAGTTTGTCTCTGTCTCTATCAATGCGCCGGCTTTGGCAACAGAGTATTCCTTTCCTAAAAAATCTTTCAATTCAATGAGACTGGATTGAGCATTTTCAAGCTGTATCTGCATCTGATATTGCATCTCCTTTTGCTCGGATTGCTGAGAAAAATTTTCCGGATCACTGGTATCCCCTTCATCGATATCCGAAGCCGCCTCATAATCCTGCAGGGAGATCCGAATTTCTGCCATATTATCTTCCATCTGTTGCATAACCTTTGCCAGGATTTCTTCCTTTTTCATAATCATTATTTTCTATAAATGTAACTCCTATTATCCGGTCTAAAATATCTTATTCCCGTATTCAAACCTAAATCAGAACAGAATGTTTATCTTTTCCGCGATACTTATAAATACACTGCAATGGATGAAGTGAATGCTCCTGATATCATCTTGAATGAATCAACCAACCGGTTTGAGCTTATGTACAATGATGATATTGCCTATATCGATTACCGTTGGTATAATAAAACACTTATCCTCCTTTACATCTTCGTTCCTGTGGAGTTCCGTGGAAAAGGGCTATCCTCGAAGCTGATCGAATATGCACTGAAGTATGCCAGAGATAAAGAAGTGAAGATCAAAGTATTTTGTCCATACATCTCGAAATATATCCGGATGCATCCTGAACACCAGGAATTACTTGAACATTGAGAACGTCACCACTTTTATTTTGACACGGTTGATCTGGCTCTGGATTTTGAAATCGTTTTTGGTGCAACCATAGTTTCAATAAATTGAATTTCGGCCAGTTCTCTTCCGATTTGTTGTACTCCATCCAGTATTCTCTTTGTTTGTGCCGGTGAAGGTTTTTTAATACCTCTGATGTATTGAGCAAGAAGGCTTTGATTCATACCGATTCTTTTACTCAGCGCTTTTGCATTGATGACTTTATAAAAAGTAAAAAAACTTTCGAGATCTAATTTGAAATTTATTTCATGGATTGCATATGTAAATCCTTCTTCTTCGAAAGATAGATTGACGGCATCAATGATCATTTCCTGGAGTTCTTCAAATGTATCCCCTTGTGTATTGATTGAATAAGGCTTGATATATGCGTAAGCACTATATCCCATATCTTCTTTACTAATAGTCATGACAATTGCTGGCTTCTTCATCTCTGTGTTGTTATAATTTCTGCGTCTTTAAGAATTCTTCTAAGTGTTCCTTTGCATACTTCTTTACTTCCATGAAATGGAACTACGACTTGATAACTTTTTACTTGATGTTTCATAATAAGATGACGTCCGGTTTGTCTTACCACAAACCAGCCATCTTGTTTCAGCAACCGGAGAAGTTCACTTGACTTCACTTGTGGAAAGTAATATATTTATTACTAATTTGAAAGTAAAGATATAAACACCTTTATTACATCCATTAACATATTACATTATTATATAATTTAATAGCAATTAAAGACGCTACAATATCTCAGCTATGCGTGAATTTCCTCAAGTTTTGCTGTAAAATGTCTCAATATGGGAGATTCATACGTAATCTTAAGTCCATTGATTTTCTCTCTTTCCTCAAAGACTTTAATGATGATCTCCGCTACATAGTCAATATGACTTTGCGTATAAACTCTGCGTGGAATAGCCAGCCTCACGAGTTCCATCATAGCGGGAACCAACTGACCTTCATCATCATATTTACCAAACATCAATGAGCCAATTTCCACACTCCGGATACCTCCTTCTTTATACAATGCGCCTACTAATGCCTGTCCCGGGTATTGATCTGATGGTATATGCGGAAGGAAGACTTTTGCATCAATATACACTGCATGTCCACCGGCAGGCTGCATCACAGGCACACCTGCTGACAATAGTTTTTCGGTCAGATATTCAATACTACGAATTCTGTATTGCAGATAATGTTCATCCATGACTTCATAGAGTCCGATAGCTATAGCTTCGAGATCACGCCCTGCAAGTCCGCCATACGTAGGAAACCCTTCGGTGATAATCAATATGTTTCTGCACTTCAGAGCCAGGCTTTCATCTCTCAATGCAATGAATCCACCAATGTTGGCAATCGCATCTTTTTTCGCACTCATCGTGCAACCATCGGCATACGAAAACAATTCACGAACAATAGCCGGAATGGGTGTATTCGCAAATTCCCTTTCGCGAAGCTTTATAAAATAACAATTTTCCGCAAACCGACAGGCATCAATGAATAACGGAATACCATTCTTTTCACAAACCCTTTTGACATCTCTGATATTTTGCATGCTCACGGGTTGTCCGCCTCCTGAGTTGTTAGTCACTGTAACCATGCAAAGCGGAATATTCACTGCACCTTTCTCAAGAATAAATTCTTCAAGAGCTTCAACATCCATATTACCTTTAAAAGGTGCCGCTACTGAAGGAATTTTTCCTTCCGGACATAGCAGATCAACTCCGACTGCACCGCTAAATTCGATATTAGCTCTTGTCGTGTCAAACAATGTATTGCTTACAATATATTTTCCTTTGCCACCGATGATTGAAAACAGGATTTTCTCTGACGCCCTACCCTGGTGTGTGGGGATGATAATAGGCATTCCGGTAATATCCTGAACCGTTTTTTCAAAATGAAAAAAACTATTACTACCTGCATAAGATTCATCACCGATCATGATGCCTGCCCATTGCGCGCTGCTCATCGCATTCGTACCGCTATCTGTAAGCAAATCAATCATGACATCATCTGCCCTGATCAGAAACGGATTATAAAATGCTTTCTCCAGGATCGCAGTGCGTTGGTCCTTTGTCGTAAAAAAGATAGGCTCTACGGATTTTATCCTGAAAGGTTCGATGATGGTGGACATGCTTTGTGCGTTGTGAATAGTGAGTAGTGCGTAGTCAGGCTATGAGCATCCATATAGTGCAGATCAGACATGAGACGTGAGTTGCCCTTTAAATTTTATTCATGCTGAAGATTAAACGCTAAAAATACAAGGCAGACATCCAGGACTATCTTGATGTTGCTCATTGAAGGCGATGACATTGGTCAGCTGTTCCACGTTTCTTTTTAGCGAGTATTGCAAATGAGAAAACCTCTATGCCGGAGGTGCATAGAAAATGAAAATCATGGAAAAGATTCCGATTAAACATTCGTGGGCCGAGCCCTACAAAATAAAAATGGTGGAGTTGTTAAAAATGACTACGCCTGCGCAACGAAAAAAAGCGATTGAGGCGGCAGGATACAATACCTTTTTATTGCGGTCCCAGGATGTCTATATTGATTTGCTCACAGATAGTGGAACAAGTGCCATGAGCGACCGGCAATGGTCAGGCATGATGCTGGGCGATGAAGCCTATGCCGGCAGTACTAATTTTTATCATCTCGAAGAAACGGTTCAGGATGTATACGGTTACAAATATGTCATCCCTACGCACCAGGGTCGTGGAGCTGAAAATATTCTTTCCAAAACACTCATCAAAAAGGGAGACATCATCCCCGGTAATATGTATTTCACGACTACGCGTTTACATCAGGAACTTGCGGGAGGTATATTTCATGATATCATCATTGATGAAGCTCATGATGCGTCTGATCTCCATCCGTTCAAAGGGAATGTTGATTTAACAAAGCTTGAAGCCCTCGTCAAAAAACACGGAGCAAAAAAAATACCTTATGTATGTGTTGCCGTGACGGTCAATATGGCGGGTGGTCAGCCGATCAGTATGGGCAATTTAAAAGAGCTCCGTGCCTATACAAAAAAACATAAGATAAAGATCATCCTTGACATGACCCGCATCGCTGAAAATGCCTATTTCATTCAGCAGCGCGAAGCAGGATATGCTAAAAAATCAATTCGGGAAATCGTAAGAGAAATCTGTAATCATACGGATGGTGCCACGATGAGCGCGAAGAAAGATGCACTGGTCAACATCGGAGGATTTCTGGCCTTAAATGATCCTAAGGATTATGAAGAAGCCAGCAACCTGGTCGTGGTATATGAAGGTCTGCATACCTATGGCGGTCTTGCCGGAAGAGATATGGAAGCTATGGCTATCGGTATTCAGGAATCTGTTTCGGATCAACACATGAAGGCAAGGATAGGCCAGGTGATTTACCTGGGTGAGCAAATCAAAAACTTTGGTGTGCCCATCACCGAACCCATCGGTGGTCATGGTATTTTTTTAGATGCTAAACGTTTTCTTCCGCATCTTGAGCAGGATAAATATCCGGCACAGGCTTTAGCTGCAGCATTGTATGTCGACAGCGGTGTGCGCTCAATGGAAAGAGGGATTGTATCATCAGGCCGGAATCCAAAGACAGGTAAAAATTATTATCCAAAACTTGAACTCGTCAGATTGACCATTCCTCGAAGGGTATACACACAGGCGCATATGGATGTCATCGCCGAATCCGTAGAAAATGTATATGTCAATCGGCACAAAATCACGGGACTGAAGATGGTGTATGAGCCGAAGTATCTACGGTTTTTTCAGGCTAGATTTGAGAAATTGTGAGCGAGTGAATAGTGAGTCCTTTGCCGCTCATCCTTTACTCGTGAGACGTGTGACGTGACATACTTAAGTCTCATTGAAGGCGGGGGCAAGCCCCGCCAGTGCATGAATTCCGATTTATTTAAATTGTCAGTAATGGCAAGGCTTGCCTTTGTTATATCTATAACGCGGGCATTCATTTGTTTTCTTTGTATTTTTGAACCATGAAAAAATATGGTATTCTTCTTTTAGCAATTGTATTCATTACACACTTTTGTTTTATCTCATGCTCCAATGGCAACGTAAAAAGCCTGAATCCAAATGGGGACAGTGAATTGGCTCTGCTGATGCGTGCAATGTATGAGGACGGTATGCGTACAAAACAACAACTCCTTGATGGTAAACCACCGGTAGTAAATGTGAAATACCATCAATTGCATACAACGAAGGCTACAGAACCCGAAAAAGTAGCCACGCCCAATTATACCGCATTTGCAAATGCATATGAATCATCCGTGAATTCGTTTCTTGAATCTGATGAAACGAACCGAGCTGAGTCATATCATTCTATGGTCAATGCATGTATGAATTGTCATCAGACGATTTGCCCGGGACCAACAGTGAGAATAAAACATCTATTCCTGAATGAATCAGAAATGGCTTCTCTTGAAACGCATAAAGAATAACCGATAATCCAAAAAAGGAAAAGTGATCTTGAATTATTCAACTTACAATTTCAGGATTTTTGAAATAAATTCTCTTCCGGCTCTATCCTTTCCTTTGATAAAATAGATACCTGCAGTCAATGTTTGCACATTAATTTTTGGATCTACCGGATCAACGATTTGGTAGAGTACAGCCCTTCCTTCAGGATCATATATGACGAGGTGCATAGGTTCTGTCAAAGGATTGATATTGACAATGGCACTACATGGATTTGGAAAAATAGTTACTTCGAAAAATCCTGACTGATCCTGAGTTCCGGTAGTTACATGTTCAGACAGTTTCACCAGCCACATATCCTGGTCACCATGATTCTCTGCAATGTCAAAATCTGAGGACAGCGTATTTGCAAAAAAGGCAAGACCACCATCATTTGTCAATACAAGTCCCTTTGGATAATCAAAACTGCTTCCGCCAAAATAAGATTTCCACTGAAGCACACCACTGCTGTTAAATTTAGAGACAAGCACATCCGATAAGCCTTTTATATTCGGATCATTGGCATCATAGACGTTGGTGCAGGTGAAAAGATTATCATCCTGATCGGCTGTGATGATATTATATTGCCTATCGAAGTTAACCTCATGTGTCAACGTAAGATCATCATTGAGAAAGTATAATGATGATATCACATCGGTGACAGCACTATTGACATCATCAATTCGTACTAATAATTTTCCATCATGATTGGCCACAAATCTCATGTTTGAAATAACGGCTTTGGCTGTTTTCAATTTTATCTTTTTAACAAGTTGTCCTGAAGTATCAAATTTGAAAATATAACTATGGGCATCAATAAATGCATCCCCACAATCTGTGCAAAACTGAAAATCCCATCGTTCAATCTGAGTCAGCAAATAAACGTTGCCGGAAGAGTCGGAGGTGATGTCCTGATTGTTGAAATTATAATGACCCTGGATCGGTGTGGTTCTGATATTTTGTTTGAGTTCGAATGTCCAGGCTACGGGGTCAAAACCAATAATGGGAAAAGGGTTTATCTTTTGGACGATCAAAGAATCAGGACCATAACAGGATTGTACAAACGAACATTGTTGATTTGCATAAACCTCCACACCTGATCGGTCTATAGTATATGTACCTGAATTAATTTC
Source organism: Chitinophagales bacterium (assembly GCA_038252065.1). Taxonomy (GTDB): domain Bacteria; phylum Bacteroidota; class Bacteroidia; order Chitinophagales; family Saprospiraceae; genus Opimibacter. The sequence goes on from JBBSAQ010000005.1 coordinate 90,036, forward strand.
GCTGTACGAATAGTAATCACCTGATGCGTCATAGATTTTGTACAAAAGATGACGTTGGGCAATGCTGACCACGAATGAAATAAATTTCTGACCATTGTCTTCCGTGTAGAAATGCTGACCGAAATAATAATCGACGGGTATGCTAAATGTCTCAAACGCCAAATCGTGATACTTCTTCCATATTTCATTTCCGTCCAGATCATATTTTGCGACCAAAAGGTATGTGCGCGGATTTCCGGTGAAGTCTTCGTGAATTTCTTTACCCAGGATGACAATATTCCCTGCATCATCTTTGAACATCTGAATAGCATCGTCTCCGTAGGCAGTACCTATGCTTTTTTGCCAGGCTATGTTTTGCTGACTTTCACCTCTGACACAAAATATTAGAATGATGAATCCAAGGCAAAGGAGGGAGAAATGATTTTTGAGATGGCAAATGTTCTTCATAGACAAAGGTGTTTTATTTAATTCTGACTACGACGAAAAAATATAGAAAAAATTTGGAAATGTAAGCGATCAGTCAAATTCAATTTTTTGCCTGCTTTTCTTCCATTTTTTAGTAAAAAATGGTCATTTCAATGTACCATGCTTTCACTTATAACTACGTGTATTATACCTGAGTTATGACAGTGTGGCACACCTTAGGTGTAGCACACTTGCGTTTAGGGGGTAATTAGAAGTTGAAAATCCCACATAAATGTCCTTTAAAACCACATTTCAAGCCATTCAACATCAATAGACCAAACTTTGATGGTTCAACCATTGTAGTCACCCTTTTTCAAAAATCAGATAACCTTCGAACCAGGCAGATACCTGAAGGCTTTCTCAAGTAGAGCGTATAATTCAGGATGTTTGCTTTCCAATTGTTCAGGTTTTTGAAAAAAATACTCACTGACCACACTGAAAAACTCTGCTTCATTGGTGCTACCATAAAACGGAATATCAGATGCGCCGTCCTTTATCACTTCAATCTCCCTATGCATCATTTTCATCCAGGGTATCAGATAGGGCCGATCCAGAAACATTTGCGGAACACCATCGATCATGCCATCAGCTTTGTCCAACAGATGGACAAACTCGTGGATTCCCACATTGTGTTTGGAGTGATTGTCTTCAAAACCCTGAAGCAATGCAGGTTTCGACAATATCATCATACGATTCATACTTCCTTCGCCAACCATGCCGAGTGTGTTGATGTCCTCGCCTTTCTGTGTTTCGTATTCAGGGTTAAAGGTGCCTTCATAAAGCAGCACTTCGTTGAGATTGCGATAATGCCAGCCCGGAAAGCCAAACAAAGGGATCACTGCGCTTGCCGCTACGAGTAGCCTGTCCGTATCGTCGATATCGACATGCACGCCAGTAATTTGAATATCATTTAAAAACCGCAATACATTTTCTTCGAATCGGGCTCGTTCAGGGGCTGAAAGTTGGCGATAGAAGGTTACTTTATTTGTAAGAATAGAATGCCAGGCTTCCGGGAAAGTGGAAGTCTTTGCTTTTTTCTTTCTGAAGAAAATCCACCACCATGATCCTAACAATAAAATCAAAATGATTGAAGCCCCTATAGGTGTTGAAATGAATAACATGTAAAATGTAAGATATGTAGTTTGATGAATAAAATCGCATATACGCTCGCCCTTAAGGCGGTAAAGTCCAAATACCTTTTTTTTACTTTAAGCCCTGATGGTCAAACAATTCTATCCTTCGGATTGTCTTGTTATAATATATTCAATGGGCTCACTCCCTCAGGGCCGCCTGTACATATGTTCCTGTTGATTAAAACATGCCATGACAACTTCAAACCTAAATTTATAACGTGACAGGAAACCCAATACAAGAATTTCTATCCCAAATCAGGATTCCATTTTTGGGTGACAACCTGATGCGGAAATATGCAAATGAAAAATCACCTCTTCGAGCCGAATTGTTCAGTACCGAACAACTTGAACAATATGCGATCACACTGGCGAAATCGCATGTATTAAGTACAGGTACAACTACTGATCAACTCCTCAAACGACTGGAAGAAAATAAAGATGTACTGCTCGAAGTACACAACCTACTGACAGAATCGGCAAGACAGAACAATCTTGTCTCCCCTGCCGGAGAATGGCTACTTGACAATTTTTATCTGATCGAGGAGCAGATTTATACCGGAAAAATACATTTCCCCAAAGGGTATAGTGAGACATTGCCACGGCTCGCGAAAGGGCCATCTACGGGATTGCCCAGAGTGTATGACATCGCGCTTGCAATCATCTCTCATAGTGATGGTCGTGTCGATTACAAAAGCCTGTTCAACTTTGTAGACTGCTATCAAACAGTGACAGATTTAAAACTTGGTGAGCTATGGGCGATACCCATCATGCTACGTCTGGCCTTGATTGAAAATCTAAGAAGGCTTGCAGCACAAATCGCTATCGATCGCATCAATAAGAATCTGGCTGATTACTGGGCTGATCTCATGACAGAGACCGCTGAGAAAGATCCCAAAAGTCTTATTGTGGTTACTGCCGACATGGCACGTTCTGATCCACCGATGACAAGTTCATTTGTTGCAGAACTTACCAGGCGGCTTCTCGGTAAAGGACCGGCATTAGCATTGCCACTTACATGGATTGAGCAACGTCTTTCAGAAAATGGTCTGACCAGTAATGGTCTTATCCATGCTGAAACACAAAAACAAGCAGGGGAGCAGGTCTCTATGAGCAACAGTATCGGGAGTTTGCGATTTCTCAACACGACCGACTGGCGTGAATTTGTAGAACAGAGCAGTGTCGTTGAAAAAGCATTGCGTAACAATACGGAAGATGTGTATGCAAAAATGGATTTTCATACACGTGATCATTATCGTCATATCATCGAGAGCATAGCGAAGAGCAGTATAAAAACTGAACTCGAAGTAGCTACTATTGCGATAAACTCAGCAAAACAAAGTGCCGATAGAAATCCTTCCGACCGACGGAAGTCCCATGTAGGATTCTATCTTTCAGGAGAAGGTGCACAGGTCACGGAGAAAGAAGCCGGAATGGTCCTGAGTACAAGGGAGAAATTAAAAAGGACGCTTCAAAACTTGCCATTTTTTTTCTATGCAGGTTGCAGTACTCTGCTTACAATATTGTTTACCGGTATCTTATTGGATAGAAACATTCATGATGGATTGCCTCTCGGTTGGATCATTGGAATTGGATTTGTTTCTCTTTTTGGCACCAGTTATCTCGCGATCTCGCTTGTCAATTGGTTGGTGACCATCATCATCGAGCCACATTTTCTGCCCCGCATGAATTATGTCGATGGCATTCCTCCGGAATCAAGAACGGTAGTCGTAGTTCCCACCCTACTCAATTCGAATGATGAATTGGAGAACCTGATGGAAACAATGGAGGTGCGTTACATTGCCAATAAAGACGTAAATCTTTATTATGCATTGCTGACCGATTTCCGTGACGCTGCTGCCGAACATTTACCCGGAGACAACGATGTTCTGGACTATGCAAAAAAGAGGATAGAAGAGCTCAATAAAAAATATAAACGGGAGCAAAATGATATTTTCTTCCTTTTTCATCGCCCTCGTCTCTGGAATGATGCCGATAAAATATGGATGGGGTATGAACGTAAACGGGGAAAACTAAGTCAGTTTAATGAATTTCTGCGCGGCCGTTCAAAAGATAATTATATGTTGATAGCCGGCGATGAAGAGGTGCTTCATGGTGTCAACTATGTGATTACACTTGACAGTGATACACAATTGCCGAGGGATGCCGCATGGAAAATGATCGCCACGATTTCGCATCCGTTAAATCAACCCCATTTCGATGCCATTAAACAACGGGTTACAAATGGCTATGGAATTCTTCAGCCAAGATTAGCGGTCAGCCTGCCCCGCGCCATAAGCACACTCTATGTTAAAATGCATGGCAATGATCCGGGCATTGATCCATATACACGATCTGTATCTGATGTGTACCAGGATCTATTGCAGGAAGGTTCTTTTATCGGAAAAGGTATCTATGAAGTTGATGCCTTTGAGTGCGCCCTGAATGACCGCTTTCCGGAAAACAGAATACTTAGTCATGATCTGCTTGAAGGTTGTCATGCCCGATCAGGATTGATCAGTGATGTACAACTCTATGAAGATTATCCTGAAAGTTATCTGGTAGATATGAAACGTCGTCACCGATGGATCAGAGGTGACTGGCAGATCGGCAAGTGGCTTTTTCCACGTGTACCCGGACCGGCAAAGCACAGCAAAAAAAACCCGCTTTCTGCATTATCGCGTTGGAAAATATTTGACAATCTCAGACGAAGTTTAGTACATCCGGCATTTCTCATTCTGCTTTTATTTGCATGGTTCATATCAGATTCACCATGGTTTTGGACGATCAGTGTGATTGGAATTATCATCCCCACATCCATTCTGGCTTTTCTGTGGAGTCTTTATAAAAAACCTTCTGATCAGTTATTCTGGAGTTATGCCACCGTATTGTTCGAAAACCTGGCAGGCCAGTTTATCCAGCATGTATTTACCATCATCACGCTTCCTTATGAAACGTACATCAATCTTGATGCGATCATCAGGACCAACTGGCGGATGATCATCAGTCATAAGAACCTACTTGAGTGGGATCCGTCCGTCAGCAATGCAGGAAAGAAGGATAAAAGCCTTATTGATTATTTTTCAAAAATGTGGTTGGGGCCATTTCTGGGTGTGATCGTATTTGAACTGCTGATCAGCTACTCAATATCTTCCTTTATCATCGCAAGTCCCATATTGATCCTCTGGATGATCTCTCCGATTGTAGCATGGTTTGTCAGTCAGCCATTGTCTGCTAGAAAAGTTACGCTTTCAGTTCAGCAAAATTTGTTCCTCCAAAAACTGGCTCGCAAAACATGGGCCTATTTTGAAAACTTTGTTGGCGTCGAGGACAATTGGCTACCACCTGACAATTTCCAGGAAATTCCGTTGCCAAAAGTGGCGCATCGTACTTCGCCTACGAACATGGGTATTTCACTTTTATCAAATCTATCCGCTTATGACTTAGGCTATCTCACTGCCGGTCAGTTACTCATCCGGAGTACCCATACATTGCATACAATGCAATCCCTTGAAAGGTACAAGGGTCATTTCTTCAATTGGTATGATACCAGTTCATTGAATCCTCTTCCTCCGAAATATATTTCAACAGTGGATAGTGGAAATCTGGCTGCACACTTATTAACCTTAAAACAAGGATTCCTTGAACTTAATCATCAGCCTGTTTTTAGAACAATCACATTTACCGGTATAAGGGATACGGCGGAGATTCTGTCCGATCTTGTCATGGATAAAAGTAAACCTGAAAAATTCCTTGACTACATCCGGTCTGTATGCCTATCACCACCGGATTCACTCACGGGTATAAAAATTAGTCTTGAGAAATTGAGCAATCTGGCGAATGAATTATCTGATGTGTTATCGGAAAATACAAACAATGAGCTATTGTGGTGGGTGTTGGCGCTTGAGTCTCAATGTGCAGTTGCGCTTGAAGAAATCAAATCGCTGGCCACATGGATTAATCTTACTGATGCACCTGAAAAATGGTCAGCGATAAAAGAACAATTAAATAATATACCCTCCCTCACTGATTTATCCGTCATAGATCGTAAGGTACTGGATCAGATTCAAAACGGATATGAAGAGGATAATACTCCAGCTGAAAAACAATGGCTTGATTCCCTTCGCGCTGCGGTGATCCAAAGTGCACATATGGCTAAAGTCCGGATGGTAGCGATCAATCAGCTGGCTCAGCTATGCGTTGAATTATCTGATTATGATTATGAATTTCTTTATGACAAAACACAACACCTGCTATCTATCGGTTACAATGTCGAAGAACACCGTAAAGATCCCGGCGCTTACGATTTGCTCGGATCAGAAGCGCGACTGGGAATATTCGTCGCTATAGCGCAGGGAAAAATTCCACAGGAAAGTTGGTTTGCATTGGGTCGTCAATTGACAAATCCGGGTTCAGATCCTGTGCTTCTCTCCTGGAGTGGTTCAATGTTTGAATACCTGATGCCCAATTTAGTGATGCCTTCTTTTGAAAACACACTTTTGGATCAGACGCTGAAAGCATCCGTAAAACGGCAAATCGAATATGGTAAAAAACGTGGGCACCCCTGGGGTATATCAGAATCAGGGTACAACATGGTTGCCGCAAATCTCGACTATCAATATCGTGCATTTGGCGTACCGGGTTTAGGATTCAAACGCGGGTTGGGTGATGACATTGTGATCGCGCCTTATGCAACAGTGATGGCATTGATGATCGAGACTGAAGAGTCCTGTCAAAATCTGCTGGACATGAAAACAAAAGGATATGAAGGCAGATGGGGATTCTATGAAGCTGTTGACTACACGCCTGCACGAATGCCACGCGGACTGTCAGAAGTCATCATCAAATCGTACATGGCACATCATCAGGGCATGAGTCTTTTGTCACTCGATTATACATTGCGAAATCAGCCCATGCAAAAAAGATTCGAAGCTGAACCACAATTTCAAGCCACAATATTATTGCTCCAGGAAAAAATCCCACAGGTCACGACATTCTATTCACCCACCATAGAAACACCGGATGTCGCCGCAGTGGCTGACACCCCGCAATTACATGTCGTCAATACATCCAACACGCCTGTACCTGAAGTTCAATTGTTGTCAAATGGCCGGTATCATGTCATGGTCAATAATTCAGGCAGTGGTTATAGTCGCTGGAATGATCTGGCCGTTACCCGCTGGCGAGAAGACAGCACATGTGACAATTGGGGAACGTATTGTTTTATAAAAGATCTTGAGACAAATGATTTCTGGTCAACATCACATCAGCCTTCACTTAAAATAGCGGATACCTATGAAGTCATTTTCTCACAGGGTCGTGTAGAATTTCGTCGTCAGGATCACAATTTTGAAACGCATACTGAAATCGTGGTGTCGCCCGAAGATGATGTCGAAATGCGAAGGATCCATATCACGAATCGTTCGCGTAAGAAAAGACAAATTGAAATCACGAGCTATGCGGAAGTTGTTCTGAACATACAAATCGCAGAAGCATTGCATCCTGCATTCAGTAACCTGTTTGTGCAAACGGAAATTTTACCTCAGCGTCATGCGATCATGTGCACCAGGCGACCCCGATCCGTTGAAGAACATCCACCATGGATGTTTCATCTGATGAAAGCGCATGGTGCAGAAGTGGAATATATCGGTTATGAAACGAGCAGAGATAAATTTATCGGACGAGGTCATACCATTGATGAACCGATTGCGATGGAGCAAAGCAATGAACTTTCTGGATCTGAAGGATCCGTGCTTGATCCAATAGTAGCAGTGCGCTACAGGATTAATCTGAAGCCTTTTGAATCCGTCACTGTTGATATGGTCTATGGGATAGCGGATACAAAAGATACATGTACTGGTCTTATCGAAAAATACCAGGAACGCCACATGATCGATCGCGCTTTTGAACTGGCATGGACACACAGTCAGGTGATATTGAGACAAATCAATTCGACAGAAACCGATTCACATTTGTTTGGCCGCCTTGCCAGTTCGATTATTTATTCTAATTCTTCGTTGCGGGCAGATGCGGCGACAATAGTAAAAAATCAACGGGGACAGTCAGGATTGTGGAGCTATTCCGTCTCAGGTGACTTACCTATTGTATTGTTGCAAATTGAAAACAATACAAATATTGAATTAGTACAACAGCTCGTACGTGCACATGCATACTGGCGATTGAAAGGTCTCATTGTTGACCTGGTCATCTGGAATGAGGATCATGGTGGATACAGACAGGTATTGCAAAATCAGATCCTTGCACTCATTGCACCAGGTATATCTTCCGATCTGCAGGATAAGCCAGGTGGAATCTATATACGGACTACAGATCAGATATCCAATGAAGACCGCATCCTTTTTCAAACGGTAGCGCGGGTTATTATTTCCGACAAATTAGGAACGCTTGAAGGACAACTCAATCGCAGAACAAAGCTAAGAGGTGTATTGCCTAATTTCATCCCGTCGAAAACATATCCATTGATTGAATCATCATTTATACCCCGTACAGGTTTGCAATTTTATAATGGTACCGGAGGTTTTTCTGCTGACGGAAAAGAGTATATCATCAATACGTTGCCATCTCAAATGACACCAGCTCCCTGGTCAAATATTTTGGCCAACAAACATTTTGGAAGTGTCATATCAGAAAGTGGTCAGTCCTATACATGGCATGAAAATGCACATGAACTCCGGCTTACACCATGGACGAATGATCCGGTGATTGATAATGGCGGTGAGAATTTTTATATACGGGATGAGGAGTCAGGACGATTCTGGTCCCCGGCCCCTCTGCCTGCACGGGGGAAATCAATCTATACGACAAGACATGGTTTTGGGTACAGTGTATTTGAACATAATGAGGATGGGATTAATTCTGAGATGGTTGTCTTTGTAGACATTGACAAACCGGTCAAATTTACAATCATCAAATTGCGGAATCATTCCGGAAGAAGACGCCGGCTTTCAGCCACGGGGTATGTTGAATGGGTATTAGGTGATCTTCGATCGAAAACAATGATGTATGTCGTGACAGAACTTGAATTAAACAGCGGTGCTATCCTCGCCAGAAATTCATATAACACTGAGCTAGGAAAACGGATTGCATTTTTTGATGTTGATGACACATCGAAAACAATTACGACAGACAGGGAAGAATTTATAGGTCGCAATGGCACATTGAAAAGTCCGGAAGCCATGGGCAAAACAAAACTCTCGGGGAAAACAGGAGCAGCACTTGATCCCTGCGCTGTCATCCAGGTCGAATGCGTACTTGAAGATGGAGAAGAACGCGAAATCATATTCCGTCTTGGAACAGGTGCCAATGCGAATGATACAGCAAATCTTATCAGGTTGTTCAGAGGCAAATCTGCTGCAAAACAATCACTTGAAAAAGTAAAAAAATACTGGCAGAAAACTTTGTCTGTTATCCAGATCGAATCACCTGACAAAGCCTTAAATAATTTATCGAATGGTTGGCTCAACTACCAGACAATAGCATGTCGTCTTTGGGCGCGTAGTGGATACTATCAATCAGGAGGTGCATTTGGGTTCAGGGATCAATTGCAGGATGTGATGTCGATACTGCACACTGAACCCATACTCGCCCATGATCAAATACTACTGTGTGCCTCACGACAATTTATGGAAGGTGATGTACAACATTGGTGGCATCCGCCGATGGGAAGAGGCGTACGGACAAAGTGCTCGGATGATTATTTGTGGTTGCCATTTGTGACCAGCCGATATGTAATAGCTACCGGCGATGCCGCAATCCTTGATGAAACTATAGGATTCCTGGAGAGTCGGGCGCTTAATGAGGATGAACACTCTGTCTATGACCTGCCTATTCGTTCGGGAAATACTGCGAGTCTATATGAGCACTGCGTCATGGCCATAGAACATGGATTTCAATTTGGCGAGCATGGCCTACCGCTGATCGGAACGGGTGACTGGAATGATGGAATGGACAGAGTAGGCAGTGAAGGTAAGGGTGAAAGTATATGGCTTGCTTTTTTCCTTTATGATACGATCAATCGATTTTGTAAAATCGCAAAAATAAAAGAGGATACTACGTTTATCAATCGTCTGGAAGCAATAGCAATTGAACTGAAGAAGAGCATTGAATTGAACGCGTGGGATGGTGAATGGTATCGACGCGCTTATTTTGATGATGGTACACCACTTGGGTCTAAACTTAATGAAGAATGTAAGATTGATTCAATTGTTCAGAGTTGGGCTGAGTTGTCAGGTGCAGGTGAAGCATCGAGAGTTCGAATGGGGATGAATGCAGCTGATCAACGATTGGTAAGCAAGGACGATGGACTCATTCAGCTTTTTGATCCGCCGTTTGACAAATCTGATTTGAATCCGGGGTATATCAAAGGATATGTACCCGGTGTGCGTGAGAATGGAGGACAGTATACACATGCGGCAATCTGGATGATCATCGGATTTGCTTCATTGGGTGACCGGAAGAGGACATGGGAGTTGATACAGATGATCAACCCTGTCCATCATGGAGATACTGTTGAAAAAATCGCAAGATATAAAGTAGAACCGTATGTCATGGCTGCCGATGTGTATGCCGTATCACAACATTCCGGACGAGGTGGATGGACGTGGTATACAGGATCTGCAGGATGGATGTACCAGTTGATCATTGAATCATTTATCGGTCTTCAACGCGAAGGAAATACGCTGCGCTTCAAACCATGTCTGCCTGAGGAGTGGAACTCTCTTAAAATAAAATACAAATTCAAGGACACGACGTACGACATTGAAATCATGCAATTGCAAAACGGAACAGAAGGAATGACCATCACGGTGGATGGGGTGAAAGTAGAAAATGGAATCGTGCTATTGGATGATGACTGGCAGGGACATGAGGTAAAGGTGATGATGTAGAAAGGCGGAAGAGGAGGAAAGGGAGGAAAGGGCGGAAAGGGCGGAAAGGGAGGAAGAGGCGGAAGAGGAGGAAAGGGAGGAAAGGGAGGAAAGGGAGGAAGAGGCGGAAGAGGCGGAAGAGGAGGAAAGGGAGGAAGAGGCAGAAAGGGAGGAAAGGGAGGAAGAGGCAGAAAGGGAGGAAAGGGAGGAAGAGGCAGAAAGGGAGGAAAGGGAGGAAGAGAAATTCCGAATCTTGAATAAAGAATTAAGAAGGAAATGTTAAAATTGTGAATACTAACGTCAAATGGGGAATATCAAATCATGTGAGGTAGTTAGGATTTATTGAACCAGACATCGCTTCTAAGGTGAAATTTAACGTGACAGATTTGAAAATCAATATTTCTTTCCAATCCGCTTTTAAACAACCAAATGAGGGGCTGGGAAAAGAGATTGCTTTTGTCAGATGATTCGAATCTCAAATTAGCGATGATGTAATCGCAAATTCCAGCTATTACAAATCATGACTACTTCAGATCATGATCATCATGACAATCTGTCAATTTTAGCCTCACCATTGGAAGTGAAATTGAATAAGTTAAGTAAAAAGGTTCACCACAAAACCATATAGAAAAAATAGAACGTCACATCGAAAAAAATACCCCATCTAATTTTCAGACCGGGGCGCATTCTGCCTCTTCTGCCCTTCCCGCCTCTTCCGCCTCTTCCGCCTCTTCCGCCTCTTCTGCCTCTTCTGCCTCTTCTGCCCTTCCCGCCCCTTCCGCCTCTTCTGCCTCTTCTGCCTCTTCCGCCCTTTCCGCCTCTTCTGCCCCTTCCGCCTCTTCTGCCCCTTCCGCCCTTTCCGCCCTTTCTGCCTTTTCTGCCTTTTCTGCCTTTTCTGCCTTTTCTGCCTTTTCCGCCTCTTCCGCCTCTTCCGCCTTACAAAACTTTTCTCTTCCTCGGCAATTTAATCTTTACCATCGGTGGCATGGTGTCGCCTAAAACGAAACCCCATGGTTCTAAAATCGGGATGCGATCAAAAATAACTTTGATAAGGGCCGTGATGGGTATTGCTAAAAACATTCCGGCAACTCCCCACAGGTAACCGCCGGCGATGACTACAATAATAGCCACCAGTGCATTGATCTTGACTTTAGAGCCCACGATTTTAGGCATGATAAAATTATTGTCAATAATCTGCACTGCAAAAAACAACAAGGCTACATATAATGCATAGATCGAATCATCCTTGGTCAATAAAGCAATCAGTATCGTACCTACAAGTGTAATCGCACCACCGATATAAGGAATCATATTGAGTAAAGCGCCAAGAATACCTATGATGATGGCAAATTGAATGCCCAGGATAAGTAAACCAATTGCATCGAGTATCGCGACTATCACCAATTCAATAAGCAATCCCGCAAAGTATCCTTTGAGGATATCTTTTGTAGATCCCAGTATGATATTCACTTCTTCCTCTTTATCCGGTCCGGCCATCCGATGAAAAAATTCCATGATGATCGGCTGATAATAAAGCAAAAGAAATATATATACCGGCAATAACAATAGCGTGCCAACCAATCCACCCACAGATAGAAGTGTGCTTCCTATTTTACCCCCACCAGCATTCATCAGATCAGCGCGAGAACTGTTGATCCAGGCATTTATTTTTACGGCATCAATACTCACATTCCATGATATCCATGAAACAATTTCTGCCTGCATTCTATCAAATTTCTCTACAAGGGCCGGAAAGGCATCAACCAGCAAAGTAGCTTTCGAGGATATCCAGACCGTAAATAACCCACCGATCAGTACTGCTACAATAATGGTCCCGGCAATGGCCACTATTCTGTTCACTTTAATCTTGACAAGTGCATCCACCACCCCGCTCAGCAAAATGGACAGGATAGCCGCAAACAACAGCGGAACAATGATGCTCTCGCCAATAGAAAGCATGTTGATAAATACAAATACCCCAATCAGGATAAGCGAGGCTTTAACATAAAGAGGTTGTCGGATTGCCTGATCATTTGTTTTAGTTCCCATTCATTTTACTTTTTGTGAATTTCCCAGGCTTTCCTAAAAATGTGGCTGACCGCTCCATTTCACTGGTCAATACAATGAAAAGAGTCAACAATCATTATGAAACAATGTTGCAGCAGAACCTTCTGCCCCTGAAAAGTGCAGGTTTCTCCGAAATAATTTTTTATGTCCTTTACAACTTCTTTTCGAGCGCTTTTTGTTTTTTAGAATCTTCCTTTCCGTATAATAATTAAGAATCACCTTAAAGTCTTAATTCCGACAAGTGGCAAGGTCGCACCTGTAATTTTACCATCAATAAATTTGGAAAAACTAATTTTTTAATTCCTTCATTCTGATACGTCAATAAATACTTATGAAAAATAAACTCTACCTGTATTTGTACATATCAACATTTGTACTGTTATACGCAACTACCTTTGCGCAAAATGTAGGAATCGGACTCATAAACCCATCCGCTAAACTCCATATTAAAGGGTCAGCAAATGCTAGTCAGTTGATCATCGAAGGAAGTAACACGCAAAGTAATGCGAACCCTCTTTTAAAAATCAGGAACTTTTTAGGCAAAGACCTGATTTGGATTAGCGCTGATGATACGACAAATATTTTTTTAGGTCGAAATAGCGGAAGATATAATGTCTCAACATCCGGAAAGGGCAATTCATTTTTTGGAAACGAATCAGGTTCTTCTAACACAAATGGTTATTCAAATACAGCTACTGGCTTCCAATCACTGAAGTCAAATACATTCGGATACTACAACACAGCTGTAGGTACCAATGCATTGTCCTCAAATAGTAATGGTACACAAAATACGGCCCTTGGCACCTCAGCTATGACTGCTAATAACGGGGATTTCAATACGGCTATAGGTGCTCAGGTAATGGAAGCTAATTCTTCCGGCATTAATAACACATCACTGGGTCAAACTGCACTACAACACAACACTTCAGGAAATTACAATTCAGCTGTTGGCTCAGAGGCATTAATAAACAATGTCACCGCTTCCAATAACTCAGCACTGGGGTTTAGGGCTTTACAAGGCAATACATACGCCCAGCAAAATGTGGCTATAGGCACCGAAGCACTTTCCAGCCAAAGTTATGCTAATAGCAATGTGCCTTATAATAGCAATAATGTGGTCATTGGGTATAGAGCGTTATACCTCAATCAACCAGGACAATTAGCGAGTGGAACGAATAACACGGCTATAGGATTTAAAGCACTTTATTCTAACGCAACCGGGAAAGAAAATACCGCAAATGGATCGAATGCGATGTTTGCCAATACCGGCGGATCCTGGAATACATCAAATGGCTCTAATTCTCTTTCGTCCAATACCACCGGAACTTTAAATACTGCAACCGGAACGGATGCCCTTTTGAGTAGTACTACCGGGGGTAGTAATACGGCTAACGGTGGATTGGCACTTCATGACAATCAGGGAGGATCTGGCAATACGGCCATGGGTAACAATGCATTGACTCATAACATTTCAGGAAATTACAACACAGCAGTAGGAATGGATGCCAGTTTCGATCTTTCCTCAGTTAGTAATACTACTTGTTTAGGGTACAATTCAGGAGGAATCGTAGACGTAAGCAATCGCATCGAAATTGGAAATACAAGCGTAAGTGTGATTGCCGGACAGATTGGATTCAGCACCTACAGCGATGCACGTATCAAGGACAACGTAACTGAAAATGTTCCCGGTCTTTCATTCATCACTAAACTTCGGCCTGTCACATACAATCTTAATATTCACAGAGAGAATGCTATGGTATACAAGGATAAAAATAAAGAAGATGCGGATTGGGAAGGCAAATATGATCTGGAGAACGTCCGAATGACCGGATTTCTTGCACAGGAAGTCGAACAAGCTGCAAAAGATGCAGGATATGACTTCAGCGGAGTTCAAAAGCCCGCCAATCCTGATGAATTATATTCTCTTCGATATTCTGATTTCGTGATGCCCCTGGTAAAAGCAACACAGGAATTAAATCAGAAACTAAATGCAGAATTCGCAACACTGAAATCAGAAAATGATGCCCTGACTCAACGCATTGAAAAGCTCGAAGCTTTAATCCTGACGCCAAAGGATTGAGATCCATGAAATAGTTCTTTAGATCCTACATAATCCCTTTCAATGGACAGACTCCGGTCTGTCTTTTGTATTTTATTTCCAGCTCAATTTCCTGAAATTCTCTGCCTGGTTTTTTATTTCAAACAAGAAAATATATCCGTTATATAAACTTCACCATCCAGGGGATAGACGATGACCATGTGTGTATAGTGCACACTGTATTTTATACGTCTCCCTACTCCTCGCATGATCAGCATTATTAGATTTTGGATTCAAATATTGGCAAGCGAGCGAATATGATTTCCCCAATCATGAGCTCAATCCCCTTCTTCTTTTCCGTTCGCTTGTTAGGAAAAGCCTTTAAATAAGAATTCATGAAGTAGAGTTACGTGCCATTTTACTTTCACAGCATAAAATAACAACCAATGAAAAATTTCTTCGCTATCCTTATCTTTTTTCTCAGCATCGCTGCAGGATTTGCACAAGGTGTATCCGTCAACGACAATGGATTAACAGCAGATCCAAATGCTATGCTTGATGTCTCAAGTCACAGCAAAGGCGTATTGGTGCCACGACTGAGAACCAATGAAAGAATTTCTATTATTTCTCCATCAGAAGGCTTGTTGGTCTATGATATTGATTCGCATAGTTTTTGGTTTGCATTCGGCGGCATATGGAAAGAAATTCTGCATAGCGGTACACCTATCGTTCCTATAGGGCCGGCAGGTGGTGATCTTTCCGGTACGTATCCAAATCCAAATGTTGCAAAAATTCAAAACCTGGATGTTGCCTTCGGTGTGCCTTTTGATAAACAAATATTAAAATGGGATGCGCTGAACAATCAATGGAGAGGTAGAAATGACTCGTTGTTTTTGCCATACAATGTTTCCTTTGGAAGTGCGACAAAATTATTCGGGATCACGAATATGAATACAACTTCAGGCGCAAGCGCTATCTACGGCAAAAGCGGAATGACAGGAAGTGGAATCACACCAGCTGGTACAATGGGCATATGGGGGGATAATTCGAATGGCCTCGGTGTCGTAGGGACAAGTAATACAGGTATCGGTGTATTTGGACTTTCATTTATTAATCATGGCGTATATGGCTATAGCACGACGGCGGGATTCGCGGGTGTCAAAGGTTCGCATGCGAATGCAGGTGGTGTAGGTGTGCTCGGTGAAGTGCAGAATAGTGGCTCCGGTATCATGGGTACATCCATCAGCACGCTTGGAAAAGCCGGAACATTCTTAACAACTTCTGCTACCAATACAGATACCACATTCAATGCATCGACTGTAGGCCAGGGTCTGTTGGGTCAATTCAATATTTCAAATGCATTCAATGCCAAACCTGCTGTTGACATCACACATAGTGGTATCGGTGCCGGATTAAAAGTCCGAATGAGTAAAATAACCGGCAACGGAAATGCAATTGATGCCGTAACACAAGGTACAGGTATGGCATTGTATGGCAGAAGTGATAATGGAATCGGTGCACGATTTGAAAACACAAATGCAACAAATGCATTTCCCGTATTGTCGCTTGGCAATAATGGAACAGGCAGCACATTGTATATCAATTCGTCAAATGCAGGCCAGACAGGCAATGTGGTTGACGTCACAAATAGTGGAACCGGATTTGGCCTTGGTGTTTCATCTACGGTCGGAACATCCGCTTTGTTTACGGTGCCAAATGCCAATTCAACTAAATCTGATGTGATCGTACAGCAGCAAGGTCTGGGTAGAGGTGTGGAAATCAATTTGTCAAAATCAACAAATGCAAATGCCGGACTTTATGTCAATACAGTTGGAACACTTGGCATTGATGGTTTCAGTGCAGCAGCGAATGGAATAGCCATAAGAGGAAAAACAGGGCCATCCGGCAATGGAGGAATAGGTGTGCTAGGACAAGCAGATGTCAATGATCCGAATGGAATCGGTGTGAAGGGTATTGCAGGGGGCGGCATCAATGGAGGTGTGGGTGTGCTGGGTATCGGGAATAGTAATAATCCGCAGGCTATTGCAGTCAAAGGGATTGGATACACACACAATGAAGATGTCGGTGCTGTCACAGGCATCAATATGACGGATGGTGTCGGCGTCTATGGTGAGTCGTTGGGATTTGATGGAATAGCGGTAGCAGGCACTGTAGGAAATACAGGCAATCATTCTGTTGCAGCAGTATTCACAAATAAATACGCGAATAACAATCGTGCGGTTATGGAATTGATCTCCAATGGAAAAAACAGCAGCATCTTTAGTGACAATACAAATCTGACGAATCCGGATCCAATCATCCATGTGCGGAATGCTGGGACGGGTGATTTCCTAAAACTTGAGACTAATCTTGGAGATGTGATCACAAAGGTGGCCAAGAATGGGAATATAACAACGGATGGCACTATTACGGTGAAAGTGGATAAGGGTATTGTAAGAAATTCATCATCAACGCAATTGAGAACTGAAATCTTCACTGCCAATATTCCGGCCGGGTCCGTAGGGCATTACAATGAATTTAATTCCGGCATTTTTGTAAACATCACGTTTGGAACAGCGTTTTCTTCACCCCCTATTGTTACCATCGGTAATCTGATAAGTGGTACTATCAAGGGACTCTCTATGACTGTAGAGGATGTGACCACTACGGGTTGCACACTTGTTCTTGGAAATTATACTCCATACGACTTCACCATCGGGGCGACCTCGTATAAGATTATTGCGATTGGGGCGGAGTGAGAAAATGAGCTTAATTTTTCTAGTGGAATACAATTCTTCAGGAGCATTGACACAACGGTTTGTCAATGCTCCTCATAATAATAAAGCTCAGTTGATAAAAATGAAATTATCAGATTGAATTTAAATAATTGAAGATAGTGGATTTGGCTATATCCAATTTTGGTCTGTTTACACCATAAATAAGATAGGGATATTGGGGATTAAAATTCACTAAATCCCTTTCGCTGAGAATTTCCAGATGTTGAGAAATAGCGGACAGGCTCAGGGGGTGGCGGATGGCGATCTGATGAACGTTTTGTGGCCCGTTTGAATTGAGGTCGCGCACAATATCCAGGCGAGTGGGATGAATCATAAAAAGAGAGTAGAAGCTGATCAATTGATCAGCAGGGCTGTACAGATGAGCTTTTGAAAGTGACATGGCATGAATTGTTTTACAACTGTGAAGGAATAAAATAAATAACTGGTTTGACAAATATAGGGGGTGAGGGAGAAAAAGTCAAGGGGCAAGTCGAAATATTTCAGGAAAATCTGTTAGGATTCATGTTTCAGGAAAACCTGTTATGATTCATGTTTCAGGAAAACCTGTTATGTTTCATGTTTCAGGAAAACCTGTTGCGATTCATGTTTCAGGAAAACCTGTTTTGTTTCATGTTTCAGGAAAACCTGTTTCGATTCATGTTTCAGGAAAACCTGTTACTCAGGTCTAGATTTGTTTAAGACAAATCCAATAGAAGGCCTAAAAATATATTTAAGGCAAACATGTTTTGTACCAAATTAATAGAGAATGAAAGTAAAATCCTGATTTGCCTTTGCAAATAACTAAGTCACTACATCATTATATATCAATCAGAGTTTAACAAATTTCCTCTCAACTACAAATTGCCCTGTTTCATCTCTTAATATAAAAAAATAAACGCCCGGTGCCTGAGCATCAAGAGAGATTTGAAATATCTCTTCATCAAATGGCACCTTAAACTGAAGACATCTCTGACCTTGCGCATTGAAAACATTGACATCATAGCCCGAAGCATTGGACAGTGTCACTGTTTCATCTCCTGGATTTGGAAAAAGAATTATTGAAGCCTCGGGCTTTTCTCCGGTTATCGAATTTGAGCATGGTTCTGCAAGAGCTTTCATTCTGAAAGGAGGAAAGTTCGGTAATGCTTCAATATCAACTCCATATGGTTCATTTAACGGATCAACCGGAAGCATAATAGCGCGTTGTTGAAACATGCATTCTGCTCCGGGTAAATCTGGCTTATTGATATAGTGCATATAGGGGGTAGATACAGCGGAATTAACCAGAATTTTTCCGTTTGGAAGACGCCACATTCCATCAAAAAGTGGTGCGAGAAATGTATATAAAAATCCATCCCATTGAGCAATTGTATCCCGATGTACAAAAAAGTCGGGGTCTTCAATATCCATTTGAAGTATGATCTCACCGATAGCGATATAAAGGAATCTTCCACTTTCAGAAAACTCCACATCACCACTACTCGAAAATCTTGGTGTGAGTGGAAAAGAATCCAGCAGAATACGATGTACAGACCCTTCGCATCTGTTAAATGTAAATAGCTCAAAAATATGTTCAAACATTGTATCTGATCTTACAATCAATCTGGCTAAATGGGAACCGTCCGGACTAAATGCAAAACTTGACGCGGAACGTACACGCCAATATTGGTCTGAAAATTCAATATCATCCATAAGTTCAATTTCACCATCAGGATGTATTAATAACCTTGAAGCTTTGCTATTGAGTGCTTTCGGAATTATCAACCACCAATCTAATCCATTGGCTCGTTTACACAACATTAGACTTTGGAATTGGAATAGATCATCTAAAAGCAAAATATGTTTTTCTGAAGGAAGAATATAAAGTCTATGATTGGCATTCAGACGGACTTTCGTCAAATACAATCCATCAGAATAAGAAGTAAGTTTTTGTCCTTTTTCCATAAAATTTACAGCGAAATTCGGAGCCCCAACCCACAGTTCAGCGCTCGCATAAAAAAGATATAAAATTGAATCACTGATTGGAATAAATGCACAATTACCCCTGTTTCCAAGACCTTCATTCTGAGGTAGAAATTGGAATAAATAATTTTGAAAAAATCCAACCGCCATACTATCACCATTGATGGCAACACGGCCGATTGAATCATAAAGATTTCTACTATTACAATATCCGAGGAATTGTCCATCCTTATCAGACAAAACGGGTGAGCCGGATATAGTCCCATCCCAACTGAAAATATTTATTTTAAGATCACTTATTGAATCAATATAGGTAATGCCTACTGCACTCCCAAGTGGACTTGAACGATTGATATAATTATAATCATATTTTTGACAAAGACAATGGTATGCTGTCATCTGACAGCATACCATTATAATTATTCTACTGATCATTGTCCTTAAGTATAAATCATTATAGACGATGAATTATAATTTTGCAAACCTGACTTTATCTTTATTCCCTTCAATCTGAAGAAAATAAATTCCTGTATGCAATTTGCTTATGTCTATCCTCTTTCCGGAAACATTCGTTTCGTAAAAAATCAAATGTCCAACAATATCGTAAATTTTTACAAAAGCATCATCCAAAGCAGTTGGCAATGTCAAATAATTACTTGCTGGGTTTGGATAAAAAGAGACATCATAAGCACCATTTTCTATTGGCTTATCATCACTTGATCTGGAATGCACTGGTGTGCAACTGGTGGCTTTTGTATAACTGAGTCCTTCAGATGATGCGATGATCTGAGCTACATAAATACCAGGACCGTCATCGGCAATACATCCCTCTGCAAGATCAACTATGTCATCTTCGTCCCCACCGGACAGATCATCTCCTACCAAAAGACTCAGATATTTGAGAATGGCGAACTGATAGTTTTCCTCATAAGTGTTAGCCGGATCCAAACCTTCAACCCCAGTGATGAGTCCTCGTATTGCAGTTACTTCATCTGACACCAGATCTTCATAATCTTCCTGCATGTCATCAAGATAATCAAAATGTTCAGAAAGATCATCAGCCAGGAATCCTTCTTCCCCAATTTCAATAACTGGAGTAGATTCTGGGAATGATTCTCTTATGGAGGAAATGTTATCAATCATAGGTAGTAAGTCCAAATCTGAGCCACTATAGAGATCATTAAAATCTTCAATTTCCTTAGACTCTAAAAAGTGCGGTTGGGCAGCTATTAGTTCTAAGGCAATCATGAAATCATTAGTTACTTTCCCATCAGGATAAAGATCATTTACACCTGCAATGAGCCTGCTAACATCAGACTTGATCCCTTCCGGTGGAACAGGACCCATTGGTGTGCAATCCAATGCTGAAGTTCCAGTATTTTCAAACCATGCTTCTGGTTCATGTGATGGGAATTCTGTCGAAAGATCTCTAACAATATATTTTGAAGCTGAAATAACAAACTCATTTGACTGATCTTCATATTCTGCTCCAAGAGTATTTAAAAGAAAATAGTTCCCTTTATTCTCCTGTGGATTCGCCAATACGTCCTGCTTGTACACCAGCCCACGCCCGCAATGACTCATGGAATTATCGTTCATTTCTAACATCATCTCAGTACTTGATAAAGTAATTCCATCCTCATCGTAGTAACATGAATTACTACATAATGTGAGAGCTTGTGAATTAGTAACATAAATACTTGATTCGGTAGCATGTGAGCATATATTGGATTCCAGTAATCCACCCGTAGATTCGCTAAGATCAATATTCCTAATGTGTCCGCTTACAGTGTTTGACATAACCTGAGCACCTGGACATCCCATTATCATTATCCCAAAAGCGTCAGTATTATCATATACCTCATTGCCTTCAACTAGCAAGTTATCAATATAAGAAAGTGAAATTGCAGCAGATTCCGTTATAGGTGGTATATGACCTATTCCAGTTATTGTGTTATTCTCAACCGTAGCATTTTTACGATAGGAAATTGCTAATCCATATCGTACTTCAACACTACCACTAATGGAATTGTCCTCAACAACAGTAACTCCATTTCCTTCCCTAATTTTTATTGCCAATCCTGAAGTTTGTCCCTCAGTATTGATGTCATTTCCTACTATGTATACCTCTGATACGGACTGCAAGGCAAATGCATTTGAGTTATTGTCATAAAATTGGGAGCCTCTCTCCTCCATATGTGTAAAATCCTCTTGTGCAGTTGAAGCGAAAACACCATCTTCATTGTCATGAAATATGTTATTGCTTCCATAGTAATAACCTCCTCCTAAAAGTGAGACTCCTGCAGGGAAATTATTTAATAGAATGCACTCTTGTAAAATAACCGTGATTTTTCCAATGGCTACTACTGGAGCATTATCAAAAGTACAATCATATCCATTGAAGACACTATTATCCTGAACAAAAATATTGTAAACAAAATCTGAGAATATGGTGCTACCATAAGCATCTATACGAGAATTTGAAGTCAAATCCACTTCATTGCAATCTTCAATAGTTGTGCCCGTGAAAGTTAAAAATGAATCATCGAGTGCGATTGTCCCCATGTCATGCCATATGCAATTTCTAAAGGTTAACTTCGAATCGACAAAATTAATTTTATCACCTCCTGCGACAGTACTACCACTGAAGGCCAATCCGGTCAATCCATTTATCTCAAGATCACCGACAATGGTTACGGACTGTGTGATCGTGCTACTTGAAATTGAAAACAGAGAGCCTACATTGCCTGAATTAAGAACAGGAATGGAGACCCCTGAGCCAATGACTACAGGTGGAAAACTAAAGGCGTGGAGAGTAAACAAGCAAATAAAGCTTGTTAAGACGAGTTTAATTAACGACTTCATATATTGGTGTTTTAAAAGTGACAAATAAAATCCATTAGGAAATGAACACATCTCGATTTCCTATCTTCCTTCAACGAATACCAGTAATGATTTTAGAAATTATTACCAGAATTTGTTGCAAATACAAATTAAAGTCTTGCCACTGCCAAAAGTGGCAGTGGAGAAATAAAATATGATTTATAT
Organism: Chitinophagales bacterium; assembly: GCA_038252065.1. Taxonomy (GTDB): domain Bacteria; phylum Bacteroidota; class Bacteroidia; order Chitinophagales; family Saprospiraceae; genus Opimibacter. The sequence goes on from JBBSAQ010000005.1 coordinate 112,408, forward strand.
TCCTATTTCTAAAATTTCACACCAGTTAAGTCCCTGTCTCTATATACATAGGAAGAACTGGAAGAATCATAAATGATGTCTTCACCTTCTTCTCTTAATTCCCTGAGAATTCTGTACCAGGTCCTTAATTTAATTCCTAAACGTCTTGCAAATTTCTGAGGAGATCCTGTGCTTTTTCTTAAAATATTCTCCTGAATTCTCTTCAGTAACTGGCTCCTTCTGATAATACCCATGATAGTAGTGTCCTTTTAGTTAAAAAATAAGTACTATCAAAGAGGGATACTAATAATATGGGCGTGACACAATACCTAAAGGATCAAAAAATACCCTTTCACATAATTATATAATTAACTTTCATGACTATTTCAAACTAAGATATTGAAAATTTTATTTTTATGATACAAATTTCCCATTCTGACATCCTTATGACATTTTTGCAGTGCTCAATTCCATTCAATAACTCCCCACTCCCGCTCACTAACATTCCACCTCTTCTTTCCCCTTACCTCTTTAGGTTTGTTTCACAATTCAAATCCTTATGAACAGACAACTTAAACCCGAAAAATTAATCCTGATCCGAGCAATAGTAACGGTCACTACAAATTACCCGACCGATCAATCGGCAGCAATCACCGCACAATAAGAAGACCCTGATACGGGTCATGAAAAACGACAGACCATGGACAATATTCCTATATTTAATTGATGATCATCCGACGATATAAGATAGGGAGCCTTTTCCTCATGAATATTTGCTCCCTTTTCTTTTTCCTTGACGGTACAGTCCTGAGTCAGTCCCCACATTCACTACCCAATATTCAGTTCTATCAACTCAACACCGCCTACGGACTTACGGACAATTATATCTACGACATGGCCATGGACAAGAACGGATTTTTATGGGTAGGTACCGGCGAAGGCCTTAATGAATTCAACGGGAAATCAGTGATTAAATATTTCAAACAGGAATATCCTCAATTGCAAAGCGATAATATCAAGGAAATTCTTTGCGATCGCAAAAACAGGATATGGGTATTGACCAATCCGGGTAACGTAACCATGATCGATGAGAAAAGGAAATTCCATCGCATCGGTATTTATAAAGATTCAAATTTTATCTCCACAAGATGGATGCTGCAGACCGACGCTCATGATATCATCCTGCTGACTAAAAAGAACCATCTCGTGATCAGGCCCGATGTTGAAGTCGCATCTTCTGACAGCCTAACACTCGATGATTTTGAGCCCTTGGAAATTCAACATGCAGACTCTCTTTATGCAAGAGGATTCCAACAGGTATTCAAGTACGAGGGAGATATTTATTTTTTCGTGACGGATGATCATATTCTCCGTGTCAATTATAAAACCAAAAACCTTGAAGATGTCATTGCATGCAAAGACGCTACCCTGCTCACCAAATGGAATGACAATGAAATATTACTTTACAACAAATCTGATCATCAGCTCAAATCACTTCATCTCGATGATGGTCAATATTCATTTCCATTTGCCAATATCAAAGACCAGAAAGGCAATCCGATTACCACTGAAATTTTAAGCGCCCGTAAAGTCACAGGGACACAATACGTTTTCACCTCCAAAGGTGCAGGGATCTACATCTATGATCAGTCTACCGGTATATTGACCAATCATGTGCATAATGCTGCAGATCCCACCACCCTTGTCAATAATTATCCGAATACAATCACCTCCGATAGTACAGGATGGGTCTTTGTAGGCGCACGTCCTCATGGGGCAAGTTATTTCAATACCAATGCCGTCATCGGTCAGCAATTGATCTTCCAGGACAAAAAAGGAAATAACTACGATGGCCTCATCACTCATATCAATTCGCTTGACAACGATACGTACTACATCGGCACAGTAGGTTATTTGCTGGAATGGAAAAGAAGCACGAATGCAACTAATTTTCTGGAGTTTCATGATGAAAATAATCCCCACGATGAAGTTCTGATCACCGCATTCGACCACAATAAAAATCTTTGGGTGGCAACAAGGTACTCAGGGGTATATGTAATGGATAAAACTAAAAAAATAATCCATCACTTTCCCCAGGGAAAAGAACCCGATCCTTCTCCGCTGAATGGACCAGTCGCCTACATGACGGAAGGCCCTGACCATATGATGTGGCTCTCCAGCAGAAATGGTATTTGCAAAATCAATACTTCTTCTTATAAAATTGACTACCTCGATGACACGACTCTTTCAAAAATAAGGAAAGGTACTTGCAATCGTATTTACTTTTCAGATAAGGATAATGTATGGTTGTGTACAACAGGACAAGGATTGTGGCATTATGTTTTTTCAACGGACAGTTTATCCTCCATCAATACAGAAAATGGTCTTCTGCACAACAATGTATTCTGTGTCAATCATGACAGAGAACATAACCTTTATGTAGGCTCTAACCTGGGCCTGAATATATTCATGGCGAATGGAAAATCAAAATCGTACACCGTAAAAAATGGTTTGCTCAACAATCGGGTTGAAGCGCTAATGCTGGACAAAGATGACCGCATGTGGATGGGCAATGATGTCGCCCTCGCCTGCTTCAATATGAAAGATACCACGCTGAAGATTTTTGACGAACGCTATGGCCTGAGCATTCAGGGCTTTCGCACAAATGCATATCATCAGAATAGTGACGATGAACTGATCTGGGGCACGGAACGGGGACTCCAGTATTTTTACCCGGATGCACTTTATGGACAGGAAATAAATCTGAAGACAACGATTCACCGTGTCGAAACACGAGATGTACTCACTGATCTGACACGATCAGAAGAATTATTTCTTTCTCCGGGCAATAATTATATCACTTTCTATTTCTCATCCATTGACTTCAGCACTCATCTTCGTACTTTTTATGAATACAAACTTGAAGGCCTGGATGAAAAATGGATTCCCGTGGTCGATCAGAATTCCGTGCGATATAGTTCATTGAAAGCCGCAAATTATATTTTTAAAGTAAGAGCATCGAATGATAAAAAAGTATGGATCAATGCAGAAAATCAGGTAGCTGTCCATATCGCTGCAGAATTCTGGAATAAATGGTGGTTCAAATCCTTTGCGATCGGTGCACTCCTTTTCTTCATCTATAAATTTATTGAGGGACTAAACAAAAAACAAAAGATCCGTACTGAAGAACTCGAGACTGAAGCCGTCATCAATTATTTCGCTTCGAGAATAAACAGGCACAAGACGACTGATGAATTGCTCTGGGATGTCGTCAAAAATTGCATCAGTAAATTACAGTTCGAAGATTGTGTCATCTATCTCCTGGATGCGGAACGCAATGTGCTCGTTCAGAAAGCGGCAAATGGTCCAAAGAGTGGAACAGATTTTACTATTCATCAACCAATAGAAATCCCTGTGGGACAAGGGATAGTAGGCAATGTAGCGATCAGTGGTGAACCCGCATTGATCAATGACACGTCAAAGGATGCCCGATACATTGTGGATGATCAACAACGAATGTCAGAACTAGCCGTACCGATCTCTTCGGAAGGCAAAGTCACCGGTGTGATCGATAGTGAAAACAGTAAGAAGAATTTCTTTACACAACGCCACCTCAGCATTTTATCCACGATCGCTGTTCTTTGTGTCAACCAGATACAACGCAACGATGCCGAAGCGGAAAAACAAAAAGCAAAAATCGAAGTCCTTCAAAACAAACAGAAAGCCGCCGAATCCAGATTGCAGAGCTTACGACTGCAGATGAATCCACACTTCCTTTTCAACGCCCTCAATTCGATCCAGCAAATGATCCTGGCAAATGAAGAAATGGTGGCTACAAAATATCTCTCCAGATTTTCAAAATTATTAAGATCCATTCTCATTCACAGCGATAAGGAAACAATTTCTCTTAAAGAGGAACTTGACATCTTAAAACTCTATGTCGAACTGGAATCCGTACGCTTTAAAGATGCCTTCACCTATGAAATCGATTGTGATGAGGACATCGATACGGATGAAGTAAAAATTCCAACATTACTGATCCAGCCCTTTGTCGAAAATGCGATATGGCATGGATTGATGCACAAGGAAGGGATGCGCAAACTGAAAATATCATTCACGGATGAAGGTGAGTATGTACAATGTATCATCGAAGACAATGGCATAGGCCGTCAGAAAGCACGCGAACTGAAAATCACTTCGGGGCAGGATAAAAAACATACAAGCAAAGGCATCGAAGTATCACTCGAAAGATTGAATGCCATACAAAAACAAGGTGGTATATCCGGTACGATGGAGATCATCGATCTGAAAGACAAAGATGGCCTGGGCATCGGCACCAGGGTTGAAATAAATCTTCCTGTTCAAAATTAATCCTCATGTTAAAAGTACTACTGATCGACGACGAGCAACGGGCCACAGATGCCCTGAGACTAATGATCATCAAGACCATTCCTGAAATCACAGATGTGATGGTCTGTAATGACGCACGCCAGGCCGGAGAAAAAATTCATCAATTCCAACCGGGTCTGGTCTTCCTGGATATCCAAATGCCACATCTCAATGGATTTGAGCTTCTTGAAAAAATACCCAACAAAAATTTTAAAATCATATTCACGACGGCGTATAATGAATATGCGATTCAGGCTATTCGCTACAGTGCATTTGACTATCTCCTCAAACCCGTAGATATGGAGGAACTTCAGGCCGCAGTGCATCGCTTCATTGAAGGCCATGAAGACTATAAGCAACAATATGATCTGCTTAAAAACATCATGCACAATATGTCTGCGCCTTCAGCAGAAGACTTCAGACTGGCATTGCCTACGAAAGAAGGCGTCCATTTTCTACAACCCCATGAAATCATCCGGTGTGAAGCGCTGGGCAACTATACAAAATTTTTCGTGACTTCAGGTAAGAGTTATCTCATATCCCGCACTCTCGGTGAATATGATACATTGTTGACACCACAAAATTTTATCCGCACACATAAGAGTCATCTTGTCAATAAAAAATTTATTTCATTCATCGATCATGATGGATTCGCCGTCTTGAAAGACAATACGAAGGTTGAAGTGAGTAGAAGGCGGAAAGAAGAAGTGATGGAAGCATTGAAATGATTTTCGGTGACGCAAGGCTGCGCTTTGCGAAATGTAATTCATGAACGATTACGAAAACCTTCAGGCGTCGTTCCGCAATACTTTTTGAAGTACCGCCCGAAGTAGGAATTGTCGACAAAGCCAAGTTTAAAAGAAATCTCGCTCACGGAGAGCTTTGTATGCGCCAATAGCCTTTTGGCTTCTAATAAAATCCGTTGCCGGATCAACTGGCCTGCGGTCATCCCTGATCTTCGTTTGCAATATGCATTGAGGTGATTGGGTGTGACGTGTAGTAATGGGGCATAATCGCGCGGAGTTTTAAATTCCACAAAATTCTTTTCAATGAGTTCATGAAATGTAAACAGCATGTCCTGGCCCTGTGATGGAACAACCCGATAATGTTTTCTCATCATCCTGGATGCTCTGACCAAAAAAGTGCTGATGGCGTAAAAAATCGCATCCTTTGAAAATTCATCAGGGTCCTGTAATTCTTTTTCCATCTCTGCAAATTCCTCCACCCAATTTTTAATTTCTGCTTCGGGCAGATCCAGATAGGAAGGTTGATGATTCCGAAACAAAGGCCATGAAGATAGGAGACGTCTTCCTTTTGAAAGCGCCATAAAACTATCCGTAAACAACAGGACAAAGCCTTTTACTTTATTCAATTCTTTCCATGCATGTACCTGGCCTGGTGCAATGAGAAAAAGTCTTCCGGTCTTTAGTTCGTATTCGCGGAAATCTATATCATGTTTACCCCCACCTCCAGTGACCAGGATAAAGGTGTAGAAGTAGTGCCTGTGGGGCTCACGCAGATGTTCTATGTTTTGCGCAAAATATTGGAAACGGAATAAATCGATCTCCCTCGGTTCCGCATCCGTAGATTTTAAAGATTCAATCGAATAGGCTGGTATCTGATGCCGCATACCTAAATATAAGTAAATAATGCCATTGTTGCCTTTGAAGAGCCTATTATGATCCAAAAAAACAAGGCTAATTTTGTCTTATTCATAATTACACTGTAAATAAGTACATAAATTGAAAGTCCATGAATAATTATCATATCCATAAAATACTGATCCCGATAGATTTTTCTGTGGTTTCGGCCAATGTACTTGAAACAGGCTTAAGCATCTGCAAAAGCCAGTTTGCAACCATGGATCTTATGCATATCGTGGAGTCCGGACCAGAGGCACCTTCATCGGACACCAATGCTACAGGCATGACAGACAGAGTAAAACAAGCCAACGAAGTGCTCACGGAGATGGCAAAAGAAATACGAGTAAGTCACAATGTTGTCGTCACTCATTTTGTACATCCGGGAAATCCTGCTGAAGAAATATGTCATTGGGCTTCGCTTAAGAAAACAGATCTGATCGTCCTGGGTTCGCATGAATCCGACAAGTACAATGATTTTTTTCTGGGTTCAAATGCATATCAGATTTTAAAAAATGCACCATGTCCTGTGATGGTGGTTCGTCCGGAAGTAGACGAAATATAGATTGCCCCAAAACCCTCCCTGTACGAAGTCTGTTATACATTGATGACTTGGAATAGACGAATAAACCCTTCACTAAAATCATAGTGAATAAACCATATAGAAATGAAAATTGAAATATCGTATCTGACCCTTGGCGATTACGTAGACCTGAAAGAAAGTATGCTTGAGGCCTACACGGCGTGGGGTACTTTTTGGAAAGAACATCAGATCGCACATTTGTTAAATATATTTCCTGAAGGCCAGCTTTGTATCAAAGTAGATGGTAAGCTGGTCGGCGCCGCGCTGTCCCTCATCATCGATTATTCCAGTCTGGGTGATAACCATACGTATCGTGACGCTACAGGAAATTATACCTTCAATACACACAATCCGAAAGGAGATGTCTTATATGGCATTGAAGTTTTTATTCATACAGAATACCGGGGTATGCGACTTGGACGTCGTCTGTATGATGCCCGAAAAGAATTATGCGAGCAACTAAATTTACGCAGCATTATTGCCGGAGCCCGGATGCCTAGGTATGGAGAGAACGCACAGGATCTTTCACCAAAAGAGTATATTGAAAAAATAAAACACAAAGAAATCTATGACCCGACCCTTAGTTTTCAAATGAATAATGGATTCCATGTCCGTAAAATTCTGAAAGGATATATGCCGGGCGATGTTGAATCCATGGAAAATGCGGCATTGATTGAGTGGAACAATATATACTACGAACCTGTCCATGAATTATTAAATCAGCAGAAGACCCAGGTCCGTCTCGGACTTGTCCAGTGGCAAATGAGACCTTTCAGAGATTTCGATGCCCTTTGCGAACAAATTGAATTTTTCGTGGATGCCGCCTCCGGATATAAATCTGATTTTATTCTCTTCCCTGAATTTTTCCACGCTCCGCTCATGGCTGAATTCAATCACCTCTCCGAACCGGAAGCCATCCGCGGTCTTGCAAAATATACTGAACCTTTAAAGGCAAAATTCGGTCAGCTAGCCATAGCGTATAATACCAATATTATCACCGGCAGTTGTCCGGAACTTCGAGATGGCAAGTTATACAACGTCGGATATCTGTGTCATCGCAATGGCAAAGTCGAGGAATACCAGAAGATACATATTACGCCCGGCGAAAGAGAATCCTGGGGATTGATAGGAGGAAAAGAATTGAAAACATATATGACGGATTGTGGTAAAATCGGAATTCTGATTTGTTATGATGTAGAGTTTCCTGAATTGTCCCGCATTCTGGCTGATGAAGGGATGAATATTCTATTTGTACCTTTTCTTACCGATACCCAAAATGCATATTCAAGAGTCAGACTTTGTGCTCAGGCACGTGCTATAGAGAATGAATGCTTCGTTGCGATTGCAGGAAGCGTGGGCAATCTTCCAAAAGTGAACAACATGGATATCCAATACGCACAATCCGCTGTATTCACGCCTTCCGACTTTGCCTTTCCTACGAATGGCGTCAAGGCAGAAGCTACGCCCAATACAGAAATGACACTGATCGTTGATGTAGATTTGGAATTACTTAAAGATCTTAATCACCATGGCTCAGTCACCAATCTGAAAGATCGACGTCGTGATCTATATCGGGTCCAGAAAATCATCAACACGAGTCCCATAAAATCATTCGAGTTGGTTTGATTGACGACAAATTACGGGATCTACTCTATTCGTTTTTTTGACCAGATTCTCAATCTCCATACGCCCCTTAATATCAAGAGGACTGTGAGGTGGAAATTACTATTACCTTGCCCTGCAGTACACTGTTGTTATCTGTTGCATTAATGCACTAATCTGTTCATCGTCAGCCTCTTTAAGATGAGTAAATTAAAAAAGTTAAATGAACTTCATGCCACAGCGATTTGCGGAAATGATATCACCTCTTCATGCCTCTATGTTTCGGCGTTGACGATAGTGTTTGCGGGCCAATATGCATGGCTGGCACTCCTCATGGTCGCCGCAGTATTATTTTTATTCCGAAAAATATATGGAGAGGTTGTCGGTGCGTTGCCGCTCAATGGAGGTGCCTATAATGTATTATTGAATACCACCAGCAAAAGCAATGCGTCTATTGCCGCTTGTCTGACGATCCTTTCCTATATGGCGACTGCGGTGATCTCTGCTTCTGAAGCCATGCACTACCTGAGTACACTCATTCCTGTGCTGCCCGTGATGCTAGCGACAATTGGGTTACTTACTGTTTTTCTTTTGCTGACGATCGGGGGCATCAGTGAATCTGCGATTGTCGCTACGATTATCTTTATTTTTCACCTGAGTTCCATGGCCTTTTTATTGGGAAGCGGATTCTGGTTTCTCATCACACATGGATTTGAAACAGTCATAGCCAATTTCAAATCACCCATAGAAGGAAGTGTGGGTTCTGCGATCTTTTTTGGTTTCAGTGCTGCCATGTTGGGGATTTCTGGTTTTGAAAGTTCTGCCAATTATGTTGAAGAACAGCAGCCTGGTGTGTTTAGAAAAACACTGAAAAATATGTGGATTGCTGTGACGATTATCAATCCCCTGATGGCTCTTGTGGCCATCATCGTATTGACAAAGACGGATGTCATTGATCATCAGGAAGCCCTGTTATCGCACATAGGTCTTAACACTGGCGGGCCATGGTTAAGCAATGTTATTTCAATTGATGCCTTTTTAGTACTTAGTGGTGCTGTCCTCACATCCTTCGTCGGCGTAGGCGGATTGATCAAACGTATGGCGTTAGACAGGATACTACCCAGATTTACACTTAAAGAAAATAAAAGGGGCAGTGCTTACCGCATACAGATTATTTTCTTCCTGTTGTGTCTTTCAGTTCTTTTTGTTACGAAAGGAAATTTAGGCGCCCTGGCCGGTGTATACACGATTAGTTTCCTTGCGGTAATGACATTTTTCGGCGTTGGTAATTTTTTACTGAAAATGAAGAGGTCCAGTCTTCCACGCGTGGAATATGCAACACCTTTTACAGTGGCATTGGCGATCCTGGCTGTGATAGTTGCACTATATGGAAATATTAAATTACACCCACAGTACCTCGTTGTCTTTCTTCAATATTTTGTACCTGCCATGATTGTTATTTTTCTAATGCTCAATCGCAAAGAGTTATTGAAAATGGCACTCGTGGTCATCGATAGTTTTTTCAACACGATTTCGGATTTTGCGCGGTTAAGCCGGATACGTGTCACCTATCTCATGAACAGATTGAGTAAGCAACCCTTTGTTTATTTTTCAAAAGCAGATTCCATCGCCTCGCTTAACAAAGTACTGATCTATGTCCAGCAAAATGAAGATGCTAACCGGCTTAAAATTGTGACCATACTTAAGCCTGACCAAAAGGTACCCGCGGAATTCCTAAGTGATCTTTCCGTACTCGAACGAGCCTACCCGGAGATCCATATTGAATTTGTACAGCTGGAAGGTGTATTCAATCCTGAATTGATCGCCACCTTGAGCGCGAAATGGAAAATTCCAATCAATTTCATGTTTATCGCCTCCCCCGGTGACAAGTTTCCTTTCCAGGTTGCCGAATTGGGCGGTGTGCGATTGATTATTTGAGAGTCGTTTTTCAAACATGAGATTCGTACCATGAGCCGTGAGCTACAAACATAAATATAGAATTATGTAAAGAAGGTTGTAGAGACGCGATTTATCGCGTCTCCCGTATATAAAAATAGACGCGATAAATCGCGTCTCTACAACCAAATTATTCGTACAAATATGCATTACAAGTCCGGCATCCTTCAATCCAGGCATCATCAGAAAATCGCAAATCGAAAATCGAAAATCCCTACGGTTCCTGGGGTTCTGCAAATATAAAATCATCCATAACGGATACATCTATATTGCCTCCATCATCCGGACCTAAGGCTGAATTGCCATATTCAATACGGATATGATGTACGATAGGTGCATCAAATAAAACAGCAAGAAAGACATGGCCATTATTCAGAGCAGGAGTCCCATAGGTACCCAATGATTTTTCATTGATATCAAAAAACTCAAAGGCTGCATTTTCATCGCGATCTACATCAATATAGACTGCGCCAAATCCTCTGATCACAGCAGGTGTGGATGTTCCAGGGACATAAAACCGGACATCGGCAATATTACTTCCGATAGGTGAGAATATGCGCTCCGGACTAAAAGGAGGAAACGTAGTTACGTAGTTGGGATTAATATTTCCAAAAGAAGGTAACGTGCCCGTTGGATTGTTTGAATCTGCACTCACCATCAGGCCGGTGCCAGGTGTTGAGAATTCTATACCTCGTGTAAGATGGAAAGCAGGATTATTGAAAAAATCACGGATATAATAATTCGGAGCAGCTATGCTATCCGGAATACCATCCCAGTTTAATTCCCGTCGCCCTGTTGATTGCGAACCTGAAGTATTTCCATTATTGGCGCCCAGCATGTTACGGAATTCATCCATTGTGGCTTGAATATTTCCGGAAGCCTTCAATACGGTTGGCTTGTTTTCGTCTTTGTTGCATGCAATTTGGAGAATTACAAGTGTTGCTAATAAGCAGATTTTAAAAAGGTTATTCTTCATGATTTCAATTGAATTTATTGATTTTGTAATGAAACAAATGTATAGGCCTGCGCGGATTGGATCAGTACCACTAAATCAATGATAAAGACCATTGAAAACTTTCACATGTGATGCAAAACAGAATTTTGCGGACGCGAAAGCTTAAGCACAGCCTAAGCTTAACGATTCGGGATGAGATGTGATAAATAGTATCCAAAACCATTTAAATAACAAATAATTACATTTGGCATCTTATTTCAAAATCATGATCTATCCAAAAATCTGTATATCCATTCTTCTTATTGTACAATCCCTGCTAATTATACATCCTATGACTTCCCAAACCCTCAATGGTGATTACAATCTGCACATGCACGAAATGGCTTCCGGCTTTAGGTTTACTCCGGATGGAAAATTTCAATTCTATTATAGTTACGGAGCTGTCGATCGTGAGGCTACCGGAACCTATGTCGTCGAAGGCGATACCCTTAAATTAAAAAGTGATAAAGAACCGGGAAAGGATTTTCCGATAACAGCGCAAAGTAAAAAAGGTAAAGGTTATTCCATCCAGGTGACAGCACCAAATGACTATTTGCTAAAGTATGTCCGGTGTATGTACTTCGTCGGTGAAAAGCAATTTGAAACCGAGATAAATGATAAAGGATTAATTCAAATTGATGCTCCTAAATGCGATAAGATATATCTTCAGCACCAGCTATTTCCGGATATAGCCTGTCTCATCAAGGACGAAAACACTGAGAATAATTATTTTGAAGTTTCACTTTCCCCCAGTCTCCAGCAGGTAACCTTCCAGGGAATCGATTTCGTCATCAAAGGCGATGATCTGACATGCCTCCCCAACTATTTCATGCCGTATGATGGTATTCGGTATAGTAAAGAATAGGATTATTTTCAGCCGTGTTTAGAAAGTTTAAATTACGAACCTACGGTTTGTAATTATTTAGAGCGTTTAGTTTTCTAAACTTTCTAAACATTTCCTGACGTTCATATGGCTTTGGACCCGAACTCATGAAAATTAAATTTGCCGGCCACTGAATGAATCCAAAGTGGCCGGCAAATACAAATTGTCATGAAAACACAAAATAAAATCCTCTGGAAATGAGGAAAAAATTCTTCTACAAAACCAGAATCAGAATGATAAGGATCACGATAATGGCACCTGTGGACAGGTAAATACCGCTGATCGCTTTATTCTTTTTCATATCCCGCAGCTCATGTTTCACAGCTTTCTTCTGTTCTCTGCTCATTGATTTGAAATCCATGGCTTTGATCTCTTCGATTCGTTTGACCATAGCCTGCACTTCCGGACTTTCGTCCTTGATGTCAGTCATGACCACAGTAGGATGATTTGAGGGAGCAGCCTGTACGATACTCGGACCGGTAATGCTCAGGAAGCAAACGGTCATCGTAGAAAAAATGAATTTTTTCATGATGATAGATTTAGTAAGCCTATTGAACAACCCATACCCTGAAAATGTTGAAAAAATTTTCTACTTACCCTGAATCACAGCATGAAGTAGGTCCACAAGCCTTGTGACAGTCTAAAATTTCACCCGGTTGATGAACTACAATGCCCCTGTTGATTTGTAATAACAAATGACAAGTAACTAGTGACTTTTAGCGAGAACGAATTATTAATTCTATTTTGCATCTTCAATTATCGTTATTCATCACTCGTTATTCGTCACTCGTTATTCGTAATTCACCAATGTTTCTTCCTGTCTGGATTAAAAACTATCAGCGTTCAGATTTCAAGCCGGACCTTATAGCAGGGCTTACTGTCGGTGTCATGCTCATACCTCAGGCGATGGCATACGCAATGCTGGCAGGACTACCCCCCATCTATGGATTGTATGCTTCAACAATTCCTTTGATTATTTATGCTTTGTTTGGGACATCAAGACATTTATCTGTCGGGCCTGTTGCTATTGATCCTATTCTTATAGTTGCAGGGATCAGTGCATTTGCAATAGCAGGAAGTGATGACTATATTCTCCTTACCATCACATTAGCTTTAATGGTTGGCTTTATTCAGTTTAGCCTTGGCGTTCTTAAATTAGGATTTTTGGTCAATTTCCTGTCACATCCTGTGATCACAGGTTTTACAGGAGCAGCAGCGATTATTATCGGATTTGGTCAACTTAAAAATTTATTGAGTATTGATATGACCAGCAATCAATATCTCCAGGAGATCATAGCCTCATTAATTCAGCAATTGCCGAATATACATTGGCTGACATTTATCATCGGGGTCAGTAGTATTTTATTTCTCATATTATTGAAACGGTTTTTCCCAAAATTCCCTGCTGCATTATTTATGCTGGTGATGTCTATCCTGGCTGTCCGTATTTTTCACCTTGATGCCTATGGCGTAAAGATTATTGGCGACATACCAGGGGGATTACCCAGACCGGGACTTCCATTTGTTGATCTGCCTACATACAGAAAATTGCTTCCTACAGCTTTTGCTTTAGCGCTGCTGAGTTTTATGGAGAGTACGGCCATAGCCCGTGCACTTCAGGCAAAACATAAAACGTATAAAATCATTCCAAATAAAGAACTGATGGCGCTTGGCCTGGCGAATATGTTTGGATCCATTTTTAAATCATTCCCTGTATCGGGTGGTTTCTCGAGGTCTACACTCAACGAACAATCAGGTGCACGAACAAATATGTCGTCGATCATCAGCGCTTGCGTGATCATTTTGACTTTACTATTTCTTACCCCGCTGTTTTATTATTTGCCAAAAGTTATTCTGGCCTGCATTATCATTGTAGCGGTCGTCAGGCTGATCAATTTTAAAGAAGCAAAAAATCTATGGCACATCGATTGGAAAGATTTCCTGATGATGTTTGTTACATTCCTCGGGACATTATTTTTGGGCATCGGTGAAGGCATCGGTATCGGTGTCGCGCTATCACTCGCATGGATTGTCTTCGAAGCTTCTTACCCCCATTACGCCGAACTGGGAAGAATACCCGGCACACAAACTTTTCGCAATGTCAAACGATACAGTGATCTGGTGATCGCCAGTGATGTACTGATCTTCAGGTTTGACGCCCCACTCTTCTTTGCCAATATTGATCGTTTCCGCGAATTACTATTGACCTCCAGGGCTAATCGTAAAGAAAAGATCCACACGATCATCATAGACATGGAAAGCAATAATACGGTAGACAGCTCTGCTCTCGTCGTTCTCTCCGATATGTGGGAAGAATTAAAAAAAGAAAATATTCGTCTGATGTTTACCGAAGTCAAAGGACCTGTGCGGGATAAATTCCAGAAGTCCGGACTGACCCTGAAAATCGGTGAAGAGAATTTCTTCATGGAAATCGACGATGCCCTGAATGCGCTTGACGGCCATTAAGCATAATCCTTATCCGTATATGGTGTCACAGACGAATGTGCCTTCCTGACGATACATGTCGAAATCTTTATTTCGACTCCAATACTTGACGTTTCACTTAGACTTCGATACATGACGTTTCACTACACTCCGCTCTTTGACGTTTCGTTTCGACTCCACTCATTGACTTTTCGTTTCGACTTCGCACAACGACCGTCTGTGAAATACCAAAAAATGTTTCGACTTCGCTCAACATGAATGGGCCACTCTCTTTTACTTTTCAATTTTTACTTCTCCTTCTTACTTCCAAATTCTGCATTCACGATTCAGAATTCCCTTCCGCCTTTTCTGCCCTTTCCGCCTTTTCCGCCTTTTCTACCCTTTCTACCTTTATAAACCTTCTCCCTATCTTTACGTTTTACCTGATTAATTACCTCATTCCTTTATGAAAACGATTGAACAGATATATACAGGTTGTCTCGCCCAGGGGGCTTATTTTATTGAGTCAGAGGGCGAAGCAGCGGTCATAGACCCCCTCAGAGAGACTCTGCCGTATATCCGCAGGGCAGAAGAAAGAGGCGTCAAAATCAAGTACATTTTTGAGACCCATTTTCATGCGGATTTCGTCAGTGGTCACATAGATCTGGCGCATAAAACCGGAGCTACTATCGTCTATGGTCCGACTGCAGTAACTTCTTTCGACAGTCACACTGCAACTGATGGAGAGGTATTTAATATCGGGAAAATAAAAATCAAAGTTCTGCATACGCCTGGACATACACCTGAGAGCACGACGTATCTTCTGATCAATGACAAGGGAAGGGAAGAAGCGATTTTCACAGGGGATACATTATTTATTGGTGACGTAGGCCGACCTGATCTTGCACAGAAAGCAACTAATCTGACACAGGAAGATCTTGCAGGATGGTTGTTTGACAGTCTTCGGACGAAGATATTTCCACTACCGGATGATATCATGGTTTATCCAGCTCATGGTGCCGGCAGCGCATGTGGTAAAAACATGAGTACTGAAACATGGGATACGCTCGGCAATCAAAAGAAGACGAATTATGCCATGCGGGCGGATATGACGCGCGAAGAATTTATTCGTGAAGTCACTGATGGCCTTCTCCCTCCTCCACAATACTTCGCCAAAAACGCGAAGATGAATAAAGAGGGCTACAATGAATTTGATAAAGTCCTGGCTGCCGGTTCAAAAGCACTTTCAGCAAGTGAATTTGAAGTACTCGGAGAAGAAGATGATGTATTGATCCTTGATGTTCGACATCAGAAGGATTTTGTCCATGGGCATATCCCTGGTTCAATATTTATCGGATTGAATGGATCCTTTGCACCATGGGTTGGGGCGATGATTCCAGACATAAATCAAAAAATAATTCTGATCACACCTGATGGCCTTGAAGAAGAAACCGTCATGCGTCTGGCACGTGTAGGTTATGATCATGCTCTTGGCTATCTGAACGGCGGAATCAAATCTTGGCGCGATGCAGGCAAACCAATAGCTGAGATAAAGTCAATCGATGTCGGCGAATTTAAAAATCAATACGAATACGATCCGGACATCTCCATTCTTGATGTACGCAAACCTGATGAATGGGAGAAATCGCATATCGCTACGGCTCAACACTTTCCTCTCGATTTTATCAATGAGCACATGTCTGAAATTTTACCGGGCAACACGTATTATCTGCATTGCCGCAGTGGATATCGCTCGACAATCGCTTCATCTATATTGAAAGCCCGTGGCTATCACAACTTAGTCGATGTCATCGGTGCTTTCGATGATATCAAAGCCAGTGTATTTCCTATCGAAGGAAATTGTGAGACATTGAATCCGAGTGAAGCGGCGGAGGATATACTGGAGGCGGATTGAAAAATGATGACTTTTTCTGGATATAATCGGAAATAGTTATAACTTTTAGCGATTTCAACTCGAAAAAGTACTGTTTTCTACACTAATCCATAGTTAATTCGCACGGAGAACACCGAGATTGATTAATCTTTGATCACTCGATCACTGATCACTACATCACTGATCACTGATCACCGATCACTCTATCACTCTATCACCGGATAGATTCTCAAAATCTCCTTCCTAATATTGTCATCTTTTTCAATACTTTTAAACCCCTAACACTCATTCAAAAGCCATTTTAATGAAATCCTCCCTTATCTCCTTCGCTTGTATTGTAGCCCTTCTTTGCATTTTTCATCCTGCCCAGGCTCAATGGAGCAGACAATATCCCCTCCCGAAGCTCGAAGATGTCCTGGATATCGATGTCAGCACCGACGGATATGGATTCGCTGTAGGCTCTAATGACCTGATACTCCGCTCCCAGGCCGGCAATAATCAGTGGGATATGCTACCAGGTTTCGGTGAAGGCTGGCGCTTCGAAGCTGTAGATTATATGGACGGTTCAGGTGGTAGTGTGGCTGTAGCAGGCGGAGATGGTCTCATCCTGACGATCGATAAAGGCAATAACTGGAACACAATCGCGGATGCCCCTACAGGTATCAAAGCGTTAAAAATTATTTCTCCCACCCATATCATCGTCGCAGCTACTGATGATATATATGTATGGAATAATGCTACGTGGACACATCTCAATGTACAGGCCACAGCAGCCTTGAAAGGCGCTTTTATCCTGGATGAACAGAACATCTGGGCATATACCTTCACTACAAGTCCCACAATCTATTATACATCAAATGGCGGCGCTAACTGGAATTCATCCGCCACTGTCCCAAAAGTGGATGTCGTGACCTTCTTCGATGCTCAAACCGGAATCGCTGTTGATGGCAGGAATGTATACAAATCAACAAATGGTGGTGCTGTATGGACTGAGATAGCGGCAAATGGCTTAAGCAATTCTGCAAATGATGTGACATTTGGTGCCACAGCAAATGTATTAATAGCCGCAACACTAAACGCAAAACCAAATATTTCTACAGATGGTGGTATGACATGGAACGCGATCACAATACCACTTGTCAATCAGCGCAGCCATTCTGTCACAGCTATTTCTGATACAGAATTTTGGATAGGTAATGATTTAAGTGGTGTGATGCAAAGTACAGATGGGGGCATGACCTGGGAAGAAACAAGTGGCCCAACAAGAAATATCATTCAGGATGTTTTCTTTGTCAATCGCAATACCGGTTTTGCGATCGGGCAGAAAGGAATGTTGTTACGCACGACGGATGCCGGTGCTCATTGGAATGATATTTCATTTGGCACCCGATCATATTTATGCATTTTTGGTCTCGACACCAATGATCTATGGATAGGAACTACTCAACGCATCTTACACTCAGGCAATGCTGGCGATACCTGGACTGAATCTGTAGTTTTTCCAAGCGGGAATATCAACGATATCCTCGCTATATCACATGATCGCATTCTTGCTGCATCTACTTCAGGTACGATCTACCTCACTACTAATGCAGGCATGAGTTGGGATTCTGTATACAGCTCAGGTCTTCAGATGAGATCAATTGCCAGAATTGATGATCTGCATTATATGGCTACAGGCTACAACGGAGCGATCGTGCGTAGTGATGATCAGGGTCAGACATGGCATACTGTCACCATTCCGGAACCAGGTCTTCAATACGAACAAAGCTTTTTCCTCAATGGTGAAGGATGGCTGATCACATCAAGTTTCAAAAGATCAATGTGGCATACGACGGATGGAGGAAATACGTGGGACACATTGGCTCTGCCGCTAGATCGTTTTTGGGAAGGTGTATATTTCATCACAAAAGATACAGGTGTCATTGTAGGCAGAACAGCAACAGATGGCAGAGCATATCTTACCTATGATGGCGGACATCACTGGCAGCCAGGGTATATCACCAGCTTTCCTCTTTATGGCGCGACCGGTTCTCCGAATCCAAATGGAACAGCCTATATTTTTGGATATGGATCTGATATAGAGAATCTACTTTACTGTAACACACCACCCGCGATCAGTAATTTCACAGGCAATTTATTTCCATGTGAAAAAGATACTGTGGCATATACACTGGCCTCACAAAATGTTGATGATTTTACATGGCATTTTCCTCCGGGATGGCAGATTATAGGGAATGCAAATAATGATACATTGGAAGTCGTCGTAGGAAGTAATTTAGGTAATATCACTGTCGTTGGATCAAATGTATGTGGAGAAACAGAACTGATAAGCAATAGTGCCAGTGTGAATAAATTGCCTGTCCTTCAGAATATTATCGGAGACAACAATCCTTGCTTTGGTTCAGTGATTAATTATAGTGTACTCCAATCAAACGTTTCTGATTTTGTATGGACTGTTCCCGGGGATTGGTCGATACTGGGAAATTCAAATCAGGCATCAATAATGGTTCAGGTTGGATCCATTGATGGCCTTGTTTCAGTTCATGGATCGAACGTATGTGGCGAGACAGGAACAGCAGATTATAATGTAGCTGCATTTCCTCTTCCAACTCTTTCTCTTATTTCAGCAGATTTAAATCCATGCCCGGGGGATACAGCGGATTATTTTATTCAAAGCGAATTTTCAGTTACGTATTCTTTGTCAGAAGAAGGATTGGATGACTGGGCATTGCTGAGTTCGGCTCCGGGTGGCCATATTCAGTATATCGCGGGTACTGTGCCGGGCATTCTTCACATTTCGGCTATGAATGATTGCGGAATGTCTGCACCGATATCATTAGATCTAAATCCCGTATTTGTACCTCAGGTATCTATTATTACCGAAGGAAGTAAAATCTATGTTGATGCCGCCGGAATCGCCTATCAATGGTATCTGAATAATCAACTCATAGCCGGTGCAACAGGTGATACGCTTACACCAACAGTTAACGGACAATATAGTATTCTTGTCACTTTTGATACCGGATGTAAAGCTTTTTCACTTCCTGTAAATGTGGTGATTAGTGCTACCTCAAATCCTGCATACATACCACTGAACGTATATCCTGTCCCTGCTACGGACCAATTATTTATTTCAGGCATCAATGGTGAGTATACATATACGATTCTTGATCTCTTAGGAAAAAGAATAACATCAGATAAGGGTTTTGAAAAAAATATTCAGATCGGATATCTGACACAAGGAATGTACATCCTCAGGGTAGAAAAGAATGGGCAAATGTATCTGGCTAAATTTATTCGAAATTAAAAAACCAACGGTGCCCACGTGACGAATCATTCATCAATATTCACCGGATCCATTCCGGAACATTATGATCATTACCTGGGCCCGATGTTTTTTGAGCCATATGCCATTGAAGTAGCCAAACGGATTGATCCTTCGAAAGTAGATGTCGCTCTTGAAATCGGTTGCGGCACCGGTCGTGTCACAAGGCATTTAAGAAAAGTACTGGCGAAACATACAAAACTCATTGCATCGGATATCAGCACCGACATGATGCAATTGGCCCAAGAGCATTTAAAGGATCAGCATATTGATTGGCAAATCATCAATGCGCAGCTATTGCCATTTGATAATAGTAGCATTGATCTCATCGTGTGCTGTTTCGCCTATATGTTTGTAGAGGATAAAGCGATAGCATTTGCTGAAGCATATCGTGTCTTAAAACCGGGAGGCATACTCCTGTTTACAACATGGGATAAATTGGAATACAATGAAGCTTCAAATGTTTTCCGTCATATCGCCAAACCATATTTACCTGATCCGGTACCTCCATCGTTTCGTCTTCCGTTTATTTTCAACGATCATTATGTCATCAAGGAAATGCTGGAGAATGCAGGTTTTTCAACAATAAAAATCGAAAGTGTAGAGAAAAAATCAATTTGTAACTCTGCACGTGAAGCAGCTACAGGACTAGCGCGTGGAGGATCGCTATACCATGAGATCATGAAAAGTAATCCACAATGGATCGAAGAGATCTGCGAAAAACTAGAGAAAGAACTTGCAGAACAATTTGGTGATTCACCTATGGTAGCGAGCATGAAAGCTGTAGTGTGTGAAACAATCAAATGAGCAAATTATCAGGTGATTGAGTGATCGGGCGGTTGCTGAGCTGTAGCACAAGGATGAGCGATAGAAGGTCGAAGCATGATGTTGTGATCTGGTGATGCTGTAAACTCCGTGTTCTCCGTGAACTCCGTGCGAAATTTTTTCTCCTTGTGCTCCGTGCGAAACCTGTTCTCCTTGAACTCCGTGCGAAAAATTATTTCTCATGGGGTTATTTATGGATACTTCAATATTTGACATTAGATTTGCGCAAATTCATTTTCAATAATTTCTGCGTCATTAGCGATCATGATTACAGTAGCTGAAGCATCCGAAATACTCTCACTTCATAGTCGTGACTTTGGCATTGAAGAAGTGGATTTAACTCAATCCACAGGCCATATCCTTCGTGAAGAAATATATGCAGATCGCGACATGCCTCCATTCGATCGTGTATCGATGGACGGCATAGCGATCAGGTACGAGGAATTTGAAAAAGGAACAAGAGAATTTTTTATCTCCGGTATGGCTGCAGCAGGTTCGCCGCAAAAAACTTTGCTTGATCCTGCACATTGTTTTGAAATCATGACCGGTTCGATCACTCCTCTTGATGCGGACACGATCATCCCCTATGAATGGATCACCATTGAAGATGGAACAGCCACGATCGTAAATGAAAATGTCAAATCAGGCCAGAACATCCATGCCAAAGGGATAGATCGAAAAAAAGATGATCTGTTGATTCCTGCAGGCCGGTTAATTACTCCATCCGAAATAGGGGTCATGGCATCGGTTGGAAAAGCAAAAGTTACTGTAAGCCGACTTCCAAAAGTGATGATCATTTCTACCGGTAATGAATTGATCCCCATCGATGAGAACCCACTACCCCACCAGGTCAGAATGAGTAATGTTCATCAGTTGCAATCTTGCTTTCAACAATGGCATATTGATGCGGAGAGATCACATCTGCAGGATGATTTTGATGCCATTACTTCAGTACTTGAAAGTTATATCTCTGCATTTGATATCATCATCATCAGTGGTGGCATCTCAGAAGGAAAATATGATTTCATTCCCACTGCTCTTGAATCACTTGGTGTACAAAAACATTTTTATAAAGTAAAACAACGACCGGGCAAACCATTTTGGTTTGGCTCACATCCGTCAGGTTGCACTGTATTTGCTCTTCCAGGAAATCCTGTTTCTTCATTCCTTTGTTTCATTCGATATATCAGACCCTGGCTTAATCTTTGTCTTCAAAAAACATCTTCACCTCCACAGTTTGCAAAGCTATCTGAGGATGTATCCTTCACTCCCAATCTTGCCTATTTCATGACTGTTCGTTTACAACAAAATGATAGTTGTGAAGTAATCGCTATTCCATCTCCTGGTCATGGATCTGGTGATTATGCTAATCTTGTGGGTGCAGATGCATTTATTGAATTGCCTGCGGACAGTGAGTCGTTTAAGAAGGGAGAAGTGTTTCAGTATTTTAGATTTTAAATGGTTACATATTGTTCGGCGTAGGCTGAGCCTACGTCGTGGTGTTTGCAAATTTCTGATTTGCGAAATAAAAGCATCATTACACAAAACGGATTTTTGCTAACGCACAAGCGTAGGTGCAACCTACGCTTAACAATTTGCTTTTTTATTGGTTCTGCTTAATCTGTATTACTACCGATTATCTTCAACATCTCGATAACCTCCTCCGGCGTATTCGCATTCCTCAATACTTCCGGCCGATCAGTCACAACTTGTTTGACATCTGAATTGATCAGTGCTTTTCTCAGACAACTTCTTCCTTCACTCAGAAATTGTAATAAAACAGGATAAGCCCTCGGCTCCCATAGCGCAATCATCGGCTCCGGAAAACCGGTGGCAGGATCATGATAACAAGTGGCTATTTTTTCAACATCGCGCTGACTGATTAATTCTTTTAGAAATGATTCGTCAATCAAAGGTTGGTCACATGCTACAGTGAGCCAGGCCCGATTCGGATTTTGTCGAAATGCGGAGAGTACGCCTCCATAAGGACCCAGATCCAGAAAAGTATCCGGTATCACCCGATAATCCAGCACAGGTATGCTATCCGGATGACATGACAAAAAAACATCAGGCACTATAAGGTGCAACAACTGAAGTAAATAATCACGCTGGGGCATACCATGATATGAAATCAAACTCTTATCCTCCCCCATCCTGCTGCTTTTACCCCCCGCCAGCACAAGCCCGTTAATATCAGGAGTAGTCCCTTCCCAGGAAGGCTTCACCAGCGGCGTATGTTTTTGATGACCATTCATTAGTACTTCGAAGATAGTACTTCCTTATCTTGATCGATGTATCCTCTAAACCCAACAATAATGGTGAAGACATTTTTAGTCACCGTCGTATTTTTTGTCATGAGTATGACTTTTATACATGCCCAGGATTACTCTTTAGTAGGTACCTGGCAGGGCACCAGGGATGGCGAAACCGGCAAATTTATTTTTGACAAAAAAGGATACGCGACCATCGATCAGGGCGGTGAAAAAATAGGTGGTAAAAAATATATCGCCAATGGATTAAAATTAAAAGTCATCTATGATGTAAATCCAACTACTGATCCAAAAACCATCGATTTCATCATCAAAAAAGTCGACGATGATACTGAAATCACACGCATGGTCGGCATCTATAAATTCGCCAATGAAAAAACACTTATTTTAAATCTCAACACAAAGGACAAAATTCGCCCGCGCAAATTTGATCCGAATGGAGAAGATGAGATTGTCCTTTCGAAGATAAAATAACAATGGGCAAAGGCAATAAAAACAATTGGCAATTGGCAAAATAAATGAGCAATAGGCAATAGGCAATAAAAACAATTGGCAATTGGCAATAGGCAATAAAAACAATTGGCAATTGGCAAAAAAAATGAGCAATAGGCAATAGGCAATAAAAACAATTGGCAATTGGCAATAGGCAATA
>JBBSAQ010000006.1:0-132508 GCA_038252065.1 Chitinophagales bacterium
GATCCGAATAGTGCAAATGCCCATCCCGTTGGCGTAATATTCAGTTGGTGGAAAATATCAAACATCTGTCACCAAGATCGATAAATGTTCAAGACTAAATGCATCCCCCATTTCGAATTGAAAATAATCATACGACGTCCGGCGTTTATTCCATGCTCTTCCTTCTGCTTTATCAAATCAACTTTATCCTTGTTGTTGTATTACAATAGACTTCACCGATAACAACATATGGTAAACGTCTTTCTACATTGAACATACAACTCCCTTCTTTTAATAACCATCCGTGATACACGAAAAAATACTGAATGGATTTAAAATAATTGCGATCACTATACTTCTGATCGCGATCGTATTCGTCTCCTTGATAGAATGGAAGGGTGATACCATTGTGAAAAAGGTAATAAGCGTGGTAGAAAAAAATCTTGTGGATTCTTTGCACTACGAAACCCTGCATCTTGAATGGCTCCGTTATTTTCCTGCTGTCGCTCTACGCATGGATGGGCTGACGTTGGGGCCTGACAAGGTCCCTTTACTTGAAGGTGGTCATATAGATATAGTCCTTCGCCTATGGCCGCTTTTAAAGGAAAAAATAATGATCGACCGACTTCTCATTATCAATTCACGTCTGAATATGATTAAGCAGGACTTGGGTTGGTCCTATGAAGTATTTAAGAAGTCTGATTCAGCCAATTCAAACGAATGGACAGCGTTTGTGCACCTGATACAGCTTGAAAAATCAATTCTATTCTATGATGATCATGAAGGCCTTACCTTCTCTATGAATATTGACAAAGCAAAAATTAAAGGAGAACTTACAGGGAAGTTAATTACCGCCGACATCATGGCGAAAGGTTCTCTGGATAAATTGGTTACGACAACTTATACTTTACCTTCAACCGTTTCATTTGAAGTATCCGGAAATTACAAGAAAGACCAGGAAGCAGGAACTCAACTGTATGGTGACTGGAATCTTAGTCTTGAGGGGATAGATATGGAAGGAAGCGGTTCTACACGCAAAGAAAGAGGCCAGGAATATCTTGATGCAACTATTAACTGGAAAAACGGAAATGCAAAAACGCTTCAACAATTTGCACCTTCAAAAATAATGGAAGACTGGGAGGGTTTCAATTTGACGGGTGATACCGAGGGGCAAATTAAAATAAATGGAAAATCTTCAAACCAGGAAACTCCGACTATTTCCTGCACAGCCGTTTTGAAAAATGGAAACATTCAATTTCCGGTTAAGGAATCACCCATGAAAGATGTAAGGCTGGAGGTCAATTATATAAATAAAGATGTGGCTTCAAAACAGAATTCTAAAATAAATGTAATTCTAAAACAAGGAACTTTCAACGGAAAACCTATTCAGTCCAACATCAGTGTAATAAATCTTGAGCATCCTGTCATGTCACTTGATCTGAATGGATATTTGCCTGCCGGCGTTTTGAATATTGTAACTTCTTCTTCCGGTCTGCACTTTCAAGAGGGTGCATTTGATATAGACCATCTCAAAATTGTAAACCTCGCTCTAACAAAAATTTCAATTAAGACCATGGTTGAAAAAAGTGAAACAGATTTTAAAATGGAAAATTTAAAATTCCACATCAATAAGGATGTAATTGAAATCACTAAAGGTGAAATTACGCTTGCCCCTGCAGGTTATCTGAAATTAGGCGCTGAAAATTTAAATTGGAATAATGCGAAAAGCAGGCAAGTAAAGGGCGAGTTTGTATTTGCACCGGATAAGATTTCGTACAAAATAAACGGATTGATTTGCCATGGCACAATTGAATCCAGCGGGATTATTTCAGGTCTTGGTCAACAACCGGTGATGGATGCAGAATGGAAAATGACGGGTGTAGAAATCAAAGAAGTGATGGCCTCCTTTGACAATTTTGATCAGACGTTTATCACATCAGACAATATAAAGGGGAAAACAAATATCTGGGCAAAGACATTGATTCCCTATGATGAATCAGGAAATATCCTGTCTCAAAAAATTCAGGCCAGTGCAGCCATCGATATCAAGGATGGGGAACTTGAAAATATGAAAACCATTGAAGATTTCAGCAAATATATACACCTGCAGGATCTGCGTGATATCCGTTTCAATGAGTTCAGAAATTATTTGAAAATCGAAGATGGTAAGGTATATCTGCCCGTCGTTTTTATTCAATCAAATGCCATCAATCTGAGTGTAAGTGGTATTCATAGTTTTGATCAACATATCCTCTACAATCTTAAAATCAATGCAGGCCAGGCTGTGACTAATAAGTTGCGGAAACCCGATTACGGGAAAAGTTTTAAACGGGCCCGAAAGAGTGGATGGATAAATCTATATTATGTACTTTCTGGTACTACTTCTTCTGTCAGGTATGAGCAGGATCAAAAAGAAGTACTCTCCGGGTTTGAGCAATCGGCGACACTCAAAGAGAATCTCCGTAATTATCTGGTTGACCATTTTGGATATGATGTGTATTGGCTGGAGCCGAATGAATGGGAGGATATACCGGAATACGAGTAACGAGTAACGAGTAACAAATTATTTTTTTAGATCGACAATTTTTGTTTTTTGAAATTATTTCAATACGATCATCTTCTGGACTGAAGAAGAAGTAGCGGTTTTTATACAGTAATAAAGCAGGCCTCTTGTGGTGAAATCAGAATAGGAAATATTGATTTCATTATTTCCGGCGTAATAACTCCTTTCACTTTCATATATGAGCTGACCGTTGAGGTCGAATATTTTAAATGTGATGTTTCCTGATTCCTTAATATAAAAAGGAATGGATGTTTTTTCATTCCAGGGGTTAGGCTTTGGTGCAAATAAAATAAGGTGATCATCGCCTTTGCTTTCAGAAACATTTAATACCGGTTTAAAAATCTCATCGTTCATACCGTATTGCTCCGCTTCGGTGATATCTGAATTGATGGATACGCTTTTTTGTACATCACCATTCCTTTTGGCCTTTGCACTTATTGTAAAAAGAATGTCTCCTCGTACGGGCTGAAATCCATCTTCTTTAAACCAACTTAATGTCATTTTATCATTGAATATTGCAATATTTTCTTCTGACAGATCCATTGTGCCGGCAGAAATTCCTATAAATTGTAAATCAGGATCTGAAACTGTAAATTGGAATCCCTCGATGGTTTGGAGATTTTCAATAAAAAAATTGACGTCAACAAAATCACCTCTAGAATACGTATTCTGATTTACAGACCAAATGACTTTAGGGGATTCAGTTCGACTTTCAATCGTTTGGAAATTTGCCTTTACCGAATTATTTACATCACCGATTTTAATGCCGATGAAATCCTTGTCATAGACACTTCCTGTTAAAGTGAAAGAAGGTGCTTCATTAAAAGGCCATGGATGCAATGTGTCACCAAAAAAATAATTTTTTGAACCGAATCTCCAGCTCTTGTTCTGAGGAAATTCTGTGTATATCCCCAGGATTAGTTTCCGTATTTCGATCAAATCAATTGCGCTGACGCTTTGACTGTTATTTGCATCGGCAGCTATTAGATCATAAGGATTTGTAAATGGTGCTTTTCCTAAAAGGTGTTTTTGTATGCGCACCAAATCTAATGTGGTAACGCCATTTTTATAATCATCATTTCGATCTGCATTCAATGTATAAACTGAGGGAACACTGAGGTCACTAAAATTAAACTTACCATCTTTTCCTGTGACAAACGAAGGAAAAACATGACCTGATGATGAAAGTGTTACGGCTACTTTTTCAACTGTCTGATTATTTTCTGTAGAAATTGTGCCTTCTATTCTATCACCCGTGGGATCACCACAACCAATATGAGCATTATCTATAAACACAACAAATATTCGTTCTTTATAAACATTTCTCTCTGACCAATCGATCGCTCCATCACAATTCAAATCTCTTCCCTTGTCAGCTATCCAAATGTTTAAATACAATTCAACCCCAAATGCCGGTATATTACATTCATTAAAAGCGCTATCTGGCTGGTATTCGGTAGGTTTAAAACTATATAGAATTCCTTCATCAGATGTACAGTCATCCATTACGCTTCCAAATATGGTATCCAAATGCACCGTTATTTGCCCGCCGATAGGTAATGTTATGATGTGAAGGATGTTTGTATCAGGAAAAACCGGCTCAGAGCAATCATACAGCTCAATCAATTTATCACACGTAGACATCTGCCCACACGAATCCGTCACTATCCATTTAATCCGATGATATCCATTACATCCGGAGGTGTACGGTATTCCATTTCGACTGATCACACTATCCGGACATAAGGCAGAGTTGAACGAAAGCTCTGCTTCAAAAGCCGAATCTGTTGTTATCGTTGTGAGTGGCTGGAGAATGATTGCGGTTGATGTATCCTCTTCAAGGAACAACTGAACTTCATATTGAAGATTCTTCCCGCAGGTAGATCGTACTTTGGTTTTCTGAATGACATGCGCACTGCATGAGCTGGCATTTGGGTTCTCTTCTCCCAAATAAATCTTGTTATTGGATGGAAGCGTGACGCCTTCATCTGAAACACACAATGATGTGGGCGTATTATTGCAATCCAGAAATTCGGGTCCGGTGGATTGGGCTTTTAAAAAAACTGACCCGGCAAAAGACAGGAATACACATACACCTGTCGGGATGTAGCTTGAATTCATGGGATATGAATTTGAGATAACCAAAGAACAATATTGGCTATCTGTGAATAAATATAATCAATTCCCCTGAATCAGCAATGTAATGGGCTGATATACTGATTGTTTCTTCCTTCCCTTTTTCTTTGATGCTTACTTCAATACCTTAAATGCATGACTCCATTGTCCCCTTAGCATTCCCGGAATACACCATAATATACATAGTGGTTCTATAGCTCTGGCACCTTCAGCTTTGCCCATGTCTTCTGTCTCCCATCCAATCTCAGACAATATATCAGTGGTGACTTTTTTGGCATCATCATCATTACCAGCAATGAACATCGTAGGTTTCACGCCCCCAAAATCAGGATCGATCATACGGGCATTACCGACACATGAAAAGCATTTTACGAAATTGGTTTTTGGGGCAAGTTCCTGCAATCGTTCCATCAGGCTTTCCTCCAGGGTGGTAAAGAAATGAAGGACCCCATTAGTTGGCGGATTATCAGCGATAGGATTTGTAGCATCAAGAACAATTTTGCCTTTCAATGCTTTAATTCCTGTTTTTTTGAGCGCTTCTTCTGCGGCAGATCCTTTTACTGCTAAAACAAGGAGGTCTGAAAAATCTGCAACCTCTGAAAAACTACCAATTGAAATTTTACCATTGATTTTCTCCGTGATAGAGGCATGTTTTTCGGCGTCATTGGTCCCTATCATGACGTCATATCCATGTTTTTGAAATCCTCGTGCGAGTGTAATGCCTACCTGGCCTGAACCAATGATCCCAATTTTCTTTTCCATTTCTTCAAAATTTTCTATTGTGAGCTTTAAGAAACAAAAGGATCATCGACGGGTTCAAAGAATTGACTGTTTTATTTTTTCTGAACAGTGACAATGTACTTTTCACTGAAATAAGGTTCTTCAAAATATTGACTAATGGGGATAAGCTTTGTTGCGTAGTTAGGCCTTGTCTCTTTTCTGATTTCATTAGCATCTCCTCCCTTGAGCATGACCCATTTCTGGCCAGGAACAAGATGCTTAGACCAGGCGATCATCTGCGATACTGTACTTACTGCCCTACATACGACCAAATCATACCGGCCCTTATGATCCTCGGCTCTGGCGTGGGCAACAGATACATTTTCTAATTTTAATTCGGCAGATACTTCAGTGACAACTTTGATTTTCTTCGCCACTGAATCAAGTAATGTAAATTTTACCTCAGGGAACATAACGGCCAGTGGGATTCCGGGGAAACCACCGCCTGTGCCAAAGTCCAAAACCTCCATTCCGCTCTTGAATTGACTAAGTTTTGCTATCGCAAGAGAATGCAATACGTGATGTTCATAGAGATGATCTATGTCTTTACGACTGATGACATTGATCTTTTCGTTCCAGTTCCTATAGATGGCATCAAGCCTTTCAAATTGATGAAATGTTTCTTCTGGTAATTCAGGAAAATATTTACGAATCAATTCCATGTTTTCTTTTTTGAAATACCTGTAAACGTACCCATGAGGGCAAGATAAATGGCATACGCAATTTCTAATACCGGATATATAATTACAGTGTCTTTATCCCCTAGTTTTTTTGTCCATTGAAAATAATTCTGCCCGCGAATAAAAATACCGGCAATACTTATGATCAACAAAACACGCCATAGACCTACACTCATCATCAGCGGAAATAAGAACCAATGACCAATCAAAGCTAAACCATACAAACCCGGTTGCCACCACAAATTTGTTTTATAGTAGTGTCCGGCCGATAAATGCCTGTGTTTTTGTTTAAACCAATCGATCCATGATGAAGCCGGTGTGGAAATGACATGTGATCTCTTATCCATACAGACTTCAACGGGGGATCTCCCCAACATCGACTGCAAACCCAAATCATCATCACCATAAGGAATGTCTGCATGTTTGTGAAAAGGGTCTGATGACAGTAACAATGACCTTGGATATAAACTATTTCTACCTACAGCCATATACGGTCTTCCTTTCATCGCCCAGGATAAATACTGAATCCCTGTCATCACAGTTTCGAACCGAATAAGTTGGTTTAAGAATCCGGGTAATTTCAGATAGGGAGAATATCCAAGGACAATGTTTTGATCAGCGTTATGTTCAACCATTGTTTTAATCCATTGGCTCGATAAAGGATTGCAATCCGCATCTGTGCACAGGATAAATTCATATTGTGCATGTTCAATGCCCTCCATTAAAGCTTGTTTTTTCCCTGAACATGTGGCTGTGTATAATTTAATCTGTGGCCAGGAGGAAATAAACGCTTCAAGAATATTTCTTTCTGTCAGATCGCTATGATCGTCTACGATGATGACTTCAAAAACCGGGTATTCCTGATGAACCATTGTCACCAGATTTTTAATAAGATACTCTGTTCCGTTCCTAACGGCAATAACAATGCTTACACCAGGGTAAATTGATATTGATTTGTGTTGAGGGGTTTTATGATCCACTCGAAAAACCGTCAGGTGATAGACTGAAATACTAAGCAGGCACAATAACCATATCGCTTGTATTATTTCAATCATCGGTCAAATGTAGAAAAGGCTGGGGGCATGAAGCAGGGAGCAGGGAGTAAATTTTCATGTTAATGAGAGCGCCCCTTAAGACACAAACTTGCATTTCTCACTTCTCTCACTATCTCACTTCTCTCTCTTCTCACTTCGAATCGATTACTTTTGCCTTTTAAGAACTAATAATAACAGGAATTAAATATGTACAGAACACATACATGTGGAGAGCTAAGATTGAGTAACGCAGGTGAAACGGTGACCTTGAGCGGTTGGATACAGGCTTCAAGGGATCTGGGGGGGATGACCTTTATCGATTTAAGGGACCGCTACGGCATCACGCAGCTTGTATTTAATATGGAGGATGAACCTGTGCTTTGCCAGCAGGCGCGTAAGATGGGGCGAGAATTTGTGATTCAGGTGACCGGAACTGTTCGGGAGCGATCCAGTAAAAACCCAAACAGGCCAACGGGAGAAATCGAGATTGTGGCTTCGGAATTGAAGACATTGAATGCTTCGAAAGTCCCGCCGTTTACGATTGAGGATGAAACGGATGGTGGCGAGGAGTTAAGGATGAAGTACCGCTACCTCGATATCAGACGGACGCCGGTAAAGGATAAATTAATCTTCAGAGCGAAAGTGGCATTGGAGACCCGAAAATTCCTATCCGGAGAAGGGTTTGTAGAAGTTGAAACCCCCAATTTGATCAAGAGCACTCCGGAAGGGGCTCGTGATTTTGTGGTGCCCAGCAGGGTCAACGCCGGACAATTCTATGCATTGCCGCAGTCACCACAGACATTCAAACAAATCCTAATGGTGGCAGGGATGGACCGATATTTCCAGATCGTGAAGTGCTTCAGAGATGAAGATCTCAGAGCGGACAGGCAACCGGAGTTTACCCAGATCGATTGCGAGATGGCTTTTGTGACACGTGAAGATGTATTGAATGTATTTGAAGCCCTGACAAAGCATTTATTTTCCACACTTTTAAATATTGACCTTGGTTCTTTTCCACGGATGTCCTATGATGATGCCATGAGCCGCTATGGATCGGATAAACCTGATGTGCGCTTCGGAATGGAGTTCGTAGAATTTAATGATCTCGCGAAAGGAAAAGGATTTTCTGTATTTGAAGATGCTGAGCTTGTTGTAGGAATTTTAGTGCCCGGCCAGGCAGAGACCTATTCAAATAAGATGCTCAATGATCTGACAGAATGGGTGAAGAGGCCTCAGATAGGAGCTAAAGGTTTGGTCAGTATTAAATTTAGTGCTGATGGCTCTGTAAAAAGTTCTGTTGGGAAATATTACAGCGAAGAAGAATTGAAACAATGGGGACAGCGTGCGGGTGCAAACCCGAATGACATGCTTCTGATTCTGTCAGGTGAAACGGATCGTGTCCGTAAGCAACTCAATGAATTGCGACTAGAGATGGGTACACGCCTGGGTCTTCGCGATGCAAAAGTGTACAAGCCACTTTGGGTTCTTGATTTTCCTTTGTTGGAATGGATTGAAGAGTCTCAACGATTTCATGCTATGCATCATCCATTTACTTCTCCCAAAACGGCGGATATAGATCGTATGCTTGACGGTGATCATGAAACGATGAAAAATCTTCGTGCAGATGCTTATGATCTTGTGATCAATGGGGTAGAAATAGGTGGAGGATCTATACGTATACATGACCGTGCATTGCAGGAGAAGAACTTCAAACTACTTGGATTTACACCGGAACAAGCCGAATCACAATTTGGATTTTTACTCGGGGCTTTTGAATTTGGAGCCCCACCGCATGGAGGCATTGCTTTTGGGTTTGACCGCCTCTGTGCGATGATGAAGGGTGAAACATCTATACGTGATTTCATTGCTTTTCCAAAAAACAACATGGGAAGAGACATGATGATTGATGCCCCGTCAACGATTGATGACAATCAATTGAAGGAATTATCATTGAAACTACAAAAAAAGGAGTAGACAGGCAGATATTAAGTTTTAGAAGGCGCGAGAAAAAAGGTTAGCATTTAATTAGTTTTATGATTTTGCTCACGGTTCTATCTGCTGAAATTATTTTACAATAATATAATCCACCCGGAAATTGACTTGCCTCAAAGTTGAATTCGTGTATTCCTTTATCCAAATACTTGTTACAAAGTGTTTTCATACATACTCCTGAGTTGTTGAATACTGATAATGAATATATCATATTCTTTTGAACATTAAATTTTATGATCGTGCGCTCAGAAAAAGGATTTGGAAGCACCTGAAATTCCAAATTATTGTATTCTTCAATATTTGTTACGGATGTATTGATATCGTCGAGATTGATCTTAAATAATCCACGTCCATAGGTAGCCACTAATAGGGTGTTTTGTTGTGAATGTATCGAGAGATCTGTACAAACCACATTGGGCAATCCAATTCCTAATAATTCCCAATTTAATCCCTGATTCACTGAATACAATACTCCGATGTCGGTGGCCACGATCAGTGTCCCAAATAATTGAGTTACAATCAGGTCATTGATGGGGATATCCGGAAGATCACCGGATATGTCTGACCATTGATTACCCTGATTTGAAGTTTTATAGATATGTCCAATAGGTTCTCCAAACCTAAAACCGGAAAGTGTCACACAGGCTGAATTTTCATCATTTGGATCAGCTACCACGCTTGTCACCCATCTATCGGGTAAAGATGAAGAAACGGAAGTCCATGTATTTCCACCATTTTTTGTCACTTGTACATTGCCATCATCGGTACCTATGTATATTATATCATCATTGACAGGTGAAACACTTATCGCAGTGATGGTTCCATAAACGATCTCATTCTTCACCGCATGACTTGTAAGGTCGGGGCTTATAGCTGTCCAGGACAAAGCTCGGTCTGTAGATTTATATAAGCGATTGGAGCCATAGTATAACGTTGAAGGATTTAAGGGATTAAATATCACAGGTGTATTCCAATTTTTCCTATCCTGACTCCCAATTCCTGAGGTGCCACCGACAAAAGAAGATCCTCCATTTGTTGATCTTTCCAATGCGCCATATTGAATTTCAGCATAGACATAATGATTGTCCGAAGGATCAACCAGGACTTTAAAGCCATCTCCCTGATCAATGTTTTGCCAGCCATTTATATTTCCGGAAATTGTTCTTAGAATCCCATTATCCTGAGCGCCACCATATAATCTTTTGGAGAAGGTGTAATCTATTTCGCAGGTATAAAACTGCATCGTCGGAAGTCCATTTAATTCTGTGTAGCTGCTTCCACCATTCTTACTAAGAAAGGCCCCTCCATCGTTACCCAATAACACCTTTTTACTATCTTTTGATTTTACACAGATTGTATGTTGATCAACATGTGATCCCGAAAATATTTCATTCCAGGTATGGCCTCCATCAGTCGATTTGTACATGAAAAAGCTTGTCATATATACAGTCGCTGCGTTATTGGGGTCTGTAAAAATCTTACCAAACCACCACATATACGGTGCATCAATAATGCCGGATACATTTAACTTCAACCAGGTCTCTCCATTGTCAACAGATTTATAGATGTCATCGAGGATTCCTGCAGTTGCGTCCGTATAGCAAGCATAAAGTATTTCCGGGCTTGATTCAGCAATGGCTATCCCAATCCGGCCTGAACTATTGGGCAAACCATTGGTAAGTTCCTTCCATGTATTTCCACCGTCAGTGGATCTGAAGATTCCGGAAGAAGGACCGCCATAAGATCTCCTGTTCACTCTTCTCACTCTTTCCCACGCTGCGGCGAATATTGTATCAGGATGTTTAGGGTTGATAGCAATATCAATAATCCCTGTTGAGTCATTAATAAACAAAACTTTGTCCCAGGAAAGGCCACCATTCAATGATCTGTATAATCCTCTGTCTTCATTGTTTTGAAATAAATATCCCATAGCGGCTACAAAACATATATCAGGATGCTTGGGATCAATAATTACTTTTCCAATACTACCCATACTATCTAATCCCATATGTGACCAGGTGCTTCCTCCGTCACTGGATTTATAAACGCCATTTCCATCATAGGCTATCGATCCACCTCCGGCATTTGCTTCTCCCGTGCCTACATAAATTATCTTGTTGTCACTATGTGCGATGGCGATGTCTCCTATGGATAAGCTCGTCTCATCATCAAAGATGGGTAGCCAGGTAGCGCCATCATCAGTAGATTTAAATATGCCACCGGATGCAGAGCCAACAAAAATCGTGGAAAGGTCATCCGTCATTTCGATATCCGTGATCCTTCCTGCCATATTTGTTGGACCACAGAATTCCCATGATTTAGAGAGAAGACCGTTCCGGAATTTATTTTGAAAAGTCTTTTCTTTATTATATGCTACTGCCTTGACATAGGCACGTGAATCGATGCGACCAGAAGGATAGGACCTCTGCATGTATAACCAATCATTGGGTTCATTTTCTTCTCTTGAAATTTCATTTGTGGATTGGGTATGCGGTTGTTGCTTTTTAGAAAAGGTGTTTAATCCTGAAATAAGTTTGATTGATAATAGGGCTACCAGCGCCAGATAAAATATTGATATGAATAAATGAGACAATTTCATGCTTGTAAAAATTAGAATGGCTATTAAAGATAGTATTGCTACAACAATTGTAGTCTAAGGGTTTTGTATACTATATTGCAAATACGATTAATTGAAATTTACGCCTATTGGATTCTTCCATTTAGTGTCTTTCGGCACATACGGTCAGGGTGATGGCATAAATACCTTAATTTTACCTTTTCAACGCGAGAAAGAAATATGAGTGTCGTAGAAATGAAAGTGCCGGTGATCGGCGAGTCGATCAATGAAGTCACATTGTCATCGTGGTTAAAGCCTGATGGGAGTTTTGTCAAACTGGATGAACCGATATGCGAGTTTGAATCCGATAAAGCAACTCTTGAATTCCCGGCTGAGGCTGAAGGAAAACTCATCCATGTAGCAAAGGAAGGCGATGATCTGAAGATCGGAGCTCTTGTGGCAAAAATAGATACAAGTGTGAGCGCTTCCGATGGTAAAACAGAGGCTCCTCCTGCTTCAAAAGAAAATTTAGAATCCAAGCCTGTACCTAAAGAAACCACCAAAGAAATACCTCAGCAAAAATCATCTTCAACTCCGCAGGAAAAAATAGCATCTCCGTCCGCGTCTAAGATCATGCGTGAAAAAGATGTTGATCCTGCTTATATTGAGGGGACAGGTAAAGAAGGCCGCATTACAAAATCGGATGCCATGCAGGCACCCTCAGGTAAATCAACTGAAGAAAAAAGTTCACAACCTGCAGCTGAAGAAAAACCAGTTTCAATTACAACTAAGGTTCACACACCATTTCAACGTGAGGAGCACCGTGACAAAATGACCAGGATGAGGCGCACGATAGCCCGACGTCTTGTCTCTGCCAAGAACAATACTGCAATGCTCACTACATTCAATGAGGTGGATATGACAGCGATCATGGAGATGCGAAAAAAATACCAGGATCAGTTTGTGGTTAAATACGGCATCAAGCTTGGTTTCATGTCGATCTTTGCAAAAGCATGTGCACAGGCTCTTTTAGAAAAACCGGATGTCAACGCCTTCATTGACGGTGAAGATTTAGTCTATCATGATTATGTTGATATTTCGATTGCTATCTCTACGCCCAATGGACTTGTTGTGCCGCCAATACATAATGTGGAATCATTGCGCTTCGATGAAATTGAAATTAAAATAAAGGAGCTCGCAGATAAAGCGCGTGTAGGCAAATTGACTTTAGAAGAAATGTCCGGTGGAACATTTACCATCACAAATGGAGGTGTATTTGGTTCATTATTAAGTACACCCATCATCAATGAACCACAGTCAGCAATATTGGGGATGCATAATATTCAGGACAGGCCTGTCGTCATCAATGGACAGATTGTGATACGTCCGATGATGTATCTCGCTCTGTCGTATGATCACCGTGTGATTGACGGAAGTACGAGTGTGACTTTTCTTGTACGGGTGAAAGAATTGCTTGAGGATCCTACGAAGATGATTCTGGGCATATGAAAAAGCAGGGAGCAGGGGGCGGGGAGCAGGGAAATTTAATTTGCGTTAATCTGCGAAATTTGCGGCAGAGAGAAAAGTGGTTTTTAGAAACAGGTTTTCATTTCTTTTCAACAGAAAAATAACTGCTCAAACTCACTATTAATTAGTCGACCCTTAAAATGGGTCTAATGGTTTGATTTTGAGTAAATGAAATATGAAAATGGTTGAATAACCTGACACACCTTGCTGTGGCATCCCATACAATTGTCGATTATAATGCTTTTAGGATTTCATCCCAGCCTTTCGTCCGCAATAACTCTTCAATACGGGTAGAAAAAGTTTCGCCGGTCTCACCGACGCGGCCGTCGAGTTTGTCAAGTTTCCGGGTGTATTCGTTCATACTTTCTGCAAAAAAATCAAACTGAATATGACATAAGTCGGCATCACCCGTTTCCCAATACTCGCTTTCGTCGATCACATCGAAGCACTCAAAATATTTACAACTCAAATATTTCAGCAATTTTATTAGCGCCATATGTACATCAGGGCCTGCAAACTGTGTCACGCTACAAAGCATAAATTCTTCATCCGGCGATGGTTTTGAGAATGTATCATCCTTAAAAATAAAATACACTGGATTTGCCAAAATGCCATCCTGTCGAAATGTAAGCCATACAGGCTCGCTGCCCGGAGGATGGAATTGAAATCCTTGCAATGGAATCTCGGGTACCGGACGGAGATCGCCGGATACCCAATGTAAATCTTCGCATATATCTTTTACTTCCTCGGTGAGTGGAGGAAGGAGGCGCAAATCCCGAATTTTACCGGAATAAAAAATAGTTAGTCCCATGGTTCAACTGGTTTGAATGATGAATAAATTTTGTTTTCAATGGGAAATTAAGGGTTAATTGGATTTCTGTCAACAGTAGAATGAATTGAGAATGAAATCATTTTATATTAGATTGTTGAAACCAAATTCCTTTATTGGTAATAAAAATTTTTAACCATGTCCATTCCTGACGATCTGCAAAATGAACTCGACCGGTTAATGCACAATCAAAACAGCCATGGGCTGGAGGAGTTTGAATGGTATTCTCCGTTGGAGATGCAGGCCATCCTGTATAGTTCCTTTGCCCCGGCTTCGCCGGTTCAACTCAGGTCTATGGAGGAACAGGATTACCAACGTGTCCCGTTACTCAATCAGGCCCGATACATAATGGAAAAGATCCGACAAACCGGCGAAGTGAAACTAACGGACAAAGGATTTTTACCTACAGCGCTCGTGAAAGATATCCACAGCCAGGGGTACATAAAAGAGTATTTCCTCGATGAATACAAGAAGGATAAAGTGATCCGTGAATTTGATAGTTATGCCGTCCACATGACACGTATGCTCCTGGAAGAAACCGGACTCATCAAGAAAAGAAAAGGGAAGTTGAGTCTGACAAAAAGGGGCGAAAAACTGCTTAGTGAGCCGGGTTTGTTGTTATTTCATTTACTTCATACCTATTGTTTTTCATTTAATCTGGCATTTTTTGATGGATATGGTCAGAATAATATTGTCCGGCTTGGGTGGGCCTTTACAATTATCCTTTTGTCCAAATATGGCCGGCAGGAAAGACCAAATACGTTTTATGCAGAGAAACATTTTCATGCATTTCCGGCCATGATCCACGAAGTGGAAAATACCTACATACGTGACCAGCAAAAAATATCATATAATTGTTATTCGCATCGAATGCTTGAGCATTTCATGCAACACCTGGGTGTGATCGAAATAAACTACGAACGATATTTTGATGAAGTCCGGAACATTACGGCTACAGATTTAGTGTGGAAACTTTTTCAGGTGCAAGCACCCTATACTGCACGAAGGTGGAATTAGTTGGAAAAATCAAACCGGCTGATGGCTTTCACAACTAAAATATATCACAACTGTCAGTAGTGTCGGGGCTTTGGCAATGGCCGGTTGAGTTGGCTGATCACAACACTACTCCTCGTACTAGGGATTGGGATTTATAAATAAATTTGTGTATGTAACAACTATGCATTGAGAATGCAATTAGAGGCAGATACTTGAGATTGACTATCCATTTGGTGGAATAATTTTTGTGTCTCCTCCATTGTAGAGTTTACTCTTTCAATAGCCTTATAATGTTCTGCACCAGTAAGAGAAAAGGCTTTTCCATTTTTCTCTAGCTCTTCAAAGTAGACGGATGTATCGTTTATTGGCTTAGGTAGGGTCATACAGTGGTGTATTTAGTCAGGTTTTCGAAAATCTTAAAGTTGGACAAAGGTATATCAAAAGCCTTGAATTCCAACTCATTATCAACAAATTTAATAGTATTATTGTTGTAAGCAGCAAAAATAACGGCTTTATTGTTCTGAGTATTATGTTCTGTAGCGTCTAAAATTATTAATCCGCAGGCTAAAGGGTGAGGACCTTTCATCAAATCTTTAGTAGAGACCTCAGTAATCCATACAAAACGTGGCATGGTTAGACTTAAAACATACTCCTTTAGTTGGGGGGGACCAAAATCACTCGTTATCAGCCAATCCTTATAAGTTCGGCTAGTTGTTAAAAACGTTCTTAAGTAAACTCTGCTTTGCTCTGATAATGGCAAAAGACCTTCAATCAAGAATGACTTTATGAAAACTTTTGCTTGAAATGCCTCCAAATAAATTTTAGGATAAAGTGGAACAACAAAGTGTGTTATCACACATTGACTTAAATCCGAATTTGCCACTGGATCGTAATTAGAACATGGATTATCAAGTGATGCTAATGAATAAGCAGGTAAATTATCATCCATGAAAACGAACTTCTTCTTTATGTCATCATGATCATAAATCTCAATTTGCTTGTCAAGAAGGGGTTTCTCCAGTTTGGCAGGAATGTTTTTTGTCACTTCCAACTCCTCAATCATTGTATCAGAAATATTTTCATGACCAACACATATCACCGCATGGCCTACTTTAGGAAATATCATTGGGTGGGATTCCAATACAATCAATATTGGAATGCCACTTTCAACATAACAACTAATTATATTATCAAACTTCTCTTTATTTAGTTGTGGTGATAGTGAATATATTTTCGTGCCGAAGCCGAAAGATTTTAATGCATAAGAAATTTTTTGAACATTTAATCCATTAGAAGGCACTTGGCGTTCATCAGATACACTATTAAGTGATTTTAATATATCTGAGGGTAGTTCGGATTTATATTGGGGGTATTTCTGGCTAAAATATTCCATTATGCTCCATATAGTTGTTTCAGCACAGCTTAATGTTTCCCGATCTTGAGAAGCATGTGGGAATCCTTTCACATAAAGTTTAATATTGTAAGCTGTGGAATCATACTGAGCAATACAAATGCTGAAGTCCTTATTTTTTATTGCAACTGGAGAAAAAAAGCTTCGTCCTAAAACATGAGGAATAGTTGGTCGTAATATTATAAAGCCTAAATAATGTTCTTGGATAAAATCTTGCTTAGTCTTGTTTTTAAAATCATCCAGATCCATAGCTTGATCAAAAAATGATATACGTAGGCTATTTTTTTTGTAAGGATAGTGTTTTGTAGAATAGTAGTGGTAATAACTATCTCGATATACTTTATCAACATAATTGGTTTCTACAAAAAAAAAGCATTCCTCCTTAATGTTCTGTAAATAAAATTTAAGTCCAATATTATCCCGGTTTAAAACATCAATAGCAGTTTTTTCCGATAGATCAA
Source organism: Chitinophagales bacterium (assembly GCA_038252065.1). Taxonomy (GTDB): domain Bacteria; phylum Bacteroidota; class Bacteroidia; order Chitinophagales; family Saprospiraceae; genus Opimibacter. The sequence goes on from JBBSAQ010000006.1 coordinate 16,946, forward strand.
ATTCCTTACATAGGATAGGAATTAAATTATCAATTTCCTTTATACTTGTAAGGGGATAAACATGTGTAATGAGATCTGCTTCTTTCACTTACTTGTTTTCTATAAGTGTTAATAATTTTGAATGTAACCGGACTTTAATACTATACCATAAGGAATATTGATATTCAAAATGCATGCCAACTCTCAACGAGTAGAATGCGAACCCCTAGTCTGAGACCAGAGGTTTAGTCAAATCAATCACCTTAAATTACTAAACCTATGACCAAATTAACAAGACACAAGTTCAGAGCGGACTTCAAGGCCAAGGTTGCCTTGGAATCCATTAAAAACCAGGGAACACTGGCTCAGCTCAGTCAGCAGTTTGACGTGAATGTGGTCACCATCTCCATATGGAATGTAGAAGCAGACCGATACCCTGTCGGAGTAATTGAGGCTAAACGCGCAGAAGAGGGATCAAACCCTATTATAGATGAAGAAAAATCCGAAGAATACGTCGCAGCAAAACTCAAATACCTCAACAACGAAAAACACTCCTCGCTTACAAATGCACATGTGACATCACTCGCTTCACAGACATCAAGGATCTGAAACTAAGGTCTTGGATGTATACAATGTCAATGAGCGAATGGATTTTCTGATAGGGTTTTACAACAGGTGATGAGTAGGCTCTCGAAGGAAGTAATTTCCTGGTGTACAGCTAGGTCGATCTTCCTGTTGCCTCAATTTCGGGGTACGTTAATTTTTGGAAAGATCAATAGTGCTCACATAAAATGTTTCCTAATCTGCTCCCTATCCTCCATCTCCTATCTCGTGGTATGTTGAAAATAGGGCGGTGATTGAGAAGGGACTTGTGGTGTGAGCGTGATGATTATAATTAAATGAATGACTTGTTTAGGAGACTCTCTTTGCCTTTAATAGCTCAACAAACACAATAAATGATCCTTCCGAAACAACTTTGATTGTTTTGGAATTCTCGTATTTAAATTTTAACTTAGCTTCAGAATTGCCAATGTTTGTTACATAACCTGATTCCAATTTGGCTTTTAATTCTGCAGACATTTCCTTCTCTAAATTTATTGTAGCTGAAAATCCATTTATTTTAGCGCATTGAGAAACAATATAGCTTCTTTTTTCAATAAGGTCTGATTTGTATTGTAGTTTTTTTGCATCATCAGTGCCATTAAGAATGGATTGTAATTCGCGAGAAACAATCTTATTTAATTGCCAATTATCTATAACAGCCGACACATCCTTTGATGTGTTTAACGCTGCTGAAAGTTCTGCATCTACGCCTGAAGATGGTATGGACGTTGATATCATTCCTTCAATGCTAACTTTCAATTTTTGAGTATAACTACATGGTTGCGGTTGACCTTGAGAAACAAACTTAGCTTTCTCAGCCTCAGAGAATAACTTATCTACATCCCATATTATAAAATCCCCGCTCTTATCATAAAGGGATCCAATATCAGTTTTATTTGAAATTCCCAGATATGCAGGATTCCTAAAAAATTCATTCTGGAGACATTCTTTATGCAGGCTCTCCCAGGTCTTCCAGATGGCTCCTTTTGACTTAACTATGCCAAATGTATCTGTTGGGAATTCTTGTATAATGGCTTGGAGCTCTTCATCAGGCACTTCTTCGAAAACTAATTTATCCTGATTCCTGGATTTACATGAAAACAAAAAAAGGGCAGCTGTAATGACAATCGTCAATTGAATGAGTTTAAATATTCTATAGTCCATGGTGCAAAAGAATAGAGGTTAAAACTTTAAATCAAATCAAATTTAGCTCTAATTAAGAGCATGAAATATAACTAAAGTTATATACGGGACAGGATTGAGCCTTCCCAGGGTTAAGTGGGCAGCCTCTTCTAACAACTCTATATCCCAACAAAGAATAACTCTCCGATTCACTTTTAATCACCACGAAGATTTCTGCTTCGCTGTTGTAATAACTCATATTGACTACCACCTCTATTCGTCATTTACAACCCGCAAACAATCAATAGTTTACCATCATTTCATTCCTTTTAAATATCTTTCCCAGACGGACACTACCCCCATGGACAAACGCTCCCTTTCCGAACGCGACATCTGCACTAAATACATCACCCCAGCCCTCGAGCGCGCGGGATGGGATATTCACACCCAAATCAGAGAGGAGTTTCCATTGACAAAAGGAAGGATTATAATCAGGGGGAAACTTCATACAAGAGGTCAACACAAAAGAGTCGATTTTGTCCTTTTCTACAAACCCAATATCCCGATAGCAATAATTGAAGTCAAGGATAATACGCACTCAGTTGGCGATGGAATGCAACAAGCACTTGGCTACGCCGAAATGCTGCAAGTCCCTTTCATATTTAGCACAAACGGTGACAGATTTCTGTTCCATAATAAACTGATCTCAGAAGGTGAACTCGAAAAAGAAATTGAATTGGATGAATTCCCGAGCCCTGAGAAACTTTGGAATTGGTGGTCGGCAAAACGAAACCTGACTGATAAACAAAAAGCAATTATCACGCAAGAATACTATAGTGATGGTAGCGACAAATCTCCCAGGTATTATCAAATACTGGCCATCAACAAAACTCTTGAGGCTATAGCAAAAGGACAGAATAGAATTCTATTGGTAATGGCCACTGGTACCGGTAAAACCTATACCGCATTTCAAATCATCTGGCGGCTTTGGAAATCGAAAACCAAAAAACGCATTCTCTTCCTGGCTGACAGAAATATATTGGTTGATCAAACCATGACAAATGATTTCAAACCATTTGGAAAGGCAATGACTAAAATCAAGAAAAGGCAGGCTAATAAATCCTTTGAAATCTATCTTTCCCTCTATCAGGCGGTTACGGGAACTGAAGAAGAGAGTAATATCTACAAACAATTCAGCAGGGAATTTTTTGACCTGATCATCATCGATGAGTGTCATCGTGGCAGTGCTGCAGCAGATTCAGCCTGGAGAGAAATACTGGAATACTTTTCTTCAGCCACGCAAATTGGATTAACGGCAACACCAAAGGAGACGAAGGAAGTATCCAACATAGATTACTTCGGAGCTCCCATTTACACCTATTCTCTACGGCAGGGAATCGAAGATGGCTTTCTTGCCCCATATAAAGTAGTGCGTATTGATCTGGATAAGGATCTTACAGGCTGGCGTCCGGATAAGGACATGGTAGATAAATATGGCAACCCGATTGAGGATCGCATCTATAATCAGAAAGATTTCGATCGTACGCTTGTCCTGGAAGAACGAACTAAACTTGTAGCCAGGAAGATCACTGAATTTCTGAAAGCAACTAATCGATTTGATAAGACCATTGTCTTTTGCGAAGACATCGATCATGCAGAGCGAATACGTCAGGCCTTGGTTAATGCGAATCCGGATCTTGTGGCCGAAAATGCCAAGTATGTGATGCGCATCACCGGAGACAGTAAGGAGGGCAAAGAGGAACTTGACAATTTTATTTTCCCTGAAAGTCGTTATCCGGTCATTGCTACAACGTCCAAACTGATGTCAACTGGTGTTGATGCTCAGACATGCAAACTGATTGTGCTCGACCAGCGAATTCAATCTATGACAGAATTCAAACAGATCATTGGCAGGGGCACTCGCGTCAATGAAGATTACAATAAATACTCCTTCACGATCATGGATTTCAAAAAAGCTACTGAGCTTTTTGCTGATCCGGATTTTGATGGTGATCCGGTTCAGATCTATGTTCCAAAACCCGGTGAATCTCCTGTGCCTCCGGATGTCGATGAGGGTTCGGAAGTTACAGATGATCCCAATACTGGAAATATTGAGATTGATTACCCTGAGGATGGACCACTACCGGAAGTCGGAGAAAATTCCGGTCGTCGCAAATACGTAGTGGATAATGTTCCTGTGACAGTAGCTGCAGAGCGAGTCCAATACTATGATGCCAAAGGAAAACTGATCACAGAGTCACTCAGAGATTATACCCGTAAAGCTATTGCAATGGAATATGCATCTCTGGATGACTTCCTTCGTCGCTGGAGTAAGGAAGAGAAAAAACAAATAATAGTTGATGAACTTTCAGAACAAGGTGTATTCTTTGAAGCTTTAGAGGAAGAAATCAGCCGGAAGTCCGGAAAAGAATTTGATCCTTTTGATCTCATCTGCCATATAGCCTGGGGCATGCCACCACTCTCCCGCAAGGAACGCGCAGATAATGTGCGTAAGCGAAATTATTTTACGAGATATGGAGATCAGGCCCAAAGAGTATTGGATTCCTTACTTGATAAGTACGCCGAAGATGGAGTTCGATCCATTGAAGAAACACAAATCCTGACGATAGAGCCCTTCACAGAGATAGGCACTCCTATGGAAATCATTCGCACCTTTGGAGGTCTGGAACAGTATCATGCAGCAGTACATGAATTAGAATCTATGTTGTATAGTGCATAATCAAATCAATACTAAAATCAGTTTATGTCAATAGGCACACTCGTCAAATCCATACAAGACATCATGCGTAAAGATGTCGGCGTGGATGGAGATGCACAGCGGATCAGTCAGATGGTATGGCTATTGTTTCTCAAGATCTTTGATGATAAGGAGCAAGAATGGCAGGTTACGATCAGGGACTATAAATCACCTTTGCAAAAACGTTTTCGCTGGACCAACTGGGCTAAAGATGCTGAAGGGATCACAGGGGAAGAATTGATTGAATTTGTCAACAATGAGCTTTTCCCTTCATTAAAACGATTAGCTACTTCAGCCGGAGTTTCACCAAGTGGCAAAGTTGTCGGTTCAGTATTTGAGGATTCGTACAACTATATGAAATCGGGTACATTGCTGCGCCAGGTCATCAACACTATTGAGTCTGATGTGGATTTCAACTCTTCTCAGGATAGACATCTCTTCAATGATATTTATGAAAAGATCCTTTCCGATCTGCAGTCTGCCGGAAATGCCGGTGAATATTATACTCCCCGGGCTGTAACGCAATTTATGGTCGACATGCTGGATCCGCAACTGGGAGAGAAAATCCTGGATCCGGCGTGTGGCACAGGAGGCTTCCTCTCTTGTACACTCGAGCACCTCAGGAAACAGGTTAAAAATGCAAGTGACCGTAAAGCATTCCAGATCAGTATCCATGGTGTGGAGAAAAAACCATTGCCCCATATGCTGGCCATCACTAACATGATGCTACATGGCATCGATGTTCCGACCAATATTCTGCATGACAATACGTTGAGCCGGCCATTAAAAGATTACAGCCCAAAGGACAGAGTGGATCTGATCATTACAAATCCACCCTTCGGTGGCATGGAAGAAGATGGTATTGAGAACAACTTTCCAAAAAAATATCAGACTCGTGAGACAGCGGATCTCTTTATGGCACTGATCATGCATCTGCTTAAATTTGATACGGGTCGCGCAGGAATAGTACTTCCGGATGGATTTCTTTTTGGTGAAGGAGTGAAGATCAACCTGAAAAAGGAACTGCTGGAAGAATTCAACATACACACTATCATACGGCTTCCTAAAAGTGTTTTTGCACCATATACCAGCATTGCAACGAACCTGTTATTTTTTGAAAAAGGGGGACCAACAAAAGACATCTGGTATTTTGAACATCCACTCCCTGAAGGATATAAGGCTTATAATAAATCAAAGCCAATGACCATTGGTGAATTTGATCTGGAGAAGAAGTGGTGGGGTGGTGAGAAACGCAAGGCTCGAAAAGAATCAGAATATGCATGGAAGGTATCATTGAAAGAGATTGTAGATCGTAATTATAACCTGGATATAAAGAATCCTCATCAACTTGAAGTTAACCATGGTGATCCGGAAGAATTGATGAAAGAATATCTGGTCATCTTAAAGCAACTAGAAGATGCGCAGCAAGCTTTGAAGAAGGAATTAATGGAAGCATTAGGAGGGAAGTGATGGAGCAACTGGAGAAATATTTTGATACGGCGTTTGATGCACCTGATGGTGTTAAGAAAGTAAAAGAGCTCATTCTTTCACTTGCATTTCAAGGGAAATTTAATAAAAGGACCAAAAAACATCAGATTGCATCGGACTTACTTGAAAATATTGAAATCGAAAAGAGGAACCTTATTAAGACTGGAAAGATAAAAGTCAAAAAAGATCTGAATAGGGATAATACAAAGAATGTTTCTGATGAATTACCAAATGGATGGTCTTGGGTAAGTCTCCGGGAAATAAGCTATGATCTAGGCCAGAAAACTCCCTCGTCAAATTTTACATACATCGATGTTGGTTCGGTAGACAATATTAATGGCAGAATAAGTGAGGCAGTTCAAATTTTGGATAGTAAAGAAGCTCCATCAAGGGCTAGGAAAATCGTAAGAGAAGGAACAATTATATATTCTACAGTTCGGCCTTACCTATTGAATATTGCAATTGTAGAAAAGGTATATAAGCCAGAACCTATTGCGAGTACTGCTTTTGCTATACTCCATCCTTTTTCTGGAATTAATAATCGGTATGTGTATTTTTATTTGAGGTCACCAAAATTCTTAAAACATGTTGAGAATCTCATGAAAGGCGTGGCTTATCCCGCTATAAACGACGGTGATTTCTTTAAGGCTCTTATTCCCCTTCCCCCAACAATTGAACAGAATGAAATAGTTGCCAAAATTGATCAACTCATGTCACGATGTGATGAACTCGAAAAACTTCGTGCAAAACGTCATCAAAAGCGAGTAGATATCCATACGGCTGCAATCCGCAAGTTGCTTGATGCGCCGGATCAGGAGACGTTTGATGAGGCTTGGCATTTTATCATTCGAAATTTTAAAGAATTATACTCTGTAAAGGAGAATGTGGCTGAACTTAAGAAGGCTATACTGCAGCTGGCGGTGATGGGGAAATTGGTGCCACAGGATCCGAAGGAGGGGACGGCGAGGGAGTTGTTGGAGGAAATTGAGAGGGAGAAGAGGAAGATGGTAAAGGGGGGGAAGATGAAGGAGTCAAAGCCTTCCTCTCAAATTATTCAGCAGGATTCTCCTTATGAAATTCCAAAAAGCTGGATATTGGCAACACTTGATAGTATTTCTCTTAAAAGCGATTCTGGTTGGAGTCCACAATGTCTGGCAACGCAAAGAAAAGGAAATGACTGGGGTGTCTTGAAAGTAAGTGCCGTGTCGTGGGGACTTTATAATCCAGATGAAAATAAAGCTCTTCCAAAAAGTGAGACTCCGAGGCCAGATTGTGAAGTTAAAAAAGGTGACTTTCTTATTTCAAGGGCAAACACAGATGAATTAGTAGCTCGTAGTGTTATACTTCATGACACACCAGATAAGCTAATGATGAGTGATAAAATTGTTAGATTCAAACTTTCCACCCTTGTAAACAAAGACTATATAAATATATGCAACAACTCATCCATATCCAGGGAGTATTATATCATGAATGCCTCTGGAACAAGTAGTTCAATGAAGAATGTGAGTCGAAATGTCATGAGAAATCTGGTTATCCCTCTATCACCAAAAGAGGAACAGGATCGAATAGTATCAAAAACAAACCAACTTTTAAGCCTATGTAGTTCGTTAGAAAGTCAGATTGATTGGGCAAGTAAAAAGCAGGGGGAGTTGCTAAGGGTGGTTTATACGGATGAGGTTCAAATTAAAGACGTATTTTAATCTACTAAATTGCAAAATACGGTTTAGTAAAAAATCGTTGTAAAATTTACTAAAATTGTGAGAAAGAGAACACGACTTAAAATTCAAAAAGGCATTGCATTTCAAGAACTCATTGGAAGAAAATCTCAATACAATTACTTAGAATATTTAAAAAGAAAGTTGAGAAGACGCTTAAATTGTAAATGATTAAGAGGCATTTGAGAGGCTATACGACCATAACACCAATCCAAAATAGATTAGAGGTAAAGAACAGAAGATTGCGATGAAGGCATTGAGTCAGAATGGGGAGAAGGTGGTGACAGTTATATGTACTAATTAAATTTATATAATCACCATAAAACAATACTAAATATGATCAAAGTTATTGAATTATTTAATGAACTTGCAAGTCACAATTGTTTGTCTTGTAATAGTGCAGGAACACATGATCTAACGCAGACTGATGTTTATATCAATTGCCATTTTGCTGGACAAGGTGATATTGCTCGTTTCGTTGTAACGGTAACTACATTAAAAGGAGCTATTCTAATCAATAATACCTTTAATTGTAATGATATAATTGATGTGACTTTAAATTCAAAAGTCGTATGTTTTGATCCATGCGCGGAAGAACAATATTATGATCAATTTGAAAATTGTAAAACGGAATAGAGAAATTTCAACTATGGGAAGTAAATATTATTGCTTAACAGGAGACCAATGTTGTGGGAATCATCGATATGCTGAAATAGAGATAACTGACGATTCAATAATTATAAAAGACAGGTTGAATCAAAAAGTATTATACAGAAAAGTAGTGCTTTCTAAGTTACTTAATACTATCATAGCTGAAAATTGTCTTCCGCGAGGAATTACCTCCCGAGTATTTTTAAACGAATCAGAAACAAATCAAGCTTTACAAATTCTGATTTTAGAACTTCAAATCAATAATTAAAAATACTTTATAGAAATGAAAAAACAAGATGAAATATTTATATGGGAGAAGTTATTATCCTGTAAACGACTCAATGAAATATTACATGGCACCTCAGAAGTTACTTGTCGTACGGAACCACGTAATCCCTTTGAAAGAGACTGTGATAGAATCACATATTCTTATCCTTTTAGACGTTTACAAGATAAAACACAAGTAATTCCACTACCTGTCTTAGATTTTGTACATACCAGATTAACTCACACTCTTGAGGTTGCTACAGTTGGTCGATCATTGGGGCGATTATTAGAAAAACAACTCTTGGATAAAGGTATTATTAACGATGATAAAAAAGGGGATATACCAGCAATATTATCCGCTGCATGTTTGGCTCATGACATAGGGAATCCTCCATTCGGACACTCTGGTGAAGATTCCATCTCAGAGTATTTTAGATTTGAAGGTGGAAACTTACATTTAACCAAAATATATGGGGGAGAACAAGTGGAAATAGATCATCCAAAATATGGCAAAATACAAGATTATGAATACAAAGATATTATTAGTAGAATTAAGTGCACTGATTTAAAACAATTCGAGGGCAATGCCAACGGTTTTAGGATTTTAACTAAGCTAAATAATACAGGACTAAACCTTACTATTGCAACGCTAGGTACATTTAGTAAATATCCTCGTTCTTCTTATTTAAAAGACGAGACTGATGAGCATAGATGGGTGAAAGATAGAGTGAGTCAGAAAAAGTATGGTTTTTTTTATTCAGAAACTGAATATTTTATTAAAATCGCTAAAGAATTAGGATTAAGGGAGCTATATAATGATGGATTAAGTTATGCTTATTCGAGACATCCTTTAGCTTTTTTAATGGAAGCTTCAGATGATATCTGCTATCGAATTATTGATTTAGAAGATGGTCACCGAATTGATCGAATTCCATTCAATGAGGCAGAATTAATTTTAAAAAAAATAGCTATTAAGGATGACAGATATAGTGAGGCAGAATATAATTCATTAGAAAATGAGAAAATTAAAATTGGTTATTTAAGATCTAAATCTATAAATTATCTTGTATTTCAATGTTTTGAAGTATTTTCAATTAAATATTATGAGATATTAAAAGGTGAGTTTGATTCTGAATTATTAAATTCAATTGTAGATAAAGATTCATTATCAGCTTTGAAAGAGCTAAAGGAACTAGTAAAAAAGTATATTTATTCATGGAGAGATGTATTAAAACTAGAAGCGACTGGTTTTGAAGTTTTATCTGGACTAATTCAAAAATTTATCGATGCGTCCAATTTATGCATTGAATGTCCAATAAATACAAGAAGTAAAAGGGCATCAAAGATTTATGAATTATTACCCGATCAATACTGTCATATTAATGATACGGAAGAATTATATCTTAGATATTTAAAAGTTGCTGATTATGTTTCGGGAATGTCCGATAGTTTTGCCATTAACATGTTTCAAAGAATTATGGGCATCAAAGCAATTTCTTGATATGAAGGAATCACAAACTAATTCAACAGCTTGATGAATGAGATTTGTAAATTTTAATCTGACAACCATTAAGCTAAATCACATCATGACTACTTCACCGTATCTGATAAATATTTATTCAATATTCAACAGTAATTCATATGAAAATAGATATTGAAGAATGGTATAACGAAGTTGTTAAAAAACTTTTATCATTAGAGTATCTTATTCAGTTTATTACCACTATTCACAATGAAGATGCTGCGTACTTTGAAAGAACAGTTAAATCATCTGATTTTTTCTATACCGCGCATCGACTGGCCATTAAAGTTTTAATAATTGATTTTATTACCTTAACAAATCACAAAGAAAATTACAATTTTTCAATGCTACTTAACGCCTTGACTAGATTTCATGGAGACATAAAGTGGAAAAATGAAATTTTACTCAATACTCTCAAATTTCTAAGAAAGGAGTTTAGCAATATAATAAACGCAGATGACTATCGCAAACTGAAAAATACACGAGATAAATATTATGCGCATGATGTCATTAGCAAACACGAATTGCAGATTAATGTGCCTTATGAATCAATTTGGAAACTAATTAGAGAATGCCAAAGGATCTTTAATGTTTTCAGTTTTCATTATAACGGGTCAACCTACGCTTTCAGTTTTATTCAGAAACATCATGAGTTGGAAGCGCTACACAGATTTTATCAAATTCAGAAATTTGTTTTTAGCGAGTTTGAAAAATCTCATGATTTGGGAAGGTTGAAGCGAGTTTATGAAATCGCTTGGAATGTTTCATTAGGCTAAGTGAAATAACAAATCGTGAGGAACCTTTGAAGCAAAGGCGGTTTGATTAGTGGGCATTACAAATGTTACTACTTCAACAACTTAAGTCGATTAATAAAAATGGTTTTAATGTGGGAATCAACCTCCAGAATTGAGCCCAAAAATAACTGATAGACGATCCAGTTGAAAGTTACCTCGCCCAGTACAACCATCTCTTCCTCCACCTACCAATACACAACCATATTCACTTTCGGGTGGTCTGGAGCCGATACCATGCTTTCTGTTAGGTTTGAATGGTCTGTTGGATTTTTTTTGAGACGCGATCGACAAAATGACCTGAAACATCCTTGCATTCATCATTATTGACCTGGAGGGAATCGCTGGCGATCGGTTCGTCAAGTGTGGCCTGATCCAACAATAAAGATATATAAGGCGGGAATAAGCATCAACACTTTGGAAGGTCCTTTTTTAGCCATTCTTTCACGCCTCCGTTTCCTGAACAAGTACCACATCTTCGCTTACTAAATGAGTATTCTCCATTGCGGCAGATGGCAGAAGCACCTGGCGGTGGCTCTTTGTATGCTGTAGGGTTTTGGACTTCGCGCCCATCTGCATTAATGTAGGTCCATAAAGGTGATTGCGGAAGATTGTCCGGATTCTCATCGTAAGTTGCCGGATTTCCATCCGGACCCGCAGGACGTCCTGCGCTCTTATTTTCCTTTGATTCTGGTGATAGGGTCTGTGCATCAACGCGCTGACAACTGCTGTGCAGTGTCATGATCGAAAATCCACATAGGATCACAAGTATAAAAGGCAGGCGCTTCATAAAGGATTGCAAATATAGGGGATTATACCTTCCGATGTCGAGGTCCTGGCGGAGGAGTCACCAGTCATATCACCAAGAACCAATTTAGCCGTTCTTGATGAATGCAACAAAACTCTGCAAAGATGGTCATCCTTTCCCTTTGAAAACATAGCTATTAAATGGTCTTCTTTTTTACTGAAATGTTTTCCATGCAATGCTTCGAAAGTTGAGTGCAAGAAACTCTAACGTTATTGACTTTATCTCTGACTGCTTTTACAATTTCTGGATTGGAATTTTCATATTTGCTTCTGCCAATTTAAAAGATAACTGTATTAGGGTTGATACCAATATTTATAAATTAGGCATAGATTCAATATCAATAATGAAAATTACAGGTCCCAGACAGCATACAACTTTCATGAAGAATATTCGTGTTGATAAGGAAGAAAATGCGGTGAGAATGTCCGACCATTCTTTTTTTAATAAGAAAACCTATTTAAAAATATTTCGTTTTAACACCTGCCTTTCTAAACACCATTTCATGGCTACCAAAGTTACTTATTATTAAGTTATCAAATTCAATATCCGCCATATTGCATAAATCTCGAATCTTAGAATATAAGAATAATGTCTCTGGGCTACCAGATATATTAGACTTAAATACAAAATCAATCAAGTCTTTTTTTAGTGATTCTTCTGTTTTGGTTCTCTCACGGCTGGCTATCATTGCATATAAATTGATTAACCAATCTTGACAGGCTATTCCCAACAGTAGTTTTGTAACAAGTAATCGGTTATTTATAGTTATTTCCTTTATTGTAAAATAAATTCTAAATATAGTATAGACAGTTAAAAAAATATTGGACACAATTTGTACAGACCATAGTGAGCTTTCAAAATAACTTGATTCATCGATATTAAACAGTATGATTATTTGCAACCATAAGAAAATAAAAATAGAAACACCTATTAGTGGCGTCTTATCAATGATATTGAAAATAATGTTGTCTTTATAGTAGAATCGAAGGCATTCATGAATAGTCCAAATTCTGCCTAGATGATTCTCTTGTTCACCATGACCAATGAAAAACGGAAATTTATTTATCGGATAGCTAGCTGGAAGATCCTCTTTATAAGGAAATCCGGAAATATGATTTCTAGAGGCAAAAAAATTTGAAGTACCAGATTCCATTGGCCGTTCAATTTCCGCTTTCAAAAGTGTTTCCGGCAATTTTGAATCTCTGATTATATTATCAGTTAGTTTTTGAAATTCAGATCTCTCGCCCTTTGTATTTCCTTTTTTTGAATTGGTATCAATGAAAGCAACTACTGATCCTATTTTTAATATACTTCCTACCTGTTTTAATCGGACAAGAATTCCATCCGACTCGGCTAGAAGGGTTTGAGTGCCGTTAAGTGAAACAATTTCACAAATGGGTTCATCTTTCTTCACATCTGCCAGATGTGGTTTTAGCCATTTTGAAATGGTGACCTCCTTTATTGAAGGCCCAATAATAGGAACCTCTATCTCGGGATTCATACGCTTGCGATAATGGTGTAAATTAGAATAAATTCTTTATCTTAAAGTGAAAATCGCATTCCATGTTTAAAAGGATATCGCTCGAGCTGTTATATAGGAATATATTTATTACAACCCTCGTCTATATTGTGTTAATAAATTTAAGCCTGTATTATATAACAAATATAGCTTTTATTCCTTTATACAATATCCTAAACGGCATTGAAATGCTTTGGATTCCTCTTATACCTATTCTTTCTTTGTATACAGGTGGTTATATATACTCTCTACAGTTAATCAAGAAATCTCTAATGAATTTTGGGTATAATTATTTTCCTCTTGATCATACTCAGGTAAAATATGCCAGGACGCTAATAGTTATTAATATGGTAATTACGATTTATTTGTTATGGATATGGCAATGGGAATTTTCTTTCACTAGAATCTTGCTATTAGTCTTTTGGAGTAGTCTTTTTTGTTTGTTCAATTTGATTTTCTATATCGATTCTAGCTTGACGTTAGAAGAAGTTAATAAGTCAGTCAAACTTGCGTCGGATTTAGATGCAATTAAAGGATACACAGAATATTTTAATAAGGATGTAATAGCAAAACAGAAAAATGCCGTACAAAAAGAGAATGAAAAAAGGTAGCTTAGTATAGAAAAATTACAACAGGAAATAAGTCTAAAGCAACTTCAGCTCAACGGTCTATTAACATTTACACAGGCTATCAATGATAAAGTCGTCGATTAAAAGTTATTTAATATGTATAAATCATTCCTTGGTTGGGAAGTGGGTATTAAACGAATGGCTCTACTTCTCTATAAAGAAGGTAACTGGAAGTGCGTGACTCAAATTCAAGCAGGGTCAATGAGTGGACGTGAAGATTTCGGGACTATGATAAAACCTTATTTAAAAATGCAATTTATTTCTATAGGCGATCCCAAAGAATTACAAGACTTTGATCTAATATTACCAATACATCATAAAGGTGAACCAGTTGCTGATAGAGTGAAATTGGTGTCTACTTCCTGTCTATCTTGGTAAACTAAAACTTTAGTGAGTCATGCTTAATAATCATAGGTACGATATAGCACCGAATGACAAAGTTCTTATTGAGAATAGCGGTAATTCTGGAGACTCGGCTATAGATATATTGAAACAGAGGATTATGGATATTGAAAACATGTGTCCAAAACATATCAAAGTTCCGATACGCTTGACCAGTCCAGTGATATTGGTAATTCAAACAAAATCTCACGTGGAAACTCTACAACCGTCCAGTTGGCATGACTTGGAAAGCAACGTCGAATCCCAAGATGGATTCCTGGCAGTTGAGGTAACAAAAGGGAATATCTCTCGAATGATGAGATTTATCGACAGCTTTATAAAGTTATTGAGTAAGAGAGGACACAATGTTAAAGTCAGTGGTCGGGCTACTTTTGTAACAATAGACGATGAACAGTTTCAAATCAAGTTCCGTGAGAAATGTAAACGACAGAAGCTCAAAGGTGACGCATGGCGGAGTACTGCTCTTGTACCCACCGGGCGACTATCTGTCAAACTCCTGCATCCATACAAAACCATCGAGTGGGTTGATAATCGGAAACAGATTGAAGAACAACTGGTAAGTATTGTCGCCTCGTTGGAGCTTCATGCTGAAAATGAAAAAGCAGATAAAGTAAAATGGCAAGTGGCGAGGGCCGAACAGAGTAGGCTTCAAGATATCGAAGACAGGCGAAAGGCAGCCAAAGTTGCTGAACAAGCAAAGGTAGAATTGCTTATACATCATGCCGGACAATGGAAGATTGCTCAAAATCTTGATCGATATATTACCCACATCGAGTCCTTCTATACTGGTGAAGAGATTCCGATGGAGGTTCGATACTGGATTAGCTGGGCAAAAGGAGTTCAAGAATCGATTGATCCATTGGCAGGTGGAATTCCCGACTGTATTCGATCCTATGGTACAATAACGTATGATGTCCAGGAGGGGTGATAGCAGTGCCATTATATTCTGAAAGGTTATTTTTTATATAATCCGTGTGTAGGTTTTTCCCATAATTACCCCTTTTACTTGAGTCTCATTTAGAGCACCTACCTCTATAACAATTTCTGAAACGGATCGCCCTAATCTGTTTAACTCCCGAATCATTCTAACCTGGTCTTGGGATAATGACTTTGGCCTTGCTTCAATAACCTTGATGTAATACTCATCATCCTCCCACAGTTTAGATATAAATGGATTTGGAATGCCTTTTCGTGGATTCTGTCTGACATATTCTGCGATAGCCCTTTCTCTTTCTTCTAGGTCAATATTCACACTATTAATGATTCGAAGTTTGTGAAGATATTTAAGACCTTTAAAACCACCAGGAATCATATTAAGACCGTTAGGTCCATACGCGACACTATCAACATTTCTTTCTTCCCAGTTCATCGCACCTTCAAATGTTTGATTGATGTCCATTAAAGATGAGGTAAAGAGGACATGTTTCATTCCCATGCTTTCACGCCAAGCTGTATGAAATCTATTTCTGCTACCTCTACGCATTTCTCCTATATGCTCTCTTAATCGAAGCAACCAATCGCGTCCGGTAATTCCTACATAATAAAAGCTATCCGA
The DNA here is from genome assembly GCA_038252065.1 of Chitinophagales bacterium. Taxonomy (GTDB): domain Bacteria; phylum Bacteroidota; class Bacteroidia; order Chitinophagales; family Saprospiraceae; genus Opimibacter. The sequence goes on from JBBSAQ010000006.1 coordinate 32,758, forward strand.
ATCTGCATCCTGCAGTTTTTTAAAGTCTGAAAAATCTTGTACCAGATTCATATTATGTGAGACAGTTTGGATATAACATTGATACCCATTGCTTGCATCCCCCCATCCCTTCAATAAAATCTGCAAGGGGACTATTGCCTTCCAAACAATTTGATTTTCGTAGAACTGTAAACTATGAAGGAGTGCTGGTCTGGGCCAATTGCGTTGAATTGCCTGTGTGTGGACTGTTCTACTTGGAATATTGCCATTTTGGGCTATTTCAAATGGTGAGTTGATGAGTCGTTTTGAGCCCGGAGTCTGGCCAAGTGTTTTTTCATTCTGTTTAATTAATGCTTCAATTAAACCTTTACTCTTTTCGTTAATCCCTAGAAGGCAATCATCTAGCCGACGGAGAAGAGGCAATCCATTTGATGGAGGTAGCAATGCATGACAGTTATGTACATCAAGAAATTTAAATTTCATTTATTAAATTGTTACCTATGTACAGTACGGCTTAGTTTGGCTAGATAATTAGAAATGTCAACCAATTATGTTACACCATCAACAATATAAGGCATAATGTGCTTTCTTCCCAAATTTTAATAAACGCGACGAGTGGAAAGTAACTTTCTTTCGTAAATTACTTTGACTTAGAGCTATGGGTAATCTGTATAAAATAATATTAAGCTTGATCCTGCTGATGCCAACCGAAAAAGGCATGAGTCAAAAACATTTAGTTCACCTGACTTACAAGCCTACATCATATGTTTTGATTGACTCTTCCTGGGCATTCGAAGAAGTTGATATGAATGAAGTAATGTCTTCAATTGCCGGGTTTGATTCTCTGGATGTCTTCATTACCCCCAAATATTTTGCCACCATTTCATACAATACGCACACCTGGATTCATACCGTTTACGATCGTAAAACAAGAATTATACGTCGACATGTAAGGTACTGTGAAAAGGATTCTTTCGTAGAAGATTCTGTAATGTACTATTTACACAAGGATAAGAAACTCCGTGAAAAAGCTTACAATTTGAAAGATTCCTTATCTATAGAGTATACCCAGATGTATAAAACAATTCACGGAAAAAAATGCCATTTAATCACCCATCCTGCCTATTTCTGGTTTTCTAATCAGCGTGATTCATTTTGGGTAGCAGATTTTAAACATATCCCTATGCTGGTAGGCGGTAGTTGGTATGTATCCGGTATAACTTTTGAATATATAAAGAACGATGGTCTCACCAGTGTACATGTGGACTCCCGAATAACACCTGCACCTAATCTTTCATTTGATATATTTACGATTGATCCAGGGTTAAATGAATTGCGTCAGCTCCAATCGCAAAATACACTACAGAATTTCATGGAGTATTTTCTCAGGTAAGCACCTTAACAAAACCACAGTTCCTACCTACAAATTATGAAAGCTGCAGATGAAGGGGAATACATCATGCTTTAAAAGTTTGCAAGATCCTGATCTGAATAATAATAATGATTGGGAATTGATAAACTCAACTCAAAACTCCCCCCTATGCCCCCTAAAATATTCCCAAACCCTTAAAAATTTCTCCGAAGCTCTCAGGATAGGCCCCAGATCCACATCTTCTTTCGCCATCCACTTCCATTGTGAATCTAACAAACCCGGATGCGCAAGACCCTCAAGAAAGCCTGATGACCACGGGGGGTGTTTTGTATGACTTTGCGGTCGAATACCTCAGTTCTCCGGATGATCCGGAGAAAGACAAAATGTGATTTGGCTGGTATTATTTTAATTATTAGCAGCCAAATCTACATCGTATTCTTCTATTTGGCTTCGGATAAATGTTTTTACGCGAGCCAAATCTATATTCAAATCCAGTGTTTTGGCCAAAAAAAAGATAACATGGAGAAACTCATCGGAAGAAAAGCAGAGCAGAACCTGCTCCAGGAAGCCATGGTCTCAGACGCTCCTGAACTGATCGCGCTATATGGCCGACGTCGGGTAGGTAAGACATTTCTGATCCGTCAAACTCTTGGTCACGCACTGGTATATGAATTCATGGGTACCAAAGAGGCCAACCTACCCACCCAACTGGAAAACTTTAAAAAGACGCTAGGCCAGGCCATAGGAAGCGACAATATATATCAGCAACCAGCGAAATGGGCAGATGCTTTTGAACAGCTCAGTCATTATCTGGCACCCAAACTGTCAGCGGGAAGGAGCGTGGTTTTTCTGGATGAATTTCCATGGCTGAATACACATAAATCCGGCTTTATGCCGGCATTCGATCACTGGTGGAATAGCTGGGGAACCAAACAAAAAAATCTGGTGGTCATCATCTGTGGTTCAGCAGCTTCCTGGATGATCCGGCATATCGTCAACAATAAAGGAGGGCTGCACAACAGGATAACCCGTAAAATCAGATTACTCCCTTTCAATCTCAAGGAAACTGAAGAATTCCTGCAGGCCAGGAAAGTCAACATAGATCACTACCAGATCCTGCAGCTCTATATGGTCATCGGTGGAATTCCGCACTATCTGAAAGAAGTGAAGAGGGGAGAAAGTGCAACACAGGCCATTGACCGAATATGCTTTACCAAAGATGGACTGTTGACCGGTGAATTCAAAAATCTTTATCACTCTTTATTCGATGATGCTGCCCGGCATCTTGCCATCGTCAAGGCACTGGCCGGCAATCACGCAGGGATGACCAGAACTGAAATAATAAAGAAGACAAACCTGACTTCAGGTGGTACGGTAACAGGATTATTGGAAGAACTCATTGAATCCGGATTCGTAACTGACTGGCAGCCGTATGATAAAAAATCAAAGGATACCATCTACAAGCTGGCTGATGAATTCACGCATTTCTATCTGAAATTTATGGTGGGTATCAGATCATCCGGCGAGGGCGTTTGGCAGAGTTTTTCTTCCGGACAATCCTGGAGAAGTTGGAGCGGAGTAGCCTTTGAAAGAGTTTGCCTGAAACATCTTGCTCAATTAAAAAAGGAGTTGGGCATTTCAAGTGTCTCTACTGAGGTCTCTGCATGGCGATATCTTACCCGCCATGGAAAGGGCGCCCAAATCGATCTCCTGTTGGACCGAAAAGATTTTGTCATCAACCTGTGTGAAATGAAATACACTGAATCGGAATTTACTATTGATAAAACCTACGCGGCAGCATTGGAAAACAAAAAGAACGTATTTAAAAGTCAGACTAAAACAAAAAAGTCAATATTCCTGACTTTTATAACCACTTTCGGTGTCACAAACAATGAATATGCCAAAAGACTTATACAGAACTCTATTACTATAGATTCACTGTATCATTAAGTGAATTCCTTTGGCTGGAGGAGAACTCCAAACAGTATTCAATTAACATTTTCGCTTATGCAAAATTGACTTCCGGCAACACAATTGATTTTCATTTAGACAGTCACTATCTTTTGAGAATGAAGTTTAGTCAGGTCAAACCTGAGAAGATCCGGAATGATCTTCAATTCGAAGTTGCTTTTTTAAATACTAAAAAACACGAATAACTTCGTGCATAGCAATAATAATGTAAAAAGGAAGTCCCCGGTTGCTGAGCTGTCGTTCAAGGACGGAAGAAAGCTGGTCGAAGCATCAGGGGATTTAGGGGCAATCTGGTACCCCTGGGCTTTTAACAAGGCCTACCACCACATCTGCGATACCCATGTGCAGAATTCCAAGTTCCCTTGCTGCACGTTTTGACAGATCGACAATGCGTCCTTTCACATAGGGTCCCCGATCAACAACCCTGACTATAACTGATTGGTCAGGATTATCCTTCCGGGCTATCTTCATTATACTGCCCAAAGGCGCCGTGAGGTGGGCACAAGTAAGTTCGTCAGGATCATATGCAGCTCCGTTAGCCATTGTCTGGCCATTGAAACTATCTGCATAATAACTTGCTATTCCCTCTTCCTGAGCAATTGCCTTTTGGGACAGGAAGAGACAAAGCATAACTATGCCGGATATGATATGGGACTTCATTACAGCCTTATAAACGAACTTAATGGCCTGAAGTTCAATGAAATCCAGAAAATATATAAGAAATAAGCTATGTATATATGTAAGTCTGCTGAGTACCAGTCTGATGCTAACTATTCTTTTTTTGAATTTAGATGAAGATTTACGTCAGATTCACCATTCAATAGAGGCAGGTACCTGTCAGTATGAACCTGGTCAATTGCCTGACCATCCACAAGGATCTGGCCATTATGGACCTCAATAGAATTAGTCTGATCATTAATATATCCATCTTTTTCAAGAGAAGTTGTAAAAACCTTATAGTCTGTACTGATCACTTTTTTAAAATCGCCTGAGGCTAATACCGTTCTTTCCTCAGGTGAAATATTCTTTTGCATCGGAAGATTTTGTCCAACTGAATTTTCCATTCCGTGGTTACCGATTAAAGCTAAAGATGGTGCTATGACAAGAGAAACAATAGACATCAGTTTGATAAGAATATTCATTGACGGACCTGATGTGTCTTTGAATGGATCACCTACGGTATCACCGGTCACAGAAGCCTTATGCGGCTCGCTCTTTTTGTAGTACATCACACCATTGATGCTGACGCCTTTTTCAAAACTCTTTTTTGCATTGTCCCATGCGCCGCCGGCATTATTCTGAAATAATCCCATAAGCACACCACTGACTGTAGCTCCGGCAAGAAATCCTCCAAGCGCTTCAGCTCCACCAACAAACCCAATGATAACCGGTGAACTGATCGCAATGGCCCCTGGCAACATCATTTTGCGGATTGAAGCTTTTGTTGAAATGGCTACGCATTTATCGTATTCAGGCTTTCCTGTCCCTTCCATAATACCCGGGATCTCGCGAAACTGGCGACGTACTTCTTCCACCATGGCCATCGCCGCTTCACCGACTGCTCTGATCGCTAAGGATGAAAATAAAAACGGAACCATGCCTCCAATAAACAAGCATGCCAGAACATCCGCTTTGTAAATATCAATTCCATGAATACCTGCAACGCCGACAAAAGCAGCGAAGAGTGCTAAAGAAGTCAGTGCTGCTGATGCGATAGCAAATCCTTTTCCTGTAGCTGCAGTAGTATTGCCAACTGCATCAAGGATATCTGTTTTCTCACGTACATCGGCAGGCAGCTCACTCATCTCTGCAATACCTCCGGCATTGTCTGCAATAGGACCAAATGCATCAATGGCAAGTTGCATCGCTGTAGTGGCCATCATGCCTGCTGCTGCAATCGCAACGCCGTATAAACCAGCGCACATATAACTACCCCAGATACCTGCTGCTAAAACCATAACAGGAAGGAAAGTGCTTTCCATGCCTACTGAAAGTCCACCGATGATATTGGTAGCATGACCGGTGGAAGATTGTTGAATGATAAATCGTACAGGTTTTTTATTCATCGCTGTATAGTACTCAGTAATCATACTGATGAGTGTTCCGACCACGAGGCCTACAATGATGGCACCCAATACGCCCCATTTTGTAAATGCGTGACCACGCAACTCCATGTTTTCGGGAAGGATATAATAAACCAATGCGGCAGAGGCTAATCCGGTAAGAATAATTGATCCCCAGTTGCCCATATTGAGCGCTTTCTGAACAGTCGAAGTGCTTAATTCGGCAGTCTCACTTATTTTCACAAACATGGTGGCGATAATGGAAAATAAGATTCCTACCCCCGCAATCAACATTGGCAAAAGAATGGGTGATAGTCCACCCAGGCCATCATCACCAGTTACTATTGTTTGTTGGCCGAGCACTATAGTAGCAAGAACTGTCGCTACATAAGAGCCAAATAAATCTGCTCCCATACCGGCTACGTCACCTACATTGTCGCCTACATTATCAGCGATTGTAGCCGGATTGCGCGGATCATCTTCCGGAATTCCGGCTTCTACTTTACCGACGAGATCTGCACCGACATCGGCGGCCTTTGTATAGATACCTCCTCCCACCCGGGCAAATAAAGCTATGCTCTCTGCACCAAGTGAAAATCCTGTAAGTACTTCTATTGCCTTGAGCATCTCAGGACCGTTGACAGGCATCCCATCTGCAAATATTTGTTTGAGGATTATAAATAAGCCTCCTAATCCCATGACGGCGAGGCCGGCTACACCCATACCCATGACGGATCCACCGGTAAAAGAGACTTTAAGTGCCCTGCTTAAACTTGTGCGGGCTGCCTGGGACGTACGAACATTCGCTTTGGTTGCTACTTTCATTCCGATGTAACCTGCGGTGGCACTTAATACAGCACCCATGACAAAAGCTATAGAAATGCTCCAATGACTGTGGGGATTGGCAGACGCCATCACTGCCAGTAAAATTCCAACCAGGACCACAAAATAGCCGAGGATCTTCCATTCTGCTCTGAGAAAAGCCATAGCGCCTTCGGCTATATAATTGCTTATCTCTTTCATGCGATCATTGCCTGCATCCTGTCTTGCTACCCAATTAAATTTGATAAAAGTGTAGATCAATCCAATCGCACCCATTACAGGAACCAGATATATCAGCTTATCCATAGTCATATTTCGTTCAGTTGTTTGCCTTAAAAAAGGGGTGCAAAGATAAACAAAGAACCCTAAATATATTCGTGGCCCATAATAACCCATATAGGAAGGAAAGCGGGTAGTCCGGGAAAGATTTCAGATGCAACCATATGTGTATTGCATTTTATTTCAGGCTGATACATATTTAATACCTTGTGATAAATAAAATTCAAAACATGACCCTTGGTGAATTTTTCCAATGGACGGCAATGCATCCGGCACTTTTACTTATCTACTTTGTAGGTGCGCCATTGATCGCTTTGCTGGCCGGAGTATTTAGCGGAGGAGAAGGACACTTATCGCCCTGGAAATATCTTTATTCCACGCTGATTTACCTTGTTTCATTGCCCGGCATTTTTGCAGTTACGTTGAGCATTTACTTTTTTCTATTTGAGCGAAGATCGATACTGGACATGAATCTATTCACCCAGGTATTGCCGGTGCTCTCTATGGCTGCAACTGTTTTAATCATCCGGAGGCAGGTGAATCTTGATCTGGTTCCGGGTTTTGATAAAATATCAGGACTGATTCTGATCCTTGCGACACTGATATGCCTGATGTGGTTCATTGATAAGACCCAGATTTATTCGATCACCTTTATGCCCTTTTATGCAGTCATTTTAATCCTTCTTGCAGCATTTTTTGTTGTTCGCATGGGCTTGAGGAGATTAGCCAGATAATTGAGTATAGATAAATTCAAACAGAGGCCTTAACTTAGTGACATTGCATTCCTCCTGTCTTCCTCTTTAATTTACTTAAAACTGCTTACTTACACTAAAATCATTGACATGATGAGGATTCTTCTACTATCTGTTTTTCTTCTCCTTACATCGAAGTCTTTTACACAACCGACTGTGGTTTTTAACACCGTGATTCAACCGGGGGTGTTGTTTAATCCGGTAGATATCACAGGAGCCGGTGATGGATCAGGCCGACTATTTGTCGTTGAGAAAAGAGGAGACGTTCGGATCATTGTGAATAACACAGTTCAGTCCGGATTTTTTCTTGACATACGGGATTCTGTGGAAACCAATGGCGAACGTGGATTGCTTGGAATCGCCTTCCATCCTGCATATCCTGACAGTCCTTATGTATTTGTCAATTATGTAAAAAAAGGAACTGTGATTTCGCAGATTTGCAGATTTACGCTTAATCCAAATGATCCTAATGACCTTGTAGAAACAACTCAGAAAATCTTAATCAGTCAGGCCGGTATTCAAAGTAATCACAAAGCAGGCGATCTTGCTTTTGGACCTGATGGATATCTGTATATCGGCATGGGTGATGGTGGTGGTGGTGGTGATCCAGGCGAAAATGGACAGAACATAAATACGTTGCTGGCTAAAATATTGCGGATCGATATCAATGTTAGTGTCCCGCCTTATTTTGCCTATCCCCCGGACAACCCTTTTGTCGGCATAGCCGGCAATGATGCCGTATGGGCATATGGAATGCGCAATCCCTGGCGTATCTCTTTTGATCGTGTCACCGGTGATTTCTGGATTGGTGATGTAGGTCAGGATCTATGGGAAGAAGTAGATTTCGTGTATGCCGGAACTCCAGGAGGAATGAACTTCGGCTGGGACTGCAGAGAAGGAAATCATGTGTATGAGAGTGCTGGTTGTCCTGCTGAAAGTGCATTCACCTATCCTATATTTGAATATCCCCACACCTGCGACCCTCCGTGTAATACCGGTGACGGAAATTCGATGACAGGTGGATTTGTGTACAGAGGAGCGATGTATCCCGTGTTGTATGGTTATTATGTTTTTGCAGATTATGGCAGTAATAATGTCTGGACGCTCAAACAAACAGGTTTCGGTAATCCTCCCACATTCACTTTTATCCTTCAGACCAATACAGGTATAAGTGCTGTTGAATCTTTCGGTGAAGCTGATAATGGGGAATTATATGCGTTGAGTTATGGAGGTTCAGTTTACTCAATCAGTGCAACAGGAACGCTTGATGTTGGATGGACCAAGATCAAAGCTACTCCATCACACCAGGGTAATAAAATAGAATGGACACTTGATGCTATTTTTGGAATAAATCATTTTCAGATTCAGCGATCCTATTTTGCAGATTTTAATCAATATGTCAACGTAGCTGATGTAGCTCCTGATCCTGGCGAGATCAATTATCACTATAACGATCCATTTTTTTCTTCTTCAGGCAGCTATTACAGGATTGCTGCACATCTTGACGATGGTTCAATTGAATATTCTCCTGTGGCCCATATTTTTCCTGATCCAAAATCAAAACCTGAACTCACGCATGATTTCAACCACAACCGATGGAAAATCAATCTTCCGGAGAACTGGCAGAATAGTGATTTGATTCTTTATGACCTGCAAGGAAAAATAGTGTATAGCAAACAAATATCAACCGGCCCTTTGTTTGATTTGCCATCACCCGGTATCCCCGGTTGTTATTTCATTGTGATCCGGGGGCGTGAAGGAATATGGTCTGACCGGATTGTAGCTTCTCCTTCAAAGTCTAATTGACAGCTATAATAATTACTATTAAAATAATGTTGACCGTCGTTTGAATCTACGGTCAACATTATTTTATATTGTCCTCACGATGACCGTTTCTTCCAAATTATATATTGATTTGTATTCTGAATGTGCACATCCGGATTTATATGCTGCTCCATGGTGGTTAGATGCTGTATGTGGTATAGATAAATGGGATGCTGTCCGGCTAATTAATAAAAGTGATAAGACAACGGTCTTCATTCCATTTTACAAAACGCAAATACGCAGTCTGTCGGCATTGATCACACCGCCAATGACCCAATGGATACCTGTCCTTGCAAAAGAGGAGGCGCATGATTTTTCAATGGATGATTTTTTAAAATCATTACCTCCATGTTCCATCCTTGATCTAACGATGAAACCTGGTGAAAATCCAATTTTACCTTCACAGGCATATCGTGTCAATTATAAATACAGTTATGTCATACCGTATCACGCATTGAAAGAGCAATTCAGATTAAACTACAATGAAGGCCTTCGACGCAATCTGAGAGAAGCGGAAAAAAACTATACCCTCACCACCTCAGATGATGTTCAAACTTTTGTGCATCTGTGTATATCTTCCTATCGCAACCGTAAGTTGAAACCACCTTTATGGATTGATCAAATCGTACCTGTAGCAGTGGAAGCTTTGAAAAAAAACGGATCGGGTGTCATCAATCTGGCTTTTCATCAGGGGGAGGTTATTGCAGGTATTTTAACAGGATGGGATACGCATACTACTTATTACCTGACAGGGGGTCGTAACGGAGATGAAGGAGGGGCCTCTGCCCATGCATTGCTTCTGGATCATGTGATCAATGAAGCTCAATTAAGAGGCCATTCATTCGATTTTGAAGGTAGTATGCATCCGGGAATTGCCAATTTCTTCCAGTCCTTTGGCGCTATACCAGAGCCTTACATTCAGGTACGAAAATTCAGCGGAATAGGTAAACTATGGTCTTTCTTCCATTAATATCATTGCCATCCCGGTTCCTCAGGCAACTTATTTAATTTTTCTAGTATCTTTCTTCCTGTTAACCTCCTCCCTGTATTTCTTCCCTGAAATATCCATATACATATATTGCATTATAATATTGACATTTCTTAGCATTTAAAGGAATTGAAAATGAAAAAAATGTTCCTCTTTTTTAGTTTGTTTCTCTATTCATTATCCGGCCCGCTTTCGGGGCAGGTCGTGTTGGGTAGTGATACCAGCCAGCATATTAAAGTCACGACAAGCAGCAATTATCTTCCTCAATATTGGACACTGGCTGCCACGGGGGATAAGACTATCAATGGTGTCGGACTTGAAGGTCCCTTGATGGAGGCTTCCCGTTTTCTTTCACAGGCGACATTAGGTGCAGATCTTGAAACGATAAAAAAGGTTGCTAACCAGGGGATTGAGAACTGGATCAATGAACAGATAGATGTTCCACCGAGTCAAACACTGACTACGTTGAAAGAAGTTTTTTCAGAAATCGTCGAGTGGTATTTTCTTAATGGGGGTGATCCTGAAAATGTACTTACGCGTCCAAACTGGGTCACATTTAATTATACGTGGTGGGAGAATCATATGCACGCAAAGGATCTGCTTCGTCAGCGTGTTGCGCTGGCACTCAGTGAAATCTACGTGATATCTCTTGACTCTGATCTTTCCGGGCAGGGCTATGGGCTGGCTGATTATTATGATGTGCTGCTTAAACATGCCTTTGGCAATTTTGAAGATATGCTTTATGAAATAACCCTTCATCCCTGTATGGGCTTTTATCTGAGCCACCTCAATAATCCGCGTGAAATACCGGAAGAAAATATTCACTCAGATGAAAATTATGCACGTGAAGTCATGCAGTTATTTACCGTTGGACTATTTCAATTAAATCAGGATGGAACACGGAAAACGGATGGACAAGGAAACTGGATTCCTACATACGGACAGGCCGATATTAAAGAACTGGCGAAGGTCTTCACAGGTCTGGGCGTCGGTGGTGTTGTAGAAAACGACTATGTGACTGATCCTTATTTCGGTCTTGATATATATGTGGCAGACATGGCCAGGCCAATGATCATGTATGAAGAATGGCATCAACCGGGCACGAAGAAAATGCTGGATGGCTATGTTATCCCGGCAGGTCAAACGGGATTAAAGGACATAAAAGATGCAATTCACAGATTAGCGCTTCATCCTAATGTGGGACCATTTGTAGGAAAGCAATTGATACAACGGTTAGTGACATCTAATCCTACACCTGCTTATGTAGCAAGAATTGCTGCCGTATTTGCGGACAACGGGCATCATGTTCGTGGTGATATGTCAGCAGTGATCAAAGCTATACTGCTTGATCCAGAAGCACGGACATGCCAAAGTCTTGAGGATCCGAATTTTGGAAAACTAACTGAGCCTTTCTTGCGCTATACTCAATTTACCAAAGCTATTCCAATGGAGCAATATTATGGACGCTATTGGAATGTCGCTTATGGATTCTATCAAGCGACCGGACAAAATCCTTTGGGGTCACGCACGGTGTTTGGTTTTTATTTGCCGGACTATCAACCATTGGGCCCTATTTCTGAAAACGGCCTTGTGGGACCTGAGTTTCAAATTCATAATTCACGCACCTCTATTGAATACATGAACCAGGTCAATAACTGGGCCGTATGGGGCTATGTAATGGATGATTGGGAAGAAAATAATCCGCATGTTTCTTTTGATATAGATGAATTAAAATCTTTGGCCCGGGACCCTGAAGCGTTGGTCAATCGTCTTGATATGCTCTTTACGCATGGGAGCTTATCCCAATACACCCGAGATTTAATCAAGGAGGCTATAACGCCATTTATTGAAAATGATTACAGGCAAGACAGAGTGCGTCTTGCGATGTACCTCCTATTGGTTTCTCCCGACTATAACATCATGAAATAACCTGATCCTAATATTCTATTAATCTGACATCAACTGATCATGAAAATAAAATTTAACCAAAACCCAATAAGCCGCAGGAAATTTTTCGGACAAGCCAGTTGTGCTGCTATTGGCGTTTCAACTTTGTATTCATCGCTCGTAAATCTCAAAGCCCTGAGTGCTCTTTCTGTTGCAAACAGCACTACGCTGGCTGATCCGGAATATAAAGCCCTGATATGTTTGTTTCAATCCGGCGGAAATGATTCTTTCAATATGCTCATGCCACGCTCTCCATCAGAATATGCAGAATATGCAGCCACCAGGTCAAACATTGCTATTCCGCAAGGAGACATGTTACCTATTTTTCCGAATAATGCCGGTGGACGATTGTTTGGTATACATCCGAGTATGACACGCTGCCAGCAATTATTTAATGATGGAAAGATGGCGTTCATCTCCAATGTCGGAACACTTGTTGAGCCCACTACAAAAGATCAATACGTGCAAGGCCAGGCAAATGTGCCTTTAGGATTATACTCACACTCAGATCAGGGACAGCAATGGATGACCGGATTGCCAAATGGACGTTCAGGTACAGGATGGGGTGGTAAAGTAGCCGATATCATCAAGGACATGAACAGCAACCCTAATATCTCCATGAATTTTTCCATGAGTGGAACAAATGTCTTCCAGACCGGACTGGACACGATTGAATTTGCTCTTGATCCGTACAATGGCAGTTCAGGTATATATGGTTATGGCAATGTTGAAGAATGGAATGTATTTGACAGGCTCCGAACGAAAGCGCTTAATTCAATGATTGATCATGAATATCAGGACATGTTTCAAAAAACATACATTGATGTCATCAGACGGTCAAGAGATGGTCATGAACAATTCCAGGATGCTATAGGCAATGTTACTGAATTTCAAACTCAGTTTACCGATAATTATTTATCGCATGCATTCCAATTAGCTGCCTATTCCATTGCTGCTCATGAAGCCTTGGGCATGAAACGACAGATCTTTTTCATCGACTACGGTGGATGGGATAATCATGATGAGGTGCTCTCTACACAAAGTGGTTTACTATATGAATTGGATGCTGCTTTTGGTGAGTTTACTGATGCTATGACTGAAATTGGACTTGGCAAACAGGTCACTACATTTTCTCTTTCAGAATTCAGTCGCACGCTGACATCCAATGGTAATGGTACTGATCACGCATGGGGTGGCAATGTCATGGTGCTGGGTGAAGATGTACGTGGTAAAAATATATATGGTGAATATCCTACACTTGCACTTAACTCAAATGTTGAATTGGGAAGTGGTGTCATGCTACCGAAAATAAGTGCTGATGAGTATTTCGCGGAGCTTGCATTATGGTTTGGTATTAATCCTTCAGACCTAAGTTCAATATTTCCGACACTGACTAATTTCTATCAACCCGGATCAGGAATGCCGATTGGTTTTCTCAATTCATAACATCGACCCGCTATGAAAAAATTACTATTTCTGTTTGTTGCCTTTGTGCTGTTTCAACACGTGACTCATGCACAGTGTTTTCCAAACCGGCACAGCACAAATTTCTTCGATGGATGGATCTCTTGTGAGGCCGCTCCAAATCCGAATCCTATACGTCCGGTAAGTCATTTCATCATGTATGATTTTGGTAAGATCTATAAACTCGGCCAGATGGAAATCTGGAACACAAATGATCCTGCGCATTTGGATTGGGGTATGCGCGATGTAGCTATTGATTATTCTATCGATGGTGCTACCTGGACTACTGCCGGTGTGTATACATTTCAACAGGCGAGTGGGCTGAGTACATATGAAGGTGGTCCCGGTCCAGATCTTGGCGGTGTTGAAGGTCGATATTTACTTATCACTGCTATCAATAATTATGGTGGTAGTTGCTACGGTTTAAGTGAGTTTCGTGTGAATGGAGAAGAGGTCGTTGTGACTAATGTTGATGATCTGGCGAAACTGGAATGTGTAGATATTTCTATCTATCCAAATCCATTTGCAGAAAAAATGAATCTGGTATTAGCGCCTGGTTGTAGTGGAGATTTGCATTATACATTATATGATGCCTTGGGCCATCGGGTGACAGCTGAAAAAGCTTCTTTGATTTCAGGCCAGGAGAAAGAAATAGAAATAGGGCGGGATCTTCCTGCGGGTACGTATATGTTGAATGTTGAATTTGGGGGTAAGTCTGTGAATAAGCGTATCGTGAAGATGAGTAAGACGTAGAAGACAGACGAAGACGAAGACGGAGTTAAAGGTTAACGAATGATTTATGAGAGAGTGAGATTTTACTAAACTCTCAGGTTAGGGAGAGCTCACGGGAAATAGTTCGACCTGCCAACTCACAACCTTGTGCTACAGCTCATCAATCACTCCCTCCAACGGCCTCCACGTTAGGTGATACCCAATTGCCCCTGCGTTTAAGTGAGTACGTTTTCCAATTCAAAACGATGAAACGACAACGGTGGGGAAGTCTTTTCGGCGAAGCAACGAAAAGGAAGGGGTCAATGCAACCCATTCACTCCTCTAAACTCCATCTGCGCTCCATTCACATTCACTACATTGCGGCCAAGCGTGGAGGAGTTGAGCATGAAGGTGCAATCTTGGATGATGAGATTTGCATTGATGCCGGTGGAAAAAATAGCACCGCCAAGGGCACTTGCATAATTGTGCTCGAAGATTATATTATTAAAATATGCATTTCCCTGGTTGTAGACGCCGGCACCTTTATCCTGACTGTTCATCGTCTCATCAGCATATCCATATTCCAATGTGAGCCCATCGAGCTTGCAATCAACACAGGAGGGCGATAGCTGAAGGACATGATAATTGTTATCCCAAAGGGTATCCACTACATTGATGTCACCACTCAGGTGCACCAATGATGCATCAGCAGTGCGTTCTGACAGGGTAGTCTCTACTGCCAGAAATCCTCCATAGATTTTGATACTATCCTTCAATACAAAACTGGTATCCCGCCTTGTCGCATTTGGTTTGTATGTACCTTCTGCAACCCAAATCTCCTGCACATTTTCGTATCGACCAGCAACATAGATTGCATCCTGTAAGTCTGTGAAGGCATTCGCCCATGAGGTGCCGTTATTCAAACCTGTTGCTGATTCATGCACGAACACATGCGGTCCGCCATTCCAGATGCAAGGGCTTTGAAAATAAACCTGACTTACGATCACACTATCACATCCGTAAACATTCGTGTTCGTAGTAGGATAAAAACCTTCTTCTGTTACCCATTCACCTGAGATGTAAAGCGAATCTCCCATACACAAAGGCACTATAATCGAATCAACGCTGCCAGGATGTACCGTGAGAAAAACAGAATCAATCGAACTACAACCATCCTCAGCAGTACCACGGACGTGTGCATATTGACTCATGTCTGCATAGAGATTGGTGAACCTACTGTTAGTATTACCTATGATCGAATCCGGCCACCATTCCCAGGTAAACGCACCGAAACCTTGTGCGAACAAAATATCACCAGCACATCCAATAGCGGGATCGGCTTCAACTGAAACCTCAGGTAATGTATGAATTGTAAATGCGAAGCTGAGTTGTTCAATGTTCTGACTTTCATTTCGGGCTTTGATAATAATATATGGATGCAGATAATTACTGTCCAGTACAATATCATAAGGCCAGGTATTGACAATGGGAGCCAATAAAATATAATTCATGCCGCTGTCAATACTGATATAGAGATCTGCAGACGGAAGCGAGATCAGGTTAGCTTCAACATGAAGTGTATCACCGATACAATAGACCTCACGATCAGGTGTAATAAATTCAATCGCACGATGTGGGATGATATAAAATGAATCAGAGGTTACTTCTTCCTTATTATCTACAAAATCAGTTCCTATCATTTTATAATAATACGTCTTGTCCCAATCGAGTGACAACGTGATCTCGTTGGTATCCGTCATGAATCCTTGTGATACGAAAGCGACATTATTAGTGGAGAGCAAAAGTTCACCTTGTTGAACACCGCAACCACCCGGATCATCTTCAACGGTCCAGGCAAAAGGAATTTGATTGGTGTAAAATGTATCCGCTACTAAAGCATGTGTAGTCGATGGAGCAAATGCATCGATGGTGTTGATCCATGTATTCGTCAGGAGTGGATCATTAAGGTCAAAAATGATGGAGGCCTGGTGCTCAACTACTTCCCCGGTGAGCGAATTTGATTTTGGCTTCACACTAAAATTGACGAATCCTTCTCCGCTTCCAGTCAGTGTATCATTGACTGGTAGAAATCCGGCAGTAGGATCAGCAGGTGGTTGACCCGTCAGCGGATCGATAGTTTCTAATAGCCAAAACACTCTGTTGTTTGGAACATCAAGTCCCGCCGTTACATCCAAAGCAAATCCAAGGTCCGTACTGTAATCAATACGTTTTTGAAAAAAAGAAACATTAGTGGGTGGTTCGATGATCTTGGATCCAAATCCGAGTGTGCCGAGGCGAAATGAAAACGGATCAATATCATCATCGATCGGCACGGTGATCAATACACTCGATGCATTGGAGACTGCGAAGAAAGGATCATTTTCAAAACGAATATTGTATTCCATCACATCGTGGACAGAAACCCATCGCGCTGTATCATATCCTTCAGGTCCGCTGATATCATTGGGATCTTTCGGACAAATCTTGGATACGCCTTTTTTCTCCCAGCCATCCGAATCTCCGCAACCTAATGAATCGGACATGAATACACTGGCGCGAATAGATTGACCACTCACAACATTCGTGCATGCTCCAGTTCCTTTATCCAATCTTCCCCAGGAACAATAATAAGGAGGCGTACCTCCGATAGGAACTGCAGTCAGGAGATATGTAAATGTTGGTCGGGTACCACAAGGAAGTGGATGTGGACTCACATCGATCAGTGTTGCACTGATATCCACTGCCATCGAAGGACCGCCCCAAACTTTGGCGGATTTAAATGCCATGCATCCTCCCTGCGCAGTCACCGTTACTGAATAATCACCAGGTGCCAGTCCTCCGATTATCTTTTGACCTGTGAAAGGCAGGCCATTCTTAGTCCAGGTATAGGTTGGATTGATGAGCGTTCCTTCAAATTTCACCTCGATGCGTCCATCCTTGCGACCTGCACAGGATTCATTTTTTTTCTCCAGCGTGATCTGGGCATCCAGTCTCATGGCAAGTAGGATTATCAGAAATGGAAACAAGTGTTTCATACGTCAGTCTTGTTGTACTCGAGATGAACGATAGAGTTGTACGCCGCTGGCTGCATTGACCTGGTTCATGAAGTCGATATCATCCAACTTATATTGCGAAGCGATGTATTCTGCCAAACCAAGGTCATCCTTTTGGATAAACATCGTGCGCGCAATGTCAATGTCAACTTGTGACACACCCATATCCTGCAGCATGGTTTCAATTTTCGAAAAGAGAGCAGTACGGTTAAATTTTTCAACGAATGTGCGTTGCTGATCAGGTTGCAGCACATCGAGCTGAATCGTATTTGTCTGCTTCGCTTGTTGCTGATAATAATTGATTTGAACAGATCCGATCCTATTCAGGACATCTGCCACAGCATCATTTTGCTGGCTGGTGTGCTTCCAGCCGGATGGAGTACGCTTGAATTCCGAGGATTGGAATATATCGTAGGCAGCGCTCTTCAATACATATTGAAACACCAGGAATTCATCTTCATGATGACGCAGATGTACGATGGATTGAAGAGTGAGTTGTTTTTCTTTTATTCTTTGCTGCCATTGCAGGAATTCATCTTCTGTAGGATTGAACCAATCCTGCGGCAAATAATGAGATTGATAAGTGGTCAATGATCCCGGATTAAAATAGGATTTAAACAATTTAATCTGCTCATCATCCGCGTCGCTCACGGGTGCATCAAATTCAATTGGTGATGACAGCACCTTGTATTCCAGCACCTCCAGGGTCTTTCCCTTGTAGGAAAATGTCGAGACAGGTTGGGCCAGTAATTGAGTCCCAACAAGAAGCAAACCGTATATCATTCCTTTCATCATGATTTGCATTAAAATTGATAGAGATCCCATGGACCTAATTCTTTTTTGTCCATCAGGACAATTTGCTTAGAGAAATTCAGTAATCCATCAAGGACGTCCTCGTATTTTCCCATGTCGCCCTCCTGTTGAATCTTGGCTTGTAGGTTGGCCGTGATGGGATCAATATTCAATTGATCGATCAGCTTATTGGAAGCCTGGACATAGGTAAATATCATATTGAGTTTGCCACCCAGCTTGGCTGAGGCACTGATTAAGTAGCCAACGGGTATAACCGCAAATTCAAGATTTCCAGAAATACCGAGACTTGCCGTTAAAGAAGGATCGCTCGCTATCCAGGAGTCATCCGGTAAAGAATCATTTTGATTAAACTCCATATTGACCATCAAGACCCCCGTCAGCTCTGTGTATAGCCGGGAACACATCACGAGGTCGTAGCCGAAAAGATGTACATCGATCAAGTGTGTGAAAGTGGGATGAAAGAGTTTACCTGTAGCGGATACGGATGCTTCGATCGCCAGGTTTTGTTTTATACCGAGAAACGGGGAATTATATTTTTCAGACTCATTTACTTTAATTCCCAAAGAGGGCAAAGTGAGAGACATCGTAAAAGGAGAGCTGGTGCCGCATGGAAGAATAACATCTGTTTTATTAAAAAATTTGAAATTCTTCTTGATCAATTTGTCGAGTGTATCCATACCAGGCATACTAATGGAAGTCGTATACTCAGGTAGTGGTATTCTACGAATAACGGTCACTTTGGGTTGACCATCGGGAAGTTCACCGGCGATATATTGTGAGGTCCTGCCATCCAGGACCTGAGGATCTTCCGACATTTCAATATCATGTGCTCCCTGTGGAGGTGTATGAGAGCCATAAGCATCCGGTTTCCAATCAGGAACGCCATTTTTAAATCCACCTTCATTTGGCTTTGCCGAGATCAAAACTGGAGCTTCATTCAGGGTATAAAGTGTTTCATCATTTTTAGCCATTCGCGTTGGTGAATTGTAATCAATCGCCCACACATCTTTCACTCCATTGTTGATGTCCAGATCTTCTTTAGCATAACACTCTCCATCGTAGTCACCCATGTAATCGGCCAGTACATGTACTTTTCCATATTGATCACCGGGAGTAATAGTCGATGTTTGCCCAATAGGCGTATTCATGCAACCTAAATCGCCGCCCACCAGGCTCCAATGTATATCGGATGGATTGAAGTTGCTGGAAAGTGACAGGAGCTTTGCTTCCACCGTTTTATCTGAGCCCTGAATGAGATGATCAGGCGTAAAATGAATATTTCCAAAAGCAACATCAACGGTTACCATGTCTTTTCCAAGTGACTTCAGATGTTGGTCCCTGACTTCGACTGTATAATCAGTTTTCTTCTTGACATTGACCTCCGGATTTTTGCAGGTGGTACATGACAATCCTTCAGCAGGAGTCCAGTTGTAGCAACATCCCGGACAAGGATCCATGGACCCCAATGTTTTTGGTGTTCCTTGTTCGCACACCTCTACATCGGGTCCAGCCCATTGCTGGCTTTGCACAGCGAGTGGCAACAAAAAAGTGATCATCCATATCAATCCTATGCGCATGACTTTTTATTTATCATATTGAATTGAAAATCCAGGTATCCCACTAATATGGCCAAAGACATAAAATGTCCTCCGTCCTCCAGGACGCAGAATACCGGCAAACCCATCGAGGTCCTCTGTCGCCAACACCAACTGCGTATACTGCACACCATTATAATAGTCG
Organism: Chitinophagales bacterium; assembly: GCA_038252065.1. Lineage (GTDB taxonomy): Bacteria > Bacteroidota > Bacteroidia > Chitinophagales > Saprospiraceae > Opimibacter. The sequence continues at coordinate 52,536 of JBBSAQ010000006.1, forward strand.
ACGAGTGAATAGTAAACCGGATTGTTGAAGGTGGGCGTACCGACACGTATGAATCGATCCTCTGCATCCGCATCCCCAGTATTTTCTACATCCACTTTGATCTGGATCAACGAATTATTGAATCGCGGATTGTAAGACTTTGGATTGATCTCCCACTCAACTTGCACTTCAGCTCCACTTCCTTCAATCACCTCAAAGCCATTGGTATAACTAGTCATCCAGATACTCTCCCGCTGACATAAGAAATCATAATGCCCAAGGATTTCATTTTCCAAATTAAACCTGGCCACTATGCGTGTGCCCTCATCGGCCATAAAGAAAGTATCAGCTATGATTTCGTGATAAGCTTGTGTAGAATCATTGAGTACAAGTTTGACGACAACAATGGAATCCAGTTCAGAGCCGATCGCCTCAATGGTGGTGTATCCTTTGTTTCCACCTTTTCTTGGTGACATATCGATGATTTCCATGCGAAGGATTTTCGCAAGCAATTCAATAGGCTGTGGTGCATTGTTGCCCGGCCTGAATCCATTGATCAAGATGTAGTAATACCCCGCCTGTGCATGGCGAATAAGAATACGTTGATCTGCTGAAAATGGTTGACTATATGAATAATCATGATCCGCTTCAGTAGGCACTGCACCATACTTCACAAATAACTGGTTAATACCCGCCAATGAATCTCCTTTCAATGTGACATAAACATTATGCTCCGCAGCTTCAGCGCCGATGTAGAGCTTGTAATACCGATTGAATCCGGGAGTGAGACTTGTATATTCAGTTTGGTTGAGAAATATTTCTTTTATATCCACATTCGTCAGGTCATACGAGAAGCCATCATTGTTGTCCTCCTGTGATTCTGCAATATTATTCTTTGCATCAGTGCGTATGATGGTATGATAATCTGCATTGGTGACATTATTATAGGGAAATGAAACTGACTTCGTGGTTGCACTACCTGGACTCAATGCAATATTGCCATCCCAAATGCCAATCACCTCATCAGTCAGGTTCCAGGTAGTATCAGGTGATAAATACACAATCTCGCGGTACAATCCTGTGGCCGGATTAGCTCCCTGGTTTTTTGTTTCCCAGGTGATCATGCCAGTCTCACCGGCGAGAATGGAATCCGGTACTAATATATTTCTGACAATAAGGTCTGCGGGTGGAGGAGGAGTCGCAATGATAGACGCCAACAGGATGTTGTTGTTTTCTCCATTGTGTTCGTAGACAAGATCGCCATGATCGATTGAGCAAATGATATAATAGTTTCCGCTATAATTGGCTGGCACAAATACTGACAACACATCTGTTTGCTGATTGCCTGCACTCAATAAAGGCTTCGAAGATGAAGATAAAGTAAGATCGCCTGCATCAATGATGTTATTTGTACTGACAAAGATTTTATCGACCCGTGCACCTGCACTTCCATTTCCTGCATTGGTGATGATCTTTGTAATGTTGAAATATTGTCCCGACACGACTTCCACCGGACAATTGAAAACGGTGAATTGCAGATCAGGATATAAGCCTAGTTTAACATGAAGACGATGAGCAGCTCCGGTTACACGCACTGTATTGCTGTTGTTGCTACGCGATGGATCGTGATTGATATTCTCTGCATCTGTTTCTATAAATAAATAGTAATCACCACTTATGCCATCCGGAATATTAAGTGTAGCGGATACTTGTTTTTCATTGAGGCCAACAATACTGCCTGAAGGATAATTGTAGCTACCCAGCAACATATCTGTACCTGCATTAAAGAAGCTATCAATTGAAAAGTAGTATCGCTCCGTCCAGGTGGTATAGAAAGTGCCGGTCGTACTTAGATTTTTAACCGTATAAGAGATCGGTAGATGTTGACCTGATGTCAATGTATCCGGTGCGCCGGAGATATTGGTCAGTGCCAGGTCAATATCCGGATAGGCATTCACCGTTATAGCTGCACTGCGAAGGATGTTGTTGGATTCTCCACTGCCTTCATACACGATAGAAGTAGCATCACTGATGATGTAGAGGTAATAGATATTAGGATTCTGATCAATGGCTATCTGAATGGGAACTGTATAGCTGACAGACTGACTCGTATCCAGGAATGAAGTGGTACGTGTAGCCAGTGGCACTGCATTCGCCCTGTTCCAAACGGGATTGAACGAAAGAAACATACTATCCCTGGCAGATTGATTCATCAACTTGTCTCCCTGATTGGTGAGGGTATAATTGATATTAAAAAACTGTCCGCAAGTAGCTGTCGTCGGTGTTGTCAACATTGAAGTGATGAGATCGGGATGCGGCGACTCAAATATCATGATTGGTGATGCCTTCACATTATTGTTTTCATTCGCTTCATACACATTGCCACCACCATCGACCTGGCATAAGATGAAATAAGCACCTGAAACATTTGCAGGAATGACTAATGATCTTGTTTGCGATAAAGTATCATGAGTTCCAAGAGTGACATTGGACATCGTGCCCGTGGTGAGTAATACATCCTCCAAAGTATTGAGCACCATGTCGGTGGAAAGATAATACCGGTTAGTAAATGTGCCATAAAACTGCCCCGGTCCATAGTTCAAAAATTCTGTACGTAAGCTGATCGTAGTGCCTGACATGGCATTAGCCACATGAATCATGGAATCAGGAACAATATCAGGCTGCACAACAGTGAACGGATCAGAGCGGAGTATGTTATTGTATTCATACGCATACTCATTGATCTTGTTGTTGTAATCGGTAAACAGATAGATGAAGTTAATACCGGAATAGTTCCCGTTCAATGTGAAATTGACCGTCTTCTCTTCATAATTCCCCGGCATCAAGCCTGCGTTGTGATAAGCATATCCAAGAGGGGTAAGGAAGTTGGTATTGTATACGGGTGATGGAGAAATGTAATAGCGATCTGTCCATCCGATCGTCGGTGCAGATCCACCATTATTTTTCACTTGAAAATGGACGGCTTGTGTGTGATACAAACTTATCGTATCGGGCACTACCAGGCTATCAGGTACCAGATCAGCCGGAGGTGTCAACACGACTTCAAATACACTGCCAAGGAGGAGGTTATTATTTTCAGAAGCAAATTCAAAAACATCATCTTTATAATCAGTCGTAACACGTAGTTGATAATTGTCTGAAATATTTGCAGGTATCAGTACTGCCAGGTTGACGACATATTGGCTATCAACTTGCAAGGCACCGATGTGCGTCTTGGTAGCCAATAAAGCGCTGATCCCATTGGAATTTCCAGCGGCAGGTAACAAATAAATCTCATCTTTCCACACCGATTCTGTAGTCGCGCCTGATCCCAGGTTAGCTACCGTGTACGTCATGTTGATCGTCTGACCGGAAAACGTCAGTGCAGGATTGGTGATCTGCGTAACCAACAAGTCTGGTGGTGGGCTTAGCGTCACGTTCATTTGAGTAGCGCTAGCCTTGGTATTGTTATTGTCCAAAGTTTCCTTGACACCAGCATAGTGATCTGTCTTGATGATAATATAATACAGCCCGTTTGTTCCTTGTGGTAATGTCACCTGTGCACTGTGGTTGTAGGATTGACCCGCATTGAGTGAATTGAGATTCGACACAGATTTTAATAAGGGATCGAAACTGTTGTAGGTCGGGTCAGGTGATAAATAAATATTGTCGTACCAGGTGCCGGGCACAGTGATTCCTTGGCCTTGATTCTTGACTACCCATTCCACGCCAATCGTTTGTTCTGAAAATGCAGTCGCTGGAATGATCATTGATTCCACGATGAGATCAGGAAGAAATCGAGTGGAGAAAGATGACGTATCGGAAGGTAGCTGCTGGTTACAGATATTCACTGCATACACTTGCCAGCGATAGGTTGAACCGTACACCAAGCTCGTGACAAGTTTATTGATCATCGTGAGATTAGCATACGTCGGGGTCACTGGTTTGGAGGCTGTAGAAAGCCAGAGATATAAATCATATTTCACTGCGCCATCAACGGGAGCCCAGGAAAGAGAAACCTGGTTTTCCAATCCTATAGTTCCATCTGCCGGAATCAGGTTTCCGGCCGGCGTGGTGAACGGTGCATTGTTAGTGAACGTGTGAACAGTTGTATCATTTGCAGGATTCAGATCAGCGGCTAAGGTGTGCCAAATCGTGATAGCATAATCATCATACGCCGATACATCTATCGTCTGTGTAAAATTGAAATACAAACTATCACCTGCAGGGACTACCAATACTCCGATGTTTTGATCGACTGTTTGCCCATTGAACAAATAATGCACATCGAATCCGGTTTCATTCATGCTTCCGTGATTGACCAACACTGCTGTAACGGTTTCATCTCCCAGACCACATCCATCCAGAGGTTGTGATACATGAGATAGGCGGATGTCATGTGCAAGTGGTGTAAATTCTTTTGCTCCGATATCAGGAGGAGAAGTACGTGTAGTACCATCTATATCCGTGGTAATGCCACTGATCGTCAGACCTGTTCCATTCAACAAATATTGTGATACCTGTGGCATCCCTGACACAAGGAAAAGTGGATCGAGTGATTTGCTATTCGCATTTGTGCTCGTGCCAGATGCATAAGCAGCGAGCGTAGCATAAGTTGTACTGCTCTGTTGGGCGACAACCGGACCCAGCGAAAACAGATCGTTGTAGTTGTGAATAGTTGGCAGCGTCCCTGAATTGTGATAGGCGGCTCCTGACACAGCGTACAGAATATTGTCGCGCACGTTCGCGGTAGTGATGTTTTCTGTATAGAGTGCGGCCGAACTTGGATGATTCAATGCATCATGGATCGAATTGAAATCAATATTGATCTTGCTGGTGCTGATGATCTGAACAACATCGTTGGAGACTGTACCTGATTTGTAAATAAAATTGTTGGCAAATTGGGATACTGTGGAGGAGACATTGGTCAGGGTAGACATCGATACAGCTACATTGGAATTGTCACTGATGATCCGGTTTTTGGTGATGGTGCAGGCTCCTGTGCCACTGTACATATAGAGATCCACGTTGGTAGTGTAATTGGCGTTTAATGTATTGCCGGTCACCGTGATGCCATCAAACAATCTTAGATACATGCATTGGTAGTAATTTCCAATGAAGACATTGCCCAGGATGATATGTCGTTTTTCATTCGTGCCGCCATAGAGATGGATGCCATAGTATCCATTATTGAATACATTGTTGAGGATCGTTGTGCTGTCTTCTGTTGTGTTAGGTGAATAAATCAGGGAACGGGCAGAAGACAATGTCGCTAGCCCTTCCAGTCTGCAATTTTCAATGGAAATAATGGATGAACCTGTTCTTATATAAACCACGTTTCCTTTTGTATTGAGTAAGGTTAGTTTTTTAAATGTAATGCGATGTGCATTATCAAAATCAATCAGGGAAATATTGTTTGTGTTTTGTGTCAAAGTGACAGCGGTTGAATCCCCACTTTCTGATTGAAAGGTTACGCTTTGAGAATAGCTGGTGCGCGGAAAGTTGTTGATCAAGATCGCTTCTGTATACGTACCGGGTCTGAAATTGAAAGTGACATTTCCTACGATGCCAGAGTTGTTTAGGATCGTCTCGAGATCACTGACTAAATTGAAATCAGGAGTAAAGCCACCGACTGTATAGATCCCGGAAAGTGAAGCATAAAATGGATTTGAGGATTTAAGGTCATTCGAGGGTTGAGGATCTGTGTTTCCATTTGGCATTTCTGTCCAGGAGTCGACCTGGTAAGAAGTTAATGGCAAAAACAAAAAAGTCCCTATCGTAACAGTAGCACTTTGTGCAGAAAGCAATGATCCTGTCCAGAGAAATGGTGTCTGCTCAATGCCATTTACCGTCCATCTTATCGTAACGGTGGTCAGCGTATTACCACCATAATTTTGTAAAACCACATTGACATTTTTATTTCCATTGGCAAACGGAACTAAAGGGGCTGCAAACAAAGAGATGCCCGCATCATCGAGGAGCAACGGGTCGAACTCATCTCCTCCGATGTCAGGAGGTGTCCCTCGAGTTTCTCCATCAAAATCAACAGTCACACCGAGATTCGGCTCTCCTGTACCATTGAGCAATGCCAGGTAAGTGTGAAGATTAGTGTTCGAAAGAAATGCGGGATTGACATTGAGTGAATTGGCATCCTGGGTACTTGCCGTTTTCCAAAGTGCGAATGTGGTTTCTGCTGTACCACCGTTCCAATATCCAAACGTAGTGCCTGCAGTAAAGTATGCATTTCGATCGGCTACAAAAGTGGTGTTGGAATTGCAATAAATGGAATATCCGGCCCCTGAATTTTTGAATGCATTATTATACAATCTCACGGAAACGCTGGTTAGGATTTCAACCGGATTAGTATTGGCCAGTGTTGCATTGGTGGAATAGACTAACGAGCTATTGTGTATCACATCCTGATAGGCGCAGCCCGTCATATAGATGCCATTAGCGATGCCGGTGCCTCCGATACTGATCATATTATTGTATATCCGGCCGTGTGATGTCGTTGTATTGTCAACATTGCTGAAATAAATGCCGTACTGACCCAATGGGAGTTGAATATCATTTCCTGAAATCTCCTGTAACATCGGACTATCATATATTTCAATGCCACGTGAAGTAGTGTGGTCAATCCGAAATGTATTCGAAGTGATTTTTACGCCCTGCATGGCATTGATATAGATGCCGCGATAATAAGTGTCTATGTAATTGTTTTCAATTCGAGTATTGGTGAATCCACCTGAATTGCCGGTTAAATGGAAAGCCCACGAACCTTCATATATTTTGTTTCCAATAAATACATTGGCAGTATCCAGGCCAACTGTGCTTCGTATGACAGCAGATGTGTTGGCGGTTGCAGTACTGACGAATCCAGTCATGACATTGTCGATAAATTGATTGCAATGCGCGCCACCACTTAAAAGCACAACATGTCTGAACGAGGTATTCACCGATTTCAGACTCAGGTTTTTAAATTGAACGCCATCAGCTCCTGTGAGCACAACTGTATATGCATTTATGCCAAGATTCGTAATCGTGACATCTGACGCAACACCGCTTTCAGATTGAAACGTAACTGGCCGATCACAATCCGATCCGGGAAAATCATTGAGCGCAATCGGTTGCGCATATACTCCTGTGCGAATATTAAAAGTCACAGCAGCAGATGCGCCTCCTGCTGTTATTGCATTGACTGCATCTGTAATCGTTTCAAAATCCGGTGATTCACCGCCAATTGTGTACACGCCGGCCATGCCTGGAATTTGACTGACAATGCTTACGGTATCATTCATTGAAAATCCATCCTGCATGCCATTGGGTTCGCTGACCCAAGCCTCAATAGTATATGCGGTGTAGGGTGCAAAATCGAATGTCCCTATTTCCAGTGAATCATACACTTCTGCCTGGGACAATGCTCCATTCCATGGGAATGCCGGTTGCAATACACCATTCACTTTCCAATTCAATTGAACAGAGTGTAGTGTATCACTTCCATTATTGGTGAATTTTACGTAGACCGGATTTACTCCGGTAGGGAAAGGCATGGAAGGGTTGGTGATCGCCAACAGGCCGGCATCATTGGGTGCAGGTTCAAACTCATCTGCACCGATGTCAGGTGTTAAAGTGTTGCGCGTTTCACCATCAAAATCGGTCGTGATGAAATAGTATGGAACAGCCTGATCATCTAATGCAGCATGATGAGCATGATGTGTGGTGCCAGTAAATAATGGATCGACTGATATGGAGTTGAGATCAAATCCTGCGGCCTGCCAGTCCGCCATTGAATGTTTCCTGATATTTTGAAATTCACCGATATCTGTGTTGATGGCGTAAAGACAATTATTTAACGACTTGATATCCGTGCCTTGCATATTGAGCAATTCGATTGCAGCGCCACTGGTTTTTCCTATGAAAATGTTGTTTTGAATTTTAAAATTGGCACTCCAAGAGAAACCTCCTCCATATCCATTCAGATTACGCCCGGTATTGTTTGCCACTACCGTCACGTTCGAATAGCCCACAGAGAGCGCATTTCCACCATTCACGTATGCATAATTGTTGTAGAAGAAGGAAGTATCCCCAGAGATGCCATCACACTCACTCATCCCTATGCCATTTCCACCTCCAAAGGGATTGTAAGTGCTGTTGCCGGAGAAAATAATATTGTTACAATTATTGGCAAACATGCCATCCCTACTTGCATGCTGCGCTGTGGTGACCGTATCCGTGTTGTTGAGGATATGCACCCTGTCTGAATAAATAATGTACAAGCCGCCGCGGTAATTGTTTTTGAAATGATTACCAATGATATCCATCTGGGCATCGGAAGCTGAGTTCGGTCCATTCGAATTCAAACCAAAAGAGCCATACAGAAATTCACACCCAATGAAATCATTATTGACGCCCTGGTTGGAACTGCATAGCACTGTATAATAGGCTGCTGTGGATAGATTAGTGATACGTCCGGTAAATTTGCAATTGGTGAATGAATTGCATGAAGCACCATTCTCCACGATCACCACATTATTGAAAGCAGAAGCAGTAAGCTGAAAGGAGAGGTAGCTAAATTTTACTCCACTGATTCCATTCAAGCGGACAGTTGGCTGTACAAGATTATTATTATGAATGAGGACATCATCTGCATTCAGGGATTCGCCGTAAATCCTGATCGGCTTTGAACATGAAAATGAACTTCCGGCTACTAGATTAATGGGCTCTGTATAAATACCATAGCGAATCGCAAAGGAGACGCTGTCAACAACGCCACCATTTTGCAAAGCGGTCATAGCAGCAGTCAATGTTGTAAAATCCGGATTGAAACCACCGACTGTGTATATCCCGTTGACCGGCGCATAGACAGGGCCTATGGTAATCGTATCATTTGTCATATCACTATCGGCCATACCATTCGGCAGATCTGAATGGACGGATATGGTAAACAAACCTTGTGGTATGATAATGGTGCCAAGAAGAATAGTATCCACACCTCCGGCAGGAATAGATTGATTGACGATCACTGTAGTTTGGTCAACTGCATTGAGCTTCCAATGCAATTCATAATCATCTACCGCATTGGTACCGATATTATAGACGACCACGGAAACCACATTTTCACCGAGGGCCATTCGATTGGAAAAGAGGAGTGTATGAACGGTGAGATCATTTGACAGAAAACCAATTTCATCAGCGCCGATATCCGGAGTGGATGTGTTTCTTTCTTCGTCATCAATATCAATTGTGACAAGTGGCGTGAGCATGGCTCCTGCACCGTTTAATGCCGGTTGTTCAATGTGCAGATCGGTGGCCGAAACATATTCCGGATTGACTTGAAGGCTATGTGCATCCTGCCCGGAAGCAGCTTGCCACGCAGCGAGATCGGCGTAGGGTGTGCTATAGTTAAAAAGTGGTGGAGTGATGTTGAAATAATCATTGTAATCAGTTGTCACACCTAATAATGAAGCTGCTGCACCGATACCTGTATTGGTGACAATCGAATTGCGCAATTCAGCTTTTGGATTACTGACCATATAGACACCTCGGCTGTTGATATGAGTGCTGGTCGTGTGAATAGTATTGTGCCAGGCATATAAGCCATTGCATTGGGAAGCATACAGACCCAATGATCCGCTGATCGGACCACCCATCTGCACCATGTTGTTGATCACCCACATCGTATCACCATCGAAGGGTATATTGTAGTTATGACCGTATACATTTAAACCGATGATTCCAAGGGGGGCTGTGATTTTATTTTTTTCTATCCGTGCATTCCCAAAAGAAACGTTGGTTTCCAGGCCAGTGGCAGTGCTGGCGGGAAGGAATATTGTATTGTCCACCACCCGTACATCTTCAGTTCGACTTAGAAATGCGCCATACCGGTTGCAACTATCAATAATTGTATTTCTTAATTCAAATTCAGACAGCAAGGATGGATAGCCCGGAGAAGCATATATACCGTAGCTGCCTCTCCTGATTTGACAATTGGTAATCCTGATATTATCCTTTTCTCCATTGAACATATAGATAGTAGCCGCTGAGTTGGAAGTGGAGGTACATGTCGTTCCGTAAAACAGGCAATGGTCAAATTGAATGTCATCACAGAATGAAGTCATATAGAAGACATTAGCACAGGCGCCACCAGAGACGCGAAACTGTAGATTTCGGAAATGGAGGTGGCCGGAATTAGTAAGCTCCACTAATCGATTGGTTCCGGTAACCGTATACGCTTTACTGATGATCACATCATTATCATTGCCGGTTTCGGATTGAAATACTGCATATCCACCCGTTGTCGCGTAGAAATAAGTAAAATCAATCTCTTCCACATAAGTGCCAGGCCGAATATTAAAAATGACACTATCGCAAACTCCCTGGGCCATCAGATTGGAAACCGCGGCTGCGATCGTTGTGAAATCTGGTGTAGTACCACCAATAGTCAGTGTACCACTGAGGCCGGTGGTAATGGTGCCTTGCATAGTATCATTGGCCATGTTTTGATCCGGATCATTTTCAGGATCGTATGTCCATGCGACCAGATCATAGGTGTCATTTGCTTCAATTAGTTTCTGTCCAAGTGTAATCTCAGTGATCGTGTGAGGAGCAAGATTGATATAGTAAGGAACTGAAGCCTGAGGTGTTCCATCCCAAATCCAATCAGCATAAAATGTATCAATGGTAGCTCCACCTTTATTTTCTACCAATAGGTTGATGTCTTGCAAGCCTGAACACAGCACGTGGTCTATGTTGATGACAGCAAGATCTGTGTAAGCAGTTGGTATGAAGGTGGTCAGCGAATTGAAAGTATTCCACAAGGAGTTATTTCGTAGCGGATGATAAAAAGCAATGCTGCCTGTTGCATTTTCAATTCCCTGGGTTGTGTATACTCCACATCCATCGCCATCCCAATTGTCAATGTGGATCTCGATGATGTTGCTGGTTTCATGAAGGACAATTTCAGCGCCCACAGTATATCCGTTTTCACAATTTCCAGGTTCGCCATATTCGTACAACGAAAAGGTAAAGTAAAGACTTCTGTTGGGTGCAGTGCCTGTTGTCTCATATACAAAATAACTTTCGTCTGGGTTGATATCACCCCAGACGGCAGCAATCAGGTTATTGGGATTATTGGGGTCCGGCAGCGTCTGTGGTACATTACCATTACCTGCATTTGCATCAAACGTGATAAAGCCTTTAGAGGAAATATAAAAGGTGTTGTAAGAAGTGCCAAAGAAATTAAAATTGAAACCAATATCGAGTGGGGCACTCAATGCATTTGGATCGACAGTCACATCGGTCGGGTTGTTATATTGCGGGATGAAGGTGCCGGTGGTCTCGACGAGGTATTGTCCTGAGGCGATGCCAGTAGTGAGGAGAATGAATATCATACTCATGGACCTCAAAGTCATTCCAACAGAGCGGTAAGGAAGCGTAGGAAGGAACATATCAATAGTAATGCAGGGTGCAGGCATGGTTTTCAGGCTTTCAACAAATCCTGCTCAAAGCTATCCGAGGTGGCCTGCGTGATCAATAATACTTTCGGGTGATTTAGAGCCATCCCGCCGAGATTTGTCATGGGGATGAATCCCAAAGGAATCATTTTCGTCTACTTTTGTTTCAGACATCTCCGTGGCCCTAACTGCCATTCAGCGGTGCTGTCAAAAAGAATGGTGCGGTTAAGATTAATTTTTCATGTATGGATCCTCTCCTCTATGATCATGCCGTTGTATGCTCAGATCAAAACGCTATTCTACTACAGTGAGCACTTTGGAATTCCGCAAGGTCTCAACCACGGCGTGATTGGCGATATCCATGTGGATGAACAGGGAATGATTTGGGTATATACAGTGGGTAGCATTCAACGCTTTGATGGTCATCGTTTCACAGAAGTGCATCACGAAATTGATGAGCCTGCATTTGCCGGCCAATTCAATGGTTCGCACCCTGGTGGTGTTTTCTTTCTGAGCCAAACTTCGCTATACAGGCTGGACCAAACTTCACAAGGGGACCTACACGTTCCCAAATTGTTTTTAACCCAAAAATCTCCACCTAATCAAAGCCTGTTCATTTTATACGAAACAGACACTCATCTTTTTATAGCTAGTCCCACTGACTCGGTATACCAGGTTCGGAAGTCAGACCTGAAACTAGAGCGTCGCTTTAAAGTGCCAGTTCCGTTTCATTATGTTTTTGTTCTAAATGATTTTGAAACACAGTTTGCCTTGATGGATAAAATCGAATATGTTGGTCAGGACTTAATGCTCTATCGGTATGATCCGGTCAGTTTGAAATTGGACACCATCGTGCAACTTGATCCTATACGCTGTGCCATCAAAGTAGCGTTGGATACTTTTCTCGTTCTTAATGAAAATTCAATTAGCCTTATTGCTCCTGGATATCTGAAGTCCATTGACCTGCCAGACTCGACACAGCTATATCTTGGTCAGATTTTATTAAGAATATCGCCAAAAGAAATTTTGGTAGCTCTTCATAGTGGCATATTTACCCTCGATATAAGTCGGATGCAATGGAAGAGTCAATTTGAAAAAATGGGAGAAGGAGCATTTTTTGACATCAATGTTCGCTCGTTACAGAAAGACCTGGATCATAATTTGTATCTCACCACATTTACTTCAGGTCTGGTCAAGTTATATCCAAGGAATGCAGGCTTCGATTATATCGGAGCAAATAATGCTCATAAACTGTTTGTTCGCAATATCACTGGATCCGATATTTCAAATGTGATTCTGATGGGCACCTTTGAGGATGGGCTCTATGTATATGATACCAGTGGCTATATGTTGCATCATTTTCTCGAATATCCGGATCGGAGGGTAAATCCTTATGTTGTAGCCATAGTAAAAATATCTCCGACACATTATATTTTCCTGACGGACAATTATTATGATCTTAAGGTAGCGGGACGTGATATTAAAATCACCAAGATAGATACTATCAGTACAAAGATCGTCAGCTACTACAGCGCTGTGATTCCGGAAAAACAAGGCAGCGCAAAATATATACCAGGATGGTCGGGTTTGATGGTAGTAGATGTCACCCAAAAAAACATATTAGGGATGATTAAAAATCATCCTGTTCAATTCCGATATGCTGCTGCACCTTTCCGTGATGGATACCTGGCTGCTGGAATGGATACCTTGGTGTGGATGAATAAAAATATGGATATCATCAGGGCCAAGTTTCCTCTTCCCAATTTGCGATACCATCGATGCATGCTGGTTGAAAATGACAGCACCATTCTCCTGGGTACAGATTCAGGTCTGTACAGAATAGCAATTAGTGATACCGCGACAGTGCAGGCAAGGTTATATGATAAGATGGTCTATGCCATACAAGCCGGTAATCATCCCGGTGAATATTGGTTCAGTACCGACTATGGTTTGTTTAGTCTGCAGCCAGACGGCCATTTGAATGAATATTCTATCGAAACGGGTGTACAGGAAAATGAATTTAATTCCAATTCATATTATAAAAGTGAAAATGGGAAATTGTATTTCGGTGGGATCAACGGTATTACTTCCTTTTATCCGGATGAGGTGACACAATCACCGGACACCATCCGTACCTACATCAGTTCTTTCTCTGTCAACAATACAATCCTGGCCAATTACATGACTTCCGTGGAAGAGGGTCACTGGCAGTTTTCGCATGATCAGGATAACATTGGAATTGAATTGTTGGGGAAAGGAAAGCGTTCGCCTTCCAGTTATACCTATCAATATAAAATTCCGGAATTGTCGAATGAATGGGTCAATATGGGGCATGATCCGCGGATACAATTTCATCTCAAACCCGGAGTCTATACCTTTTACTATCTAGTTGCAAATCGTTTCGATCCGAATGCCACCTCCGGTCAATCTATAAGTTGGATGATACGGCCTCCTTTTTACAGGCAATTTTGGTTTGTAAGTTTTGCATTGTTAGCTCTCTTTTCGTTAATGGGGTATTTCATCCATCTTCAGCGCAAACGACGTGAGCTCAGGTTGCGGTATGAATATCAATTGACACAGCGGCTTCAAAACGAACGTATGCGTATCTCGCGCGAGTTGCATGACAACATTGGCGCACAGATGGCGACGGTCAAACGCAACCTCAATTTTCTCATCACCAACAATGAGTGGCTCACTGCCGATCAGTCGCTTCAAAAGATGAAGGACATCGAAGGCATATCCGGGCGCATCAACCAGGAATTGCGAGATACCATCTGGGCCAATCAGCATGAAAGTATTTCCATCAATGATTTTATAGCGCGAATAAAGAATTATATCTTTCAAATGCTGGGTCCGGATTCACACTACCGATTGCATTATGAAGAGCATGGTGATACGGCTGAAGTGTTGGGGCCGTTTGTTGCTCTCAATTTATACCGTATCTGCCAGGAAGCCATCAATAACATTGTCAAGCATGCGCAGGCCAGTGAAATTATGTTAGCTTTTGATGGCGGCGCTGATCATTTCAACGTCACGATCACAGACAATGGAATAGGTTTTGATCCGGACGCGAAGTATGAGGGCTATGGCCTTCGCAACATCAGGCATCGTGCCGATCAAATCGGTGGCCAGATACAGTATGCACAATCTCCTGATGGAGGAAGACAGATGACGATATTAATCAACACACTTGTACTCAAAGAAAAACCGATTGACTAATGGAAAACATCCGCGTAGCTCTCGTCGATGACAATTACCATACGCGCCAATCCATCAAGGAGTTGATGGGATATAGCAAAGGACTCGAAGTCTGTTACACAGCAGAAAGTGGTAAAGCTTTCCTGAAGTACTTACAGCAAACGAAAGGTGAATCACTACCCGATGTAGTGTTGATGGATGTTGATATGCCTGAGCTTGATGGAATTGATACTGTTGTCATTGCAAAAACGGTATATCCATCAATTCGTTTTTTGATGCTGACGGTGTATGATGATGAGGAAATATTATTCAGAGCGATCAAAGCGGGTGCTTCCGGGTTTTTACTCAAAGATGAAAAGATTACGGTAATTGAACAGCATATACATAACCTATATAAAGGCATTGATGCCCCGATGAGCCCCAGTATTGCGCGCAAAGCGCTATTACTTATACACCGTACTCCCGAGAAGGCCAATGAGAAAGAAGACAGACAAACTCAATTGCCATTTGAAGTTTCCAGTCGTGAGATCGAAGTGTTACAACTGCTTGTTGATGGTCTTAATTATAAGGACATCGGCGAAAAACTTTTTATCAGTTACAATACGGTAAAGAAGCACGTCGCGAATATTTATGAAAAGCTACATGTCACCTCGAAGGCGCAGGCGATTAAGTTGAGTCATTACTTTGGGCTACTCAAATGACCCTTTTGCCTTCGCTTCTTTTCTCCTATCATTGCAGGATGATCCTACGGATTGAGTCTCTGAATGAACTTTCTGAAATCATAAATGTCCTGCATTCGCTCATTGATGAGGGATATTCGGTTGTTTTATTGAAAGGTGAATTGGGAGCGGGGAAGACAACACTGGTGCAGCTTATTTGCCTTAGTTATGGTGTAGAAGAAAATGTGAGCAGTCCTACATTTTCGATTATCCAGGAATATATTTCCCCTGTAAAAGGACCTATTATTCATATGGATCTTTATCGTCTTGACAAACCGCAGGAGCTGGAGCAGATCGGGTTTGGGGAATATCTTGATTCGGGTCAGCTTTGTATTATTGAGTGGCCTGATGTGGGAAATGATTATTTTGTAATGCCTTACATCCGTGTAGACATCAGTGTAGAAAACAACGATATTCGTAACTTCAAGATCAGTACGCATGACGCAGTGGACGCATAAATATGGCTTTAGCCTGGAGACAATGCCTGAAACGGTTGCTGTTGCCAAGGGGGGGAGTGAGTTTACTATTGGGATACCTGATGAGTCTTCGCACACAGAGAACAGGGTGGCTATTGTGCCTCATTCTGTGCGGCCATTGGTACAACAGGGTCATCGGGTGCTCGTGCAGGCTGGTGCGGGTACGATGTCTCACTACGATGATCATGAATACAGTGAAGCGGGTGCAGAGATATCCCCGACACGGCAGGAAGTATTTAAAAGCGACATCATTCTCAAAGTTGCTCCTCCGACTATTGATGAAATAGAACTTCTTCATCCTGATCAATGCCTGATCTCGCCGCTACAATTGCCGATGCTTTCGGAGACTTATATCGAACGATTATTGCGTCATCGTGTTACCGCAGTGGCTATGGAATACCTGCAGGCTGCGGATGGATCTTATCCTCTCGTACGGACGATGAGTGAGATCGCGGGCATAACAGCTATACAAACGGCAGCAGAGCTTCTGTGCAAGTCAGATGTGGGACGGGGAGTTCTACTTGGTGGTGTGTCCGGCGTACCTCCGGCAAAGGTTGTAATCCTTGGCGCTGGGGTTGTAGGAGAGTTTGCTATTCGTACTGCGCTTAGTCTTGGTGCTACTGTACGCGTCTTTGATGACAATGTATATAAGTTAATGCGTCTGCAGCAGATCGTCGGCCGGAGACTACACACCTCCACTCTCAATCCTGTATATCTTCAATATCAACTGCTGAGTGCAGATGTTGTGATAGGTGCTGTTCATTCGGCTACAGGACGATCATCTGTGATAGTGCCGGAAGAAATGGTGATGAAGATGAAAGAAGGAAGTGTCATCATCGATGTCAGTATTGATCAGGGTGGAATATTTGAAACTTCGGAAGTAACATCGCTTGATAATCCAACTTTTATAAAACATGGCGTCATCCATTATTGCGTACCGAATATTGCTTCGAAAGTAAGTCGTACAGCATCTGCCGCCATCAGTAATATTCTGACCCCACTGTTAATTAAAGCGGGAGCGTATGGTGGGATAGAAGCTTTGCTGCGTGATCATGCCGGATTCAGACATGGTGTGTATACCTACAAAGGACATTTGACAAATGAGTATTTGTCAAGAAGGTTTGGGCATAAGTATACGGCCATTGATTTGATATTGCCTTCACAGATGTAGGTACTTCGACCTGGCGTTTGGAAAACTCTGTTTTGTATAATTCCAATCCTCTTAAAATTCCAACGATGCTAGGCGTAGGTTTAGCTACGTCTTGGCGTCTGCAAGGCTGTGCCTTGCGTGTATGTGCTCTAGTAATTTTTGTACTTCGAATTTTTACCCCTTCAAAATTTCTTGCTACGCGAAATTTCTCTCCCTTGTGTTTCATCGCTGCGCTCGAAAACCCCGGGGTATGTGTGCGTTACGGTTGAACTTAGTTTTTACCTTCGACCGTAACTGGCGAATGCTCACTGCGTTAGAATTCACACATCACCAGGTATTGTCAAATTTTAAAACTTCTTTGATTTATCTGACGAGTGTAATATCTCCTTTGTAAGCCCTTTTTGTTCCATCATTATTTCCGAATTCAATAAAATAAGCATACGTACCGGGGCTTGCTTTAATATTTTTAAAATTACCATCCCACCACGAGTCCTGATCGGTCAGGCGAAAATCACCGGCTGAATAAACCAGGTTGCCCCATCTGTCAAAAATCAGGTATTTAATAATTCGGGCCTGATTGTCCCCGTTCGTTATCTGGAAATAATCATTTATACCATCTCCATTAGGCGAAAAGATATTCGGAATAAAGATCTCACATGGATTTTGGTCAACGGTTGCTGTCATGACCAGAGTACATCCATTTTCATCGGTAAATGATAAATCATAAGCGCCGGCACCAAGCATTTCGATACGATTGTTCTCAACCTGGACGCCGTTAATCGTAATAGTGATCGTATCACCAGGATTATTAAGTTTTATTTCAATGGAACCATTGTTTGCGCCGCAGTCCGCATTCGTAGTAGTAATCTTTTCAATAGAAAAAATTTCTGCATTTATCAAATCCACCTCACCCGCTAAGGTACAACCTGCCTCATCTGTAACTGCCCAGCTGTAGCTTCCTTCACTAAGCTGAGTGAAAAAAGAATTCATCTGTTCGCTTGCACCATTCAACGTATAGCTAAGCAGTCCAGTCGCTCCAATAATATTGATGTCGATCGAACCATTATTTTTACCACACGCAGGATTATTAATCACAATTGTATCTAACGACAGAAATGTACCTGGAAGGATTCTGACGCTTTGGGTATCTCTACATCCGTTTTCATCCAGTATTGAAACGAGATAATCGCCTGGTGCCAAATGATTGAATTCGCTATCATTCTGGAAATCGAGATCATTGATGGAATATGATATTGAATTGCCGTTAACTGCGTGTATTTGAATTGATCCATTTGGTTGTCCACAGCTTGTAGTGGTTACGTTAACTTCTGAAATAACTGCCGGGGGCACTGAAGTAACTGTTACAAGGGTATGTTGCAGGCAGCCTGAATCATTTCTAACATATATGTCGTATAACCCTTCGTCTAATTGATCAAAAATGTTTGATGCTTGAAAATTAAGACTATCAATTGAATACGATAGTTGATCATTTCCAATTGGAGAAACACTTATCTGGCCATTATTAAGATCGCAGGTTTTTTCTGTTATTTGAATACTATCAATTAGAATAATATTCCTTGCCATCAATTTAAGGTTTAGCGTTGAAAAACAGCCACGGCTGTCAGTTATGACAATTTCATATTCATTTGCAGACAGATTTTGAAAGCTATTTAGAGTTTGGGACGGATTACCATTTATGGAATATTCATAAGGTGGGGTTCCTCCAATGGCATTAATAGTAATCATGCCATTATTCACGCCACAATCGGGATGAGATATTATTGTGTCCCGGGCCTTAACAGGTGCTGATGCTATAAATTCATGAGACGTTGCGGCACCCGTAAAAAATTGGTCAAGAATGCAGACAGTATCAATGGTCAGGGCATCAAGGTCAATCGCAACCACCGTATAATTTCCACTCACTATGCCATAAAATCTAACATCATTACAATCTTCTGCATAAGTGACTATTCCATACATACCCCCTCCCTCGCCCCCGGCATTTGTCATTACAATATTGCTGTTTGCCAGGTTATCCAAATCGACTCGAATAATAAGGTCATCAAAGACAGATGTCATATAGAGTTCTCCTTTATAAAAAGCCAAATCTCCCCCATATCCAAATCCAATATTTCCAAGAAACATTGCAATTCCTGTAGATACATCGAATGTCCACAATGCTCCATTTCTTCCCGTGGCGTATATAGTGCCGCTGGAAGAAGTGGTCAATGCATCAAATAATTGACCGGAAAATTTATAGAGTAAAAAAGTATCACCAGAAATCGTATCTATTTCAAATAGAGCCCCACTACGATTTATCCCTATTAATGTGCCGTCGGGTAAAAAAGTGATGTCCGAAACATTCATAACCTCCATATCTACCACAAATTGATAAGTACATTGTTCCAAATTGAGTCTGTAAAGTGTTGTACTTGTCGTGATGTAAATAGTCTGTGCGTTTGAAAATATTGATATAAAAACAAAAAAGATAATTGGGCAAAAACGATTAGTCCATATAGAAAAATACATATTTATTTTTATAGGCATTCTCTTAAATTTCCAGCTCGTAAATTGATAAAATTTATTGCATTCAAAAATAAATACTCCCTAAGATACCATAAATTCACATCCTGCTTCAGAAACCAAATCTCAAGTTAAATTCAAATCCTCTATCACTAAACATTCCTCAACTCCGCAATCACTTCGACTCGCGCATCCTTTCTCACAACCAGCTCAGTGCAAGCAATCCATACACCAAGATTTACGCTATACGTTTCTTAACTCAGCTATAAGTTTCTCCAACGTCACCTTCGCATCTCTGCTCCTAAATCCCTATGCTTCGACTTGCTTCTCTCATCCATGTGCTACAGCTCACCAACCGGGGACTTATACATTTCGTAATTCTGCAATCAATTTTTCTAAGGTAACTTTCGCATCCCCGAAAAGCATCCTCGTCTTTTTATCATAAAATAATTCATTCTCAATCCCTGCATAACCCTTCGCCATGCTGCGTTTCATTACAATAATATTTTTCGCTGTGTTCGCTTTAATAATAGGCATACCATAGATCGGTGACGTAGGATCTGTCTCTGCTGCAGGATTGACAACATCATTAGCGCCAATCACAATCACTACATCTGTATTCGGAAGTTGCGGATTGATCTCATCCATTTCTTTCAACTTCTCATAGGGCACATCCGCTTCGGCAAGCAACACATTCATGTGACCCGGCATACGTCCGGCAACAGGATGAATCGCAAAATTGACTTCTACACCTTTCGCTTCAAGCGCTTTTTCAAATTCATGACATGTGTGTTGTGCTTGTGCAACGGCCAATCCGTAACCTGGAACAATAACGATGCGCTGTGCATAGGCGCACATGATCGCCGTATCCGTGACGCTGATCTCACTGATCGACATGCCTTCCATTGATTTCGAACTCGGTCCACTGGCGCTAAATGCACCACTGATCACATTCCATAGTGAGCGGTTCATCGCTTTGCACATCAACACAGTCAGAATCGTACCTGCACTTCCGACGAGTATACCACCGGTCAGCATGACCTGGTTGTCATAGAGAAATCCACCGAGTGCCGCTGCTATTCCGGTAAAGGAATTCAACAATGATATCACCACCGGCATATCCGCTCCACCGATCGGCAGCACGAACAGTATACCATAGATCATCGATGCAGCAAAGACAACCCAGATAAAAAAATCTCCCCATGCAGGTAACAGCGACACACCGATAATCAATGCCAGGATCGCAAATACAATCGTGTTGTTTGTGATCTGCTGTAATTTGCTTCCGTAATCTTTTATTTTTCCTTCCAGTTTCCCAAACGCAACCATACTACCCGCGAAAGAAACCGTACCGATCATAAGACTGAGAAATATGATAAACCGGTGTCCGAATTCCTGCGGATGATGTGTATTCATCTCCACCATCGCGATCAGAGCTGCGCATGCGCCTCCCATACCATTGAACATCGATACCATCTGGGGCATAGCCGTCATTTTGACACGCATTGCTGCGATGTAGCCGACGATCGTTCCGATAAGGATAGCGCCAAAAATGAACGGAAGATTTCCGATACGTGTGACCACACCTGTTTCGTGATCCACATTCTCATGCAGCAAAATGGTGCCCAGTATGGCTACGATCATACCGAGTGCAGCAAAGAGGTTTCCCTTTTTAGCTGTATCGGGTTTTGACAACATCTTCAGGCCTACGATGAAAGACAAACTTCCAAAGAGGTAACAGATTTTCAGGATATCAATATTGGACATTTTCGAATTTCGATTTTGGATTGTTAGTATAGGTAAGTCGAAGAGTCGCCGTAAATTTCGCAGATTAACGCAAATTAAATCTCACGTTTCACGCCTCACCTCTCACGCAGTTCACACTACTTTTTCTTTTTAAACATTTGTAACATCCTGTTCGTGACGACAAATCCACCGACCACATTCAAGGTGCCCAGTACCACTGCCAGGAAGCCGAGCGTCAGTGCCAGGTAGTTGTCAGGAGAAGAATGCCCCATCACGATGATACTGCCGATGATGACCACACCATGGATGGCATTGGCACCACTCATCAATGGTGTATGAAGGATGGCAGGCACATTGCTGATCACCTCGATACCCAGGAATACGGCCAATAGTAGGATATAACAGATATCCCATATGTCGAGGGAGGTCAGAAAGCCTTGAATGTCAGACAGAAAGATCATATACGAAGATTGAACATTTGCTATGAGAAGGCTACAAAAGTAGGAAATCTTACCTCAACCCAACATTCCCTTATTTTTCCATTTTATGCGGAATGTGGTATTTTACAATTTGAAACAAAACCAATGTCGTTTTATGCTTGGTGCACGAAAAATTACACGCTCAACTAAAATATCTTCTGTAGCCTGTCCAAACTGCCATTCAGCCAATGCTGTCCAGCTCAATGTACTCTTCAAATATTTACATTTCTTCTTCATCCCGTGTTTGCCGCTATCAAAAATCGGATCAGGTGTATGTACACATTGTGGCCAGGTGCTTCAGCCCCATATGATGCCGGAACCCATGCGTAACGAATTGCAGGTACTACTTAAAAGTCGGCCAATACCGTTATGGTCGTTTGTAGGGTTGGCTTTATTTATCGGTCTGATCGTATTCGGAGAAAATCAGGAGAAAAAGGTAAAAAAGGATACTGCAGTTTTTATTCTGGATCCAAAAAAAGGAGATATCCTCACGATCAAACTCTTTAAAGATGAGTTTTCCCTTTTGAAAATCGATTCCATACGGGATGATAGTCTTTACCTGACAATGAGTAATTACGTATCCGAAAAAGAATATCAGGCTATCAATATTAAACGCAAAGGTGATCGCGCATTCGGTGGTGATCAAATGAAGATAACGAAAGAGAGGCTCAAAGAACTGTATGCTGATTCGATAATTGTGGAAGCAAGAAGATAAATCAATTGGTAAAATTCGCAGGCACATGATGGCTGTTAATATTTTAGAAAAACTTGATCTCATCCAGGACCACTGGAATCCCCGCATCGCAGGTGAATTGAATGGTCAACTTGTCAAGCTTGTCAAATTCAAAGGCGAATTCATCTGGCACAAGCATGACGATGAAGATGAAATGTTCTATGTGCTCAGGGGGGAATTCAAAATGGAGCTTCGTGATCAGACTATTTTACTGAAGGAAAATGAATTCCTGATCGTCCCTCGCGGCGTGGAACACCGACCGGTTGCAGAAAATGAAGTTTCTGTTATGTTGTTTGAGCCGGCATCCACGCTCAACACCGGTGACAAGAGGAATGAAAGGACCAGGGAACAGTTGGATACTCTTTGAAAAACATAATAAATCGGTCGTCCTTTGCTTTTTGAAATGCAGGGGCAAGCCCTGCATCTACATTGATACTACTACTCTCTTAAATTCCCTTTTCAATAAACTCCAATAACATTGTAGAGACAGGGCTTGCCCCTGTCTTTGTAATTCACAAGATTGTATGGACAGGGCTTGCCCCTGTCTATGTAATTCACAAGATTGTAGGGACAGGGATTGCCCCTGCGTTTGTAATTCACAAGAATGTATGGACAGGGATTGCCTCTGTCCTGTCGTTAATCATTGTTCTCTTTTCCTGGTTGCTCCAATTTTGAAATGATCCACCACCCAAGGCATAGCCTTGAAAACGCCACGACGTCGGTCAACCGATGCCAAACCTTCGGTGTTTTTATAACAACTCTCGTTTGTAACCGAAACTCACTTTGCGTTTCTGGTTATTCATTACCCCACATTTGTTACTACAAAGAAGTGTAATTTTAGGTTAGTCAATTTTATTTATCAAATATCATCAGCCTATCAGAGCGCTTATCAATATTTATTTTTCATGTCTCGTTTCTCTTGCCGTCTTCGCGCAGCATGACAATATTTCTTTTGAGCATTTCACTACAGAAAATGGCTTGTCATCTCCGGTGACATTGATAGCACAGGATCATTCTGGTTTTCTATGGCTTGGGACTACAGATGGTCTGAACAGGTTTGATGGCATAAATTTTATCATCTATAGAAATATTCCCGGCGATACTACTTCGCTGATGAATAACATCATCAATAGTTTGTGTATTGACAGTATCGGTCGGGTATGGGTAGCCACTAACGGAGGCCTTTGTTATTATAATTTTTCGGACAATGCCTTTCATCCAGTTGGGTTCAATGACACGATTGAAAAGATAGATCGTCATCGTGTCCATGTCGTCACCACAGCGATTGATGGAGGCATTTGGTTTGCCACAAAAACACATTTGCATAAATGGACTGAAGGCCATCCGGTTAAAACATACACCATACCCGGAGCAGAAGAGTTGACCATTAAATATATACAGGCCAGCCCGGATGGAAATGTATGGATCGGCACGAGTAATGGATTAATTGTTTTCAATGAACGCATGACTACATTTATTCCTCGTCAGATCACTTCGCCCTTTTCAATTCAGAAAAATCTGACAGTTACCGTGCATCCGATTGTTCCTTTCGATGACCGGAGTTTTCTGATTGGTTCATGGTATGGTGGTTTGCAAAAAGTGTTTCTCGAAAATGACAGTATTCACTGCATTGAGTATCCGGATTCAGAAGAAACAGATCCCCGGAAACATATCGTCAGCGGAATAGCAAAGAACCCCAATGGTTTGTGGTGGATCGGAACATTTGGAACCGGACTTTCTCTTTTCGATGCAGACAAAGGATCTTATATTGATCATTTCCATCATAATCCTTCCGATAGAAAAAGCCTGAGTGATGATTATGTCAATGATATTTTTACAGATGCCTCCGGTATCCTGTGGATCGGTACAGCAACAGGTCTCGATAAATATGATCTGCTTACGCAACAATTTAAATCTATCACCATCCCCGCAAGTCCCGATGAATTTTCGGTCTATCGACTCCCATATACGATCACACAAGATGTCAAAGATCCTGCATGGCTATGGCTTTGTATCGGAGGAGCCGGACTTTATCACTACAACACGCATACAAGAGAATTCAGGCGCTTTTCTCACGATGAAAAAAATCCCTCTTCGCTGCCGGACAATACGATTTACACATTGTACTATGATAACAAGGGTAGAATTTGGGTATGTTCAAGAACAGGTATTTATTTGTTAGATGAAAAAAAAGAAAAATTCAGTCCCTCATCCTTTCCACTGAATACTATTCCCGCTGGAGTTCACATCATGTTGGAGGATAAAAAGAATGTTTTTTGGTTCGCTACTTATTCCAGCGGCGTCTATTCTTATGATGAGACTTCAGGAAAACTCACATCATATGTCTATGATCAAACCAATCGTAATTCGTTGCCGGACAACCGGGTGTTTAGCATGATGGAAGATCACAAAGGCATGATCTGGATTGGTACACAAAACAAAGGATTGTGCTTTCTTGATCCGTCCATATCAAAATTCAGATTTTTCGAACATGATAAAAATGATCCGGGTACTATTCCGGACAATGGCATCTATGATGTGTATGAAGATGAGCGGCAGCATCTCTGGATCGCTACCGAGAATGGTCTGGCAGAAATGGATCTGAACGATTATAAAATAAAAAATTACACGACTCTTGATGGACTGTGCAACAATGACATATTCAGCATCACATCTGATCATCAGCATCAGCTCTGGCTGGCCACAAATAATGGTGTCAGCAAATTTGACACTAAGGATCATGTCTTCAAAAATTATTTTACACATGATGGTCTGCCGACGAATAGCATTCCAGGATCGGTATACTGTGCCTCGGATGGTTTCCTTTATTTCGGCTCTTCGGGTATGATCACGTTTTGTCAGCCACAACAGATGAAAATCAACAGACAGGTCCCTCCGGTGGTCATCACGAATCTCAAAATCTTTGATCAACAGGCACCCGTGATGCGTCATGGAGAAATGTTGCAGCCCGTGCATCTGTCGTATAAAGAAAACATGATCACATTTGATTTCGCCGCCTTAAATTTTACGAACTCCACATTGAACCAATACGCCTACAAGCTGGAAGGATTTAATAAGGACTGGATCCGCTGTGGGAACAAACAATCAGCTACGTTTACCAATCTTGATGGCGGTACGTATACCTTTAAAGTAAAAGCGGCCAATAATGATGCCATCTGGAATGAAAGCGGCACATCAGTACAACTTATTGTTGATCCGCCATATTGGAAAACATGGTGGTTCTATCTTATCTGCACGATACTGGGGGCTTCCATCTTATACGCATTGTATCGATTCAGAATAAATCAATTTGTAAAACTTCAACAAATCAGGCTACGTATTTCGAGGGATCTACACGACGACATCGGATCCACATTGAGTAGTATCAATATGATGAGCAGTATGGCAAACGCAACAGAAGCGTCCGCAAAAAAATCATCAGATCTTTTTCAAACTATCTCTTCTGCGTCACGACAGGCTATGGATCTAATGAATGATATCGTATGGTCCATCAATCCCAAAAATGATAAAATGGAAATGATCATCATCAGGATGAGGCAGTATGCTTCAGAAATGCTGGAGGCGGCCCAAATACCATTTACGATTGAAATGGATGATGCCTGTAAGCAAATCATCCTGCCTATTGAAAAACGTAAAGATTTCTATTTGATATTCAAGGAGGCGATTAATAACCTTGCTAAATATTCCAATGCCACTAAAGTAACGATCCATTTGCACTACCTCGGTCGCATGCTTAAATTGATCATATCTGACAATGGCAAAGGTTTTGAACTCAATCAATCTAATCAGGGAAATGGGCTAAAGAATATGAGAGCCCGCGCAGAAATGCTGAGGGGTGATATATCGATTGAATCTCTTCCCGGTGAGGGAACCAAGGTGACATTGAAAATTCCTGTTACCCCATAAAAATGGGATTGCTGCAACGATGATGCATCTATATTTTTAGCTTATATTTAAGACCGGACAGATATGACAATAGGCATTGTAATCTATGAAGACAATATTTTTCTACGCAACAGTATTGCTGACCTGATAAGATCGTCGACTGGTTTTGAATTGAAAGGAGCGTATGAAAATTGTGATCACGTATCCCTTGATATGGAGACATTGAAGCCGGAAGTTGTCCTGATGGATATCGAAATGGCAGGCACTAACGGGCTCCAGGGACTTCGGATCATCAAAAAAAAATATCCCCACATACAGGTGATCATGCTCACTGTGTTTGAAGACAATGATTCTGTATTTGAAGCTATTCGTGCAGGCGCTTCGGGATATCTGTTAAAAAAAACGCCGCATGAAAAAATACATGCAGCTATACTGGACGTACTGAATGGCGGGGCACCCATGACATCTTCTATCGCACGAAAAGTACTTGACCTTTTTCCGAAGACACCTTCACGAAGTGAAGAGCTTGATAAACTGGCACCACGGGAGCAGGAAGTTTTAAATCTACTTGTGACCGGACATAGCTACAAAATGATCGCAGAGAAATGCGGCATCACATTGGAAACAGTGCGCTCTCACATCAAACGGATTTATGAAAAACTACAGGTACATTCTGCGACAGAAGCTGCATCGAAAGCATTTCCTGACAGGAGGATTTAATCTTGATCACTTGATGATTTCCGGGCTATCGATGCCGGATAAAAGGATGCCGGACTACTCACTTTTATTTTGCTTATTGCATATTGCCCATTGCTTATTACCCCGGGGTTGCAGCACACAGGGGAGAAACTGAGCTTTCGAAGTTTACTGAGAAGTAGCTAAGTGATGGGGTAAAATCGCCGCGAATTGCGCTTAATAACGCAAATTAATTTCGTTCTTTCGCAAATCGGAAATTTGCTGACGCCCCAACGTAGCTTCAAGCTACGCTGAACCGTTTACTTTTAAAAATTGACTTCGTCAATTTTTAAATCAATAAACTTTCACTGTCATTTCCAATTTGCATATTGCCTTTTGCTTATTGCTTATTGCCCATTGCGAGCACATCCCTGTTTCGCAACCACACAGCTTTATTTTCATTATTAACTGACCCGATATAGAGTGGGATACTGATCACTGATAAAGCTGCCCCGCTGATGAGCATACTTGTTTTCAGGGATTTGTTTTTAGTGGCCAATGCTGCAATGGATGTTCCCAGCTGCAATCCTGATAACAAGAATAGCCAGTTCCGTTGGTGTTGAAACTTGCTGAAGACGATCAATGCATCGGGGCTGACTAACATTTCTTTTTTAAGTTTTCCACCCGACAAGCCCATATCGTCAGCCTTACCATTTTTTACAAATCCAGAAAATGTCAGATAGATGGTTTCGGTCTCGTATTTAGACACCGGAGCCAAGGCTTGGGGGATTGAATCATTTTGCTGAGCACCTACCGTGTTGATCGCAATGACCACAAGAAGTATGAGGAGTTGATTTGTTTTTATCGTCTTCATGATTCCGTTCGAACGTTAATCCTTTAATGAGAGAATTTCAATCTTTAACAAATAGGGAAGCAGGAAGCCATAGGACAACATGAATAAACGGGTCCTGTTCAAAAATTTGAATGTTATTATATGCTTTACTGAGAGGAGGGGACATTCATTCTCATCATATTCTGATCTCCTCACCCGCTTATTTGTCCCATGATCATGGTATTGATCGCTATATCGGATTGAATGAATTTTGCATAGGATAGTGTCTCCATAACGGAGATCGATAATCGTAAACATGCCACGTCTACATTAAACGCTGATGGCTTATGAAAAGACATTTATTTTTTCCTGCATTTGCCTTGATTTTATTTCAGAATACAGTTTTCTCTCAAAATGTAGGAGTCGGTACCCCATCTCCCGGATATAGGTTGGACGTGCAGGGAGACGCCTTAAGTACGCTGCTCACCAACGTTAACTCAAAAGTCAATTACCTGGGTAATCTGCAAATCAAAGCCTTTGAAGGCAAGTCCGTCACTGCTGATGGATGGGGAATCGGCGGTAGTTTCATCGGTGGTAACAGGGGGGCTGACTGTATAGCTCAGGGTGGCACTTATACGGGATGGACATATGGTATTTCAGGAAGTTCGACCGGGACGATTGGTCATCGGGTTGGAGTATTAGGTACCGCTTCAGGAGGTCAGGATAATTATGGTGTTTACGGTTATGCTGACGGTGGTGCAAATAATATCGGTGTGTTCGGACAAAATTTAAACCTGGCCGGGTATGCAGGTTATTTTGACGGTAGAGGTTTATTCAAATATGAACTACGGGCTGATAAGAATCTTGTCGTGATCGATACAACATGGACACGCAGAATCTGGAATACTTCAGGCCTATTCGATCTCCGGTCCATAAGTGATATTCAAATGGTGATCGACCGAAATAATGCAGCAGGCACAAGTTCTTTTCTACTCTCCAATGGAACAGGTTCACTTATTTTTTCTGTTAGCGAAACGGGTTCGAGCAGAAGTTATGGTAATCATTATGTAGACGGAAATCTTGGGATCGGTACTATATCTCCGGCGACTAAATTACATATCCCGGTAGGCGCTGATGCCAGCTATACCACACATGGTTTTATTGAAACCGGTATCACCAATGGATGGAATATGGTCATTGATGATAATGAAATTCTCGCCAGGAACAATGGCCTTGAAAATGAAATGTTCATCCAGCGGGATGGTGGTGATTTACTCCTTTGCGCATTGGAATTAGGATCCGTAGGCATTGGCTTAACTGCAGGGTCATCGATCCCTGCAGGATACATGCTGGCAGTCGATGGCAAAATCATCGGCGAAGAAGTGCGCATTCAGAATTCTAACAATTGGCCTGATTATGTTTTTGCAGAACATTATCATCTGTTGCCTCTTGATGAATTACAGAAGACTATCAATGTACAGAAGCATCTACCCAATATTCCATCCGCAGCAACTGTAGCTAGTGATGGAATACTGATCGGTGATATGCAAAAGCGAATGATGGAAAAAATTGAAGAGCTCACCCTCTACATTCTTGATATGCATGAGGTGAATAAAAATCAACAGGCTGAAATAGATCTACTGAAAGCTTCATTGGCTGAGTTGAAGAAGAAATAATAGCCTCCGTGATATTCTAAAAAATAAAAAATAAAAGAGTCGAATATCGTGTCTTATCTATTTCTTGCTCTTGTATTTTTTCTAGCTACTCCATTCGCATTTAGCCAAAAGGATCTACACGAACTATTAATCGGTAAGACGACGCTTAATGAGATCATGCCTGTAGTAGATCAATATTATAATAACCATCCTCCTGAAAATAATGGAGAACCTGAGTTCGAATCTGAATGGCTTCACTGGAAAAGATGGGAGTGGTATATGTCCGGCAGATTAGGCCATGGCGGTGAATTTGTCAATATCTCTGAAAAGCTTATTGAAGGTCTGCACGAAAAGGAAAACATGCCCCATTCACATGACCGGAATATTAATTCGGGATGGACATTTGTCGGACCATCGGCAAGTACGGTCTTGAATGATACTGCCTACTTCAATGGTCTTGGTCGGGTGGATAGGATTGTCTTTCATCCCACCAATCCAAATATCATTTTTATCTGTACACCCGGTGGCGGACTATGGAGTACTCTCAATGACGGTAGTTCGTGGAATAATCTGACAGACAATCTGCCAAGTCTTGGTATTTCGGGATTTGTCATTTCGTATACGAATACCAGCATCATGTATCTTCTCACAGGCGATGGAGATTCATGGTATCCTAATAGTGGCCTGGTGGCTTTAGGATATCCAAGAAGTTGTATTGGTGTCCTGAAATCAACTGATGGTGGTATAAGCTGGCATGCTACCGGAGCATTTCCAAATGTCTCCGGTCCTTATACAGGATATCAGCTTGTACAAAGTCCGAATGATCCAAATATATTATTAGCTGCTACAAGCAATGGAGTGTATCGAACGAGCGATGGAGGTGGTACATGGTCACGTCGGTTGTCTTCACCTACATATGATGTTGATTTCAAACCTGGAGATGGAACACGTGCTTATGCTACTCAAAAAGGAGATATCTGGTTGTCGACGGATAGTGGAAATTTCTGGTCTTCAAATTCAACCTATGATGTGAATCCAAATACATGCGGATCAAATAATGGTGGCCGAATGCAGATCGGTGTATCTCCTAATAATCCTAACCTTGTCTATCTTTTAGCTGGCCCTGTAACATCAGATGGTCACTTTTGCGGTGTGTGGTTGTCTTCAAATAGTGGCTCATCGTTTACACGTCAGTCAAATACACCTAATGTTTTAGGCTCGAAGGATGATGGTTCCGGGAATGCGGATCAATCCTATTATGATATAGCCATTGCCGTCCGGCCTGCGGAAGCAAATTCACTTGTGGTAGCCGGATGCACCATCTGGAAATCAACAACTAGTGGTGCGTCATGGAATCATGTCACAAGCTATAATGAAACAGGCAGCTCACCATACATTCATCCTGATGTGCATGATATGGAATTCAGCCCGCTTACAGGTTGGCTGTATGCAGCTACGGATGGGGGGTTTTTCGAAAGTAAAGATTTCGGTACGACATGGATAAATCGTACTGCGGGTATTGAAACCAGCCTGATCTATCATATGGCCGGTTGGGATGGAAATATCAACAAGCTCCTTTGTGGTATGCAGGACAATGGTATTAAATATAGAAAAACAAATAGCTCTACTTTTTATCACATCAGTTGTTGTGATGGTTTTGATGTTGTTTTTAATCCGGATACCGGACAGCCTGCATTTGTCACAGCGAATGACCGGGAAGTAAAAATTTATAATGATGGTCAGGGGGATCAGGAAATGAATATTCCATTGTATGATTTTTGGTTTAAAACGCTGGCCATACACAATTCAAATCCCGATACCATACTTTGCGGTTCGGCCAGCATATATAAAACCACCGACGGCGGTGATCACTGGGTCAACAAAGGAGCTGATGCTGCCTGGGCACTGACTTCGTGTCCAAGTAATAGTAATCGTTTTTACTGTGCAGGAGGCCAGACATTCGGTAATGGAGCTGGTCAATTATATTTTTCAAATGACATCGGAGAGACATGGACATCAAAGTCAGGTAATTCTGGTTTTCCATCATCATCAAATTGGGTTAAAATAACGGACGTGACTGTCAGACCAACGAATTCATCTACTGTGTGGGCTTGTTTCGGAGGATTTGATGCGGGGTATAAAGTAGTAACATCAAACAATACGGGTGACACATGGACGAATATGTCTGCTAATCTTCCAAACGTTCCGGTCAATTGTCTGGCCATCGATAATGACAATGGTGTGTATGCGGGCACTGACATCGGGGTCTTCTATCGGAGTCCGACCATGACCCAATGGATGCCATGGTCTAATGGAATTCCGAATACACCTGTGACGGAATTAGTTATCTATGATGATGGCACGACAAAACGAATACGTGCTGCCACTTTTGGAAGAGGTGTTTGGCAGAGTGATCTGGCTGCTACTTGCGATGCTGCTGTAGTGGTGACAGGTGGGTTGGAAGGTATTCGCCATTATGAAGCATCTAATTCGATTTCTTCCACTGCTTTTATTCAGGGTGGTATCGGAACATTCGTAAGCTATCAATCCGGAAATTATATTACGCTGAGTGATGGTTTTAATGTTGTGGATGACAGCGAATTCCTTGGATTCATCAGTCCCTGTGGACAAGGTGGAATTCCATCTCTTCAGGAAAATGAACATGGTATCAACAGGTCCGATCCAAATTCATCGATCATACTCCTCAGAAGAATGTGGGACAAAGAAGATGGCTTGCCCTATGGTTCGATTGATCAACTCGATGTTGTAAATCATCAGGCCCTGATTAAATTTCGTATAAAGAAATCAGGCCGGGTTCAATTATATGCCGCGAGGGAAGTACAGGACCAGCTTGAAACATTGTGGTCCGGAGAAATGAATGCAGGATCAAAAGAGATAAATGTCGATATTTCAAATCTGTCTTTCGAATTTTACTACATACTTTTATTTGTTGATGGAAAGCTTGCACATTTTCAGGAAATGGATATGGGTATAAAAAATCTATCGAAATGAAAAAGGCGATTAATTTTCAATTTGGTAATTGTATTTGCGCTATACTGTTTATTGTATTATGTTATTTTCGTTGTAATAAAAAAGCTCCATCGAGCTGAATTATTATTTGTGAATATTTAATACAATTCCCCAATAATTACCGCTCCCCTATCATCGCTGTCTACTAGTGACCCAATGATATAATTTCCATTATGAAGACAGACGCCAGAAAAGAATAAGTGAAACAATCTTGTTTATCGTGAAAAAGGTAAAGGATCTTTTAACCTATTTAATATTGGCATCATGACACTTATATCCAGAGTTGGATTTTCAATAGTCCTCCGGCCCCGGAATGAAAAATGACAATCTACATTCAGCCACTCAGACAAACGATATGATCCAGAAGCGCGTAGCGACCAAAATGGTGAGAACGGATTAGGAGCGGTAATATTTTTACTCAACGCCGTGCTTATTCCAAGTCCTGCATCTAGTGAAAACTGAATACGCTTCCACTCCATTTGTTTCAATGTTGACATTTGAAGGATCTCAGCATACCCGTGTGTAATGTCAGTAACTTGTCTTGTGCGTATAGCTGAATACGACATACGGATTTCCTGATTCAGTTTCCCGATGTTATAATGTACAGAACCTAAGAGGGCATTGCTCCATGTCGGAATAAAATAATCGGCTTCAGATTCTTCAGGTTGAACCTGATGATAAGAAATCATGCCTGTTCCAAAATAAACCAGAAAGCCCGGGTTTGGCATATGAACCTGAAGAATATTAGAAAAGCAACTATTCGCATCTTGCACCTGCACCGAATAGTCTCCCACACCTAATCCATTGATGGCAAACGTGTGCTGATTGGCTGTGCCAAACGGAAGGCCGTTGAGAAAGATTGTATAGGGCAGAATGCCTGGTGTAGTAGCGGTAATAATAGCCACACCATCCATTGCTGAAGGTGAAGAGGGTGGATCAATGTTTTGTACAGCGATCACAATTCCGGAAGTCATCGTAAGTGTAACCGTGAAAGATTCAATACAATTTGGACCTGCACCTTCATCATATACTTCAATCATATAAGTACCCGGTTCAATCTGTACATAATCTGATAAAACTAT
The DNA here is from genome assembly GCA_038252065.1 of Chitinophagales bacterium. GTDB lineage: Bacteria > Bacteroidota > Bacteroidia > Chitinophagales > Saprospiraceae > Opimibacter. Next base: position 86,172 of record JBBSAQ010000006.1, read on the forward strand.
GGTTCCCGGATCTACGATAAAAGTATTGTTGCCATTCGGATGATTGATCGTCATGACCAATTGATTCTGGCTGGATGTGGAAGCCGTAAATTGGATTTCACCGATCACGCCACAGGATGGTTGGGTGACGATAATATTTGAAATATATTCCCCCGGGGTTTCGGTAAGCGGGACGGTGAATTCAAGTTCACAACCCAGATTGTTATCCACAATAGTCACCGTGTAGGAATCTGCTTGCACATCATTGAGTTCGGGTCCTGTAACCCCTGTTTCCCAGAAATAACTATAATTACCGGGTTCGTTTACTTCCACAAAAACATTACCATCACTCAATCCACACGAAGCAGGTGTAGTGGTGAAATTGATCGTAAACTTACAATTCACTTCTTCCACAAAAATAGTAACGACTGCCGTTGTTGTATTTCCACATCCATCAGTGACCACATATGTAAAAGATGCATTCCCACTAAAACCCTGTTCGGGGAAAAATGAAAATTCACCATTCGCATTAAAATCCACTTCACCGCCGATGATATTTGAAACTGATGTTACCTGAAGTTGATATCCTGAATCATTATCAAGCACATTCTGAATCACAACTATACCACCGGGTGTTGTGTAGAAATCATCATTTACTGTCAGGGCTGGTGTTTGATCAACCACCGTGGCAACATTCATATCTACACATGTCTGGCCAATCTTTTGATCATGTACGGTGAATGAATACTGTCCAGGAGAAACGGATGCAAAAGAAGATAAGTGATATGTTCCGGGAACAAGAGTTAATGTAATAAAAAAAGTTCCCTCTGGTCCAAGCACTTCCAAAACCAATGGTCCTGTGCCGGGTGTGATAAGTGTAAAAACAACATCGCCTCCTCCATCGCAGTTCGCAGGAGAAGTACTGATGATGGAAATATATTCAGCCGGTCTTTCTTCTATCATGGTTGAAAAAGTAGACGAACATCCATTCGCGTCCATGACAGTCACAGTATATACTCCGGTTGACAATTGCATAGCATCCGGACCTGTCTGCTGATCAGACCAGAGATATGTGTATTCTCCGGATGGAGTAATAACGATACTTGAAGATCCATTCATACTTCCGCAATTGGCTTGAAAAGAGGTGATGGCTCCTGTGAATTTGACACCACTTTGTCCAATGGTGATTGTCGCCGTCTGAATACAATTTGTTCCTGTTATTGTCACGGTGACAATATAATCACCGGCTGGTATGCTATTGATTTGTGGCCCAGTCATGCCATTTGACCATATATAGGAGTAATCTCCAGCCGGATCAACGGTGACGATTGCAGAACCTGTAGAATTGACACATCCCGATGGTGTAGTAGTTGATGAAATAATAAATGTTGGTGGTCGTTCGGAAATAGTCACGCTTGTATCTTTTGAGCAGGTTGTTCCGCTGAGTGTGACTGTGACCTGATATGTCGCCGCATTGAGATTTGCTGCCTGCGCATCCGTGCTACCATTTGACCAGGAAATTTCATAACTACCCTCAGGGGTAATACTGATGATACCTGTCCCATTTGACTGTCCGCAATCAGACGGTGTAGTGACTATGGATAAACTGAAAGCGGCAGGTATTTCATCAATGGTCACTGTAGTTATTTTCGAACATTGCGTCCCCGAAATCGTAACCGTTACGATATATTCTCCCGGGGCAATACCAGAAATCTGTGGCCCATTGTTCCCATTGGACCATGCATAGGTATAAGAGCCGATGGGGGTGACACTGATCATAGCTGAACCGTCTGACAATCCGCACGAAGCAGAAAATGTAGTTGCTGTGATTTCAAATGAGGCAGGTAGTTCATCAACATTTATGGTTGTCGTCTTTGAACATGTGGTGCCATTGATTGAAACAGTCACTGTGTATTGTCCGGGTGAAAGTCCGTTGAGTTGGGAAGTTGTGCTTCCTTCGGACCAGAGATATGAATAGTCGCCAGTGGGGTTGATCTGTAATGTTATGGTTCCTTCAGATTGATCACAAGGTGATGATATGGTTGCTGAGGAAATTTCAAATTCAGCAGGTAATTCATTTACGCTTGCTGAAAAAGTTTTCGTGCAATTTCCTCCTGCACTGATGGTCACGGTATAAGTTCCTGTTGAAAGATTGCTAATTGATGCATTGGTTGACCCGTTTGACCATTGGAACGTATATGATCCTGCAGGGTTTGGATTTACTTGTACGTTGCCATTCTGTATACCACAATGTGCATCCGTGGCGATCAATGATGCATCAAAACTCAGATCCTGATTAGGTACTGTAACCTGGACAACCCTGTTGCAATCCGTACCAGCCTTTGTTACGGTCAAAGAATAGTTTCCCGGTAAAATATTTTGAAGGGAGGGTGTGGTTGATCCGTTGGACCATTGATATGTATAATTGTCCTGGGGGTTGATGGTTACCTGAATTGCTCCATTCGCCAGTTGACAAGTAGAGGATGTGGGTTGTGCAGATGCTGTGAAGGAACAATCTGTGGGATTGTCTTTATCTTTTGTGATGATATAGGTTAAAATACCCACGCCTGTAATCCCACCGATAACGGGTATCCATGGGAAATGATTTACTGCAACTTCAGGGATACTGTCTTTTTTATTGTGGCTCCAGTCAAAACAAACCGGGTAGCTATAGAATGGAGGATTTGGTATATCACTACAATCGCACATGAAATTGTCACTTGTAGCTGATGAGATGCAATAGGTGTAATCTGTATTGTTGGTCACCTCATGATCCTCCCAATAGTTTACATCTGGCGCAAAATCGAAATAGGATATTTCATCCGTCGTATGATTTTTTTTACTGATCCTTGTGCCGTAGTAAGATTCCTCTACATCCGGATGAAGCCGGTCAAAGATCGTATTCCAGGACATTTGAGGAAATGATTGCATCGGATGCATATCCGAACTATTATCATTTATCAATTCGATATAGGGAACAGGAATCACTTTGGGAAGCATCAAGTGATATCCGTTCATTCCGGTTTTATGCCAAAGGGTTTCTTCTTTGCCATAGGTATCATTTTTTTCAAGAAGATAAGCAGGATTTATGCCCTTTGTCTCCAATTCAAACTGGCCTGTATGTGTGTTAAATGATCCATGGATGGACTCCAGCTGTTGGCCATCTTCTATCCAAAGCGTTCCTTTGGCTTCTTCTCCTTCAATGATAAATCCAGCCTCTCCTATCCTGTTGCCCGCATCATCATAAAGGGAGAAATATCTTTCTTGTTGCTGAGTCCAGGATTGATCCATACCCTTGAACTGAATTGCGCCATGATTAAGAAATGCAATTTCAAACGTGTTGTCCTGATAAATAAACTGCCCCATATTCGTGGCATCATCATACGTTCCTTCGAGAGGTTTGCCATTAATAAAATATGTAGGGTCAGAAGGGTCTCCTCCGAAAGTAGTGGTGACCAGGGCGAGATATTCAGGCCTGCTTCCTCGTGGTTCGAATGGAACATAGAAAGCAAACTCATGACTTTTTTCTTCCTTGCCATCTACTTCAGCTTTGTATTTGCCATTTGGTTGTTTTACCAGCTTAATGATGATTTCTTTGTCACCATCCTTTATAGCTACCTCGAGTACGCTACAGTCTTCCTTGCAGTTTTTAGAGATTATTGGTTGGGTTGGCCACCCATTAATCAGATCATCGGAAATGTATCCCACTACGACGCATTCTCCTGTTTTTTCATCTTTTATTTTATAAAAATTTAAATACCTTCTGTATTTTATTACCCTACCGTCAACGTAATCATCCAGGCCGATGGTTTTCATTTTTTTATCCGGCAACTTTACTTTTTCATTATCTGATATGGGTTTTTGAGGTTCTTCTGCAGTCGATGTTGTGGTATTGGCTTTGGCACTGATAAAGGCATAGTGAAGGACGAACTCCATCACCGGAGCAAGAGTCGAGTGATCAAGAATAGCCGCAAGTTTTTCTTTCAGATCCCTGATTTCATCCCCGAGAGTTTTGATCTTGTCTTTGATTTTCTTAAGCTCTCCTTTTTTCGCTTCTATTTTTTTCTTCTGCTCCTCCAGTGCTTTTTTTTGTTCCTCCAGTGCTTTTTCAACTCTCGCCGTATTGGTCTTGGAACAATCTATGCTAACGGTTAGCCCTTCTTCCTTTAATTTTTTAGCCAGTTCCTCTTTCGCTTTAGTATTGACGTCTTGCTTCTTTTTATTTTCTTCCTTCTTTAGTTTAAAATCATTCTTTATTGCTTCTACTTCGCTATTTTCCAGCGCGTCCAATTCCGCTTTCTTATCCTTTGTCCTTTGATTTTTGGGGAGTTTTTTCAATTCGTCAGCATACTTTTTTCTGACTGCAGATATCTTGTCAATTTGCTTTTGATAGGACAATTCTCTTTCTTCATTCTTTAGTTTTTGACATTCATCTAAAAGTTCGGCCATTCGGGTTAGGTCCTTGATCTTTTCCTCGATTTTTTCTTTTTCAGCCTCCAGATCCTTGATTTCTTTTTCAAGATTATCTTTAGCGTCATTGTTATCCTTTAGCCCTTTTTCTTTGTCCTCGATTTCTTTACGAAGCTTTTTACGTTCCACTTCGTTCGCCGCGTTGTCTGCTTCTGCTTTTTTCTTCAGGTCATCAGCTTTCTTTTTGATTTCTTCCATCACATTCGGATCACCGATGATCTTGTAATAATCTTTAAGGAATTCTCTGAGAAATTCATAAAAGCCCTTGCTCTTCTGCGAGTCAGGATAATCGAATTTGGATTCTTCATCCCATTTGCTCGAGGCTATAGCTACTTTAAGCAGGTCTTTATTTTTCAGGGCTTTGATGATGCCGTTATACATTGCGGATGCATAACAATGATTGTCGAGCAGCTTGACCTCCTTTTTGCATTCATCGATCAGCCTGGCTATTTCTCTCGCTTCGATAAATGTGGAGTGTTTTGGGGATCCTTCCTCACCGACCCACATTCCACCATCAATATCAGAACTCGGTGCACTATGTAATCCGTTTGGACCGCCCTCTCCGTGTCCGATGAAAGCAAGCAATACATCCTTGCATGCTTCATCGCAGAGTGCGGTCTTGAGTTTTGCGAGCAGATCATCCCTGGATGAATAATCGGTGCCTGACTTGGTAGATTTATTAGAACCCGAAGGCCTAAGTTTAGTCACTTTAGCACCACCCGGAAAATTATGCATCGCTTCCTCCAATGCATCCGCACCGTTAGAAGCAAAATATTCATCTTTTTGTTCGTACCCCTGAATGATGATGACGCATTCCTGTGCTGCAATGTTTGAAAATGCAAAAGAAAGGATACCAATTAGGAAATGAGCATACCTGCTGAAGGGAGCGCATCTGCAAATTATCGTTGGTTTTTTCATTTTGGATTTGATTAAGTATACAAATCCCACGAATCAAAAAATCTTTGCCTGCAAAACTTAAATCTTACATAGTTGGAAATCTAAAATAATAAAAAATTACAACTCGGGCATTCCAAATTTTTATTGGTCTGCAAAACTCTGAATAAACCAAATGACTATCTACAGCTTAAGAACCTGAAATTCTGTCCTCCGATTCTGTCTCCTACCTTCTTCCGTATCATTATTTGCGACCGGATTCGTTTCACCAAGACCTTTATAAGATAGTCTGTTTTTATCAATTCCTTTATCGATGAGATATTGATATACTGATAAAGCGCGAGCTTCGCTGAGTCGAAGATTATTTGCTTCTGTGCCCACATTGTCCGTATATCCCCGTATCTCAATTTTCATCCCGGCACTTGTTTGCAGTGTTTGTGTTAATTTGTTTAGTTCCGGCCTTGAATCAGGCAACAATATTGATGAACCACTTTCAAAAAAAATGTTTTGCAATGCAATTGTTTTCTTCTCCGAAGATGCCAGTGGTATCATTTGTATATCCAGCTTTCTGGAGGCTTCCTGACTTGCTTTGAGATTAGAGGAGTGCATGATATATCCCTTTGCAGAAGTAATAAGCCCATATGCTTTGTTTCGATCCAGCGTGATTGTGATATTTCCTTTCTCATCTGCCTGCTGCGAATTTCTGATCGTATCCCGGCCATTTATTTCAAATATTTCCAATCTCGCCGTCACGGGCATTTTCGTTTCTTCGTCTGTGACATTTACATACAGTGCCTGAATAGGTTCAGATTGAAATTGTTGAGGAAGCTGAAATTCAAAAAGATCATTTTGCTGAGTAGTTGTTGATCTCGTGATCATTGCTGTTTTACCATCCGGATTCAATGCCAGTCCTCCTTCGTCGGCTGAACTGTTGATAGATTTACCCATGTTCTCTGAAGACTTCCATTTTCCATCGATACCCAGATGAGAGACGTACAAATCATATCCACCAAAACCTTCTGTTCCATCGCGCATGAAATACATCGTGCGTCCGTCAAAATGCAGGAATGGACTGCCTTCATTAAAGGCTGTATTGATACCGGCACCGGCATTTATAGGATTCGACCAAACGTTTGGACCTAATTGATGAACCACCCATATATCACTTCCTCCGTATCCTCCGGGCCGTGTACTCGTAAAATAGATTGTCAACCCATCCAGTCCATAAGCAGGCTGACTCTCCCAGCCCGTACCATTGAATGCGTGTCCCAAATTCCTCGGTGCTGTCCATGCGCCATCCTGAAATTCTGAATTGTAAAGATCACAACCCCCCAGGCCATCATTGCGTCCACATATCGCTACGATTAAATTTTTCCCATCCGGTGAAATGGCATGACCTCCTCCTTTGTAGGATGCGTTGAAGAACATTTTTTCGACACCGGAGACTCCGCCAAGACTATCCAAATGAGCCATCAACAGATCCACGTGATCTTTGGTCAATCGTGTGAATATGATGGCCTTTCCATCTATTGTCCATCGGCCGAGCTCTTCGTCGTCAGGTGTATTAATACCGGATGGCAAGGGCATAAATGAAATGGCATTCGTCTGGCAAAAAATCACCAATGGAAATAACAAAAGAAGTAATGAGGTAAATTTAATCATGAGGTCATTTTTGAAAATCAAAATGAAAATACTACGCACAGCGTTAAGAAAAAATATTCGGGATGTGACCACGAATATTAAATCCTGAGAATGTAAAATTCGGTTCTCCTGTTTTGTTTTCTGCCCTCTGCGGTTTCATTCGTTGCGATGGGCTTCGTTTCACCAAAGCCTTTATAGGAAAGTTTTCCGGCCTCAATTCCTCTGCCCACAAGATATTGATAAACAGACAGGGCGCGTGCTTCGCTTAGGCGCTGATTGTCTTCTTCTGTTCCTTCGTTGTCCGTATGTCCCCGAATTTCAATTTCCATTCCTGCATTCGTTCTCATCGTGAGATACAATTTATTAAGTTCTGCATCTGAGGCCGGTAGAAGTGTCGCAGATCCTGTGGAGAAAAATATATTTTCCAGCAAAATAGTTTTATCAACAGCGGAGGTAACTGGCGTCATCGCAATATTTAATTTTCTGACCGCCACCGTATCCGGTTGCAGATTGATCGAATGCATGATGTATCCGTCTGCTGATGCGATGAGGCCATATCCGGTATTTCTTTCCAGTGACATGGTGATGTTTCCAAGATCATCAGACCATTGAGAAGATCGAATCGTATCATGACCGGTCACTTCAAATACATCAAGCCTTGCATGAACTGCATTTTTTGTTTCCACATCGCTCACATGCACTTCAAGCGCCTGCACCGGTGGAGAAAGAAATTCGTCAGGCAATTGAAATTCGAACAGATCATTTAACTGATTGTCAGTCATGCGCGTGATGATCGCTGTTTTACCATCAGGGTGGAGCGAAAGTGCGCCTTCATCTGCACCACTATTGATCGGTGCCTTCATGTTTTCCGGTGATTTCCATTTACCATCAAGACCCATGCGTGAGATATAGAGATCATATCCGCCAAGACCGTCCTTTCCATTGCGCATGAAATACATCGTCCGTCCGTCAAAATGTATAAATGGACTTTCTTCGTTGTTGGGTGTATTGATCGTGGGCCCCGCATTCATGGCTTTCGACCACTTGCCATCCGGCAATTGACGGACCATCCAGATATCTCTACCGCCATAACCTCCGGGTCGGCTACTGGACCAATAGATCGACATGCCATCTTGTCCAAAGCAGGGCTGACTTTCCCATGAAGTAGTATTGAAATTGGGACCCATGTGTACGGGTGTTGTCCACAAATTATTTTTTCTGACCGACACATAGAGATCACAACTTCCGAGTCCATCATTGCGATCACAGGAAGTGAAGATGAGATATTTGCCATCTGGCGAGATCGTTTGTGCCGCTTCGTTGAGACCGGTATTGAATGGGAAATCTTCAATCGTTACATGTTGAGCACTATCGAATTTGGCGATGAACAAATCTTCCTGGTGATTGAATCTTCTGGTGAATATTAATTGCTTTCCATCGAGGGTCCATCGACCGAGATATTCTTCATTCGGTGTGTTTATATCAGGTGGTAACGGTGTAAATTTAATATTCGAATCCGTCTGCCAAAGATTGCGTTTAGATTCAAGAGCACTCAAATTGCTGTTAGCTTTTTTCGTGAGCTCCGTTTGATCCTGTCCTAATCTTACTACAGCCTTGTACATCATCATCGCATGCGGGAGATCCCCTGTCTCTTCGTACAATCTACCAAGAGTATAGGCCTGCTGCAGTTGTGACAGCGTATCAATAGCGAGTGCAGCTTCAAGGGTTGTGACGGCCTCACGTTTTTTACCTGCAGAATAGAACAGATGACTCAGTTGCTGACGTGGTAATGTCCACGTCGGGTATTTTGCGATGAGATCATCGATCGTCTTTATGGGTCCGTCAATATTTCCAGTTGCCGCTGAGAGGACCGCATCATCAAGTGCTTTAGATGACTTTGCAGCGATTTTGGGTGGGATATATGCCTTTTGACCTGAAAGCTCAGCAAGGCTCAGGAAAAAAATAAATAGCGTAAATATATTTATGCGCAAGTCGATGATGCGGCGATTAGAACGAAGGACAATGATGGCCATGTCCCCGTTTGGTTTTGCGATTCAATATTGTCGTGCGTTTCTTTTTAATCTTTTTCCTTGGATTAAAACTTTGTTGCGCAACCGTCGAAGTTGATTGAACGATTTCTATGAATAAACCAGAAGAATGCATACTATTTGCCTCCAGAGCGATGGGCGATAAAAAGCCGGCAAATAATAGCAGGCAGAAGATTGAATATTTCATGGGCTGTCTCATTATAGGATTAATTAGAAAGTAATGCTTTCACGACGGCAGATATTGTTTTGCCATCTGCTTTTCCGGCAAATTCTTTTGAGGCCTCACCCATGACACGACCCATATCTTTCATCGTATTGGCTCCAAGGCGGGTCATTATGGACTGAATAGCGTCTTTTAGTTCGCTTTCAGAAAGCTGTTTGGGAAGATAGCGCATGATCACTTCGATTTCTTCACGTTCGATTTTAGCAAGATCTTCACGGCCCTGCTTTTCGAATATATCCAGGGAATCCTGACGTTGTTTGACTAATTTCTGCAGCAGTGTTATCTCCCGCTCCTGATTCAGTTCATCGCCTGCACCGGAGGTATTATATATTAAAATGGCTGATTTTATGGCCCTGATACCCCGCAAACTAATCTGATCTTTGGCCTTCATGGCTGTTTTGAGGTCTTCGTTGATTGTGTTTTCGAGTGACATGATTTATCTTGGTTATGAATACAAAGGTAATGAACCCTGAGCCTCGTTTTCGAGACTTATTTTATTTCTTACTTACTCAAACACTTGAATGGCATGGAGAGTTAAAATGTTTTTCACAAATGGATGTTAAATGGACCTGAACAATTCGAAATATGATGTTATAGGCAAAGGATATAACACGACGCGACAAGCGGATCCGTATTTGCTTGACCGGATATATTCTCTTCTTTCACCGGATCTCAAAGGTCAATATCTGGATATTGGTTGCGGTACGGGCAATTATACGATCCCTCTCTCTGAAATGGGACTGAACTTTAGAGGAGTGGATCCATCTGAGGTGATGTTAAATGAAGCAAAATCCAAATCGTCGAAAATCGAATGGAAGATCGGTATTGTAGAATTTCTTCCATTTTCTGATTCGTTCTTTGACGGCGCAATTGCGACATTGACCGTTCATCATTGGAATAATATTGTAGCTGGCTTTAAGGAATTGTTTCGTGTATTAAAACCAGGAAGCCGAATTGTGATTTTTACATCCAGCCCTGAACAAATGGAAGGCTATTGGTTAAACCATTATTTCCCTGCTTTGATGAAACGATCGATAGAAAAAATGCCTTCCATTGTTTCGGTCACTTCTGCACTTGAAGCAGCAGGATTTACGCGGATAGCAACCGAGATTTATGCTGTCCGTGATGATCTTATCGATTTGTTTCTGCAATCCGGAAAAAACCGTCCCGAAATTTATTTTGATCCTGCCATTCGCTTGGGCATTTCAACATTTGCTTCCCTGGCAACAGAAAAAGAAATAGAAGATGGCTTGCATAAATTGCGATATGACATTGACCATAATCTCTTTGATGCAATCAAAAAGAAACATGATACTGACCTTGGAGATTATTTGTTCATTGTTGCAGGAAAATACTAAGTCGACTTATTCAGCCGCCAAAGATCCCGGTGTGCTTCTCCAGCCTGTGGCAGTTTTTATAAGGACCTGCTTATGCCTCGTAGTATCAATATATGTTTTCCGGCTTTCCATGATAATCGTTTCAACATTTAAAGTATCACTCCACGGTATTGTGTAAATTCCATCCAGACTTGACGGAAAGTATAAATCATTTAAAATAAACGCAAACTTTTTGCGATTATCTGACATCGCATAATTTCCAATAAAAACGGAATCTTCGACGACACTTCTGACAATGTTGTATCCGAAATAATCAGCAATACCCGTAGTACTGCCTGAAATAGCATATAGAACCTCCAAGAGCTCTAGTTCATAACGCAGTTCATAAAAAGATCTGATTTTCTGATCTTTATAATGCAATACATCTGCATGTTTAATTAATATTCGATCTGAGAATGAAAGACTATCAAACTCTTTGGTCTCCGGATACCATGATAAAATTGCATCCTCGTAATCAGCTGCATCCTTCGATTCTAAATTCAGCATATTCTTATCACGTTTAAATCTCTCTTCCCCCATAAATTCTAATGATGTCTGAATCTGTTTGATGAAGCTGAGCCTTTTCTCATTAATGTTCCTTTTTTCAAATGAAATATAATTATCCAAACAATTTATATCGCGCCCGTTCCTGTACATATGAAACCAATCAAGCATGATGCTTATGCCTAAAATAATTATCAAAACAATTATTGAATACTTAGCGAAATTCAACCCTATAAATTTCATCTGTTTCCTGATTTCGGATCTCGCATGAAAAATGACTTAATGATCCTTTATAAAAAAATGGATTGGAGTGCACGGGCACAGATTTACTATCTGCCTGACAATTATTGTAGATCGCTGCGCCATCATATGAAAATGGACTTATCCACACAGAAAGGCTATCTCCCGTTTTCAATATGCGATTAATAATCCCCTTCACTTGCTGCTTCAGATCAGGCTCAAGCCTTGTCCAGTTATTATCCTGATAATACCTTAATATTCTGTTTTTAGTTATTTCTTCCGTCACCGTATTTTGCAGTAAAGCGGGATATGAATGTTTAACGAATGCACTGTCTTTAAGATTTAACGATTGGGCATAGACCTGAAACCAGATTCTATTTAATAGAGAATCTTCGTTGTTCCGAATGTCATATTTCTCCAATTTCTGCCTTAGTATGGGCGGAATTTTATTATTGTATGCTGTTAAATGCCTTAAATAATACTGGTCACTATAGTGTTCTTTCTTTTTTATGGTGAATTCCTGAGCGATAAATTCGTAATACTCTGCATTATGTCTATCAAAATTTTTTAGCGATATAAATGAAATTAATTTTAAAACCCCTATTGCGAAAAATATGATTATTAATTTCCTCATTACAAATCTTGACTTAAGGGTTTTGCTTTTGCCGAAGATAAAAGTTTCAAATGCATTTAATGATTATCTCCCACTTCTCCATTCATGTAGTGCAATAAATAATGAGCTAATAACGATTCACGGATCAAATACATTGCATCTGATTTATTCATCAATATATGGATGGTGATAATGAAAAGCATGTCGAACATATGTTACGCAATTCTCGGCTGACGAAACTGTTCCTACTTTAAAATCTGTTTCGTACCTTAAATCCACTCAAACCAGTGACCAGTGACCTCTCGTTACTTGTTACTTGTTACTTGTTACTCACTTTTCACTATCATGAACTGGATCATCCTCATCATCGCCGGGTTATTCGAAGTCGGTTTTGCTACCTGCATCGGAAAGCTGAAAGAATCAACGGGTCAGGCTTCAATGATGTGGTTTGGAGGCTTCCTGATATGTCTTGTCACAAGTATGTATTTATTATATCGCGCTGCGCAAACCTTACCGGTTGGTACAGCTTATGCAGTATGGACCGGAATTGGCGCCGTTGGCATTGTCACCATTGGTATTTTTATTTTCAAAGAGCCGGCTACTTTCTGGCGGATATTTTTCCTGACTACATTGATTGGTTCGATTGTGGGGTTGAAGCTCGTTAGCCCCTAAATCCCCTAAAGGGGACTTATGATTTCACGATTTATAAAAATAATATCATCATTTATGTTGTACGGGGCCGGAACATCATTTGGCAGTTAATAAAAAACTCACTATTGACTACTCACTACTCACTACTTTTGCCCCATGACCGAAGAACAAAAAAAATTCATGCTCGAAGCCATACGCCTGTCATCAAATGGAATGGAATCCAATGATGGCGGACCATTCGGATGCATCATCGTCAAAGACGGCGAAATCATCGGCAGAGGAAACAACAAAGTCACATCTACCAATGATCCTACAGCACACGCAGAAATCATCGCCATCAGAAATGCTTGTGAACATCTGCAAACCTTTCAACTCGATGATTGCGAGTTATATACATCCTGCGAACCATGTCCAATGTGTCTCGGCGCCATCTACTGGGCGCGTCCGAAAAAAGTCTATTTCGCATGTTCACGACATGATGCTGCAGAGATTGGTTTTGATGATGACTTTATCTATGAAGAACTGGATAAAAGCCTTACAGACAGATCCATTCCGATGGAACAAATGCTTCGCTCAGATGCATTGCAGGTTTTCAAAGACTGGAAACAAAAAGATGATAAAGTAGAATACTAAAAATTGGATACTGGATAAATGAATACCGGAGTCGCACTAAGCAGGATAAGCGTAAGGATGCGGGTTTCAAAGTATGCCAGACTCTGGACATAGTATGCGAAACCCTATCTAATTTCATAACCCCTATATACCTCATAACCCTCATAAACTTTATAACCCTTATAACCCTTCAACTATGCCCTGGATATTCATAATACTCGTCCTTATCGCCGGCATGATGATGCCCACTCAGGGCGCTATCAATAACAAGCTGGCTACTTATGTTCAAAGCCCTTTATTGGCATCTTTTTTTTCATTTGCCATTGGTTTGCTCGGTCTCTTCGTCTACATTCTCGCGGCAAGAATTCCTTTGAATACCTTAAGTAATATTAAAAATGCGCCTGCTATCACTTGGCTTGGCGGTCTGTGTGGAGCATTTTTTGTCACAGCTGTTGTTATATCTGTTCCGCGTCTGGGGATAGCCCTCACGTTTAGCCTTGTCATCCTGGGTCAGATGTTGATTACATTACCTATCGATCATTTTGGTTTTTTGGGCATTCCGGTCAGGGAAATAAATCTGCCTCGATTGATCGGTGTTGCCTTGGTGATTCTGGGCGTATTTTTAATTCGTCGTTTTTGATGTTACCTTACAAGACATCTCTGTCAGCGGACTAAAATGCTTTCATTTATTCTCAATAATGATACGATTCATACTGACATGCCTCCGGGTATGACTGTGCTTGATTTCGTACGCTATCACAAACATCTCACCGGAACTAAAATAGGCTGCCGCGAAGGTGATTGCGGTGCCTGTACGATCCTTGTAGGAGAGCATCGTGATGATGTAGTCACCTATCGTTCGATGACTTCCTGCCTGATGCCTTTGTCAAATGCTGAAGGGAAACATATCGTGACGATCGAAGGCATCAATCCTTCTGCTGGTCATTTAACTCCAGTGCAGGAAGCCATGGTTGAAGAAAATGGTACACAATGCGGTTTTTGTACAGTGGGATTTGTGGTATCACTTACAGGATTTTGTCTCAACCACAATGAAATATCCCAGGAGTCGATCATCGCTTCCATCGATGGCAATATCTGCCGCTGCACAGGATATAAATCAATTGAAAAAGCATCGGCAAGACTGATCAATCTTCTTAATTCAAATAAGAACAGTGCTTCACTTGCATTTGCAATCGAACATAAAATAGTTCCCTCATGGTTTGCGGGAATTAAAGAGCGTCTTGCGGAGTTCAATGTCGCTGCATCAGAGAGCGAATCTTTAGAACAGATTAAAAAATATACAATCGTCAGCGGAGGTACAGATCTCTATGTACAATGTCCTGAAGAAATGGTGCACACTGAGGCCATGAATGTGTTCAACAGAAAATTTCTGAACGAAATCCGGGAGATTGATGGACGTATTGAAATAGGTGCAGAAGCAACGGTAACTGATCTGTTGGAATCACCGGTCATGAATGAAATATTTCCACAACTAAAAAAGCATCTGAAGCTTCTCTCCTCAACTCCCATACGCAATATGGCCACCATAGCGGGAAATCTTGTGAATGCATCACCCATCGGCGATATGACAGTGTGGCTTCTGGCCTTGAATGCAACTGTCCTGCTTCGCAATGCTTTTCAGCATGAGATGGTTCGAGAACTTCCTTTGTGCGATTTCTATGAAGGATATAAGAAACTTGCTAAGTCTCCGGATGAGATGGTGGAAAAGATTTATTTCAAAAAACCGGATCATTGTTGCCGATTTAATTTTGAAAAAGTCAGCAAGCGAGCATTTCTTGACATTGCTACTGTCAACACAGCTATGTTTCTGCGCATTGAAGACGAACTGATCGTAGAAGCACATATATCAGCCGGTGGTGTCGGTCCTATTCCACTTTATCTGAAAAATACCTCATCATGTTTGTTGTTTAAGCTATTTCCGTTTGATGAAGAGACCTTGCGTGAATTGATTTTCATACTTGAGTCTGAAATCTCGCCGATATCCGATGTGCGGGGATCAGCGGACTATAAACGATTGTTGATGAAACAATTGTTCCTTGCCCATTTCACAGAATTATTTCCTGCGTCATGAAGAATACTGATGCATATGGCCATGTACGTGGTGAGTCCATTTATCTTGATGACATTCCCATAATCTACAACACATTGTTCGCGTGTGTTTTTGATTCACCGATCGCACATGGAATTCTCAGGTCTGTTGATGTGTCGCATGCTTTAAAAATGAAAGGCGTGGTCCGTATCATTCTGGCGAAAGATATCCCCGGTGTAAATCAAATCGGTGGCATCGTTGCGGATGAACCACTATTAGCTGAAGGACATGTTCATTTCCAGGGTATGCCGATCGCACTTGTACTGGCTGAAACAGAAGAGATCGCAAGAGCCGCTGCGAAAAAGATAACTGCAGTCATCGAACCACTTGAAATAATAACAGATCCGAGAGTAGCTAAGGAAAAAAATGAACTGATCATTCCGCCGAAGAAATTTAAAATGGGTGATTCGGATCAGGCATTCAACGATTGTGTTCATGTTTTTTCCGGTCGTGCTGATGTCAATGGACAAGAGCATCTGTATATTGAAACTCAAGGAGCCTACAGTGTCCCGATGGAAAATGGTGGTATTAAAATTTATTCTTCTACACAAGGACCAACAGCAGTGCAGCGTACTGTGGCCAGAATCACTGGCCTCGCGATGCATCGCATTGAAGTGGAAGTGGGACGTCTAGGCGGTGGATTCGGCGGCAAAGAAGATCAGGCCAGTTCCTGGGCATGTCTGTGCGCACTGGGTACCCTTCTGACCAATCGACCTGTGAAGTACAGTCTTCATCGCATGGAGGATATGCGGATGACAGGAAAGCGACATCCCTATTCGGCTGATTATAAAATAGGACTTGATAAAGACCTTAACATTCAGGCTTATGAAGCTGTCTTTTATCAGAATGCCGGCGCAGCAGCGGACCTTTCACCGGCTGTTTTAGAACGTACGTTATTTCATTGCACGAATTCATATTTCATTCCGCACGTAACGGCTACAGCGTATAGTTGTCGCACAAATTTACCACCGAATACAGCCTTCCGTGGATTTGGCGGACCTCAGGGAATGTTTGTCATCGAATCAGCAATCACACACGCGGCAGAAAAATTAAACATCAGTCCTTCTGTCATTCAAAGAAAAAATCTCATCACTCCCGGTGCGGAATTTCCTTATGGGCAAAAAGCAGAAAGCGAAGCCGTTACCACATGGATGCAGGCTGATCGTTCTTTTGATTTTGAAAAAATAATTGCGGATGCACATAATTTTAATGAAAAGAATAAATACAAAAAACGTGGTGTCGCTTTGATGCCGATCTGTTTTGGAATTTCGTTTACAAAAACATTAATGAACCAGGCACGTGCATTGGTTCATGTATATACGGATGGTTCAGTTGCTGTATCAACAGGTGCTGTGGAAATGGGGCAGGGGGTAAATACAAAAATGCAACAAGTTGCTAGCGAAACGTTTTCCATTTCGCCCGATCAGGTCAAGGTTCATTCCACAAATACATTGCGTGTAGCCAACACGTCCCCCTCAGCAGCATCAGCTACTGCAGATCTCAATGGAAGGGCCGTCCTGCTGGCATGTGAATCCATTTTGATCCGATTGAAAATCGTCGCCGCTGAAGAATTAAATATTCCATATCAGGTTGACACGATTAAGATTGAAAATGGATTTGTATTTCATAACAATATTCAAACAAAGCTTGATTGGCAAACACTTATTAATGTTGCTTTCGTCAAAAGAGTTAACCTGAGTGAACATGCTCATTACGCTACACCGGGTGTTCATTTCGATTGGAATATTGCTAAAGGTCATCCCTTTTCTTATCATGTCTATGGCACTGCGATTATACAAGTGACTCTGGATTGCATGCGCGGCACTTATGAAATTGACTTTGTGAAAGGGGTACATGATTTTGGAAAATCTATGAACACGCTGATCGATAATGGACAAGTAGAAGGTGGTATCGTACAAGGTATCGGCTGGATGACCATGGAAGAAGTTGTCTATGATGCAAATGGAAAATTACGTTCCAATGCGCTTTCCTCTTATAAAATTCCTGATATCTATTCTGTTCCGCACACTATTGATATCCAACCCCTCTCAACAACGCGTGATAATCTGGCGATCTTTTCTTCCAAGGCAGTTGGAGAGCCTCCATTGATGTATGGTATTGCATCATATTTCGCGATTCGGGATGCTATCAGGGCTTTCAATAAAAATGCATCGCCTGCATACAATGCGCCTTTCACGCCGGAGAAAGTGTTGATGGCATTGTATGATTCGGAAGTTAAAGAGTTTCATTCTCACCACTCCTATCATTGACGTTCGAGTATCTCCGACCTCGAACATAGTATCTCTTATACAAACCGTTTTTCACACTCATCGTCGGTTCGAGGTCAGAGACACTCGAACGTCATGGTCAGAGACACTCGAACGTCTGTTTTATTTTTTAATCATAATTTCGTATTCAGCCATCATGAATAAAGACCTTGCCCTTTGGCAATTCATTGAAAAAAAATTAGAGACTCAACATCGCTTAATGTTGCTGTTGGTTGCTGAAAGCTCCGGTAGTAGCCCTGGTCGTCAGGGCTTCAAAATGGCCGTTGCAGATGACCATCAGTTCCATGGAAGTATCGGAGGCGGCATTATGGAAGTGAAATTAGTAGAGCTCGCCAAAGATTTCCTGATGGAAGAAATCTTACTTCCCAAAATCAAAAAACAAATTCACAGGAAAAATGAACCCCGTGATCAAAGCGGGATGATTTGTTCCGGCGAACAAACGATTATTTATTTTGCTCTCGATTCACATCACCTTTCAGAAGTATTAAAAATTATTGATGTCCTTGGTCAGTATAAGTCAGGTCTGTTGAACATTTCATATGTTAATCACAAACTTGATTTTAGTGTTATGAAGGCCACGTTAAGGTCCGGTTCGTTTCATTTTGAAAAGGTTGATGAAAAAGAATTTACCTGGCAGGAAGTCATCGGATATAAACAGCAGCTTTTCATTGTGGGAGGTGGGCATTGTTCATTGGCTCTTTCTGAATTGATGTCCCGGTTTGATTTTTACATTCACGTCATTGACGATCGACCCGATCTCAATACACTGACTCAAAATGTTTTCGCCCACGAAAAGTATGTCATTGAACAATATGATATGATAGGTGAGCTCATTCCTTCAGGGCCGGATGTATATATAGTGGTCATGACGCTTGGATACAGATCAGATTTTACTGTTTTGCTTCAGCTCGGTCAAAAATCTTTTGCCTACTTAGGTTTGATGGGAAGTGAAGCAAAGGTGAATGCGTTGAAGGAGGAGCTCACTAAAACCAGTTTCCCGGGTTTCCTCCTTGAAAAAATGCATGCTCCTATCGGTCTGAAGATAAACAGTCATACCCCTGAAGAAATAGCCGTAAGCATTGCCGCTGAATTGATTTCAGTAAAGAACTCAATCATCGTCCCCCAATAATTTCATCGCTCCCTTGTGTGGAGTAATGGATCGGGATGATGGGTTTTCTATACTTTTGATCCATGGACCAAAAAATTGAAGCAAAAAGTAAAATTCGTGTTCCTTACCTACTTCAACTTGTGATTTTCTGGCTGGTCATCTTCGCATTGTTTCGGGTTTTATTTCTTGCATTACATCTTACCACCATTACGCATAACGGCATTCTTCCGGCATTACGCAGCATCATTGCAGGTTTTCGTTTAGATTTATCCACGATTTCGTTTTTAATATTTCCTTCTTTTCTTTTTTGGATACTGCAGCAATACATCAAGGGTAGACTCATTTCTTTACTTAATACCATTTACCACATTATCATACTCTTTTTGATTTCTCTGCTGGCGGTTTCTAATATTAAGATGTACCATGAATGGGGCGCTCTGTTAAATTTCGGTGTATTCGATTATGTGGCGCACCCCCGGGAAGTGTTGACATTTGTTTCGACGACTCAATTAATTCTGTTGGTCGTTTTCCTCGCTTTGTATCTCGGTTTTTCACTTTGGTTGTATAAAAAAATAGTTACCCATTTTTCAACACCCATCAAAAATGTATTTCTAAAGACAGCTTTGATTGTTTTGCCTATAGGCATTTTGCCAATCATGGCAAGAGGTGGCTTACAATTGGCCCCTATAAACGAGAGTTCAGCATATTTTTCAAAAACTCCTTTTTATAATCATGTCGCTATCAATCCGGCCTGGTATTTTTTGCATAGCTACTTTGATCTGAAAACAACAAAGAATCCATACACCTACATGAATAGCGCTGAAGCAGAAAAACGAAATAATAATCTTTTCCTGAAAAGTGATACACTGTCACCTTCAATCCTGACAACACAAAAACCTAATATCGTCATCATCATCCTTGAAAGCTGGACAGCCGATATCATCAAATCTCTTGGCGGTGAAGATAATATCACCCCAAATTTTGATACGCTTTCCAGACAAGGCTTATTATTCAGTCAAATCTATGCAGCAGGATCAAGGACAGAACATGGATTGATATCTGTACTCAGTGGATTCCCTCCTCCACCATTGATCTCGATCATCACCATTCCTGCTAAATCCGAAAAATTGAAAAGCATCAATACTGTACTCGCAGATGATGGCTACTCCTCTTCATTTTATTATGGCGGCGAAGCAGGATTTGTCAATATGAAAAGTTATCTGATTAATACCGGCTTCACTGCCATTGTTGATAAAGCCAGTTTCACAGAAAATCAACTCAACAGCAAGTGGGGAGCGCATGATCAATATGTTTTTGAAAAACAACTTCTTGATTTAAAATCCGCACATCAACCTTTTTTATCCGTCATTCTCACATTGAGTTCGCATGAACCATTTGAAGTGCCAATGGAAACTCCTTTTGATGAAGATCATAGTGAACCCGGTAAATTCAGAAAGGCGGCTTATTATTCAGATCACTGCCTCGGCGAATATTTCAGGACTGCAAAAAAAGAAAGTTGGTATGACAACACTTTGTTTATTCTCGTAGCTGATCATGGACATCGCTTGCCAAAAGAAAGAGACTTCGATATGCCTGAATCAAAAAGAATTCCGTTACTCTTTTTTGGAAATGTTCTCCAGGAAAATATCCGGGGCACATCTTTGGATAAGATCTGCAATCAAAATGATATCGCAGCTACACTGTTAACTCAACTTAATAAAAGCGCTGTCAATTTCCCACGAAGCAGGGACATATTGAATCCTGTCACCAAAGATTTTGCTTACTATACAAATGACAACGTTTGGGGCTGGATCACGCCTGATCAAAAATTTATTTACACCTATGCAACCAAGGCGTTGAGTAATACCGGAAATGCTTCGCCAACTGCTCCGCTGAATGACTCCATCGTGTTGGATGCCAAGGCCTATATACAAACACATTACCAACATTATCTGGACTTCTGATCCGGGAATCTAAAGGCTAAAACGTATGGTTTTTCACTCCATAAAGTGCATAAATTTACAACCCGATTACCGTTATAAACTATAACTGTATAGTTATAAACTAAAACCTTATAGTTATAAACAATAACCTTTTTATGTTATTATTAGTAGTATTACGTTCCTGCTAAAACCTTTCAAATCATGGATACTGTCGAACAATATGATACACTCACCTCCGCTATCAATAGTTTGCGTCTGCAAGGATATACGGAAGATTTCAACCTTCAGACCGGCCATCTCGACTGTCGGCAGGGCGAACTGCAAGTTCATCCTGATGAATTTGAAATTGATAAACTTTTCAGGTTCTATGGTCCTTCAGACCCCGATGATGAGAGTATTCTCTATGCCATTTCGTCATCCAGATATTCTCTGAAAGGAATTCTTGTTGATGGATTCGGCACAAGCTCCGATTCGCTTACACAGGACATGATTGAAAAACTGGCTAAATCAAAGTGATTGCTATTTAGCATTTTAAATCCCCTTCACTGATTACCGATTACTGAATACCGAATACTACCTTTACCAATCTGGTCCCGTAGTACAACGGATAGTATGAAGGTTTCCGGAACCTTAGATTGGGGTTCGATTCCCCACGGGACTACAATTGCCCTTTTCCCTTACAATCATTCAGACCCACCGCAGGATAGAAAAGCATTCTATCAACCCGGGCCTTAGTTATTTTTACATCTCACAATCACTCATTTCATTTAACCATCTCCATCATGATGCAGTACTATCCCCTCGCTCCCGGAAACAAATGGGAATACAAACAAAAAGACGGAAACCTCTATACCAATTCCGTCGTAAGCGTCAATGGCCCCATCGTGACGATGAAGAATAGTACAGTACCCGATAATACATTAGTCAAAGTGGAGAATGGCATCATGTACAACGAACTGATGGGAAAAGACAACTATCAGTTATGGCTTAAAGATGATTTGCAAAAGGGTGAAACATGGGATTCTACCTTCACCGCCAATGGGCTGAACAGCATCATGGCCTTCACGGTAAAAGAAACCGGCATCAGCAAAGAGGTCGATGGCAAGACCTATCCCGACGTGGTGATGCTTGAATCCGAAAGTAAAATCAACATGAATGGCAATCTGATCAGCACTCAGTTTTTTACACAATATTATTATGCAAAATCAGTAGGGTTGATCATGACGACCTCCTCCATGGGCGATGTGCACACGTTACAAAGCTATGTCTTGAATTAAAAAAATGAAAGCAGGTATTCTGCTTAAAACTTATACCCAAACGATACACCTCCGTAATACGGAATAAAATATCCATTTCCGAAAATAGGCGTAATAAATGCCCTGAATGTAAATCCACCATTCTCCGGCTGAAGCCTATAGCCAAAATTGAGGTGCCCGAATGTCCCTGAAAAATTTCCTCCATCACCATCACTCCCTAGCACAGGAGTAACGCCAACACCCATTTCAAAATAATTTCTGGAGTCCTTACCTAAAAGATAATTCACCGCAATAGGTATAAACACTATCCCAGTCCCATCAACAGTAAATCCGCCTACACCAATCTTGGCCCCAAGACCACCTTCCTTGGCACTAAACCTTGTATCAAAATTAATAGACGCAAGTCCCGGTCCTCCAAGTTCGAAATAAACAGACTTAGCCGACTGTGCAGATACTATCTGAGATAACCCAATAACTGTAGTAATAAGAATAAATAATTTTTTCATTGTTTTCCGTTTTATTTTCAGGGACAAGGTAATTGAATTGATCGAATCCGGATTCCGTATCGTTTTAAAGTTCCGTTAAAAAATCTTGGCTTCTATCTCCGTATTTTATTCGTCATGGTTTCAAAGCCCTATCTTGTCAGTCTGATTTAATAAAACGAAACATTATGAAAATGGAAATCTCATCCAATTTTGACAGCGGCAATATTGAAGTAGCCGGCATCGATGCAAAGAAAAATGAAATCCGCCTGCGCATCAGAAAGGATACGAATTCCGATTTCCTCCAATGGTTTCATTTCAGACTCACCGGCGCCGCAAAGAAAAACTGCAAGCTCTCTATCATCAATGCCGGTAAAACATCCTACCCTGAAGGATGGAAGGGCTATAATGTCTGCGCCTCCTACGATCGTGAAGAATGGTTTCGTATCCCCACAACATATGTCAACGGGGTACTCAAATTCAATTTTACACCTTCTCACAACGCGGTCTACTTTGCGTACTTCGCACCCTATTCTTATGAGCGGCATTTAGATCTCATTCACCATGCGCAGATGGCTTCTGATGTGAAAGTTGAGGTCATCGGCAAAACTTTTCTGGGCCGGAATATTGAAATGCTTGTCATCGGAAAACCACGAAAGAATAAAAAAATAATCTGGGTGATCGCCCGTCAACATCCCGGCGAACCCATGGCCGAGTGGTTTATCGAAGGCTTTTTAGAGCGGCTACTGGATTCAAATGATTCCGTCTCTGCTAAGTTACTGGAAGAGGCTATCTTTTATGTTGTACCTAATATGAATCTCGATGGATCTATAGCAGGTAATCTGCGTTCCACCGCTTCAGGTGCAAATCTCAATCGTGAATGGCAAAAGCCAACAAAAAAATTTAGTCCTGAAGTTTACTATGTCCGGAATAAAATTCATGAAACCGGCATCAATCTTATGCTCGATGTACACGGTGATGAAGAACTGCCTTATAATTTTATTGCTGCATCAGAAGGTATTCCTGACTATACTGAGTATCTGTCCATATTGGAAAAGAAATTTATCAACCATTGGATGGAGACATGCCCCGATTTTCAGGATACACACAAATATCCGTTTGACAAATTTGGGGAAGCAAATCTGACATTGTGCAGTAACTACATAGCTCAACGGTATGGGTGCTTAGCGCTGACGATTGAAATGCCCTTTAAAGACAATGCGGATATGCCGGACAAAAAATACGGCTGGTCAGATGTGCGTTCACGTGTGCTCGGTGCTTCTGTTTTGAATCCAGTACTAAATGTCCTGCCGCATTTATGTTGAAAATCAAATACACACAACTGAATTTATAGTTCAACAGCCAGCAACTAATTAAAAAGCTAAACACTATTCAAGAAGGCAACAATGATTTCATGATGTCTGCATTGATTGTATACGCCCGCACAAAGGAATCATCAACGTGTGCATACAGAACACCAGATCCTCTTCCTGTTTCTACAAACTGGCTGCCGAAGGTTATCGTTTTTGCCTGGCTATCCTGTATGAACGGTTCCGGTGAAACCCATTCTATTTTCCCATTTTCAAAATCATAAATAAACAGGCCAACGGAGAACATACCGTATTTTATTTTATCTCCTTCTTTATGATTTGCTTCCCGACCATTTAGTATCCCTAAACGCTTTCCTTCACCGACATCCATAAACGTTTCAGGTAGCAGAGGCCCGGGTGATGCATGACCTGCAATCCAGGGGATAGAATGTTCTTCAGGATTAAACAATGTATCTCCAAACTTCCAGGGCATGCCCATATCTTCTGCTATGGCTACACGAACCGTTGAATACCAAAATTCCTTTCCCTTAGAGGCGGATTCAACAAGATTGTAGCGGAATTTATTTTTATTGATCGGTGCGATTGAAACTTCTTTTCCGCTGATTCCTTCCTCTCCGGACATGAGCACGGGCATGGTCATCTCAAGTGAATCCATATCCTTCCCTACGGCATGACCAAGATGTATGAAGTCGGACTGATGAGTCTGGCTACGCAATGGAATTGTAAAATACACATGCATCATCCCCGTCTTTTCATCTATCCAGATATCCGGATCTTCAAGACCAATAAATTCCCTGTCCTTTCCACATATCTGATCGATTATTTCTGATTCGTTTTTGATCACCAATCGATCTCCTATTGTAAAATGTTGAGGAGAATGCTCATGTACTTTATGTAATTCACTTCTGTCAATATAGCCGGCTACTTGCACATCGCCTTCACGGCTTGTGATGCATCGTATCATTCCATCCTTATAGCCACCGCGTGCATTGAGCGCGACAGACATTACATATTCGAAGCCTGCACTTGCACCAATGGCTTTGCCTGGATGTTCTAAATAGTTTTTATGATTGTCCATTAATTCATTGCAGGCAGGAGCCTGCTTTCACAGATTTAAAATAGAAACCGATTTTTAAATCCTGTCTGGATTTCCCGATGCGCTAAGAATAAACTCGTTATTCGTTACTTATCTCTCCGTGCTCAACACCATCTTCAGATTCAGCTTTGCTGCGATCGACATGACATCGACGAGATCCTGAACGGTGAGTGACTTGGCAATACGAAGAACAACCGTAGGGTCTTCATTACGTTTGATCGCATCTGCCAATGCGGCTTCAAGCATGCCTGTTGGCACTTCATTGGAATTGACATAATATTTCAATTCATCTGTCACTGTCAGGGTCAATGGCTGCTTAGCAAGTTGACTTGTTGTGTCTGACTTGGGCAGAAGGATCTTGATGATATTCGCATTTGACATCGTGGCGATGATCAAAAAGAATAGTAACAGGAAGAACATGATGTCATTCATCGCTGACATTGCATCCTCATCGTGAAATGGTCTTCTTTTTCTCAGTTCCATTTAGCGCACAGGTTTTTGAAGGCCTTTGATAAATTCCAATACTTCCTTCTGAAGATGCAGTGAGAAATTATCAATTTTCGTCAACAGGAAATTGTATCCCATAAATGCAACCACACCGACCACCAAACCAGTAGCCGATGAAATCATTTTCTGATACAAACCTCCTGAGATCGTACCGATGGATATATCAGCCGTCTGAGAAATATTATAGAAGATCAGGATGACCCCGAGTATCGTACCGATGAATCCAAGACGTGGCGCTACCCCCGAAACCATGCTGATATAACCCATCTTACTTTCCATTTCACCCAGCTCAATATTGGATTGCACTTCGAGAGCTTTCTCAATATATTCAATCGGTTTTCCGATCTGCGAAACACCAGCTTTGATGACATTGCCGAGCGAACTGTTCGTCTGATCACAAAGGAGGCTGGCTGAATCAAACTGTCCCAATGATATTTTATCAAGAACTATGTTGACGAGATTGCTGTCTATTTTAGATCGCTCGCGGATGAAGATGTATTTACTGATGATAAATGCGATCGATATGAGCGACAGAATGATCAGCGGTATCATCACCGGACCTCCTTTGAACAGGATATCGATCATCCTCAAACTGGAACCTGGTGCCACCGCTGTAGAATCTACGGCTGTGGTTGCTGCTTGCAAGAAAAATCCAATCATTGTTTTCTAGTTGATATTTATTGTTGCAAAATTACTATTAAACCCCAAAGGAACGAATATTTATATAAATAATAGAGTAGATGTTTTGTGTATTGATATTCAGATACTTAGGGAAATAAATTGAGGAATATGTCGGTTTGATTGAAAAAATATCCAGGTCAATAACGATGGTGGAATGCCGTCTCGTATGTGGGGAGCTGAGCATGTCGCCGTCACGCTTCGCGTGACAGACGGTCGAAGCTCATCACCTTCAACCCTATAGCACAATGCAGACACCGTCGCATATCGCAATAGTTTTTTTTGAGATGCAACATCGCCTGTGTTTGTCCTGCATCTTCAGCTTTCCAGCCACATGATGCCCAGCCTTTGATGACTGCATTTTTCTCAGGTGGCATCTGCGAGAGCAAGCGGACAGCTCTTTCTTTCAAACTTTGTAGTCCCTGCATTTTACCATATACAAACATAAACGGAGCCACAAGATTTATCACAAGTGACTGTGCTGTTTCCTTTCCAAGTCTCTTCGTAGAAGGGGGGGCTGCATTTCTGAAATGGTAATGATCATGCCAATATTCCTGATCTGGTGTCACCATAAATCGTTCTATCCACTCTTGAGGAAACACTGTTTGTGTAAGCAGCGATACAAATAAGGGTGTGTCTGCAACAATCCTCGCCAATTGCGCCAATCGGATGGTCGGAAAATGCACAGGCCGCATGCGCATAAATTTCCATCGCAGTGCAGGCATCGGCTGTAAACCATATTTGATTTTTAAAAAATCAAACTCTTTCTTCAATGCTGCAGGATATCCGGTGCTCAGTTCTTTTGTCAACATTCCTGCTACACCAAACAACAACGATTCGATCTGATCCGTACGGTCTCCGTGTTTCCTCAATATTTTTAACGGGATCTTTAGGGCCAGGCTTTCCATCGCATCACTATTGGCTGGCGCACCCAGTTGTCTTGCAAGCACAACAAAAAAGGCCTGCTCCCAATCATGTCCACACCGTTCAAGAATCTTAATGATGTTTTCTGTTTTGCTTTCCAGTCGCTCGGACATCAATCGTTCAAGCCATGAGGTACGTGTGATACCGGCCACAGATGACAGGGAAATGGCACATGGAACCCACTCTTCATTATTCATCAGATGATTGTACCGCTCAAGTAGGGTACGATCTACTCTTTCTCCTAATTCTACGCAAGGAAGGCGTGTACCATCGGATGTAAATACCGGCTGATCTTCAATCCAGACGACATGCAGGATGACATTGTTGTAATGTGTGTCCTGATCATGTCGATGCAGATACCATTCCGAACTGCGGATATGAATCTCGACATGGCCTGCCCAGATCTGGTCATCGATACGGATACGTGATTGAAGAAAATCCGGCCCCTGATCCTGATTCGGAATGCCTGTCTGAAGGATCTCTACATCATGAGATTCTGTAGTCCTTAATTCTTCCTGGTTGAATAGTTTCCGGTGCCAGATGAAGTGTAATAACTGTTCCTGCATTTTTCATTTCCGGAGAAGTATATCAAAGCGCATGGGGAACTCATTTTTAGCATCGGCTTCAAAATATTCAGTTGAGTCTATCCGCCATTCACTCATGTCAATCTCCGGAAAGTATATGTCTCCAACCACCTCAGATATGACCACTGTGAGGTATATTTTTTCAAGTAAATGCATAGATTGTTCAAAAATCTTCCCTCCCCCTATTATAAAGGCCTCTTCTTCCCCCTCTTCAAACGCATAACTAAGCGCTTCCTCAATCGAATGCAGCACGATGACGGAGGAAGAAATGAAGAACGGATCACGAGTCAATACGATATTTGTCCTTCCTTTCAATGGCCTGTAATCTAATGAAACAAAGCTCTCCCGCCCCATGATCACATGGTGTCCCACTGTAGTACGTTGAAAATATTTCATATCCCGCGGCAGATGCCATGGAAGCCCGCCGTCTCTCCCAATCACCCGATTGGTACTCATCGCTACTATTGCACTTATGATCATATCTCTGTTTAATTCCGCTATCTGACGTTCGAGTGTCCCCGACGTTCGAGTGTCTCTGACCTCGAACATACACTACTCCTCTGACCTTCGAGTGTCTCTGACCCCGAACATACACTACTCCTCTGACGTTCGAGTGTCTCTGACCTCGAACATACACTACTCTTCTGATCTATCTATGTTCGAGGTCAGAGACACTCGAACGTCTGTTTTCAAGACACAATGAATTGTCCCGGACTTTGAATTGCCCCGGACTTTGAATTGTCCCGGACTTTGAATTGCCCCGGACTTCAGTCCGGGGAACAGACATCAAATCATCATGATTTGATTTTATGTATCAAATCCGTCTCCAGCATCTTCTTCTCAATTCCCTTGTGTGCCTCAATGATTTCTCCTTTTATATATTTTTCCATCATCAGTCCACCTACAGGAGTTGCAAATGCTCCTCCCCAACCCGCATTTTCAATATAGACAGCTATCGCAATTTTCGGTTGATTCCTTGGTGCAAATCCAAAAAATACAGAAT
This sequence comes from Chitinophagales bacterium, assembly GCA_038252065.1. Lineage (GTDB taxonomy): Bacteria > Bacteroidota > Bacteroidia > Chitinophagales > Saprospiraceae > Opimibacter. The sequence continues at coordinate 114,733 of JBBSAQ010000006.1, forward strand.
GGTCTGCCCCATGAGGATTTTCAGAGGTACCTGTTTTTCCACAAACTTCATACTCAGGATGCGAGGCCAATGTCGCTGTACCGGCCCGAACCGCACCTGCCATTCCTTCGATGACAGGTTCAAAGTATCTGTAATCAATAGAGACTCTTCGACGCGGATAAAATTCAGCCTGTGGTTCACCACCGGTGGGCACTCTTGCTTTTAGAATATGTGGATCTGTATACGTTCCCTCATTAGCGATGATAGCAGCAGCATGGGCCATCTGTAGTGTCGTCAGCTGCAATTCGCCCTGACCGATCCCCATCGATAATATATAAGATGATCTCCATTTACCGGTTCCATATAGCCCATCAAAATAATCAGGACCGGGAAGGTTGCCGGATTTTTCATTCGGCAGATCAACACTTATTTTTCTTCCAAATCCAAATTCAGTCAGAAAACTATTCAGCTTGCGCATCCCGATCTCAGGCAGTGTATACCCTGCATCATCAATCACATCTTTATACACAGTGAAGAAATACGTATTGCATGAATACTGTATAGCTTGTGACACATTGTGTACAGCAGGATGATTATGACATCCTCTCCTGAATCCTCCAAGATTATATGAGCCGTTGCAGAAAATAGTTTTGTTCTCATCAAGAATTCCCTCCTGCATTGCAGCAAGGGCCAGGATGGGTTTAAAAATAGAACCCGGAGGATATTGCGCCATCACGGATCTGTCAAAAAGAGGATTGAGTGTATCACTCTGCAGCTTTGCAAAAACTTCTCCACGCATTCTCGAAATAGACAGTTCATTCGGATCATAACCCGGCGAACTGATCATAGCTAATATCTCACCAGTGGAGGGCTCGATGGCCACGATACTTCCTCTTTTGTTTTGCAGTAATTCCTGGCCATATTCCTGAAGAATATGATCAAGTGAAAGAATAATATTATCCCCTGATATTGCAAGTGAATCATGCCGTCCATTGTCAAGGCTTTCAATTTCACGCCCCAGATTGTCTTTGAGAATGTACTGAGCGCCTTTTGTACCCCTCAATAAATTTTCATAATAATTTTCTACGCCGGTTGAGCCACAATAATCACCTGGTACATATGTACCACTGGATTGATCTATTTTATTCTGATCCACCTCTGACATATAGCCGAGAATATGCGCGCTATGATTTTCAAAATATCCTCTTGCACTTCTGAGCTCCCCATAAAACCCGGGAAACAAATGCAGAAATTCCTGGATATACTGAAACTTGTTGGCCGGTATATGTTCCATGAACGTATATGGAATTGACTTTGAAAACCGTAGTGATTTCCAATCCTTTTCAAGTCGAGCTCTGTACGTTGATTTATCAATTTCAAGTAATTGACACAGTAAAGCCGTGTCGAGATTTTTAGGAATCTGATTGTAAACAACTTTCAGATCATATACAGGAATGTTGTGGACCATGAGATGACCATTGCGATCCAGTATAAGTCCTCTGCTCGGATAAAGTGTGCGCCGGACTAATGTCGTTCGTTCTGCTTTCTGCCCATATGTCGGATCGATCAATTGTAACCACCCTGTCTGCAGAATTAAAACGCCTGCAACAAATATGATAAACCGCTTGATCCAGATGGTCCTGTCCGATTCGCGTTCTTTATTCATTATTTGCGGGGATTAAAAAGCAGATGATACCCCATTATGGCCATCATGGATAAAAGAAACGTAAGGATAGTTTTGATCAGTATCTTTCCAATGTACACAAATGTGAATATCTCAGCTGTAAAATACAGGAATGTATGCACGATTAAACAAAGAGCTGTATAAGCCAGTAGCCAGTTGATCCCCATTGAATGTCTTGTGGGACTCATCGTGAGCTGGTATCCTCCTCTTGGCTCAATAGAAGCCAGTACAACCCCTCTCGCATAGGCCATTGCTGTCAATGCAAACGCATGAACACCTACTGTATCATAAAACATGTCAATAAAGAGCCCAAGCAAAAAGCCAATGATGATGACATATTGCCGTGCCATTCGGATAGGCAGTAGAAGTATAATAATAGGATAAATGAAGATGTGTGCATAAATCCACAGCCATTGATTGCCCGTGCTGATCCGTTTAAGGATGAGTACCTGAACGATCAGGAAGAGGATACCCCGGATTATATGTTTTAATGTCTCTCTGTTCACTGGTCGACCGGTTGTACCTCTTTGTAATCAACCACATACACCCGATCCAGCCGGGAAATATCTTCCTGCAACCTTACTTCAATTGTATAATAATTACTCCCTCCTTCTGTCCAGAATCGATTGACCGTCCCGATAAAAATCCCTCTTGGGTAAATGAACGAATAGCCACTGGTGATGATCGTGTCGCCGACCAGGATGTCCGCTTGTCTCGGAATCGCTTCAAGGATCATATAAGCAGGATTAATTTCCTTCCATACTAATGAACCGAAGAAATTGTTTCTTTTGATTGATGCGCTGATACGGGCAGCGCTGTGTAGAATCGAAATAGCGGTTGAGTATTGTTCACCGACTTCATCAATTATTCCCGCTATTCCATGGGGACTGATGACGCCCATTCCATTACGTATGCCATCGCCTGCTCCCCGGTCTATCGTAAAATGATTGTTGCGTTGATTTATTGAATTATTTATAACACTTGCACTGATGATCTTGAATGGCTCGAGGATACAGCTATCTATGGGTTTTTCTGCCACTGAATAATGCTGGAATGTCCTTTCCATATTAAAAAGATCTGTTTTAAGCCTGGCATTTTCATGGGCAAGGCTATCGGCGACTACTTTCAGGTGGCCATATTTATAGGCATTGTCAGCCATTTTATACAGCTTTCCGGAAAACATAGAAGACGAATTGAGGAAAATAGCATGCTGGTCTTCATTGTACCGCACGATAAAGACAAGCGCCACGATTTCCAGAAGCACAAACAAAAGGAAGGCTGAATACCTGAATATGAACAGGAGTAGGTTATTCATGTATCAGGCGAAGATATACTGATGACCAGACTTAGTGAACGTAATCAGACACGCTTTCTGTCTATAAGAAAGGAAAAACGGTCAGTATTTTTTAGTGCGATTCCTGTGCCCCTTACCACAGCACGAAGAGGCTCTTCGGCTACATGCACCGGCAATTTTGTAATGCGGGATATACGCTTATCCAGCCCGCGTAACAATGCTCCGCCTCCGGTAAGATACAAACCGGTCTTGTAGATATCTGAAGCAAGCTCCGGTGGTGTGCTCTCCAGTGCCTTTAGAATCGCCTCTTCAACCGTTACAATCGACTCATCAAGCGCTTCAGCTACTTCTGCATAGCTTATCGTTATCTGACGTGGAATACCTGTGATCAGGTCTCGTCCATTGACAGCAAAATCAGGTGGTGGATTGTCGAGTTGCTTCAGTGCAGAACCGACATGTATCTTAATCTGCTCGGCTGTACGCTCTCCGATCAGTATATTCTGATTGCGCTTCAGATAATCGACTATATTCTGTGTGAATTCATCTCCGGCTGTCCGGATACTTTGATCAGTCACGATACCGGATAGCGCGATCACGGCTATTTCGGTAGTCCCGCCGCCGATATCAATGATCATATTCCCTACAGGCTCCTCTACATCAAGTCCGATACCCAATGCTGCCGCCATCGGTTCGAAGATGAGGAATGTTTCTTTTGAATCAACGTGGTCTGCAGAATCAAAGACAGCACGTTTTTCAACCTCTGTTATACCGCTTGGTATGCACACGACCATCTTAAGGTGAGTAAAGAATCTGCGTTTGGTGCCGATCATATTGATCATGCCCTCAATCATATTCTCCGCAGCCTGGAAATCCGCAATCACTCCGTCTTTAAGCGGCCTTATCGTCTTGATATACTGATGCGTTTTTTCGTGCATCTGCATAGCACGACTGCCCACGGCTATAGTTTGACCAGTCCTGGTATCAATCGCTATGATAGAAGGTTCATCGATCACTATGACTCCGTCCTGGATGATCAGCGTGTTAGCTGTTCCCAGATCAATAGCGATCTCCTGTACAAAAAGACTAAATAATTTCATGCGCCTGACTAACTTGACCTAATCAACTCTTTATCCAAAAAGGGAGTTGTTTAATGTATTGGAATTCCTTTCATTTTTCCGGATTATTCGCATGGGTCGCCATCCGTTTTTTCTTCAAAGGGGCTACAAAGAAACCGTTTTTTCCAAAATAAAGGAAATTTACCTGAAATCAACTCCCGGGGGGCTTTTTCCGGGTTTAATGAACTTGCCTATTTAACCACTACTGTAACACATTTATCAAGATCAAGGTACTCATTAGCGAGTTCCCTTAATGTTTCTGGTGTACAGCTTTGAATCGTTGAAATAAGCGTCTCAAACTGACCATCTTCCAGGCTCTCAATTTTCATTGTTTTAATATAGTCCATCGATGCAAAGGGGCCATCGAGTTGCGTCATCAGATTTCCCATGAGATAATTCCTGGCCATGCTGAGTTCTGCCTCAGCGATGAGCTCTGACCGAAGCTTATCGGTTTCTCCTTTGATAGCCTGAATCATTTTTTCTGCATTATCGGTCGCCGTCTCCGTACTGATATAAAAACATCCATCCTCTGCAAATGAATCTACACTTGAATAGATGCCATAGGTCAGACCCTGGGTTTCCCGGATTTCAGTCATCAGCCGGCTACCGAAATATCCACCCAGGATGGTATTCAGCAAATACATTCCATTGAAGTCCGGATGGCTTTGCGGGAAGAGCTTACGACCTATTCGGATGGCAGCCTGATGTGTCTGTGGACCCGGAATTTCTATCAGGCCTGTTTTACTCTTTATTTCACTCGTTCCTTGTGGCGCAGTGCCATTTACATGGGTCGGCATCCATTGGCCAAGGGTATTTTGAATAATGTCCATTTCCGTCTGCCCAAAACTTCCTGATATAAAGATCATCCCTCTGTCAGGATGAATATGGTGAGCATGGTGGTTTCGGAGATCAGCGGTTGTAATAGCCAGGTAATCGTCTGTCCTGGCATTGTGTCCATACGGATGACCCGGACCAAATATGGCTTCAGTGAGATGCCGGTAGGCAATAACTTCATTTTTCTTAAGATCTATCTGCAGACGTTCTACCTTATTGTCAGCATATAGCCTTAATTCATTGGGATCAAATGCAGGTATATGGATTACATCGGTGATGACATCCATAAGTTCGGGCAGGAAACGGGTCAGCGTAAACAGTCTGACTCGAATCGTGTCCACCCCTCCGCGGGTCTGAATGGTTGCTCCCCGGGATTCGATGTGTTCTGCCAGTTCAATTGATGTCATTTTCTGTGTGCCCTCTGAAAGCAGCCCGGCCATAAATTCAGCTACACCAGGCTTGATGTCATGACTTCCACCCGATCTGAATACGACCTCAACCCTCATGACAGGCTCAGATCCGCCACTGATGAAATACACCGGCATGCCATTGTCCAGCCGCATCGATTCATAAGCAGGAAGCTTTAATTCTTTTATAGCCTTGATTATGGGTTGCTGTTCTAAGGGTGTCATGGGGTAAAAGTACTAACTAAGAAGAGCAAGAAAACAATTCAGGTCGGTAGTATATTTTTAGCGTTCCGGCATGGGTTGACGTTTTTATCGTGACTACTGTTAACTTTACGTCATCCGGGATCCTTCCGGCATCATCATTTCATACGATTTAACCTTTAGGATAAATGGAATTTAAAGTCTCATCAGGTGATTTATTAAAACATCTCAATGTAGTAGCCGGCGCTATACACACCAATCCAATTCTTGCGATCACTGAAGATTTTCTGGTTGACATCCGCAAAGGTGTCATGACGCTCACCGCCACCAATCTTGAGACAAGCATCTCCACACGCATGGATGTTGAAAGCAAAGAAGATGGTTCTGTAGCTATTCCTGCAAAAATTCTTTTGGAAACACTTAAGGCCCTGCCCAACCAACAAGTGTCCTTTGATATCGATCAGGATCAGCGATCATTGGTATTGACGACTGAAAACGGCATGTACAAGATGGCTGTCGATCCACCGGATGATTTTCCGGCACTGCCTTCTTCTGATGATAAAGAAATATTGATTCCTGTAGCGCATCTGCTCTCGGGGATCAACTATACCATATTTGCGACGACCTCAGATGAAATGCGTCCCGCCATGACCGGTGTCAATGTAGTTGTAGATTTCAATAAGATAAGTTTTGTCGCCAGCGATGGTCACAAATTAGTACGCTATCATGCATTAGGTACATCAACCGAACAAACCGGCTCATTCGTTGTACCTAAAAAAGCTATGTCTCTGCTTCGAGGTGCTGCCCCTACAGAAGGAAATGCTTATCTGAAATACAACAAGTCACATGTGTTTTTCCGTTTCGAGGATACACAGGTGATCTGCAGACTGATCAATCAATCCTATCCGGATTTCAACGCAGTCATTCCGGTCAACAATAAAAACATCCTCTACATCAACCGCACACACCTTCTCGGTGCATTGCGAAGAATAAACATTTTTGCAAACAGGACTACAAATCAGGTATTCTTCCGTCTTGCCGACAATAGCCTGACCATCACCACGAAGGATATGGATTTTTCCAACGAAGCAAGCGAACAATTAAACTGTGAGTTTGAAGGTGATCCGATGGATATTGCTTTCAACGCACGGTTCTTTATTGAGCTGCTCAATGCCTTGAGCCAGGAAGATATCCACATGACCATGTCCGTCCCCAGCAAACCAGTCCTCATCTATCCCGACGAACAAATCGAACACGAAGAAGTGATGATGCTCATCATGCCCGTGATCATTTACTAGTAACAAATAACGAGTAACGAATATTTCTTACTATACTCGTTACTCGTCACTCATTACTCGTTATTCTTTTCAATCACTTCAATAGAAAACGAAAGTGCACATTGAACGTCCTTCCTAAAAGTTCTGTCTGCTGGGTTACATACAAACCAGTGTCTCCACCGCCAATTCCTTTATCCCTTGTCACCTTGCCGATGTGCTCAAGATCACTTATGTTTTGGTGATTTGTTGCATTTATCAATGAGATACCAAACTGTGCGGGCTGATGAAAACAATTGAACGAATAATCTACGCCAAGATCAAGACTAAAATACGGCGGCAAATATCTGAATGATTGATTCGGGTCACCCATACCAATGCCATCTCTTCCGTCTATTCGCACAAGACTCAGATAAGGAGCCTTGGTTTTATGTGTCAACAATGAATTGATGGTGACCCTGCCTATTTTATAATCTGCTGATAACTTTATCTGATGTCTTCTGTCTTCTTCAGGAGAAAAAGGTTGGCCATTGAACAACATATCAAAGCGCTCCGAAATCTTGCTCACGGTGTATGCCACTGACGTCGCAAAATTATTTTTCTTGTATGCAATCAATAAGTCCATTCCTGCTGTCCAACCATCTCCACTGAACAGACGATAGAATTCACCGGGAGATGTATGATCATCATGAGAAGGATCTGGCCGCAATGCACGTATGTTAATCAACCCATCCAGTTTTTTATAATATACTTCAACATCTACATTCAGATTGGACTTGGTATAGCCTGCACCGACCATATATTTATCAGACTTCAAAACCGGGTAGCCGGCATCAGGCTCACTAAGCGCAAGGAATTCTACTTCACGACCATACCTGTTTTCAAGTGTAAGTTGCTGTATGGCCTGAATGTTTTTTGAATACGATGTTTTAAGTGTCCAGTGTTGATCTGGAAAATAATTGAGGAGTACATGTGGTTGTGGATAGATTGCAGACGTACTTTCCAAATGTGTAAGACGGCCGCCGAGGGTTAATTCCAGGTTCTTACGTACGGCGATCCTGTATTCACCAAACAATGTGGTCTCAAATTCCTGCTGTGCCTGTGTCAGATAAGACATGTCATTTTCTTTGGCCAGCAAATCTATTTTATGTCGCTGCAGATCAAGTCCGATTTTATATTCCTGATTGCCCGACAAATCTTTTTCAATGAATGCCTTTAGTCCTCCGGTTTGTAAATGACTATTCTGCAATCCGGAGTTTTTAGATACATGATGCGTGTTGTGTTGAAATTCATCAAGAGAAGATTCATATGCTGAGCTCTTCTCAAAGGAAGATATAAATCCATTCACATTGAAGGTGGATTTATTAAATATCGGCGATTGATAATTAAACGCCATTCCTTCGTTCTGCCACGTATCCTTGTTGTCGATATTCTGCTTTACAGAGATGATTTCATTTCCATGCTCAGTCGTTTCAAAATCAGTTGCGATTTGTGTTTCCAGATGATCCCTGCTTTTGAAATAAGAGACATCAAGATTACTTTGATATCCGATACCGGCACGAAGACCGAGATTGATATCATAAAAATTAAATGTGGGTTGCTGCGTAGATGTATATTCATTATTGTCCTTAAAGAATCCGGGCCTGTTACTAAAATTCGAAACAGAACTATCACTTAACGCCTTGTTTAAAATACTTGTATGTGAAACTCTTCCTCCCGCAGTGAATCGTACTTTATCCGAAATGTCCCAATCTGCGGAAACGGAAGATAGCAACAGATCTGTATCCAAAATAAGCTTTGAACCCGGCACATCATGATCTGAATCAATACTGATCAAACCATCCACTCTTCCTCCATATTCCACCGGCATATTGTTCTTGTACAATTTGACAGATGAAAAATAATGTCCGTTAAAGGCGCTGAAGATGTTGTAAAAATGATACGGATCATATACCGGCAGTCCATCCATGAGCACCAATGAATTTTCTGCTTCGCTTCCCCTGAGACGAATGCCCAGATCAGATGAAAAATGAGTATACCCTGTCAGTCCATTGATGAGTTGCTCTGAATTGCCATTTCGGAATTGATCAGCAGAAAAAAATTGATATCCTTTTAGATCTATAGATTGATCATTCCGGTTAAAAGACATTTGCTGAAAAGGCACGATAATGGTGACCTGCTTCAGCGGAATTGTATTTAATTCCATCCTGACCTTTTGATGAACGTTCCCGACAAAGGATTGCGCCGGCATGGAGCTCGTTTTAAATCCAAGGTAGCTCACCAGGATTGTCCCTGTTGTATCACTGACATATAGTGTGAAATATCCATTCTCATCTGTAAATGTACCTCTTGTTGATTCTCCGAGGCTCACTGCGGCAAAGGGCAGGGGGACGCCATCATGATCTACGATTATCCCATTTAATTCTATTGCTCCGGTTTCATGTTGAGGACTAGATTCTCTGCGCAACAAGAGTTTATTCCCATCCACGATTTGATATGAAATATTTGTTCCGGCCAGTAATTGATGAAGAAGGCCTTCAATATTTGCATTTTCTAAACCTGAATTGCGGAGAGAATCAAGAGCGGGTATGAGCTCGGGCGCAAGTGCAAGATCAATATGATATTGTTTCGAAATTCTGGATATAAACGAATCAAAGCCGGATACCTGGCTATAGGATAGCACAGTACTGGAAGTGAAAAGAATAATAAGAATAATTCTTGTCCGAAATAAATTCATATGCGGTCAACGGGATATAGAAACCGATTTATCAGAAATCTTTGCTGTAAGATGAAGCGGCCAGGTGATCATATAAACTGCTGTATCAAGATCACCCGATTCAAAAAGGCCATTGTATTTCAAATCTTCAATTCCCGGAGATAGTTTTACAGTGACATCATATTGCCGCTCAAGTTCACTGACCACCATCGAAAGAGGTTGGTTTTCAAATGTGAACTTTCCACGTGTCCAGTCGGGCGTGCCTGGTGTAGGATCAAATTGATTCAATTGAAGATTATCCTGCATTCTGGCTGCAGAACAGCGCTGGCCACTTGTGATCTCTACTTTATCTTTTGGATCCTGTTCCACTTTGACTTTCCCTGTATAGCAACTGACTTCAAACTGACCCGGACGGGATATCACATTGAAGCTTGTGCCTACCACGGTGACATTGCCCTGAGGTGTGATGACTGTAAATTTACTACCCGGGGTTACTTTAAAAAACGCTTCTCCTTCCATTCTGATTTCGCGGTCCTGCTGAAAGTGTTTTTCATCGTACTTGATTATGGAGCCGGCATTGACAGTCACCACACTTGATTCGGGTAGCTTTATATCGGCTGTCACACCGGGGACTACGACTATGTTCTGCATTCCGGATGAGCCATTAAACCAAACGAAAAGTGCAATAGCAGCTGCCGCAACAACGCTCCAGCGAATAATGAGCGTCCGTGTTTTAAAATTTTTCTTTTGACCGGATATATCTGATGAAATGCTCTTCCACAATTCCTGTTTGGCATTGACATCCAAAGATGCTGTGGCCTGGCCTGACATCATCTGCACGATGTACCTTGCTTCATCTACTATGGGCTTCAGATCCGGATATGTTTGTTGCCATTGCGTCCACGCCTGGTCATCATCACCAAGTTGAACCCAACGTATAAAAGAATCTTCACCGGCCAATTCCGGTGCTGAAAGTAATTTGTATCTATCCTCCATCTGCCCTCATTTTATTTCTTAAATAATTCATCGAGGAGTTTATCCCGGGTCTCCGGCGTGTAGTTGACTCTGCATTGACCCGTACCGCTCGTCATGATGCTGATGCAATTGCCGTGTGCATCAGCCCCATCCAGATGTTCCCGATTTAATACGCAATGCCCCAATTCATGGAAAACCAGAAACTCTTTTTCCAAATCCGTTCCGCTATTCCAATATGTTCTGTCTACAATGACCGTATTCGGCTTTTTCGGATCATGTGCGCATTGACCTATCACATTGGGTGTATTGATCTCCTTTATATATCCACTGACCCTGGATGCTTCGTAATCTACGGTCACATTTCTTTTGGAACCTTCCACGACAAAACGATCAAAATAGTCCTGCAATGAATTGTCTACAAAAAGGTCAAAAGCCTGATCCTTGCTGCACGATAGTCCGGACAGCGTAGCAAGAATGATGTACAAAAATGCCGTATAAACGGTACTTATGTTATGGCTTTTGAACATTGCTTTTTGACAAAATAGCTTTACTTATTTATGACAAGAGTCCTTTCACTGGTTTTTGTACTCAATTGATTAAGACTAAAATGGTTATGATGATCGTCATCTCCTTTCTGAGTGCTGTCAGCGCGCGGGTGACCAGATTACGGGCAGACTGATAGTTCAGATTCATTATTCTGCCAATCTCGTCATAGTCCAGTTGCTGATAGTATTTCATATGGATGATTTCGCGCTGCCTTTCGCTTAGCTGACCAAGGGCATTATCAAGTTGCTTTTGACGGGCAGATTCATCTTCCTGTTGTATCCATCTTTCTTCATGCCCTTCGGTCAACATTATCGACTCTTCGGATGAATCCATTTCAACCGTCAAGGTGTTGATTTTTGATCCTTTCTCAAAAATCCGCCTTCGCAATGAAACCATCAGGTACGCCTTGGTAGAGTCGGGTACGTTGAGCCGCTCCCGGAAATTCCACACGTATACAAACAGATCATGGATGCAATCCTTGACTCTGTCGGAATCATGACACAAGACCACACCATACCGATACAGATTATCAGCATGGGCATCGTACAGCTCGCGAAGACCGTCCGGATCTCCGTTTTTTAATGCTTCCCAGTGTTTGGTCTCCTCCATTAAGGCTTTGCTGTTGGTCCGGTTAGGATACGACTTGCAGGTAAGTTGTGATCCTTTTTTATAGGTAAAATGAAAAGGGAAACGAGGTATATCACCTATCTCGTATTGATTCTGAGGTCTAATATTACTTCTTTCATCAATACTATGAAGATATTGAGATCATATTCTTTGACCTGCTACCCGTTTAAGGGTTTAACGCCCTTCTGATCAAGCGGCCAGATTAACAAAATACATATGCATTTCCCCCTTCCCTTTTACCTTAACCATGCCGCGATACGTAAATACCAGATTCGGATTGTCCTTGACAAGCTGATACGTTGCTTCTGATATATTCACTTGTCCTACTTCGCTGCTGCTTTCCATTCGACTGGCGGTATTGACTGTGTCACCCCAGATGTCGTATTGAAATTTCTTCACGCCCACTATCCCGGCTACCACTGGTCCGGAATGGATACCGACACGCATTTCAAATGCGGGCAGTTGTTGTTCATCGCGTTCCTTTTTACGATCTGTTATGACTTGCTGCATTTCAAATGCGGCCATGACGACGTCAAAAGCTGAAGCTGTATTCATATCCGGAATAGCCCCTGCCGCCATATATGAATCGCCAATCGTCTTGATTTTTTCAATCCCGTAGCGAGTCATGATGCCATCAAATGCTTTGAAACAAAAATTAATTTCTTCTACCAGGTCTTTGGCACTAAGACCCTCCGAAATCGTGGTGAAGCTTTTAAAATCAGAAAAAAGAATTGTCGCTAAATCATACTGTTTAGCTTCTGCGCTTCCTTTCAATTTGAGTTCCTCAGCTACGGCAGCTGGAAGAATATTGAGTAGCAATCCTTCAGAGATGTCTTTTTCGCGTTGTATGGCAGATCTTGATCTGTGCACATACCTTAATCTACCCAACGAACCAACGGCAATTAATAATACGACAAGGCCTAAATACAAATAATGATTCCGTGTATTTGTTATTCGTTCTGTTTTGAGCGTAGCATCAAGGTTGTCTAATTTGAGTTGTTGAATTTGACGGGCTTTTTTCTCTGACTCATATTTTTCCATCATTTCTGTCACTGCTTTGACTCGTTCTTCATTGAGATAATTCTCCCGAATGTCAATGAAATCCAAAAGATAATTGTAGGCAGACGTATAATCTTTTTTTGCAGCGTAAAGGTTCGCTCTCACTCTTTGGACCTTTGCAAGCTTCTCCATGTTTTTCAGCGTATCTGCGAGCGCATATACGGTGTCCAGCAAACTACTGGCATGGCTATATCTTTTCTTTTCACTGTCAAGACGGGCAAGGTTAATCAATAGAGACATATAGTTGTCCATATCGGAACTTTGCCTGGCGTTTTTTGCCGCTATATTGAAAAAATAGTAGGCACTATCAATATCTCCGGACATCCCTTTTATACCTCCCAGATTATTTAAAGCTATTTGGGTATACTTAAGATTATGATCCGCTTTTGCCTCCTCATAGGCTTGTCGGAATAACCTTGTTGCTGCCATCGTGTCTTTACTTCCAATTTGGGCAATAGCAAGATTGTTGAGAATAGAATAGCGGCTGTCTTTAATTTTCCATTCCGGATTCCAGTGTGATAGTGCAATCCGGCCGATGGAATCTACGCGGTCTTGTTCACGTAAAGACAGAAACACATTTGTAAGATTGCTAAATAAAAACATTAAGGTAAGGCTATCACAATTGTTGCTAAACATTTGATTTGCCCAGTATAGCTGAATCAATGCTGAATCCGACATCCCCATATTATCCAGATTAATAGCCTGAAGGATGCGTATATAAATTTGCTTACACGTATCATGTGCGTGCAATGAAATATGGAATGCAGAATCTGCCAGATCTGATTTTGTTTTTGAATCTAATTTCTGGTCATAACGTATACTATTGGTGACGCTATCGACCCATTGCATGGCCGACCCGGAAGTGGATTGAGTCCCTCCTCTTTCAGGCAGCACCCAAAATATCCCGATAATAAACCATGTTATTATGGGTCTTACCATCATTGCATTTTAGAAGTTTGGTACAGATAAATTACCTGGGACTACCCATTATTTGAAGGAGTAGCCGAAGACTGATTAATAACTTTTAGGGTGCTCAAGTCCATCACCCTTTCCTTTGGTAAAGGTCCATGTGCCTGTATCAGAATTGCCATCATCAACCTGAAAACTTAGTCCCCAATCGTTACTGCTTGCATTCAGGCCCATATCAACAGTCCAATAGGTAGTTAAAGATGCCGGATTCGATCCTCGATTGACGCTTGCTATCAGCGTATTTGTTGGACCAGCGTTGCTGATGCTTAGGCCTGTGGTGACGTTTGCCTGATTTGTTAGGGTAAAGGCCATAACACTGGTGCCGACAAAACCTCCCAACTGAAAAGAGATTCTGCTATCCGGACTTCCCGTTCGGGAACTCCCCGGAGGACTTGAAAGAGGAGTGATATTCAGCGCTCTGTATTGTTCGGCTGTAAGTGAAGTGAGATTGGTGAGTACCATGAGGAGTTGGTTTTGAATATGAATAAATTGAGTGTCCTGCTAAAGATAGAATTTAGTATGAAATATTGCCTCTTCTACACGCTGTGAGCGGGCATGATTATATTATTTCAAGGGAAAGACAATACTAAATTTGCATTGCCTTTGGACAGAAAAAAGTAATGCTCGATTACATCTGAATAGTCTCATCGATTTTTTTAACCTCACGCATGAGTACAAAACAACCCTCCCTTCGTCTTACTGTTGAAATCGAACATTAATCATTAAAATTAATTTATCATGAACAAAAATTTCATTAAGTCTTTCGGATTGGTTTTATCTGTAATGATAGCAGGGTTATTTACCTCTTGTCAGAAAGATGATGCCGCCACAGGTGTTGACAATTTTGTACTTCTGTCTACCCGGGGCATTGAGACCGGTTGTGGTGTCGGTATGACCGGTTGCTACGAATTGGTTTTTCCTGTTACCGTTCAGTTTTCAGACAACTCTACAGTAGAAGTGACTGATTACGATTCGATGAAGCAGGCTATCCGTGATTGGTATATTGCAAATGGCGGAAAACCTCAGCCAAATACCAGGCCTACATTAGTATTCCCTATCCAGGTGATGAATCAGGCCGGTGAAATCATTACTGTTGACAATCTTCAGGCGATGAAAGACCTGATTGCACTCTGCAAGCCGGTTCTCGGTGGTGGTGGTCATCATGGTGGTGTTGGTCCTGACAGTCTTGGTGGCGGTCATCATGGTGGTGGCCCAGGCGGTCCAGGTGGTCCATGTTTCACTCTTGTGTTCCCGGTTACAGTTTCTTTCGCTGACGGCTCTCAGGTGGTTGTTAATTCACCTCTGGAGTTAGGTCAGGCCGCACATGACTGGAACAAGAATAACCCTGGTCAACATGCCCGTCCTGAAATCGTGTTCCCGGTTACTGTAACCTTAAAGGATGGTACACAGGTAGTAGTCAACAGCAAAGAAGAACTACAGGCGATCAAAGAAGCCTGCAGAGGATAAAGAGAGCGATTCCCATTTTTTTAACGAATTGGATTGATTAAAGGCCTCCCGCAAAGGAGGCCTTTTCTTTTTATTTATGCACCATTCCATTACTTTTGATTTATTGTTTCTGATGGACGCATATCTGCCGGACGCGCACAAATAACGTTCCGGTTCCCAAAGGCGTAAATCAGATTTTGTATTGCATCTCCCCCTTTTTAAAATGAATGTACTTTTAATTTTCAATCGTGGATGAATCACGCGTTGATTTTCATTCAGACAGGATAACGCAACTTATCCTGAACTATTTGTTTTATTGATCATGAATTGTTTTATCGGGGCTTTGCTTTTCTCATGTACTCTTCTCTCCCATGGAGACCTTGATCTGCGCATCCTGGAGAAATCAAATCAAATCGCATCCAATCCTCTCGATCAGGAACTTTACCTGGAACGCGGAGAGCTCTATATTCTTCACGAAGAATATCTCAAAGCAAAATTAGATTTTACGTTTTGTCTTGATCACAAGCTTGACAACATCCGTGTCCTCATGGGAATGAGCAAATCACTTTTGTTTCTCAACAGTCAGGATAGTGCGCTTCAATATGTAGATCGTGTATTGTCGCTTGAAGAAAATCACATGTCTGCCCTGGAACTGAAAGGATCAATTTTATCTGCTCTTGGAAAATATTGTGCGGCGGGGACTACACTTGAACAGCTCATCGCTCTTGCTGAGCGACCATCACCTTTTCTTTTCCTTGAAGCCGCAAAAGACTGGGCGTCCTGCGGTGAAGGAGGAAGTGATCAAAAAGAAATTCAGATACTTGAAGAAGGAATAAAACGCATCGGTACGATTCGCGTGATTCAACTACAACTTGTATCCGCATACAAGCGATCGAATAAATACGATGAAGCGATTCGTGTAGCGTCGTCGATCATCGAACAATCCGAACTGAAAATACGGCCTTATTTCGACCGTGCTCAGCTTTATATTGAAATGCATTCGCCGGATAAAGCAAAAGAAGATTTAAATGCAGCGATCTCGCTGATTGATCAATTACCTGTACAAAAGAAAAGCTTGGCTTCCATTGATACTATGCGCGATGAGATCATTGTCTTGTTAACTGAATTGAAAAAATGAAATGAGAATTTCCTTTATCCTTTTCATTCTCTTTTTAAGTGGTCATTCATTTGGCCAGTTGATTTCCCCTGGCAGTGTGTGGCGATATGATGATGCAGGCATGGAACCTGCTCTGCAATCAGGAGTGTCGTGGTTTCAATCTGCGTACGATGCCTCATCATGGAACATGGGACCGGCTCAATTAGGGTATGGTGATGGTGATGAAAATACGGTGATTTCTTCAGCGACTTTAACGGCCTATTTCAGACAAACGTTTTCGGTCAACACTGCAAGTGATTATAGCGGCTTGAACTTACAACTGACGTATGATGACGGAGCAGTTGTTTATCTCAATGGTGTTGAAATATGGCGAGTGAATATGCCGGCTGGAAATATTACTTACAATACTTTTGCTTCTTCCAATAGTGGTGATAATGCGATGGCTTCCATCGCTTTGCCAAATACGCTGGTCAACGGAACAAATGTATTGGCTGTTGAGATCCATCAACATGCAGCCAATAGTTCTGATATCAGTTTTGATTTTTCGCTTAGCGGTATTCCGGCTGCCGGGATAGCGGTCATCACGCGGGGACCTTACCTGCAAAGAGCGAATGACACAAGTATGATTGTGCGGTGGAGAACGAATATCGCTACCCCTTCCATTATTGACTATGGCCCCAATCCTTCCTCATTGACGACATCAGCTCTTGAGATGTCTCCGGTGACTGATCACATCCTGATGATTGATTCACTTTCTGCATCCACCATCTATTTTTATCAGATCCGGTCTCTTACAGATACCATTCTGTTTCCGGCATCAGATGTTTATTTCAAAACATACCCTACGCCCGGAAATGCAACACCTATGACAGCCTGGATACTAGGGGATTGTGGCACAGGAGATAACAATGCACGAAATGTCCGCAACGCCTACTATTCATACATCGGTGCGCAGCATACTGATCTCATGCTTTTTCTGGGCGATAACGCATACAACAGTGGAACAGATATGGAATATCAAACGGCCATCTATCAGAATATGTATGAAGCGAAATTAAAAAATACACTTTCGTGGTCCTGTCTTGGAAACCATGACGGGCTTTCATCTAATTCCAGCACGCAGACCGGACCTTACTATGATATGTTTTCTTTTCCTACCCTTGGTGAGTGCGGCGGTGAAGCTTCCGGAACAGAAGCGTATTATTCTTTCGACTATGGCGCTGTACATTTTATTATTCTCAATAGTTATGATGAGGATCGATCCGTTGGTGGCCCGATGTATCAGTGGTGTGAAACTGACTTAGCGAATACGTCTGCTACATGGATCATCGCGGCATGGCATCATCCGGCGTATAGTAAAGGTTCGCATGATTCGGATACGGACACGTATATGACGCAAATGAGACAAAACTTTTTACCCTTGCTTGAATCTTATGGTGTCGATCTTGTTTTGTCCGGTCACAGTCATAGCTATGAACGTACATATTTATTGAATGGTCATTATGGTCTTTCAGGTACGTTCAATTTGCAGAC
>JBBSAQ010000007.1:0-130255 GCA_038252065.1 Chitinophagales bacterium
ATAACTGCACTTTTTCGCCTTATCTTCATTTTCCAAACATCGTTACACCATACGAGAGTGAGGATTTTTCAGTATACCCTAATCCGGTGAAGGATGTGGTTGAAGTACGCAGTAATGACGTCATGGAGGAATTGAATCTCATGGATTTGAACATGAAATCGATTTATAATTATAAGCCTTCAAAAAAGAGCTTTATATTTAATTTGAATGAAGTCCCGGCAGGTGTCTATTTAATTACCATTAAGACCACTATCGGATATAGTACTAAACAGATAATTATATCCAGATGAAATATCTCAGAATGTCATTTGTCTTCCTTTTTTTATTAATGATGCATAAGGTAAATGGTCAAAAAGAAGGAGATGCATGGGTCATAGGCTACTCTGGTAATGCGGGTAATCCTGACAATAGTATCATGTATCTTTATTTTGCAGGAGATAGAATGCAAATAGAATTGCAACATGAAGATGTTTTATATATCGATGGCACTTCAGCTAACATTTGTGATAAGCAAGGAGAGCCTGTCGTGTGGACAAATGGCATGCAGATTTATGGAAAACATGGGATTAAAATAGCAGATACGATTGCCTACGATGGAAATCAATTTGGTTATTGGAATAATTTTTTTATAAATCCAAAAGCTCTTGGCTTTCCCTTACACGATGGAGCCATTATACTTCCCATACCTGGTCATGAAAATGAATTTTCTGTTTTATATCATTCCATGTCGCCACATCCAATTTATGGTTTTCAGACTAATAGGCATCTGGAGACAAGGGTAAAAATGAACGCTGATACGTCATATTCAGTTTTATTCCGTGATTCATTAATTGCGCCAATGCAGCAATGGTATAAAGGAACACTCATTGCTACCCGTCATGCAAATGGAAGGGATTGGTGGATACTAGCATTTGAATCAGACAGCCCAAGATATTTTTCATTCCTTCTTGACCCTTCCGGGGTAAAACTGGATCATTTAGGGAATGTAGGTAGCATCATAAGGTATGGGCTTGGTCAAACTGCATTTTCCGGAAATGGAAACTATGTCGCCAGGATGGAGGCAATTTCAGATGAGGAAGGCGAGTATATTTCTTTATTTAATTTCGACAGATGTACTGGAGATCTTCAGAATCTTGAATCATTTCATGAATCAAGCGGCCTGTTTACTGGTGTTGCATTTTCACCCTCTGAGCAGTATCTGTACGCTGATGATAATACACACATTTGGCAATGGGATCTGTGGGCTGATGATATAGCCGCATCACAAACACTGGTAGATACATTTGATAGGTTTGTACAACCTGGATGGTTTGGAACTTTTTTTGGACCGATGATGACTGCACCTGATGGTCGCATTTATATTGTTCCGCCATCGGGTTCCAGTAATTTTATGCATGTGATAGAACGACCAGATCTTCCGGCATCTGAATGTTTTTTGAATCAGCATTCAATCAATCTTCAGGTTCCGAATGGCAGATCAGCTCCAAACATTCCTAATTATCGTTTGGGGCCTATAGACGGCAGTACTTGCGATACACTGGGTCTAAATAATAATCCAGTGGCCAGATGGCGCCATGAAGAGAAGCAGGCAGGATATCCACATGAGATTCTGTTCACTGATTTATCCTTTTTCAATCCAACTACATGGCATTGGGATTTTGATGACGGATTGACAAGTGCAGAACATAGTCCTGAGCATACTTTTGAAAGCGGATTATATCATGTATGTCTTACCGTCAGTAATGAAAATGCTTCAGACAGTTCATGCCGGTGGATTGAGATTCTTGAGACTGGGACACAGGATGGAAATTTAAATCCAGTATCTGATTTGTCCATTGCCCCAAATCCATTTCATGACAAGCTGATCATTCATTCTGTATCAGGTACATTCAGGTCAGCGCATGTACAGCTCTATGATATGTATGGCAGGAATGTGTTTGATCAGGCAGAAGTTCCGGTGCCGGTAAGTCTCGTCATCCCTTCATTATCACCAGGAATGTATCTGTGCATGATCAAAGATCAGGACGGTACGATGTACAGTTTCAAAATAATGAAACAATAAAAGTGTTTTCATAATAAATAGAAATCCCGCTTTCGGAATGGAGGGCGGGATTTTTTATCCATTTTTATCTTCTAATAATTTCTCCTCATCTTTCCATTTTTTTAATTCTTCTCTGGATGGTGCTTGATCTTTAAGTATTCCAACAAATTGATCCGGAGAATATGTTCGATAACTTAAACATGCTTTAATGTCTTCTTTTGTCAGTTCAGGGAAATCCTCAATAATTTGATCATGTGTCATTCCAGAAGCAAGATATCCAAGGACATCATATACAGTGATGCGCATTCCCCTTACACAAGGTTTTCCACCTCGTTTATCTGGTTCTATCGTGATAAATTTCTTGTAATCAGTATCCATAATTTAAAAATAATGATTTTGTCGTAATCATAATTGGACTAGGAAATTCCAAATCGTAAAAGCAGGTGGAGGAAACAGAGCGGCCCGGCAATCGTGGCACATTAGCATAGCTCATTCCTCCCCGTCATATGTGCCACGAGTAGCGGCGCTTCACTTCGCTATATAAATTATCGACGACGCCTTATCTACATTCCGCATCGCTGCTATCCACGTCAACGCACCAGAAACAAATGCAAACACAGGACCTAAAAAATTATTCCCACAATATTTTTCACTCAGCATACTTACATAAAATGCATCAAGTGGCATGGGAATTTTATTTGCCAATTCAAATCCATGTTTGGTCAAAATCTTTTCCATTGACGCAGGACTGAAATGCCATAGATGACGCGGTACATCATATGCAGCCCATTTTGTCTTGTATTGATTTGCATCTCGTGAGGTATGATTGGGAACAGCTATGATCAACACACCATCTTTGTGAAGAAGTGTTCTGAAGTGAGATATATATCCTGAAATATCCTGCACATGTTCGAGTACATGCCAGAGTGTGATGACATCAAAACTATCTTCTTTCAAATCGCCCAAAATTTCAAGCGGATGGATTTCCATTTCCAGTTTCTCAGCACCTACTTTGCGCGCATTCTCATCAGGCTCCAGTGCAGTGACGTCCCAGTGGTATTCTGACATATAATGTGCGAAATGGCCTGTCCCTGCTCCGACATCCAAAAGCCGCCCCGTATCTCTTCTGCACGCTCTGGACACTACATCATATTTCTTCTCCAGCATATAGCGTCGTGCCAGGTGATAGAGTTTATTGATCAACCCTTTCTTCGTATCACTATGAGAGACATAATCTTTAGAAGCGTAATAACGACCCAGTTCCTGATCCTGAGGCTGTGGAGAAGTCGCTTTCAAATGACAGTTTTGGCAATCGATTAAGCTAAACCATTCACCTGAAATACTGTAATCTTTGACCTGGCCTGTATCCTTCCAGTCATGGCTCCCACAGGCGGGACATATCATATCAACTGGTGGCTGTGCTTCCGAATTTGTCTGCATGAGTGCAAATGTAGGGTTAGGAATAGATTATCGCGTTTTTAGCCTCCTCCTTAGGCTTAAGATGTTTATTTTTGCCCCCTTATGTTAAAGACCAGGACCTCACTTTCCCATATATTCATTAGTGTTTTCACCGTTTTTTGCCTCTTTTCAGGTGGCAAGGCATCAGCCCAGACCGGAACACTTCGCGGACATTTATACGATCAGGTCACCGGAGCCGCCGTATCCTTCGCCAATATTATCCTCGAAGGGACTGACATCAGGACGGTTTCTGACCTGGATGGTTTCTTCAATTTCCCAGATATTCCGGCTTCTACGTATAATCTCCAGGCCATGTTCATTGGCTACGACACGCTTCGTAATGTAGTCACTGTCGCGCCCAATCAGGTGAAATATGTCAAGATTTATATGACGGAAGGCTCCATAGCGCTTAATGAAATCAATGTCAGCGCCAGCCTCGAACAGCGTCGTAACGAAGTTAATTTTTCAAGAATCACCCTTACGCCAAAACAAATCAAAGCTCTTCCTGCTGTAGGGGGCGAGGCTGATATAGCACAATATCTCCAGGTTCTTCCCGGCGTTATTTCAACAGGTGATCAGGGCGGCCAGATTTATATCCGCGGAGGTTCTCCGGTGCAGACCAAAGTGCTCCTGGATGGAATGACCATATACAATCCATTTCACAGCATTGGATTTTTTAGTGTATTCGAGACGGAAGCGATTAAATCTGCTGAAGTCCTGACGGGTGGTTTCGGTGCAGAATACGGAGGTAGAATTTCTGCTATCGTAGATTTAAAAACAAGAGAAGGCGACAGATCCAGATTTGGTGGACTAGTTTCAGGCAGTCCTTTCATGGTGAAGGGTTTGTTTGAAGGACCCATCATCAAATTCGATCCCAAAAAGGATGCGAGTGCATCATTTCTGCTGACAGCCAAACATTCATTCCTTGATAAGACATCTCCTTTGCTTTATAAATATGCTACAAAAGATACATTGGGATTGCCTTACAATTTCACGGATGTGTATGGCAAAGTTTCTTTTCTGACAGGAGGGGGTAGCAAGATCGACTTCTTCGGATTTGATTTTACGGATGGAGTCAATCTCCAGGATATTGCTAATCTGGATTGGAATTCAGGAGGAGGTGGTATGAATTTCAAACTCATTCCATCATCATCCAATCTGATTATCTCTGGTACACTCGCTTATTCCAAATATGATATCACATTGAAAGAAGCTGACGATGCTCCGCGAAGAAATACAATAGGAGGTTTCAATGCATTACTCGATTTTAATTATTTTGGAAAAAATAACACGCTCAATTATGGTTTCGACCTAAATGGGTTTGCAACTAAATTCGCTTTCAGAAATTTTGTTGGCATCACATTAAATCAGGATGAAAATACTACGGAATTGGGTGGATATGTCACACTGCGACATAAAGCAGGAGCGGTCATAATAGAACCAGGTCTGCGCGCCCAATTCTATGCTTCACTAGGTGATTTTTCAATCGAACCAAGACTCGCTATCAAAGCAAACTTCTCTGATCATTTAAGAGTAAAATTTGCCGCTGGCAAATATTCTCAAAATCTGATCAGCACTGTCAATGAAAAAGATATTGTCAATCTTTTTGTAGGATTTCTTTCAGGGCCTGAAGAGCGAATCTATAAACCAGGAACAAAAATTCAGACACCGGATAAGCTGCAGAAAGCGTGGCATGCACTCGGTGGTTTTGAATTTGATCTCACTGACGGATGGGAAATTAATCTCGAAGGGTATTACAAAAAATTCAGCCAGTTGATTGGGATCAGCAGAAACAAACTTAAAATTGAAGATCCTAACTTCGAAACGGAGACGGGCAATGCCTATGGGCTGGATATCAGTTTTAGCAGACAAACTAAAAAAATGTATTTGTGGGCTACATACTCTCTTGGATATGTCAACAGAGATGATGGCGAACAAGTATATCCTACGCACTTTGAAAGAAGACACAATGTCAATCTTCTTGCTACAGTCAACATAGGTCGCACATGGGAGTTTAGTGTCCGATGGAATTATGGTGCAGGTTTTCCTTTTACATTGACACAGGGATTTTATGGTCAGTATAGTCTTCTGGGAGGTATTGATGCTAACGTGTTGACTGGTAATCCGGATTTAGGGATCATCTATAGCGAACAACGTAATAGCGGACATTTGCCGGATTATCATCGTCTGGATATGTCATTGAAAAAAGAATTTGAGATCAACAAGAACCTGAAATTTGAAGTATTGGCCAGTGTCACAAATGTGTACAACCGTGGCAATATTTTCTACTTTGACAGAGTTCGATATACTCGTGTAGATCAGCTCCCTATTCTGCCGAGTTTGACCCTGAAGGTTGATTTTTAATATCCTTCCTTATGTCAAAAGCAAAGGATGATTCGTTGTAAATAGTATGAAAAAACGCTGGTACGAAATAGGCTATCAGATCGATAGATTGCTCGTCAGCAGTTTTATTCCGCCATTTATGATGGCCTTCTTCATCGCTTTGTTTGTCCTCATCATGCAGTTCCTCTGGAAATTTATTGAGGACATTATCGGTAAAGGAGTAGGCGTGCCGCTGATCATGGAGATGTTTTTTTACAAATCCATATCTCTTTTTCCACTCGCTTTACCCATTTCAGTTTTGTTGGCGTCAGTCATGATCATGGGCAATATGGCTGAACGTTTTGAATTATCAAGTTTTAAATCAGCCGGTATTTCATTGACAAGGGTTTTATTGCCACTCATCGCTGTGACTACACTCATTGCTGTTTTTTCTTTTTATTGTTCCAACACCATTATACCGATTGCCAATCTGAAATATCAATCAAGATTGTACGATATCAGAAATCAACGGCCAACCCTAAGTATTGAACCTGGTGTGTTCAATGAAGATTTCAGGGGTTATTCTATTCGGGTTGGGAAAAAACTTTCAGACAAAAAGACGATTGAAGATATCATGGTTTATGATGATTCGCAACGAAATCGGGGTGAACTCAATGTCGTCACAGCACAGAAGGGTGAGATGTATGTCGACAATGGTGCTTTTGTGATGACTTTGTTTGATGGCAATCAATATTCGGAAGCTGAATCAAACGATAAACCAAATGCTCTCCCATTTACGATCTCTCATTTTAAAGAATGGACACGGAAATTTGATCTCAGTGAATTCAATATGGACCGCACCGAAGAAGATCAGTTCAAATCTCATCAGATGATGAAGAGTGCCCGCCAGATTGCCGTCGAAATCGATACGCTGAATGAACAAATCAAATTGGAAAAAGCGAATTATTCGATCAAATTCTTACTTCTTAGAGATTCAATCGTTACACCCAAAAGAGTGTTCAATGTCTCCACGGATAGTATGGAACGTAGACCGATCAGCAATAAGTTTAAACCGGATATACAATTAGATATGTCCCCCATTCCTACGAAACGATATCAATTGGTGAAAGCCATATTAGATTCGATTCCATCGACCGGAGCTACAACGCTCATCAGTAATTTTCCGGAGTCGTATGTCAAGGACAAGAAAAGCAGGATTGGCAATAATATCATTATTCAGCAATCCACGATTGACCGGACAGACAGATCAATTGATAACCTAAAGCTGACAAAACGAAAACATGTATATCAGCTCCATTGGAAATTCAGTCTGGCATTTGCCTGTATTGTGATGTTGCTGATCGGAGGTCCAATGGGTACGATTGTTCGCAAGGGTGGATTTGGTTATCCATTACTTGTATCAATTTTGTTTTTTACTTTTTTTCTGATGAGCAATATCAGTTCGCAGAAATTGAATGACTCACAGAAAATGGATCCCATCCTGGCCGCATGGTTTCCTGTTATCTTATTGAGCATAGTTGCTGCGTTCTTAACCTTTAAAGCATTGAATGATTCGAAGGTTATGGATTTTGATAAACTAAGGACATTTATTGCCCGATTCAGGACGGGATCAAAAGAAATGCCTGTATGAAAGGATTTAATCTGTACAGGAATGGCGCCGTAATCCTTGTTTTGCTTGGGCTTATTTTCAGTTTGACTGCGGACAAAGCACAGTTTTTACTCTGGCTTGCAGGTCACAGGAATACATTTGCGGATTACTATTTTTATTATGCTACAAGACTGGGTGAGTTGTCGGGATTTGTCATAGGTGGCCTGCTATTATGGCTTTCTTCGTGGAAGAAAATGGTGACTGTTCCTGCGCTTGGGTGCCTTGTACTGGGTGTGAGTTATACAATGAAGGATTTTTTTCAGCATGAGCGTCCTTCCATTTATCTCAACAGGATAGGGTATGAAGGTCCTTTATCTGTATTAGGGTATCCTATGCTCGGTGGACATCATGGTTTTCCATCAGGCCATTCTATGGGGGCCTGGGCGTTATTTACCCTTATAGCTGCGCTCACAAAAAAAACATGGGTTAGTGTGGTATGTCTTTTTCTGGCGTTTTCAGTTTCCATTTCAAGAATTTATTTACTGGCGCATTTCTTAGAGGATGTAGTTTCCGGCGCTATGGTGGGCATCGCCTTGGGATATGGCGTCTATTATGTTTATGTACGGTGGATAAAATCCAAATATGTGACTAAAGAACGAGATGTCGCGTAGGATACTCATCAACATAACAAATTAGTATTCATTACTTTTGCAAACCTTCTTTTGCATTCGGATTAAAGAAGAAAAGACATTGTATATCAAACAAAATGAAAATAATGAAGAATCTTATTTCAGTCGCCGTATTATTCTGCGCACTTTTTTTAATCTCCTGTGACAAAGGCGGATCAAATAACTCAAGTACAGCTGCTGCATCCGGTCTGAAGATCGCCTACGTCAACGGGGATACCATCCTGATGAATTATAAGGAATTCCGTGCTCAGTCACAGACTATGGATGCTAAACAAAAGGATGCAGAGGATATGTTGCAGCAAAAAGGTGCTGCCCTGGAGCGTGAGTATAATGACTACCAAAGGAATGCCCAGAAAGGCACGATGACAGGAAAAGAAATGCAGGCTCAGGAAAAATATCTCTCCTCCAAGCAGGAAGCTCTTCTGGCAGAGAGAGATAAGCTGGCTAAAGAAATCATGGATGAAACCACTTCAATCAATGATCGCCTCCAAAAAGTACTGCAGGATAAATTAGCCGCTATCAAAAAACGTGAAGGTTATGATTTTATCTTCAGTTATATCCATGGTGGTGCTATTCTACTTGCAGATGAAAAATATGATATCACTGCAGAGGTATTGAAGGAATTGAATGCAGAGGCCGGAGAGCATCCGATGCAGAAGGATACTGCAAAGAAGTGATCAGTGATCTGGTGATCTTGTGATCTTGTGATCTTGTGATCGGAGCGAAATGCATCAAACTTTCAAAACCACATTCTTAAACTGCGATGTGATTTGTTCACGGACTTGCAATAATTCATAATGCATGCGGATGTGGATGATCATTTCTTCATCATTCTCTTCAGTCTGTAATTCGGTCAGTCGGATTTGATTTTGTTCGATGTGATCCATCACGATTTTCAATTTCAGACGAAGGATGGCATTGTGCGCATCCTTCTTGAAATTATCATCCGGATGCAATTGGATCTGCATCGGGATATCATGTTCTTCCCAGCTTGCATATTCATACGGAAAGGTCAGCAGTTCAATGGCAAGTGATTGGATTTCCTTATCATGATGATTTGAGAAATGCTCAGGACCCGGCAATTGATCTTTCGAAAGTAAGGCCTGGTATTCTTCAATAATTTTTTTATAAACCGGATGTTGGAATTGATCAATGATGTCATCAAGACTCATGATCATAAATCGTCCTAAAGGATTGATTGTTGAATCCGGAATATTCTTATCGCCGTAGGTGAGCAGAATGCGGATGACATCTCTTTCCTGGTATTGATCGGTGAATTCAGGAAGCCTTATGTTATGAGGATCAGAAGGCCGTTCTTCGTTGTTAAAAATTTCTTTCTGCGTCCGTGTTTCGTAGTCAGCTACATCACCAGGAATTCCTCTTCGTTTTTGTTGTAAAAATTCTGCGACTGCTTTATTGGTTTCGCGCACCAGGATGTGCTCCTCGATTTTCATCAGGTGTGCACATTCCTGTGTAAATGTGGCTCTCTTGATGGCCTCAGGAATGCGAGCTAATGATTCAACTAATTCTTTTATCAAAGCAGATTTACGGACGGGATCATTCCCCGCTTCTTTCAGAAGAAGATTTGTTTTGAAAAGAATAAAGTCTTTGCTATTGTCGCGAATGAAATCATTGAAACCGGCCATACCGGATTTCTGAACAAACGAATCCGGGTCTTCACCTTCAGGCAACAAGACGATACGTACATCCATGTTTTCTTCGAGGATGAGATCGAGACCACGCATTGCCGCCTTAATGCCAGCTACATCGCTATCATAGAGAACCGTAATCTGACTTGCATATCGACGTATGAGGCGAATCTGATCAGGCGTGAGCGATGTTCCGGAAGAAGCAACAACATTTTCAACTCCGGCCTGATGCAAACTGATGACATCCGTATATCCTTCGACGAGGAAGCAATTGTTTTCATCCCGGATAGCCTTCTTTGCGTGAAACAGACCATAAAGGACTTTGCGCTTCTGATATATCTCCGTTTCAGGCGAATTGATGTATTTCGGGCTCCGTTTGTTATTCTGAAGCTGGCGACCGGCAAAAGCAATGACTTTCCCTGAAATATTGAAGATGGGGAAAATAACCCTGTGCCTGAAGAAATCACCATCATTCTGGGTCATCAAGCCCGCTCTCTGGAGGATTTCTTTCGTAAAACCAGCTTTTAAGGCTGAGCTGACCAGACCATCAGCCGTCTGGGAAGCGTAACCGAGGCCAAAATTTTCAATTGTTTTAGTTCTAAACGCTCTTTCCTGAAAATAGGTTAGGCCGGATAATTGGCCCTCTTCCGTCTTAAAGAGCTGATTTTTAAAGAATTGCCAGGCAAACTCAAGGACTTTATAGATAGTCTCCCGTTCCCGCTCAGCTTCTATAGATTCGGCATCCTGTTTGGTTTCTTCGAGCTGAACCCCGTATTTATTGGCCAGATAGCGTATTGCCTCCGGGAAATCATACCGTTCGTGCTCCATGACGAACTGGGCCGAACCCCCTGCTTTGCCACATCCAAAGCACTTATAGATATTTTTTGTCGGTGAGACTGAGAATGAGGGTGTCTTTTCATTATGGAAGGGGCATAGGCCGATCAGATTGCTTCCCCGCCGTTTCAGGTTGACAAAGTCACCCACGACCTCTTCGATCCGGGCTCTTTCGAGGACTTCATCAATACTTTTTCGGCTGATCATCTCAGTAAAACTAAGTCTTTAGACGATTTAATATAAATATGAGCATAATCTCTTGCGAAAACAATTTAAGGATGCTATATTTGTTTAGCAGTTAATCTAAAGCAGAGGGCTGCGACCACAAACTCGAATTCTTGATACGTTTTTAGGGTGTTCTCATAGTGTGTTCTTACCCGCTTTCCGATGGGGAGGCGGGTTTTTTTATGCCCTTATATCTTATAATGTATTGATAATCAATAATATAGCACAAAATGCGTAGGTTTGGGATCATCGGGATGGGCAAAATGGGGCAGGCAATCGCCGCCATCCTCAGCAGCGAAAATAAGCTCCAATTTGACACCTTTAACCGCATTTCAAATGACAATGAAACAAAGCTAAAAGCATGTGATGTCATCATTGAATTTACTACTCCTGAGGCTGCACCGGGTATCATAAAACATTGTATTGAATCTGGAATTCCGATTGTATCCGGTACCACCGGATGGCAGGAATATCATCTTCATTCGATCATCAAATTGTGTCAATCGAAGCAGGGAAAATTTCTTTATGCCTCGAATTTCAGTATTGGTATGAACATCACTTTTGCATTGAACCGGAGACTTGCTTTGATCATGAATGATTATCCCCAGTATAGTGCTTCCATAAAAGAAATACATCACATTCATAAAAAAGATTCACCCAGCGGCACCGCTTACACGCTCATCAGTGATATAGTAGATCAACATAAGCGATACACCGATTTTGAACTGAGTAGTGATAGTAATCCTGCAGCAAGTGAACAATCCATTCTTCCCGTTCAGTCGATTCGTGAAGGTGAAGTAAAAGGCGTTCACGAAGTAACCTGGACCTCAGACTCAGAAAAAATCACAATTAGTCATGAGGCTTTTGATCGTAAAATATTTGCAGAAGGAGCGATCATGGCCGCAGGGTGGTTGATTGATCAGAAGCCGGGAGTGTATACGATGCGGGATATCATTGAGTTGTAGGTCCTTTGCCCCTATGCTTCGACCAGCCAGACACCACCTTGTGCTATGGTTCGACATTGCTATTGCGCATCCTTGTGCTATGGTTCGACCTGCTTGTACTCATCCTTGTGCTATGGTTCGACCTGCTTGTACTCATCCTTGTGCTATGGTTCGACCTGCTTGTACTCATCCTTGTGCTACAGCTCACCAACCACAGCTCACCAACCACAGCTCACCAACCGCAGCTCAGCAACCATCCCCTGAAGGGGACTTTCAATAAAAATAGGCACCTATAATTGCATCTCTCTGGATTAACTACAATGTTCGAAATACAGAAAAAAATAAAAGAGGTCTTTATGATTTCAAAAAGACCTCTTTTATTTAGATTATAGTAAGAATGATTTTAGTTTGCTATTTGCTTACAGCTACTAATTTGACATTGAGATCGAATTCATCATAGATCGCCTTATCACCAAGGTTGTCAAAGAATTTTCCTGATCCGTAGCGAATGTTGTAAAGTGTTCTATCCACTTTGATATCTGCTGTTGCTGTCACTTGATTTGATACAGTTTTTACTGTGGCATCAAAGGTTACCGGATTTGTGATTCCTTTGATCGTCAGGTCTGCGGTGATATTGTACTGACCGTTTCCTTTAGCCGTTGTTTTCGTGATCTTAAGGTTAGCGGTTGGATAAGTAGCGACACCGAAGAAATCATCTGATTTCAGATGGCCTTCAAGTTTGGTCTTGCCTTCACCTTGCTGATCCAGATCTGATATGGTGGTCATATCAATGGTAAATGAACCTCCGGATAATATGCCATCGTTGATATTCAGTGATCCATCTTTTATGGCAATGGTTCCATTGTGCTGGCCGGTTAACTTGTGTCCTGTCCATGCTATGGCGGATTTACCGGCATCCACCTTGTAGGGTGTGCCATTTTCCGGATTGCCCGCCTGTGCGGTAATTGACTCAGCTATCAATAAGAGAGCGAAAAATAATTTTGTCATAAGAGTTTGTTGTTATAAATGAAAGTAGTTTTTATCAATGAACTACCAACAACGTCAGGCAGGAATGATTGTTCTGATTTTAAATTTTCTTTAACATCGGTTTTTCGTGAACGGGAAAATTTCGGTGCTGAACCGGAAATCCACGCTCATCCTCTGTTCGGGAGGCGTCAGCGCCAGATGTGAAGCAGGACTGTCCATTCAACTCCTTCAGAGTTGAGATCATCCTCTCTTTCATTATTCCCCGGGTTGCGACCCGGGGCTAATAATATAAGATCCCTTTAGGATCAGATTTTAATAAACATTACTTCCGATTTCTCACATTTTATATCCAATATATCACATCTCACATCTCACTTCTCGCCTCTCATTCACACTCACGCTCTCACGTCTCACGCTCTCACGCTCTCACGCTCTCACTTGACTCCGCTCAATCCCCAGGGTAATCTTGCTTGTGGTTCTCCGGATTGAACTGCCGACCAGAATTCCATGACTTGAGGAACTTGTGATTGCACTAAAGTAGATACGGCAGAACTGGAAGGAGAGTTACGATCCATCAGATCTGTGATCATCTTTTGAAGCGGGTTCTGGAATACAGGATATTCTTTGATTTTATAATCTTCTATTCCGGCTAGTGTTGCTGCTGATTCGATGGCATCCTCGAGATTACCAAGTTTGTCCACAAGTCCATTTTTTACAGCACGTTCACCTGACCAGATTCTGCCTTGCGCTATGGCATGCACTGCATCTCTCGTCATGTGTCTTCCATCGGCTACTTTATTGAGAAACATTTCATAGTAAGCTTCGGTACGCGATTGCATATAGTTATTTTCTCTTTCACTCCATGGAAAAAAAACAGTGAAGTCTGCGCTATAAGGTCCGGTACGAACAGTATCAAATTTGATCCCAAGTTTAGAGTCCAAAGCCCGTGAAGGATTTGGAATGATAGAAAAAACACCAATACTTCCTGTGAGCGTATTTGGTTGGGCGAAAATACTATCCGCCATAGCAGCAATATAGTATCCACCTGAAGCCGCATAATCACCCATCGACACTACTATTTTTTTACCATCTGCTTTGAGGCCTACCAGTTGTCTGTATATATTTTCTGCACTCAATACGCTTCCTCCGGGACTATTGATGCGCAGGACCACGGCTTTGATATCATCATCTTTTCTGATCTCCTTCAGCAATTTGACATAACGTCCATCATCAATCACTCCGTAGTCATCACGGTTACTTACGATTTCACCTTCGGCATAGATGACTGCAATTTTATTTTTTGATTTGGTATTCACCGGAGCAGTTGGCGTCACAGCCGCATATTCATCTATCGAAACGAAATGGATTTTATTAAGTGGATCTTTTCCCATTTTTGTATTCATCCACATTTCACAATCTGCTTTCGATCCGATCTCATCCACTAACTTGTGTGACAAAGCATCTTCAGCACTTTTAATCTGAAATCCCCATGCGATAGATTTTAGTGAATCCACATTCATGTGACGCGCTTCGGCTATGTCGCTGAGAAATAAGGAATACGTGTCTCCCAGATATTCACGTGTCTGAAGTTTAGCCTCAGGACTCATCTCTGTACGGCGAAAAGGTTCTGTGGCACTTTTAAAATTTCCTGCGTAATAAATCTGTACATCCATCCCGATTTTATCAAGCAAGCCTTTAAAGAAAGGAACATAACTTGCAAAGCCTCTGAAATCAACCGTTCCCACAGGATGCAAGGTGATGTGATCAGCCGGACTGGCGAGATAATATCCTTCCTGTGTATAGAAGTCACCATACGCTGCGAGGAATTTATCTGATGCAGTAAACTCTTCCAGGGCATCAAGAATCACTTTTGAAGAGCTGGCTCCAAGGCCACCAGTCCCGTTTTCGATAAAGATGCCACTGATCTTGTCATCCGTGGCGGCATGCCTGATCAGGCCTGCGATATCATGCAATCCCGGTATATCCTCTTCATTAAATGAAAAAGAACGCGATGAGATATTGTTTTTATGTTCAGGAATTTTCGCTGTGAAATCAAGCGTCAGGACACTTCCGGTTGGTACATCTACTTTGCTACCCTTACCTGCAGCGCTGGATATTAATGCAGCTATCATGATGAAGCCAAAGAAAAATATAACTACCCCCGCGAGGAATACACCAAGGCAGCTTGCCAGTGTCATTTTCAAAAATTGTCTCATAATTGTATTTTTCTTTATGCTGATCTGGTCACATTACCAAACCACAAATGTCAGCAATTTCAACTTCACTTTGAAGGATAAAGGCATCATGTTGGCCCGTGAATAAGTCGTTTTTATCTAAAAAAGTACTGTGTGAGGATCATACGGCCATTTTGCTTCTTTTGACCAGGAATGATTGAAGGACAGGACCAAATCCATTTTTCATGTCTGCTGTGATAAAATCAATATGGTATTGAAGACATTTCATTTTAAGGCGTTCATAGAATCCTGCCATGTGTTCTGTATACACACGTTTGACTTCGTGCGGCCTGAGTTTTATTTTTTCGTCTGTTTCCAGATCAATGAACATGTATGGTTTGTTGTCAAATTCAAAATCAATTTCTTTGTCATGATCCAGGACATGAAATAGCACTACTTCATGTTTGTTGTGCCGTAGGTGCTGCAACGCACCAAAGATCTCATCTTCTGTACCACTTTCAAGCATATCACTAAAGATGATCACCATTGATCTTTTATGTATGCTGTCGGCAATCTGGTGAAGCGATTGTGCAGCATTTGTTGTTTTGTTGATGGGAGGTTGTGTGATCAGTTGCTCCATGTAATTTAGCATCAATCTGTAATGTGTGACGCTGCTTTTGCAATGCGTATGGATTTTGAGTGTTTCATCGAAAATACTGAGGCCGAATGCATCTCTTTGTTTTCGCAAAAGATTCATCAGTGATGCCGCTGCGAGGACACTAAACCTGATTTTATTGATCCCCGGCTGACCTGCTTCTATCACAGGGTATTGCATCGACGATGAGGCATCGATCACAATCTGGCAACGTAGATTGGTTTCTTCCTCGAATTTCTTTGAATAAAGGCGGTCTGTACGGGCATAGATTTTCCAGTCGATATTGCGGGTGTTTTCGCCCGGATTGTAGAGCCTGTGTTCGGCAAATTCTACCGAAAAGCCATGAAAGGGGCTTTTGTGGAGGCCGATGATGAAACCTTCAACGACCTGACTCGCAAGGAGTTCGAGGTTGTCAAATTTTCGTAGTTCAAACTGATCGAAGTAACTCATTGGGGTCGAAATTAATGAAAAAGCCTTCCTGATGTCTCACGAAGGCTTTAACGTAAAATGTTCGCATTATGGTTTATTGGGCCAGGATAGCTTCAAGCTTATCACTGAGGACTTTTTTGCTGGTGGCGCCTACCTGTTTGTCCACCACTTCGCCATTTTTCAGGTAAAGGATGGTCGGGATATTGCGCACATTGTATTTATAGGAAATCTCAGGGTTATTGTCCACGTTGACTTTAGCGATGAGGGCTTTGCCATCGTATTCTTTAGCCATTTCCTCGATATGAGGGCCGATCATACGACAAGGGCCACACCATTCTGCCCAAAAATCAACGACGGTGACGCCTTGAGTGTCCATGACCTTTTCCTGAAAATTGCTGTCTGTAAGTTCGAATGCCATTGGTTTAAATTATAGATTATTTAAAGTTGTTGTTGAATATGCCTCTTTAACATACAATATGGAGGCAAAGTTGCAAATTTATCCTTAGGAGTTTGGTTAAAAATTAGCTAAAAATGGGAAAGGGGATGCCGGATAAAATGAGGTCAGATGTCGGACTTGAGACGCCATTATGTCTTTATTAACCGCTAAGGACTCAGAATTATTTTAAAATAGGTCTCCTTATATTACCCTTTTTTGATGTGAGAGTGATACTCTTTAAAAGGACGCAGATTATAAAAATCAGGGTAGCCATTTTCGTTAATATTAATTTCAAATACTTCTACGTAATTAGCGGTTGAAAGTTTATGGACAAATCTTCCAAATCATATACATTTTACAAAAAGCTACACAGTAGATCTTTAATGTGGATCGGTCTTGCTTTGATCACAATACTCCTGTCGGATTTCATTCCTTCTTCGTTCGTTGATCGATGGTACTACCAGGGTTTATTTGGATGGATCCGAGTAGCATATGATACACTATTGGGATGGTTACCGATACCAATGCTTTATATAGCGGTGGCCATTCTCCTGGTGCGTATAATTCTTTGGATGAGAAGTAGAAAAAAGGGAATGCTCTTTCTGATCACCAAAGCCATTGGTGGAATTGCCTTCCTGATTATTGTTTTTTATTTCGCGTGGGGTTTTAATTATAATCAGACTTCATTGCAGAAAAGACTTGGATTTAATCTTAAAGATGTCACCCAACAGGATGTTGAAGTTGAATATCAAAGAGCGACTTTGGAATTGCAGGAAATTGCGGAGGAACTTCCGACCGCGTTAAAAACGGTTGAGTCCATTTCTGCATTGAAAATTTCAGACAATGATCTTCGTCCGGATGTTGAAAAGGCATTAGCTGAACTTGGTATTCCAGATCGTGGAAGAGTCCGTGTCAGGCAAATCTGGCCTCCCGGATTGCTCATGAGATGGAGTACTGCGGGGATTTACATTCCTCAAGTCTTCGAAGGACATATTGACAAAGGATTGTTATCAGTGCAAAAACCATTTACGATAGCTCATGAAATGGCTCATGGTTACGGAGTGACGGATGAGGGAGCCTGTAATTTTATAGCATGGCTGGCCTGTAGAGAATCAAA
This sequence comes from Chitinophagales bacterium, assembly GCA_038252065.1. Lineage (GTDB taxonomy): Bacteria > Bacteroidota > Bacteroidia > Chitinophagales > Saprospiraceae > Opimibacter. The sequence goes on from JBBSAQ010000007.1 coordinate 17,570, forward strand.
AGATCCATGGGTTAGGTTTGGAGGAGCATTCACGTATTGGCGATATGCAGCTTCTGAAATGCCTGGAGACAGTGTTGAACAGGAATTGAAAATAATTCCACCTGTTGTATTGCGATCACTTTCTTTGATCAGGAAGAATGATGAAAAATATCCTGACCTTCTGCCTAAAGTGAGGGATGCTATTTATTCTAATTACTTAAAGCATCATGGAGTGGAAGGTGGAATGAGAAGTTATAATTATGTGGTGATGATGGTGGTGGAGTATTTGAGGGAAAAGACGATTGACCATTGACCAAAGACAAATGTTCTGATGAGGAATCAAAACTTGAGTTATAACGATTGACTTATTTATGTCAACTTCAAACATTTGTTAATTTAGGACTAATGAACAATATTCAATATCCGCCTTTGTAAATAGGGTATTGCTATTTGTTCAATTACATTTAAGATGTAGATTCCATCTGGAATTGAAATTGCATGAAAATAATTAATTGATTTGCAACATTTTTTCTTCCCGAATCATGCGAATGATGACGTTATTTAAATTAGTAATTGAGTTTGAAAAATTCCATTTTTTCGTATCTCTCGCTTCAACATAATTTGAAATTGACCTAATACTTAGAAAAGGAATTTTCTTTATCAGGCTGATATAAAAGAAAGCAGCTCCTTCCATATTTTCAATCTGTCCATTGACATCTTTTCTGAGTTGCTCAATATGTGGCGGAAAGCCATGGGCATGCATTGAGGTCATCCCTGTTGCGATGGGGATTTCAAATTTTTCATTGATGTGTGGGCATATTAATTTCCCCCCGTTGTATGGAAAGCCATTTGGATCATTCCAGCCCAGTTCAAATGGACTCATGATCCTACCGTCGCGATCTTCCGCACCGAATTCAACGAGGACTTCACTTTCGATCTGATAGACATCACCGATATTGAGTGAAGGATCAAAAGCACCGCCAATACCTGCCTGAATCCATGCATCCGGATGGCGATGGCTCAGATAATCCATGAGATTATAAGAAGTTTGTAAAATGCCGATGCCGCTGAAAATAATATCAATAGTTAAGGAATGAAGTTTATAAGTTTGAAACTCATGTTGTGAGGCTTCAACTTTTAAATAATCAAGCAAAGGTTGGATCTCCTTTGTTGTCGCCGAAACTATTGCAATATGCCTGCTCACTTATATTTGAATGAAGATAATCCTGCACTGAGACTACTGCCCAGTTGTGAATGATATCGCCATCCTCCGCTGAGGGCCATGTTCTGCAGGAGATTCCATGAAATACCGGCATTGATGATTCCAGGCTCAGTTCCAACTCCCCATCTTATCGCGAGGCGTGGATGAATTCTGTAATTGATTCCTGCTTTAAATCGAGCAGTATGTCGCCAGTCTTTTTCAACCTCGACAGCTACACCAACTTTATCGGAAGGTTTGTAAAGTATACCTACTCTTGCCATTGAAGGGAGATCAAGCGTGCCGATATCGCCAAGCGGATTGTATATCCAGGCTGACATCGATAGTTCTTTCATCAATGGCGCATGAATTGAAACTGACCATGAAGTTGCATACAGGTCATCTAATTCTTCGGCCGTATTTCGATTGAGATCAAACTGCACGCCGAGATTTAATTTTTCAAAAAGACGTCTTGCGTAACTCAGCGTGATTCGTTGTTCGGAAAAGCCATCTATGCCTGTGTGTTGAACCCCGATGGCGACCTGGTCTTTCCAGGGAAGTTTGATATGGGCAGTAGCGGCTAGCTCAGTAAGGTCGGTGAGGCCGGTTCGTTTTGATGCGCCTACAGCCCATCCGCCTGTAGTGCGTTCGGCTAGCATGGCCGGCAGCACGATTCCTGCTTCTGCATCTTCAAGGAGCAAGCCGATTTGGCCATTGCTCAGATAGCCGGTGCCGGAAAAGAGGTTTGGGCCTGATTGAGCCATGGAAAGTTGCAAAACGAAACTCAGGAACAGGATGAAAGTCAGTTTGATCATGTGTATTGGCTGCCGGAGTTTATTGGGCTGTGCAATATACAATGTAACTTATTAATCCGGCGTGAATGTGGTAAAACCTGTTATAAATACTGAGGGTAACTCAGGCGTAGCGATTCCGGACAATAAGAATTTTATACTCAATAGTTTTAAACTAAATATAAGTACTGCGTAAACGTTTGTACGCGTTTGTAAACGGGTGTTTTCAATATTTATAGGTATTCCAGACAGTATTCCAACTTTTATATTTAAGTGAAATATAAGTACTGCGTAAACGTTTGTAGGCGTTTGTAAACACTTAGTTGACCAAACCAAGTAAAGATTTTTCTTTTTTTAGGTCACATTTCCCCCTTCTCAATACATTACCTTGTAGACTCTTTAATTTTTCAAAATGGACATAAGACGACCAGGTAAAACCAGCCCCGCTAAAAAATCTTCAGGTAAATTTTATATCACCATTCTTCTTGTCATCGGTGTCATGATCTTGTTTTGGTATAACCTCAAAGAATTTCAAAGCACGGGGAATAAAATCATTGAAAACACAAAAGATTACTTACCAGCTCCCTATCTGGGTGTCGTCTATAATAAGCACTATTTCAGTTTGTCATACAGAGAACAATATGAATTACCCGAATGGGTGGCTTATCGCCTGACTGGCGATATGATCAACAAGCCAAATCACCCCAGGAATCAGGATTTTGAACCTGATCCGGCAATCACTACAGGCTCCGCGCATTATCACGATTATAAACAAAGTGGTTATTCGAAAGGACATCTTGTTCCTGCCGCTGATATGTCGTGGGATCAACAAGCCATGAATTCCACTTTTTTGATGAGCAATGTTGCCCCCATGCTTGAATCTTTCAACAGTGGCATCTGGCTTGAACTCGAACATGATGTGCGGGATTGGGCAACGAAGTATAAGGATATCATCGTCATAGCAGGGCCAATATTCAGAGACTCACTCGGATCAATCGGCGCTAATGATGTGTTGGTCCCTCGATATTTTTATAAAGCCATTTTTACAACTGACAGAAGAAAACCTGAAGCCATCGGTTTTATTTTTGATCAGACGAATAAAAATTTTGGCACTCTTGATCAATATGTAGTATCCATCGACAGTATTGAAAAGGCAACAGGTTTAGATCTTTTCGCCAATATGTATGGTAGTTGGGAAAATGAAATCAGAGTTGAAAAAGAAAAATCAAAAGCGAAAGGGGAGTGGCCGTTTAATCCTTACTGGTACCAGGAGAGAGTTAAAAATTAGAATAAACCTTATTCAATAACAAATGATCCACCAGCACCAGGGCTGCCAAGGCTTCAACAATGGCTACAGCTCTGGGTACAACGCAGGGATCATGTCGGCCTTTACCTCTATAGGATACTTCCTGACCTGATGTATCCACTGAGCGTTGATCTTTCATGAGGGTAGATACCGGTTTGAATGCAGCTTTAAAATAGATAGGCATCCCATTTGAAATACCACCTTGTATTCCACCTGAATGATTTGTTTTGGTCACAATCACTTCACCATCATTCTCGAAAATATCATTGTGCTGACTTCCTCTCATTCGTGATCCTTCAAAACCGGAACCAAATTCAAACCCTTTACATGCATTTATGCTGAGTATAGCCTGACCCAGATCAGCATGAAGCTTATGAAATACAGGTTCACCCAGCCCAACAGGACATCCGGTGACAACACATGTAATAACACCACCAATAGTATCACCTTCTTTTTTGATTTGCTCTATCAGCGCTTGCATTTGACTAGCCATAGCATGATCAGGACATCGCACATCATTTTTTTCTGCTTCAATAAAATCATACGAATTTATTTCAGCATTTAATTGCAATTCACCAATCGCGGTAACACCGGCATTAATATTCACACCTTCTTTTTTCAAAATCAACTTTGCTATTGCTCCTGCAGCAACCCAATTGACCGTCTCTCGTGCCGACGAACGACCACCACCCCGATGATCTCGTGTGCCATATTTTTTATCATAGGTAAAATCTGCATGAGAAGGCCTGTATGTTTTTTCAACATGATCATAATCAGATGACCGGCTATTTTCATTCGCAATAAGAATAAGAATAGGTGCGCCTGTTGATTTTCCTTCATAAACACCGGATTGGATTATGATCTTATCCCCTTCTTTACGCTGTGTAGTGATATGCGATTGACCGGGACGCCGGCGATCTAATTCATGCTGAATGTAATCTGTATCAATTTCAATGCCCGGCGGACAACCATCAATGATGACACCCAAGCCAGGCCCATGAGATTCACCTGCCGTTGTTATTCTAAATATTCTGCCAAAACTATCACTTGCCATACATTCGCTTTGTAACGATCGCGTAAAGGTATAGGTATTTCCTTTCTAACCCTTCACGATTGTTTCTTGCTTTAATAGTTAAGTAATCTTAATGTCTTTGTTGCCGGGTTTGAATTAGATGATGTCATCAGCACCGGAGAGTTTAATTTTTATTTTATTAATTGCCTATTGCCCATGCCAATTGATGTTTGAACCACTCCTCTAGTTAACTGTTATGAAGCCCTAAAGCTTACATAGTCAAAAGATCATATTTTTACCCCATCATGTCCCATTTCGTAGATATTTCACCTTCAGCTGAAGAGCAGCTTGAGTTTCATAAAATCAGAGAGTTGCTTGCCGGCTACACACGTGGTATCCATGGTAGGAATTCATGTCTTGATTTGCACCCTTCAGCCGACATCGATGCTATTCGTTATCGCCTGGATGAGATATTTGAATATTCGGACATCTCAACATTATCGTCGCGTCTTCAACTGAGTCCATATGAGGATGTGACTACTTCTTTAGAACATCTTTCCATAGAAGGATATGTCATTCCGCAGGAAGATATTCATGAAATGGGAAAACAGATGGAACAGGTAAGACTTGTTCATCAGTTTTTTGAAAAACCAGATTACAGACGGGATTATCCTACCATTTTTCAATGGACCTCACAAGCTTTAAACCCTTCCTCATTAATAAAAAAAATAAGAGTTATTATAGATGAGAAAGGAGATGTCAGACCCGATGCATCACCGGAACTTCTGGCCATTTCACGAGCGATAGAGACCGAAGCTTCAAAACTTAACAGGGAGTTCCAGCGATTAATAGCGAGATACAAAGGCGAAGGATGGCTCACAGATACAGTTGAATCCATTCGATCGGGAAGAAGAGTACTCTGCGTGCAAGCTGAATATAAACGAAAAATAAAAGGGATCATTCATGATGAATCTACTACAGGAAGAACCGCATTTATTGAACCTGATGTCATCGTAGAAATCAATAACAACATCATTGAATTTGAAGGCGATTTCAAAAAAGAGGTATTAAGATTATTGCGCGAATTATGTCATTTTCTTCGGCCGTTTAGAGAGGACATCGAAGCTGTGTGTAGTTTGATACATCATTGGGATATAGTTCAGTCCATGACGATATTGGGCAATGCTTACAAAGGTACTCGGCCTAAAATCCAGGATGAGGCGACACTCCATTTGCTGCAGGCGAGGCATCCTCTTTTATATTTAAAGAATAAGACAAAAGGAAAAGATGTCATAGCTTTTGATCTTGTATTAAATCCTCCTAACCGACTCCTAATCCTCAGTGGGCCTAATGCCGGAGGGAAATCAATCCTGATGAAAGCGACAGGCCTGATCCAGGTGATGGCCCAGTGTGGCATGTTGATTCCGGCGGATGGAGCTTCTGTGATCAGTGTTATGAAACGGATATCCGTAGACATAGGTGATCAGCAATCCATTGAAGAGGATCTGTCAACATATAGTTCGAGATTGAAAAATATGAAGGATACATTAGTTACTGCCGATGATGCTACATTAATTCTTGTGGATGAATTCGGTTCAGGTACAGATCCTAAAATCGGTGGCGCGATCGCAGAAGCGATTCTTGATACATTAGTCAAGCGTCATTCTTTTGGTGTATTGACAACACATTATCCGAATATTAAAATGTATGCTCACCGCACAAAAGGTGTTGTGAATGGAGCAATGATGTTTGATAAAGAGCGAATCAGTCCTACCTATCAACTCAAAATCGGTAAACCAGGAAGTTCCTTTGCATTTGAAATTGCAGAACGTACAGGCCTTCCTCAGGATGTCATTGATTATGCAAGAAAATCTGCAGGAACGCAAACTGTAGAACTTGAAGACCTCATACATGATCTCGATGACAAAACGCAAAAGCTGGATACAGAAATTAAATCCGTAAAAGACCGTCAAAGAGAACTGGACAGGCTGATCGCTAATTACGAACAATTAAGACTGGATCTTGAAATAAAAAGAAAACGTTTTAAAATCGATCAAAAGAAAGCTTCACTCCAGGAAGTATCTCAATATAGTCAGGAGATGAACAAACTCATGAAAGATTTGCGAAAAGAAAAGGATGCAGAGAAAGCTAAAGAACAGATCGAGCGAATCAAAGAAAAACAAAAGGGATTCAGTACGGAAATAAAATCACTTGCGGATGATTTGATTGATGTATCAGGTGTCAAAAAAGAATTTCATGTTGGCGAACACGTCAAGCTCAGTTCAACGCAACAAGTAGGCATCATAGAGCGAATCGTAAAAAATAATGCTGTAGTGTTGATTGGACAGTTGCAAATGACAATACCGATTACGGAATTGGTGCCGGCCAAAGTACCGATTGAAATAAAATCACAGCGTAGTCTCCAGACTGATGTTGTGGATTATACAAAGTTTGAAAATGAATTGGATATCCGCGGCATGTTACCAGAGGAGGCATTGCACTATCTGGAGAGATTTATTGATGCAGCCTTCATGAGTAATCAATATCAAATCAGAATTGTGCATGGAAAAGGAACAGGAGTATTGCGACATATAGTAGCCAAAACGATGAAAGTTTACCCATTCAAAACTATTCAATTTGCTGAAAAAAATCAGGGTGGGGATGGGGTCACGATAGGGATAATTTAATGCTTCGACCTGCTTTCTCTCATCCTTGTGCTACAGCTCAGCAACCAGGCGGAAAAGGCAGAAGAGGCGGAAAAGGCAGAAGAGGCGGAAAAGGCAGAAGAGGCGGAAAAGGCAGAAGAGGTAGAAGTGGCAGAAGAGTTAGAAAAGGTAGAAAAGGCAGAAGAGCAGAATAGTCGGTAAGGGATTCATATGACTAAATCAATAAATCTCTAAATCACCAGATCGCTATATCATGCTTCGACCTTCACTCACTCATCCTTGTGCTACAGCTCAGCAACCGCCCGATCACATGATCACAAAATCGCCCGATCACTCGATCATCTGATCACTCAGTAAGCCATCCAATTTGACCATGATTGATATAATAAAAAACCGCCCCTATGATGATTGGTATGATGATCGATATAATCATCACTTTGTAATACCATCCCGGGATGCGTGAGGGTTCTATCCAATCCGCAATCAGAGCAAGGATCAGGATAATGAAGATCATGATCGGAAAAATCAGTGTGATATAAGAAGCTACATATTCATTCCAAAGCCATATTGAAAGATAGGCCACAGCCTGCCCCAGACTTATGATCAGTAGGTATTGATTTTGTTGGCTTTGTTTCGAAGAAAACATCCTGTCCGGGAACTATTTGAGCGTGCAATATATTGAAGCCCTTTGTGGTTTATACTTCCAATATGATCAAATTCGAAAAACTCCTGTTTCTGTCCTTATTTATTGGCTCTTTTAGTATAGCTGCGGCTCAGACTCCGAAAGAATTTGAAGCTAATTATGCAAAGCGCATTAAGCTGGAAATGATCAACGGCGTCTATATCCCTGTTGATCTTGAAGACGCATTTTCAGAACTCAATCGACTTTCTGATGCAGTAGGTATTGCAAACTTTAAAAATGCCCCGGATTCATTAATCGCTAAAAGACATTTCGGTCTTGTGAAATGGGTTCAGTTGAACTGGGGTCTGGACGAAGGATCAAGAATATCACATTATCTGAAATTGAAAGGGATCTCTGTTCCGGATGATATGGCCAGAGTTATAGTTTTATTATATCACCGTCACCTCAATGGCCAGCCTTTGATGTTCGAAGCAGAAGTAGCAAAGATTGCAAAACGAATGGAGCAGGAGAAAATGAAACGGGACTCAGCACAAGTTATTAAGATCATAGAAAAAAGACCACATAAAGAGTAACGAATAACGAATAACGAGTAACGAGTAACGAGTAACGAATAACGAATAACGAATAACTGTTGAATAAGAAGTTCCGAGTAACGAACATGTTTAAATAAATACCACATTCACTCATCTCACATCACTCATCTTACATCTCAAATCTCAAATCTCAAATCTCAAATCTCACGTCTCACGTCTCACGTCTCACGTCTCACGTCTCACATCTCACATCACTCATCTTACATCTCAAATCTCAAATCTCAAATCTCACGTCTCACATCTCACATCTCACATCTCACATCTCACATCTCACATCTCACTACACTACTTTATCCGCACAGTAAGAACTGGCAAAAGCATCAGGCTTAGCTTTGAAGACAAAGCCCATACCCAGGATATAACCCATAGCTTCCTTTAGTGCTTCATTGGATTTAAAATGGGGGTCTGTATTGATATCTGCGTGCACTTCAAGGCCGATTTCAAATTCATCTAACAGATCACAAAGCTTGTAGGCAACTTCAACTGATTTCCATACTTCAGTGATCATGCGCTCTCGCAGGCTTATCTGTTTCTCTGATTTTTCGTTGTGTATAAACATGAAACCACCTTTCTTTTCGCGCAGGAAAACAATGACGGTAGCATACTCAGTGATCATACCTCTGACCTGGGAATCAGTTCCAATACAAACCTTCAGTTTGTAGCCATCAGCAACTTCGCGTGCAACAGTTGACCGGACGGCATCAAGGATATTTTCTTCAATCCTTTCTCCATTAAATCTTCTCCAGGCCATATAGAGATTTTTTATAACGTGTGAATTTAAGAAAATCAACGCGTAATAAAAAAGCCCGGGCCCGTTTTAAAGGTTAAGGAATAGTAAATAAGAGGCGGCACTAGTTCTGAAGGGCCAGCATATCCGCATCATCAAAAGCCCTGAAATCAACCTGGCTTAATCCGGAAATACCCTGTTCTTCCATAAAGACGCCATAGATAGTATCCACTGCCGCCATTGTCGTTTTGTTGTGTGTTACGATGATAAATTGGGATTGGGCAGAGAACCTCTTGATGATTTTATTGAACTTCTGGATATTAGCATCATCCAGTGGCGCATCTACTTCATCAAATACACAGAAAGGTGCGGGCTTCATCAGATACAATGCAAACAGAAGAGCAATCGCGGTGAGGGTTTTTTCACCTCCTGATAACTGAGATAATGATTTCGGCCTTTTTCCTTTTGGCTTTGCGATGATATCAATAGCCGATTCGAGAGGATCAGTCGGATCCATGAGGATAAGATCACAGGTATCATCATCTGTAAACAAACTGCGGAATACTTCAATAAAATTTTCACGCACCTTGTCAAAGGCTTCCATAAACTGGCTTGTCGCAGTGAGTTCGATTTCAGTTATAGTAGAAAGAAGAGATTCTTTTGCACTGAGTACATCCTGGCGTTGATTATTGATGTTGTCATACCTGATCTTAATCTCCTCGTAGGCTTCAATGGCCATAGGATTGATCTCGCCATAATTTTCCAACCGGTTGCGTAGTCGCAGTACTTTAGCTTCGAGTTCATCAAGTGGAAGCTCTTCATTTAAATGTTCTGCAGTGATATCTTCCAGCCGGACGCCAAATTCTACCTCCATGCGTTCGGATATGGCTATCAGCTTGTATTTCAACTGACTGTGGTTGTCTTTCATCTCATTGATGAGATACTGCAGCGCATTTCGCTGTTTTTCAACAATTTTTATTTTTTCTTCCGCAGCGCTTATTTGATTTCGTTGCTCATAGTAATTCTGTTCGACCTCAGTGAGGGTGATCTCCCTGTTTTTCTTATCCAGGTATTTTTCCTGAAGGTCTGCAGACATGGCAGACGAAAGCATGATCATATTTTCTAACTCTACAGATTCAGATTCAATCTGCGTTTGCTGCAAAGCAGTATTTTGTTGAAGCTGATGTTGCTGGTCGATATGGTACTTCAGCTCGCGGCCGAGACTTTCTAGCTTATTGGCCAGGTGTATTTCCTGAAGTTTTATTTCATTACTTGCAGTTTCGGCAGCATTGAGTTGGCGTTGAATATCATAATAATGCTCTTCCGATTGTTCCATGGACTGAGCATAGTCCTGGTATTTGTTTTTCTTGTCTTCAAGTTCGGAAGTGGAGACTTCAATTTTTAAATCTATTTCACGCAGAGTCTCATTGTTTTTATGATGGCGTTGATCATTTTCTTCTTTACGTTCCAATACGTGACTTAGCCTGCTATTCGTTTCTGCCCAAGATTGAAGCAGACCGACTACTTTTGACCTGGTCGACTGTAATTGCGCACTGATATCAACAGCCTGAAGGGATGTAAGTTTTGCCTGGGCATGCTGCACACCGGATTGCAATTGATGCCATTCATGACGAAGTGTTATTATTTCCTCCTCAAGATGATCAAGATGCTTCTTACGACCTAATTTCTTTCCTTCGAATAAACCAATACTTCCGCCGGCCAATTGATGAGAACGTCTGATCATTTGCGCCTGCTTGTCAATGACTGTCATCCCATTCAGAGGATACTCTTCCCAGTTTATATCTAGAGGAGATCCTTCAGTCACGTATACTTTGTGGAGCAATTGCCGCACAAGGCTTTCGTATCCGTGTTCGATTTCCAGATTCGCCAGCAGGGGTGTTAAGCCCTCGAAGTCAATTATAGATGGGTTATCAGTATATTCAGAGAGTATAAAAAAGTTTGCTCTTCCTTTTTGCGCAAAGCTGAGAAGTTTTACAGCACGTGCCGCTTCATCCCATGTTTTGACTACGTAGTAATTGAGATAGGGTTCAAGGATTTGTTCGACAATGACTCGATGCAGCTGATCACAATAAATGACATCGGACAATAGGGGTGCAGTTACATTCCAATCTTGTGTTTTATTTAAAAACTTAATGGACTCCGGGAATCCTTCAAGATTTGAAATCATGTCCTTGAGCAATTCAGCCTCATGGGTACGTGCATCCAGCGTACGTTGAGTCTGACGCAGGTGGTCTAATTGAGCAGTAAGATCGATTTCAAGTTCCCGTATCGTCCGCATGCGGCTCATTTCCTGTTCTTCAAGATCAGCTAATGCTTTTGAAGCCAGTTCTTTTTGTTCTTCCTCTTCCTGTAGATGTTGTTTTAGATGTTCGTGTTCAAGTGTTAGCTTTTGTGATTCATCCGCAACAATTTTATTTTCATTGTTGATGATGTCGGCGTTGTTGATGAAAACAGCAATATTTTTTTCAAGATCAAAAACTTCTTTTTCAAATTGCTGGTGAAGGTTGCTTACAGCCTCACGATTGCTCATCATCTCCTCATATTTTCTGGCTATTTCATCACGTTGATGTTGTGATTCAGACAATATGGACAGATGATCTGTAAGGATCTGTTCATTTTCAGCGTAACCGGTCCGTAAAGCCAGGATTTCATCATTCAGTTTTTCCAGGCGCTTTGTTGCCATGGAGATCTGCGTTTCGAGATTTTGTTTGTTTTGCCTGATGAATACTATTTTCTGATCAGCGAGGCTTTTCTCATTTTCAATGGTGCGGATATTTGCGACCAGTTCATTTAATTCTCTCTGGAATGAGCCGACAGTCTGTTCATCACCCAGGTGATCTTTTCTCAATTTTTCAAGATGAGCATGAAGGACACTCAGATCTGCTTCAAGTCTTGAATAATTGTCCGTTTCATCCTGGATCTTTTTTTCAGACTGCGCAAACAAATCGCGGAGTTCAAAATTATTACGTGCGCCCAGTGTGAGACTTAATGATTTGTAATCACTTTTAAGCTCAACATACTTTCGGGTTCGTTTTGCCTGCTTTTCGAGTAATTCAAGATTCGTCTGGATTTCTTTCAGGATGTCATCGATCCGGATGAGGTCATCAGACGTAAGCTTTAGCTTTAACATGGTTTCATGTTTCCGCTTTTTATATTTCGAGATGCCGGCTGCCTGTTCAAACATCTTGCGCCGGGCATTGTCCTTGTCGTAAAGGATATCATCTACCATGCCGAGAGCGATGATGGCATATGAATTGGAACCAATCCCTGTATCGATCAGGATCGATTGAATATCCTTCAGTCTGCAGGTGACACCATTCAGTTTGTATTCGCTTTCGCCACTTCTGTAGAGATGTCTTGAAATGACGACTTCCTGGTATTCGGACGGAAGAAGGCCAAGGTTATTGTCGAAAGTGATGGCGACTGAAGCAGCGGCACTCGCTTTACGTTTTTTAGTACCGTTGAAAATGACATCGCCCATATTTTCAAGGCGGAGCTCCTTGCCTTTTTGTTCGCCGAGTACCCAGCGTATAGCATCGACTACATTGGATTTGCCGGATCCATTTGGACCCACTATCCCTATCACATCTTCATCAAAATGAAGGAGCGTATCATTGGCGAAGCTTTTAAACCCCTTTAATTCCAGACTCTTCAGGCGCATGAGCCAAAGATATAATTTTGGTGTATAAGATATTTTTAAATACGAAACGGGACGTATCCATGTTTACAAAGTGTAATGTATTTTCACCTGAAAATTAGTGGATTGAGATTTTCAATTTCCAGTGTTAGTAATTATATTTTTTGAAAGAGAGATGAACCACATTTAATAAGTTGCATTTCAATTTTAGGTTCAGTTTTGGCCAAAATAATGTACCATCGTTCCACTTATAACTATATAGAATATCAGCGAGTTATGACATCGTGGCACGACTAGTCGTGCCACGATGTCTTTTCGGTCGGTATTTAGGAGAATCAACTTTAAGGAATTCGGGTTGGGCTACTGATTCGCCGCATTCAATTTCAACTCAAATGCTTCTTCCTCACCCAAATAGTTCTCGATTATTCCATGCACCCCATAAATCACCGGTGTCATCAAAATGGCCATCATGGACTTATACATGTAATTGACTGTAGCAATAGCCAGAACACGCCCAAGGTCCCAGTTAGAACCAATATAAAAGGCAATAATCAATACCACGAAACTGTCCACCAGTTGGGAAACAAGTGTTGAGCCCGTAGATCTAAGCCACATCTTTTTCTCACCCGTTATTTTCCGTATTTTATGAAATACGATCACGTCGATCAATTGGCCAAGAAGAAAGGCTACAACCGAACCAATGATGATCCACAATCCCTGTCCGAATATCCGCGAAAATGCAAGGTTCATATCCGGCAGACTTTTACTTGGGTCATCCCTAAGACCACTTGTGTGTTGCCACCAGTCGTTAGGAGGTGTTTTTATAGCAAAGAATGCGATCAGAAAGGCATATACGATCAGGATCACTGCAAGCCATGAAAGGAACCGGACACCCTTCACTCCATAATACTCATTGATGATATCCGTCATGATAAAGACAACAGGCCATAGTAGAACTCCTGCTGTAAGATTGAAGCCCAGATCACCAACACCGAAAATGGTCATTGATAATGGTGCAAAGCCAAACACCTTTTCAAGCGAAAATATCTTGATGCCAATAAATTCGGCGAGCAATGCATTCGCTATAAAGAATCCACCCAGGACGAGGAACAAACGGGTCGCTTTTGAGGAAAGTAATTGTGCCATATATTTCCGAAAGATATCAAACTATTAAGCCTGCTTATCTTGTGCTTGTTTAGAAAATCACATCCTTATCAGAAGGCCGGCTAATTTGCAATTTCAATGACAGACCCACTCAAAGACCTACAGAAATTAAAAGATCTGTTCCCGGACATGGAACCTTACATTCCTGATCCATCTGAATTGAAGAAGGAAGAGGGTGATGAAAAGGATCTTCTCACTCCTCAGGCTAAAGCGCTGATGAAGCTTTATGTCTCCAGGGATAAAAAACACCGGGGTGGCAAGCAAGTCACCTTGATCGAAGGCCACACCGGACCGGAGAAAGCTTCAATTGAACTGCTTTCAAAATTGAAATCAATGTGCTCTGCAGGCGGAAGTTTCAAAGGTGGCGAACTCATCGTACAGGGCGACCATGTAAGAAAAGTGATTGATTATCTAAAAAAGGCCGGATACAAGCAAACCAAACAGAAGGGTGGATAGTGATGACAGCAATGGTTGGGGTTTGCTCCACCCATATCATAAGGATGACTACCTTGATTGGAGTTTATTCCGACTTGACTGTCGTGGTTGGAGTTTATTCCGACTTGACTGTCGTGGTTGGAGTTTTCTCCAACTACAAAACGAGGCAATAAAAAACCCCTGACTGAAATTCAACAATCAGGGGTCTTTTTAAATGACAGCTATGGTTGGAGTTTTCTCCAACCACGATATTATTTATTGATGGACCGCTTTCAGTATGACAGGAGAATTCCCATCCTGCAATTGTACAAGTATAATGCCCTGAGGCAATTGATCTGCATTCAATTCTAAACTGGAAGCTCCGGATGTGTAATTCCAGTCTTGCCTTTTAATCAATTTTCCATTGATATCCAGGAGTGAAATTGTCATCGATCCTTCTTTCAAGGGCTCGCCATATATAGCAAACTTATCTCCAAATGGATTAGGTCTTATCTGCCAACGGGATTCATTTTGAGAAGGATCTTTTGTTGCTGAACCTTCAATATTTACAGTCACAGATTGTGTGTCTATTCCACAAGCATTATAGACAACTAATGAAATGATGTATTGAGCTGAATTAGAATAGTCAACAGTAGGATTTAAAGACGTATCAGTTCTGCCATCTCCAAAATCCCATCTGATACTGTCATAGTCCATGCCGGGATAAAATAACGTTACGAGATTTCCATTGACGATATGATCAAATGTGGCATCCGGAGCCCCGGCTACATTGATCAGATCCATGAGGACCAATACGTCTGCACCCTGGCTATTTTCAACCCGAAGTGTTACAGTATAATTGCCGGGAACGTTATAGGTTACTAATGGATTTTGATCAGGCGAAGTAGCAGGATCACCACCGGCAAATGTCCATAACCAAGAAGTCGGATTATTTTGTGACTGATCAAAAAACTGAATTGACATCGGGGCACATCCTGTATGTGCATTATAGCTGAAATATGCATTAGGAATGGTTGAAAGCACGATCTCAACTGTCATTGTGTCATCGTTACATTCATTAGTAGAAATAAGACTGATCGTATACGATCCAAGTGAAGCATATGTGTGCGTCGGATTTGTTTCTGTACTCATCAGACCATCACCAAAAAGCCATAGATACGTATCTCCGCCCGTAGATTGATTTTCGAAGCTTACAGTCTGTCCATTGCTTGAAATCAGGAAAGATGCTACAGTAGGCATTCCTATTGTTACAATCTGAGACAACGTAAATGTATCAGAACCGGCTGCGGAATGAGCGACCAGTGTTGCATCATACGTCCCTGCGCTGTTGTATGTCACTAAAGGATTTAATTGTGTTGAAGAAGACGGTGTACCTCCCGGGAATGTCCAATTGACAGAAGTTGTATTGGCACTGCTCAGATTAGCATATTGAACAGTAGCTGGAGCACAGGAGCCATTTTGATTGAATGTAAAATGAGCTGTCGGTGGTGTCGAAATCGTGATCACAGCTGAGCTTGTATCATTTCCGCAAAGACCTGTGGAAACTAAATACACTGTATACGTCCCGTCTGCGCTATAGACGTGGACAGGATTGTCTTCGTCACTTACTCCTCCATCGCCGAAGCTCCATCCTGAGCCTGTAGACTGGGAAGCTTGGTTGAAGAAATTAACCTGCGATCCACCAATATTGAATATAAAATCACTAACAGTTTGCGGGAAAACAGTGACATAATTGTGCATAAATAAATCATCGCTTCCGGCATTGTTTGTGACGGTTAATGTCACATCATATGTCCCGGGCGTATTGTAGGTGACCACAGGATTAGCCTGATTACTCGAAGATGGATTGCCTCCCTGGAATGTCCAGCTGATTAATGTAACTGTCCCTAAAGACTGGTTTATATAATGAACTACCAATGGTGCACAACCCGAAACTACATCAGACGTAAATGCAGCAACCGGAGTTCCTGCAAGGCTTACTGTGGATGTATGCATATTAGAACCACAATTGTTGGTCATTATGAGTGTGACCGAATAATTGCCACCTACACTGTAGTTGTGCGTGGGATTGTGAGCGGTGCTGGTCTGCCCATCACCAAAATTCCAAAGATAGGTATCGCCCACACTGCCCAATGAGATGAAGGTAACCTGCAACCCATTGATAGTAGATGTAAATGTGGAAGCAGGCTGCGGGTAAACCGTGATAAAATTTGTCTTGGTGAGGACATCATCTCCTGCGTCATTAGAAACAGTCAGTGTTACATTATATGTACCAGGGATTTCATATACGACAGTGGGCTCAAATGCATTGGAGGATGGAGGAGATCCTCCGGGAAAGTTCCAGTGATAGGAATCTGCATTATTTGAAGAAAAATTATAAAACTCCACTTCCATCGGAGAACATCCTTCTGTGGGATCAGCGTCGAATGAAGCTACAGGAAGTGTAATAATTTCTATTGTAATGGTAGTCAGATCAGAACCACAATCGTTGAACGCTGTAAGCTTTACATTATATGATCCATCCTGATCGTACATATGTGTAGGATTGGTCTGCGACGATGTATTGCCATCACCGAAATTCCATAGATAACTTGTCGCACCCACACTGAGGTTTTGGAAGGAAACGGACAGCCCATTCTGCGTATAGTCAAAGTCAGCAACAGGATCATCGCCGACAGTTATATAGTTTGTTTTGGTGATTGTATTCATCCCCTGTGCATTTGTTGCTTTCAGGGTTACATTATAATTGCCTGCAGTATTGTATACCACTGTAGGATTTTGAAGGGTGCTTGTTGCAGGTGACCCACCGGGTAATGTCCATAACCAACTGGTAGGACTATTTTGGCTTTGATCAAAAAAGTGCACTGTAAACGCTACACATCCATCCGTATTGTCAGCATTGAAATCGGCAATCGGAGCGGCGGGCGCCGAACAACTGGAAAGACAATTTACATTACTTATGTAGTTATTGACAGCATTAATTGATGCCGTTGACCATGTATTGGTGTTTGAAACTGCTGGAGCCATAATGAATCCAGAGTTCGCAGGATCGTGATTCGCTCCAAAATTATGTCCAAGTTCATGAGCCTGAAGTACCCTTAATAATTGAGCATCGGAGGTAAAGTCCTGCAGTACATTATAGCGCACACTGGTGCACACAGCCTGGACCCATGCTAGTCCGATAACATTACCATCAAAATCACGGTTTGACCAGAGACTTGCCACATCATGGGTACTTAAGTGAGAAGGACCCCAACTGGTAAAATCATCCAAAAGAAGATTAGGATCAGTGCTGTTTGTCCAGGGATCTGTACCGGTCGAAACATAGACCTGTGTTACCGAAAATTGAAAATCAGGATTGAATTCTGTGTCATAGTTTGTCTGGACATTATTGATGACACCCATGTTGTGATTGGTGACATTTGGGATACTGCTCTGGTATTTAATATACATTAGATGATCATCCACAAGTGCGATTTGAACAGTCTTACATACATCTCTTGAAGATCTGTTCATGTTTTCTGGTGAAGAATTTTCATCATCAGGGGCGATGTTATGCTGAGGTGCATTTCGTGCACCACACGCGTTATTGGTAGTTCTGGTGAGGACATCACTTTTCCAATACATTATATATTGGCTTGGATCTGCAGTAGGAACGATGTCATATGCCGGTTCTATATAGAATTCATCGTTTGCCTGAATGATCAGGGCATAAAAGAAATCATCGTCGGCTGTGATACGTACACCAAAATTGCCAATATCTGTATATCCGTAATAGGTCGTATTAGGTCCGGCGGGAAGATCTCTGGTTCCGTTTTCATCCTGAACGGTGAGCCTGAAATCAGGAGTCCGCAAATCATGGGCGTGGAGCTCAAAGGCGAATGTTTTATCCTCTACCTGGAGTTCTATGGCGTCATGGTCATCCTTTGTCCTGAGCATATCGGATGTGGCCTTAGCGTCAAAGGTCCCGATTTTATAGGCTTTAAACTCCTTCCTGTAGGCAATGTCTTCGGACGAGGTAGCCCGTTGTACATTAAACCGGATCTTAGATTGTCCAAAACTGGAGTTGAAAAGGAAGAGAAAAAGGAGAGAACAGATTGAGAAAATTCTCAAGTGATTATTACGCATTTTGAAGTGTTAAAGTGACAAACAATAAATAAGAGAATATTGGGATTATTTTGTACTCAGGATTGATTTGTCAAAGGGGGAGTGCAATAGCCTGCAAATTATAAAAAATAAGTATTTAAACTTTCCTTAATAGAAAAAAAACATACCAATACGTTAGAAATTTGACACTTATTATCAACTTTGTCATATGAAAGCAATAAAGCTTATAATCCTCATTACCCTCCTCCTCCTTGTCATTTTGATAAATGGAAATGCCCAATCGAAGAAGGCGCCTCCAAAAGCAAAAGAACCCTCACCCATTGGCTATGGTATAAACCTGGGAAACGTCAGTTTTTACAATCATAGTTTCCAGTTTGGTCTTGCGCCTAATGTAGCTTATAAGGTGGGTGAGTCTCTTGCTTTGGGATTCATGCTGAAAGCCAATTACTACTATCAGAAGTTTCCTGAATATCAGGTAAAGTTTAGCGCTTTTGACTTTGGACCAACTGTTTTCGCCAGATATAAACCACTTTGGAGTTGGGATTCAGCTACTCCCTTCTTGAGAGGACTTTTTCTACAGGCGGAATATGAGAAGGGATTTCTGACGAGATACAATGTGTATTCAAATGGAGTTCCTGTGATATCTCCAGATGGAAAGCTTGATCGGGTTAAATTACAAGAGAACTTTGTTTATGTTGGCATAGGCGCTTCAAATGGATATCCCTTCAGCACCTTTGTCTCCATCCACTACAATCTGCTTGATAATTTCGAATCGTTGAGGGATCCTTTCGAATACCGCCTCGGATTCACCTACAATTATTAATCAGAAAGTAAGACTCAGATTGACATAAATGTTTCGCCCAGCCTGGGGGAAGTATCCTTTGTCATGATAAAGGCTGCCACCCTCTGAACCGGCATAGGGATCGTTCGGCCTTGGGTCATATGCCTCAGACCGGAAGCGATATATCCAGCCATTTGATTCGTACTGTTCGTTAAAGGCATTTCTTAGAAATATACCGAACCTGAATTGTTCAGCCCATACATTGTGCCATGTCCATTGCAGGCCTACATCAGTGACGAAATAGGAATCAAGACTTGAGGCTTCCGTTGAGGTATTGTCTACAAATTGTTGCCCTATAAATCTACCTGTAGCATTTATACTGATTTCATGTGTTTGGGTTGAGACAAATTTGTAATCACCACTTAAACTCCCAAGTATATTCGGAGAAAAGGCAATCTGGCTTCCCGTATGGGTTATAATTTCCTGCAGGCCGGTATCCCAGTTATCAATGTATTCATCAAATGATTTGATTTTGTTTTCACTGAGCGTTGTTTGAAATTCTAATTTTAGTTTTTCAAAAGGCGAATAAGACAATACAGTTTCAATACCTGCACGATAACTCTTATCAACATTCACGCGGTTATACGCACCTACATCATTTAATCTGCCTGTCGGAACCAATTGATCTTTGTAATCCATGGAATAGGCTACCAATTCCAGATTCCATTTCGGGTCAGATAATCTGTAGCTGATTTCGGTGTCCCACATTTTTTCAGACAATGGCCTGCTCAGAGGAGTAGAATTGACATAGTCATCACGGTTAGGTTCTTTATGTATTATTCCCGTAAGACAATACAGAGAACTCTTTTTACTCAAGCGATACCTGAAGCCCAGTTTTGGATTTAAAAATCTATGTCTGACGTGCTGGTCACTGAGAATACCGGATTGATCAGGACCTTCAAACATATAGCGGATCCATCTCGACTGGAGATCAACTGTAGCATCAAGATGAGACGTAATCTTCATGTTACTACGGATGAATAAATTCCAATCTGTTTTCACAGCGGAATTGAAATAATAAGGATCGTCAGTATTGATTCCAACATTATTCTTTGTCCAGATCACTTCACCAAAATGATCGCCGAGATATTTATTCCAGCCTCCACCCAATACTAAATATCTGTCTGCAGGAGATCCGATCTGTAGTGTAGAGGTGAAGCCGTAAAAATCATTATCAAGCCATAATCTCCGGATAAGATCAGTCGTATCATTTAGTTCAGCACTTCCATAATTCAGGGCCAACTGATCAGCTTTATATTGTTCGAAATAACCTTTTCCTTTTGTGTAGTGAAGTGCACTGGTCCATCTTGCAAATGGAGTCAACGTCTGATCAAAATGCAATTGATAATTCGTCTGCCGGTAATTATCGATTTCGTTGTCATGCGGCGTACCCTCTTTTTCAGTGCCGGCCGAATTGTATGTTCTCAATGCAGGATTAAAGACATATTGTTCAGGTACGCCATCCCATGCCTGGTATGTCTCCTCGTTGCCCATGGCATAAATAAAACTAAGATTGGATTGATCATGATGATAACCGGCACATCCGTAAATGGAATACAAATCACTCTCTGCCCGGTCAATGTAACCATCAGAATGAATGTAACTTCCTCTTCCATCAAAAGTGAAACGGCCTCTTACCAATCCTGAGGAGACATTCAGCGTAGCCCTCCGTGTTCCAAAACTCCCTCCACCAAGAAGAAGTCCGATCTGAGGTTCATAATTAAACCTAAGCGTATTGACCTGAATTCCACCTCCAAAGTCACCTACACCTGGCTGACTCCAACCGAGACCCCGGTTAATCTGAACATTGGTCGTTGAATTGGCAATATCAGGCAAGTCAACCCAATAAACGGTATGAGATTCAGCATCATTGACAGGGATCCCATTCAGAGTGACATTTATACGTGTAGGATCGGTACCCCGGATACGCAAGCCGGTATATCCTATTCCGAGTCCTGCATCAGAAGTGACAACTACTGATGGTGAACCTTCAAGTAAATAGGGCATGTCCTGTCCAAAATCTTTTCTTTTTAATTCTGCTGCTGTGATATCATCGTGAGTCACAGGTTCATTGCTTCCCGCACGTCGTGCTATGACGCTGATCTCATCCATCTGAATATTTCTCGAGATGTGAAAAGTGATGTCGACGCTGCCCCGCAGGTCAATTTTCTTGCGGCGGATACCATATGGAGTAATAACGACAAGCTCATAATCGCCGGCCTGAAGATTTTCAAATCTGAATACACCCAGTTCAGTGCATCGCTGTTCTGTGAATGTGCCATTTCCCCGAAGCTGGGCTGTGGAAAAGGCGTACGGTACTTCCTGATCATCCAGGGCTCTCCCAAGGACATAAAACTGACCATAGGCCAGGGGTGCTGCTGCCAATAGAGAAATGATCAAAACCGCACGAGCAAAGCGCTGTTGTTTCATATGTGTAGTAACTTAACAATCAACAAATTCATTGTTTACTTCTTTCCCTTTCCGGCATTACCCGGACAGGTTCGTTGGGTTTGATCTCAGCCTGTAGTTTAAGGCACCCCAATTGAAAACGAAGCAAAAGGATTTCGTCGAAATCCTTTTGCAAATGTAGTCAGAAATTCTATCCGTCTCTCCAGATGAGGGGCTGCTGCCAGTACTCCTCACTATATTTGCAGGCCAATTGAATAAAATATCTAAAAATCAATCAAATGAAATATAATGTCATCGTGGTGGGAAGCGGCCCTGGAGGCTATGTAGCCGCTATTCGAGCCAGCCAACTTGGATTGAAAACAGCCATAATTGAAAAGGAATCCCTGGGGGGCATTTGCCTCAATTGGGGATGTATTCCCACAAAAGCATTGTTGAAAAGTGCTGAAGTGTTGCATGATATGGAAAATGCCAAAAATTATGGCCTTGTCGCAGAAAATGTAGCTGCTGATCTTAAGTCAGTGATCAAGCGGTCCAGGGAAGTCGCTGACAGTATGAGCAAAGGCGTCCAATTCCTGATGAAGAAATATAAGGTCGATGTCATCATGGGCACAGGCAAGCTAGCCAGAGGCAAGAAAGTTGACGTGACTGATGCTGAAGGTAAAGTGACAAGTTATGAGGCCGATCATATTATTATTGCCACAGGAGCGAGGGCGAAAGCACTTCCAAATATTCCTATTGATGGGGATAAGGTGATTGAATACAGAAAAGCCATGGTGCCTGAGAAACTTCCTGAATCACTCGTCGTGATAGGCGGTGGTGCTATCGGTGTGGAGTTCGCTTATTTTTATCATGCACTTGGTTCTAAAGTTACTGTGATTGAGTTTTTAGAACAAGGACTTGTTCCGAGGGAAGATCCTGAAGTGTCAAAAGAACTGACAAGACAATTTAAAAAGAGCGGAATAGAAGTGATGGGGAATACCTCAGTTGAAAAAGTTGATGTGTCTGGAAAGCTCATCCTTGTAACCGTCAAAAACAGAAAGACAGGAGAATCATCTGAAATAAAATGTGAAAAAGTTTTGTCCGCAGCAGGTGTTACCTCAAATCTTGAAAACATCGGGCTTGAAACATTAGGTATCAAAACTGATAAAGGAAAAGTCGTAGTCAATGAATGGTATGAAACAAATATTCCCGGTATCTATGCCATAGGTGATATAACGGATGGCCCTGCGCTCGCACATGTCGCGTCTGCTGAAGGAATACTTTGTGTGGAAAAAATAGCAGGGCATCATCCCCAACCATTGAACTACGGAAATATTCCATCATGTACATATTGTCAGCCTGAGATTGCATCCGTAGGGATGACTGAGCAACAGGCAAAAGATGCAGGGTATGAATTAAAAGTTGGAAAATTTCCTTTTACGGCCAGTGGCAAAGCCAAAGCATCAGGACATCCAGAGGGCTTCGTTAAGCTTATATTCGATGCGAAATATGGTGAAATACTAGGCGCCCATATGATAGGTTCTGGCGTGACGGATATGATCGCTGAATTGGTTCTCGCGCGCAAACTGGAAGCAACAGGCATGGAGATCATCAAAACCATACATCCTCATCCGACGATGAGTGAAGCAATCATGGAAGCTGCTGCTGCTGCCTACGGCGAAGTGATACATATTTAATCAAAACATTCCGTTGTCCTAAATAAGTGAAAATGCATACGAAACGGCCTTTGATATTGGTGACCAATGATGATGGCATGTTTGCCCCAGGCATTCGTAGACTTGTGGCCATTGCTTCGGCTTTGGGGGAGGTTATAGTCGTAGCACCTAATTCGCCGCAGTCTGCTAAAGGCCATGCGGTGACCATGGAGGATCCGATCCGTCTTCACAAAGTTTCTGTATTCGAAGGTATTGAGGCTTATGAGTGTTCAGGTACACCCGTTGATTGTGTCAAGCTTGCCAAAAATATTCTGCTGAAAAATAGAAAAATTGATCTCTGTGTTTCAGGTATCAATCATGGTTCAAATGCATCCATCAATATTCTTTATTCCGGTACGATATCGGCAGCCATGGAAGCATCGATTGAAGGAATCAATTCCATAGGGTTTAGCCTGGATGATTATTCGATGGAAGCTGATTTTGATCCGGCTACTCCATGGATTAAATTGATCATGGAAAAGGTATTGGCGGATGGTATTGAAAATGCAAAATTGCTAAATGTCAATATTCCTCACGCAAAACATGGTCATATAAAGGGAGCACGTATATGCCGTCAATCTGAAGGCCGATGGGAAGAAGAATTTATGGAGGGTGAAGATCCGCGTGGTCAAAAATTTTATTGGCTTACAGGAAATTTTGTAACAAATGATGCAGGGCCTGGCACTGATATCAATGCACTCAGGGATGGGTATATATCAATTGTTCCCTCACTTCATGATCTGACAAGTCACCAGGCTATTCCCGGATTGAAATCATTGGAACTTTTAAATCCGCATGCATGACACCATTTGTAAAAAGAGATTCATTCTGGTTGGGTTTTGGTATAGGGCTATTAATCCCCTCTGTTGTGTATGCACTTTTGCTTACGACATACCAATTGCTGGATACAATGGGGGTATTAAGTGATATTGGTTTCGCTGAAGATTTTCGTGTACGTACGCTGGGATTATTTGCAATATGTGCAAATCTTATCCTGATGCAGAGATATCGGAAATCATATCATAACGAAACGATACGCGGTATCTTATTGGCCAGCATGCTTCTTGTCGGCATATGGTTTTGGATTTTCGGTCTGAAAATTCTTGAGGGTTGAAATATTTTGTCCTGGCCGGTGAAGCCAGTGGGGACAAACAGGCTGCACTGCTGTGTGAAGCTATTTTCAAACATGATGTCAATGCATTGATTACAGGATGGGGTGGGGAAGCCATGACTGCTACCGGTGTCAGTGTCACACGACATTATCGTGATCTGGCATACATGGGTTTCGTGGAGGTCATCAGGCATCTTCCGGATATCATGAAGAATTTCAGAAAATGCAAGGCGGAAATTTTACAGTTTAATCCTGCTGCGTTAGTACTGGTGGATTACCCTGGGTTTAATTTGCGCATGGCCTCATGGGCACACAAGCATAACATTCCGGTTTATTACTATATCTCACCTCAATTATGGGCATGGCATACATCGAGGGTTCATAAAATAAAAATCGCTGTACGTCGTATGTATGTTATTCTTCCTTTTGAAGAAGCATTCTATGCGAAGTATGGAATGGAAGCGCTTTATATCGGTCATCCGCTGGCCATGGAAGCCGAAGCAGAAAGCGATTTGTTACATATTGCAAAAAAAGGATACATCGCTTTATTGCCAGGTAGCCGAAGACATGAAGTTGAACTCATTCTGCCCGAAATGGTGGCCTTGGCGAAGAGACTTCCTGATTTTCAATTTCAGGTTGCCGCAGTCACTAATCTTCCGATTGCGCTATATGAGAAAATCATTTCAGACCAGCCCAACATACATTTACGGCTAAATGATATGCATAATGTGCTGCATGAAAGTGAGGCCGCGATTGTCGTCTCCGGAACAGCAACACTTGAAACGGCCCTGACAGGTACGCCCCAGGTTGTGGTGTATAAAGGAAATCCATTTTCTTATCAGATAGCTAAGCGGTTGATCAAAGTGCCCTACATTTCATTGGTCAATCTTATAGCGGATGAGAAACTAATACCTGAACTGATCCAGAAAGATTGCACACCATTGCAAATTGAAAAAACAATTCTTGAAATAATGGAGCCAAAGAATTATCGGAAGATTCAGGAGGGATATCTGAAGCTTAAAAACAAACTGACCGCGGGTGGTGGTGCTGAAGCTGCGGCGTTAGATATTATTTCCGATCTTGACAAAACGAAAAATCCATAATGGCCAGGTACAATATCGATCAACGAACAGATGAATTTGAAGCTTGTGCGAGTGCTCTGGGCTGGTCATACAAAAAGGATGATGACTGGGGAATGATCAAATGGTTATTGGACTTTAAATTATTCAGACAAGGCCATCATCACAAAATATCACCGATGATCATTCATGAAAGTGATGATTTAGGATTTACCTGTTCGTTTGATTATTGTTACACCATTAAATCTAACAACTCAAGCCATACCTACAGGCAAACCGTTTATTTCAGAAATTCAAAAGCACTTGCGCTTCCTCATTTTGTGATGGTGCCTGAAAAATGGTATCACCGTATCGGCACATACTTCGGTATGCAGGATATTGATTTTGTACAATATCCAACATTCAGTAAAAACTATTTGCTGCGTGGAGAAGATGAGGATTATATCCGTTATCATTTTGACAACCCGGACATGGTCCGTTATTTTGACAGCCAGGGATTTTATAGCATGGAAGGCATGAATTACCTGATGATTCTTTACGTCCACAATGTCGTCATGCCACGTCAGCAAATTCTTCAACTAGTGAATATTGGAAATACCCTGCACAATTTTTTTGCAGGGAAGACACCGAGTGTCGATTTGCCTGAGTATAAATATCCCATTTAGGAAAGGGACGATAGACCATTGTTCAGGGTTGTTAATTGACATCCCTCATCCTCAGGGTGTATAGCTAAAGGAACCTTATGATTTTTTCAACAAGTCATAGGAAACAGTCATGTCAAATCTGTTTTGACCACATCTCACATCTCACGCCTCACTTTTTCGATGCGGTTTTTTTCTTCGCACTTGGTGGCTCTCCGCCATCGATAATAGCTTTCACTTCTTCCAGAGTCATTAATGCAGCAGCTTCAGGTGTCATTCGTTCACCATCTACTTTGGGAATAGCGATTGCTTTTTTTCCTTTACGAATAAATGGTCCCCATCGTCCGTTTTCAATAGCTATTTTTTCTTTATCCCATTGTTGAATATACCGGTTAGCCTCCTTTGCAAGTTTAGCTTCAAGTAATTCAAAGATTTCCTTTTCGGTCAGATGATCAGGATCATATTTTTTGGGAATATTGACAAAAGTGCCCTCCCATTTTACAAACGGACCAAACCGGCCTTTACCTTTTGTAACAGGTTTTCCCTTGTATGTCGCAACAGGTCTGTCTTCATGAAGCTTTGCTTCAATGATTTCATGTGCCCGTTCTTCTGTTATTTCATGCGGATCCTCACCACGCGGAATGGAAATAAAAGCATCACCATGTTTTACATATGGCCCGAATCTTCCGAGACCAATTAATACTTCTTTTCCTTTGTATTCAGAAAGCGTACGTGGCAGTTTGAAAAGCTCCATGGCTTCTTCAAGTGTAATCGTTTCAATCGATTGGCCTTGTCGTAGACTTGCAAATTGTGGCTTCTCATCTTCACCCATTTCTTCCCTCGTACCTATCTGTACAACAGGTCCGAAACGCGTCATCTGTGTAAGGATAGTTTGTCCTGATACAGGATCAATTCCCAGATCACGACGTCCACGAACTCTCGCAACTGAATCAAGAGTTTCTTCTACGGTCTGATGAAATGGTCCGTAAAAAGATGCGATCATTTTATTCCATACGAGGTTACCATCGGCTATGATGTCAAATTGTTTTTCAATATCCGCTGTGAAATTGTAATCCATCACCTGTGAAAAATTATCATTGAGAAAATCAGTCACAAGCAATCCCATATCTGTAGGTACTAATCGATTTGATATAGCACCTGTGATTTCAGTTTTTGTTTCTTCGGTTACCTTCTTGTCTGTAAGTGTAATCACAGAATAAGCCCGCTCAACACCCGGCCTGTTTTCTCTGATGACATAGCCACGATCTTCTTCCATGATCTTACTGATGGTCGGTGCATATGTTGAAGGTCTTCCAATGCCCAGCTCTTCAAGTTTTTTGACGAGTCCGGCCTCAGTATAGCGTGCAGGTGGTTTAGAATAACGTTCAGTACCGGTCATTTCTTTGAGATCCAATTTCTGTCCTTCTTTCAATGGAGGCAGGATAGTAGAATCCTCATCTTCAGGCTCATCATCTAGATTCTCTGTGTACAATTTCAGAAAGCCATCAAATTTGATGACCTCACCTTTCGATACAAGAAATTCACCTTTATGGGCAGATACAGAAATGTTCACAACGGTTCGTTCAAGCTTGGCATCAGCCATCTGAGAGGCAAGCGCCCTTTTCCAGATCAGATCATACACACGTTCCATATCCTTATCTCCATCTGGAATTGTAGAATTCTCAGGATAAGACGGACGTATAGCTTCGTGTGCTTCCTGCGCATTCGCTTTCGAAGTAAACTGTCTTGGTTGCACATAGGACGCACCAAATGTTTTACTGATTTCTGCGAGAATTGCTTTTTGTGCAGTTTCACTGATGTTCACAGAGTCAGTTCGCATATAACTGATATAACCTGACTCATATAGTTTCTGAGCAGCTGACATCGTACGTTTTACATTAAAACCAAGTTTGCGACTGGCTTCCTGTTGCAATGTTGATGTTGTAAATGGTGGTGCGGGTTTTCGTGTTGCAGGTTTTACATCAATGCTGTCCACGTTAAACTCTGCTGCTTTGCAGGCTTCGATCCATTTTTTTGCAGCAGGCTTGTCTGCTATTTTTTCAGAAAGTTCAGCTTTGAGATCATAGATTTTTCCTTTGTCATCGATGACTTTAAAGATGGCTTGTATTTTAAAGAATGCCTCAGGAGTGAAGGCATTGATCTCACGTTCTTTTTCAGCCACTAATTTTACAGCAACAGACTGAACACGTCCTGCTGATAATTTTCCTTTTACTTTTCTCCATAGTGTTTCTGAAAGTTCGAATCCCACTAGTCGATCCAGTACTCGTCGTGCTTGTTGTGCATCGACAAGATTGAGATCAATCGTACGGGGATCTTTGATGGCAGCCTGAATAGCAGGCTTTGTGATTTCACGGAATACGATTCGTTTTGTATGTATTGGATCGAGACCTAATACGCTACACAAATGCCATGAAATAGCTTCACCTTCGCGGTCCTCGTCCGTCGCGAGCCAGACTTCATCTGCAGATTTAGCAGCATCTTTCAGATCCTTGACTGTTTTCTTTTTCTCCGGTGACACGATGTACTTCGGCTCGAAACCATTTTCTACATCAATTGCACCATTTCCTTTCTCCAGGTCACGAATGTGCCCAAAGCTTGATTTTACTTTGAAATCCTTGCCAAGGAATTTTTCGATGGTCTTCGCTTTGGCAGGAGACTCAACAATCATAAGGTTTTTTGCCATAAAATTTGTATTCGTGAAGTAGGGTAGCTTCACATGTTCTGAGCGCAAAAGTATAAAGTTTTATTACTTTCTCTTTTTTTCGCCCCTGGTGAATTGTATTTCCTATACCCAATAAATGAAGAGTAAGTTCATTTATTTAGTTAAAATTTGTAAATATCTATCATTGATGAAAGACCATGGACTACAGACAATAGACCAAAGATCAATCACTATTCATTATTAATAATTCACTTTTCTCGCAGGTGGTTTACGCAGACAGGGGCAAGCCCTGTCAATACTATTCACTATTCACTATTCACTATTCACTACTCACTACTCACTACTCACGATTCGAAAAGATTATCATATTCGCTTTTATTATCCTTCGGCCGCATTTCAATTTCTTTGCGCGGAGCATTGATATCAAGTTTATCTTCAGTTTTTCCGCCCAATAGCATAAGTGTGCTATTCTTTTCCCATTCCTCAAGCATCTGCATTCCCTGATCTTCAAATACACCGTTTTGCAGATCTACAGAGTCCATAAAACTACTTGACATCTCCATAAATCTTTCCATTTCACCCACCTTCATCGCGACATCATCAGCGATCACTTCAAGGGCCTGATCAAACATCGCTCGCTTATCGGCATTTCCGGAGATGATACTCATTGCAGACTTCATGGCGCTATGACTTGCGCGAATCGCTTTGCGTTCTTCTTCCTTCAGTTTCACCTGGTCTTTTGTATCCTCCAGTAAAATTTCAGAATTAGAATACATTTTAGTCAATACGCGATAGAGAATATTCATCTTATTCTCCAGCACTGCATATTTCTCATTTGACTCTTTAAGTCGTGCCGCCTTACGACTGGAGAGTAACATTTGTTTTTCAACATTTTGCTCACGGGCCTTCTGCGCAAGTTTCATGTTGTAATCGATCTCCTTCGTATTTTCTTCCTGGATAGTTTTAAGTTTACGGATCTGGCCTCTTAACAGCCCGATCTGCTCACCCATTTTTTTGAGATTGTCTTCAAGGTCTTCGACATAATTTTTAAGAATACCTATTGGATCGATGGTGATGAACATACTTGTGATCTTTCGCATGGCACTCTTGTACATATAGTTGACAAGGGTTCTCATCTTCGGGTCAAGGACCATGTAGATGATGGCGCCGAGAACAAGCAAGGTCACAACAAGGCCTAGCAATGAAGATGCAAAAGCCAGGATCTGAGGTAGAAATTTGACAAGAACATATCCCAAACCGGCAAGAATAGCCAACATAAATAGGAGTCCTGTTTTTCCTTCAGGCCTGCCCCAGAATGTTTTTGGTTTGGAAAGGTTGCCAGTGAAGTCTTGCGCTTGAGTAGTCATGTGGTGTAGATTATAAATTTTGTTGAATAGCTGTCATATCTTTTTCGATCGCGGAGACAAATTGCTGATAGGTCGTTTCAAATTTAAGTTTGGTTTGATCTATCGAGGCTTTTGCTTCAGATACTTCTTCATCTGAATGTAAGATCTTCTGCTGAAAATCAAGGATTTGTTTTTCAAGTTTAGCAATTTGCCTTTTATTTTCATCGATCATTTGCTGCAATTTAACCAGATCATCTTTACGCGAATCAATACGCTGCTGTACCTGATTATTTAGCGCCTGGTCAAATTGTTTTTTCTCATCACCCAGGATCGTGAGATAATGTCTTGCGGATTGCAATAACGAATCTTTTGTCACGCCCATCGTGGACGCCGTGGCAAAAGCAGACTTTAGCGAAATGGAAGCATCCAGTTTTAATCCGGCCAGCTGTTCAATAGATTGTTTGAACTTCAGGTAATCAAAACCGGGTTGTGTCTGTTTGATCAGGGCCGATTCCAGAAATTCGACACTTTTTTGATCAGAATCGCTTCCAAGTCCTAGTAGTTGTGAGATTTTCATACTAAATGTTAAAATATAAGGTCAAATATAGATATCCTCTCCTGATGACCTAAAATAATTAGTGATCATCTTGCCCGGCCGCTTTTTAGACGAAATCAGATTAGGCTACAATCCACCCGCTTATAAGTGAACTACAAATTGATAGACACATCTCTTGAATATGGATATCTCATCAGGAAATCCAATGCGACCTCAAGGGATAAATTTTCAAATACGATTTTATACAGTGTCTCAATGATCGGAAGTCTGATCTTCTCCGTCTTGGCCATCAAATAGGCGATCTTTAATGTCCGGATTCCCTCGGCCAGTTCATCTGAGGTTTCCATTATTTCCTTAAGGCTGCGTCCCTGCCCAAGCTGAAAGCCAAATGTAAAATTGCGACTGCTGGAACTTGTAGCGGTTGCAATCAGATCGGCAATCCCCGCTGTACCCAGGAATGCAGATTTGTCAGCCCCCAGCAAACCGCCGAAAAATGTGATCTCATGCAGCCCTCTTGTGATAAACAACCCCTGCATATTCTTTCCCAAACCTTTGCCCCTGAGAAATCCAGAGCCAACTGCAATAATATTTTTAAACGCCCCGGCCAGTTCCGCACCAAGTATATCAGATGATCCGAAGACAAACATTTTTTTACTTGTCAACAGATCAATACCGATTTGCACGACTTCATCATACTCACTGGCGATCACTGTTGCGGTGGGTTGGCCTTCAAGTATTTCTTTACTCAGATTTGGACCTGAGAGACAACCGACGCGAAGGACATTACTTTCTTCATAGATCACCTCTGACATCGTGCGTACATCTTCTCTGTGTAGTTTCCCTGAAAAGGACCCGATATCCATGACCCTTGATGTATCCAATCCTTTTGTTCCGTGGATAAGGATATGGCGAGGTGAAAGCAAGGGCCCCAGGTTTTTCATCATGTTTCTGAAATCATCAGACGGCACGACCGGAAATATGACTTCGCATGCAGTAGCTACTTCGCCATAAGAGGATGTAGCGCTTACCCTTTGCGAAAGAGATACGCCTAATAATGCGCGTGTGTCATTGATGTTTTTTACGACCAAAGGGTCTCTGGCAAATAACAGCACATTGTTGGATATAGCCAGCAATTGAGCCACTGTCAATCCAAAACTACCTGCACCGATTACGCCTACGGTTGGCCTTTGTTTTACGTGGGTTCGACTCATCCCTCAGGGAAAAAGTGTTCGAGCTAAATTGATGACCTGATTAATTCTTTTTATTCGGTTTTGTATTCTTGGCGGCAGCCAGGCGTTGTTGTTCTTTCATCGCTTGTTCTATACGGGACTGAAAACCGCCTTCTTTTTTAGGTTTTGCTTTGTTGACGTTAAGTTTTTCCATGATCTTATCTGTGTCAAACAAATATTTTCTTGCACCCACTGTCTGAATGATATTCAGTGTATTAGAATACAAAAGATAAAGGGTAAGACCTGAAGCATAACTGTTGAAGAAGACAAGGAACATCACCGGCATCAGATATTGCATATATTTTAATGCAGGGTTCGAATTTGCCATATCTACATTCTGCATATTATAGTATGTGTAGGCTATCGTACTCAATGCCCACAGTAATGTCAGCATACTCACATGATCACCATAGAATGGAACATTAAAAGGCAAATAGGTAAATACATCAAAGGAGGAAAGGTCTGTTGCCCAGAGAAATTTCGCCTGCCTGAATTCAATAGAAGCGGGAAAGAAACGATATAATGCAAACCACACCGGCATCTGCAGTACGACAGGGAAACAACCACCGAGCGGATTGACACCATACTCCCTGTAGATCTTCATAGATTCCACTTGCTGTTGTTGCATGTCATCTTTATGTTTTTCTTTCAGATGTGCAAGCTTAGGTTTCAACGCAGTCATTTTCGCCTGGCTGCCCAGCATCTTATAAGACAATGGAAATAATGCCAGCTTGACGAGCAATGTCAGAAAGAGGATCACAAGACCTTTGCTGTGGATAAATAAAAGCAAAAAATTAAACGTAGGACGAATGATCCAGCGGTTGATCGTACCAAATATGCTGCGGCCAAATGGAATGACATCTTCTAGATTGACTTTATAATGACGCAATTGGTCAAAATCATTCGGCCCGAGATACATCGTCATTGTTGAAGTCGGATTCGAGCCATTGAATGGAATTCCAACGACAGAAGACGTCGTTTTCAAATTCTCATTACTATCAGGCAACATCGTCGTGGAAAATACGCCTCCACTAAATGATTCATCAGCAATAAGCGCAGTATTAAAAAACTGATTTGAATGGGATATCCATTTTATGGGTTGTGCACTCAGATCATTTACATCGTTTTTGCGGCAACTGCAATAGTCAACTGACTCTGTATTAACTTTATAATAAACGGTGGAATAGCTTCTTTCAAAAGTACTGTTACGCTCCAGTTTGTCAAGCTGATTGATCCAGGTCAGTTTTGCAGTTTGCCCACTGTTGGCGATAAGTGATTCACCATTTTCAATGCTAAAACGGTATTTGATTTCGTAAGGATTACCTGTCAGTGTATATTCCTGGATTATCCGTTCTCCCTGCTGGCCAGTGGCAGTGAAAGTCACTTTATTGTTATCCACTGTGGGTATAAAATGTAAATCTGCGGTGTGAAGATCACCCCTTTGAGTTGGGATGGCGATGTCCCATATATCTTTTGGATCTTCGAGAAGGTGAAGAGGTATTTTATATTCTTTCTTCTTATCGTCGAGAAGGGCCTTGCTGTATTTTTTAAGTTCGACAGATGATATCTTACCGCCTTTGCTTAAAAAATCAACCTTAAAAAGGTCATTTTCGAGTCTGACGGTTTTGTCCGTGCCAAGGGCTGCAGTGGCGAATGATCCAAATTTAGTGGCGATCTGAGCGGAGTCAACCAGTGTAGCAGTACTTATCGAGTCTATTTTTTTGGTCTGAACAGAATCCTTGATCGTTTCCGCTCTGTGCAGACTGTCCTGTGTTTGCTTTATCTTCTCCATTTCCACCTTTGAGGGGGAATTGACAAACGTCCAGACCATTAAAAGGGCAAAAATGAGGACAAAGCCTATGATATGATTACGTTCCATGTATTGTTTTTCCTGATATAATAAAGGCCCACAAAGGTAAGGGTATTCCCAAAGCATCAAATTCCTTTCTACGAGTGATCGTCCGGGTCATGACGGGTAGTTAATCTTCACCTATAAGCACAAGCACCGGGATATC
Source organism: Chitinophagales bacterium (assembly GCA_038252065.1). Lineage (GTDB taxonomy): Bacteria > Bacteroidota > Bacteroidia > Chitinophagales > Saprospiraceae > Opimibacter. Next base: position 51,453 of record JBBSAQ010000007.1, read on the forward strand.
CGTATAAAATTTGGAAGCCAGTGTTTTGGAAGGGCCTAAAAGCTTTTCGATAAGTCCTCGTTTCCTCCTGATGACACAGAGGAGATCGGCATGATGTTGACTCAGATACTCATTGATACTTTCATTAAAATTGTCGTTTCCATACCTGGTAATATCATTAATCACCTGAAGGATACTAAAGTTTGGTTCCGGTACCGGTTCTGGAAGTTCCCCGAGATGTAACAGTTGAACATGAGGTTTGAATATCTGGTTGATACTGATGATCGGTTCTAGAGCGCCGATATACCTCACAGACGTATTTTTTGCAGCAAATACTACTTTGTCAATGCCGTTGAATTTGAATCCGGGCGGTACAAGTATGACAGGTATATCGGTTGTTTTGACAAGCGCACCGGAAGTTGAACCTAAAAAAGTCTCAGGATTTTCGCCTTCACCTTGGGTGCCCATGACCACCATATCAGCCTTTGTGGATTCGATGATTTTTTTCAGGCCTTCAAGTGTATCGCCTTTGATGATTCGAAAATCTACCGGAACGCCAGGGTGTCTGGTCTTTATTTTTATGATGCGCTTCAATATCCATTTTTGGGCTTCTCCAGCCTTGTCGCCTTTACCTGCTGTATAACTGACCACTTTCTGAAGTAGACTGGTGGTGTACACTATCATGATATCGGTTCTGGCATGCTCAGCAAGATGGGCTGCATAATACAAAGCATCCTTTGAGTTCGTTGAAAGATCGACCGGTACTACTATGTGATTCATAAGCCCAAAAAAGAGGTCAAAGCTAATGAAAGCAAGGTATAAAAGTGATTGAATGGACCTGAGGACAGGTTACTCATCCCGCATGTTCTCGTCCCACCACCTGTCCAGCCACCATTACTCGTGCCACCATTATTCGTGCCATGTGGTCATAACTGTCTGATAATAGGCATAGTTACAGTTAGTTTGATAGTTCCAGTTGTGGATACGAAATGACTATTTTGTTAAGTCAAATAACCACAAAATGAAAGAAAAATATTAAGCAGTGGGCATGAAATCCTGATCAACCTGAATTCGTAGACAGACGAAATCTAAACATAACTATACAGCCCCGATCTTCGTCCCTGAAGGAATATTTACAGACTTCTTCAATACGACAATCCCATCCACAACGCAATAGGTCTCCGTCTCGACATTGTCAAGTTCTGTACTTCCTTTGATCGTAACATTATTACCGATCCTGCAATTGATGTCAATGATGGCATTTTCGATATGACAGTCTTCTCCGATTCCCATAGGTATAATCTTATGGGACAGCATATCTTCAAGATTTTCATACGTGTCCATACCTAACATTATCGTTTTCTTCACCACCGATCCTCTTCCGATACGTGAACGAATACCAATAACAGACTGACTTACTTCCTTAGCATTGATAATACATCCATCACCGACAAGCGCATGCGTGCATGCCGTACCGAGAATTTTTGTAGGAGACAACATTCTGGATCTTGTAAAAACCGGGTTGCGTGAGTCATAAAGGTTAAATCTCGGCAGAGGCATCGCCAATTCAAGATTTGCTTCAAAAAAGGATCGTATGGTCCCTATGTCTTCCCAGTAACCATTGTAAGCAAAGCTGTGTACTTTATAAAACTTTTTTATCGCAAACGGTATAATTCCTTTTCCAAAATCATGCTCCGCAGGATTTAGAGCAAATAATTGTTTTAATGTTTCTTTTTTAAACAAATAGATACCCATGGAAGCGAGATAATTTTTTTTCTCCTTCGCGTAGCTTTCAGGAACGTCAGATTGCCAGTCATTCAATTCTGCTGCAGATGGTTTCTCTATGAAACGTTCGATCTCATGATTCTGATTCACTTTCATGATTCCATACCCGGTGGCATCTTCAGCTGTTACCGGTATAGTGGCAATAGTCAATTCTGAATTGAGTTGAATGTGTTGTGTCAGAAATGCCGCCAGATCCATTTGATATAGCTGATCACCTGAAAGAATCAGGACATAATTGTAATCATACTCATCAAGTCGTGTTGTGGTCTGCCGCACAGCATCGGCAGTTCCCTGGAACCAGTCTTTATTTGTTGGTGTCTGTTCGGCGGCAAGAATATCAACAAAGCCCTGGCTAAACGAATCAAAGTGGTAACAATTTTTGATATGCCGGTTGAGCGAGGCAGAATTGAATTGCGTCAGAACGAAAATCCGATTGAATCCCGAATTGAGACAATTTGAAACCGGAATATCAATAAGTCGGTATTTCCCAGCAAGAGGCACTGCAGGTTTTGATCTGCGCGCAGTAAGAGGATATAATCGTGAACCTGCTCCTCCTCCAAGGATCACGCAAAGGACTTCTCTGTTTAAATTATGCATTTGGTTTAGCTGGAATTATTTCATGATAAATATCGAGATATTTTGCCGCTGAGTGTTCCCACGAAAGATCTTTAGCCATAATCTTTCCTCTGACCACGGAATGTAATTCAGGCATTTTAAATAATCGGCTGCTGCTTTCAATGCCCCACATGCCCTGATACTCTTCAAGATCATGGAATAAAAATCCATCGCCTTCATTTCCATCAAATGGTTCTATCGTATCCAATAAGCCACCCGTGGCCCTGGCGATGGGGACCGTTCCATATCGCATCGCATACATTTGGTTAAGACCGCAAGGCTCTGTTCTTGAAGGCATCCACAAGAAATCAGCAGCAGCATATAACCGGTGTGCGACACCTTCATTGTACATGATGAGTGATCGGACATGGGGACCAAAATTGTGTTCAAGCATGCGGCATTGATCCTCGATGCGTCCATCTCCAGTCCCGAGAATGATAAAACATACATCTCGCTTATAGATCATGTATTGATAAATCAGATTGGCAAGAAAATCAATCCCTTTATCATATACCATCCGTCCGATAAAAATATGAAGTGGTAAATCAGTCGGCATCTTCAGTTCTTTAAGCAAGCTCACTTTATTGTCATGTTTCCATTTGTCAATATTCTTTTTGAGTCTCATGGTGAGATAATGATCCTGGGCGGGATTCCAGTAATCGTAATCAATGCCATTGATGACACCTCTCGATTTCCAGTGTTCACTGCGAAACAATCCCTGCAATCCAAATCCACTCGTCTCCATCAATTCATGCAGATAATTCTCTGAAACCGTGGTCACCCGCCATGCACATTTAATCCCACAGGCTAGTGAATTGATGACATGTCCCCAGTCGAGAAGCCCTGATGCTTCCCGCGAAAATTCAGGAAGAAGATATTGACGGTCCCATCCAAACATCCCCTGGTAAGCAGCATTATGAATCGTAAGTATGGTCGGTGTATTTCCCAATCTCCAGAATTCAGGACACCGGGTCATCATAAACGGAATCAGGGCTGTATGATGATCATGACAATGGATAAGATCAGGTAATTTTTCCCAATGCATCAACCAATGCAAAACACATCGCTGGAATGCAATATTTCTTTCGATTTCGTCGCGGTAATAAGGCTCCTGATGATCACCATATACACCAGGTCGGTCAAATTTTCCGGGGATTTCAATTGTGTACAGATCGTAACCCAGTTCCTCATGTACGATATAAAAGATTCTGTACTCAATCCATTCCCAGCCCATATGAAATGAACCATAATGCTTCTCCACGACTTCCTGCTGAGTGATCCAGGCATTGTGATAATGCGGCATGATGACTGCACATCGGGCATCTCCTTTATTGAGATACCTGGGCAACGACCCTACCACATCTGCCAGACCGCCTACTTTGGCAGCAGGATAGCACTCTGCACTGATCATCAATATGTGTGGTGAATCTGTCATTGAGGGTTCCATTAGTGAGGTTTATTCGATTGTTTTGTCTTTGATTATCAGATCTTGTCCCACAATATACGTTGGGCATCAGAAATGTAGTGACATGTATCCCAAAGAAGTGATATCAGATGATATCATCGTCTCCTTAGCTTTTGCCTTCTCCTTTTCCTTCATCTTCTCCTTAGCCTTTTTCCCTACCTTTGCAGCCGATTACATGAGTTCAAAGGGCAGAATATTAGTAGCTATGAGTGGTGGGATTGATTCCACCGTCACCGCCATGATCCTTCAGGATCAGGGGTATGAGATCATCGGTATCACCATGAAAACATGGGATTACGCAACCAGTGGTGGTGACCGGAAAGAAACCGGATGCTGCAGTCTGGATAGTATCAACGATGCCCGGCAGGTGGCAGTAGAAAAAGGTTTTCACCATTTTATTGTGGATATCAGGGAAGAATTCGGCGATTATGTCATCAATAATTTTGTGGATGAATATTTACACGGACGTACACCAAATCCCTGTGTGCTTTGTAATACACACATCAAGTGGGAAGCATTATTGAAAAGAGCAGATGCCCTTGGATGCGATTACATCGCCACGGGTCATTATGCACGCATAGGTCAACAGGATGGACGATATTTTATTCAACGGGCTGTTGATCACAACAAAGATCAGTCTTATGTTCTTTGGGGACTGAGTCAGGAATGCCTTAAAAGAAGTATATTCCCATTGGGTGAAATGACTAAGCCCGAAGTCAGACAACTTGCCGCTGATTATGGATATCTCGAACTTTCAAAAAAAGCAGAGAGCTATGAAATCTGTTTCGTGCCGGACAATGATTATAGAGGCTTTCTCAATCGAAGAGTGCCTGAGCTGGCTGAAAAAGTAAATGGAGGTGCATTTGTGAATAAGAACGGTGATTTTTTGGGTCGGCACAGAGGTTTTCCATTTTATACTGTTGGTCAGCGTAAAGGACTTGGAATGGCCTTTGGCGAACCTATGTTTGTCTCCGAAATTATTCCGGAAACGAATACTGTTGTTTTAGGCAAGGAAGATGATCTGATTCGGAACAGCATGCTGGTCAGTGGAATCAATTTACTGAAGTATGACAAGTTGCCGGAAAGGATGGAATCAATGACAAAAATCCGTTATCGTGATTCAGGTACCATGAGTGAATTAACGCAACTGGACAACTCAAAAGTTGAAGTTTCATTTTTGGCAAATGTTCGTGGAATTGCACCGGGTCAGTCAGCTGTATTTTATGAAGGTGATGACGTCGTCGGCGGTGGAATCATCCAGGGCAGTTCAAGAAATTAAAGAAGATGCAAATCAGGTTTATTTTATATGGATTTGTATTAATATTTTTCACTGCATGCGTGAAGGATAAAGTTGAAGCACCCGCACCTGACCATTCTGTAGAATACTTCCCATTACAATTTGGCAAATATATAGTCTATGCTGTAGATTCGATTGTCTTCGATGATGGATCCGGCGGGAATATAAAAGATACAGTCTCATTTCAGATGAAAGAAGAAGTATCTGGTTTTCAAATTGCATTGTCAGGGGATACATTGTTTTACCTGCACAGATCAAGAAGGAATACACCTGAAGAAAGCTGGAAAGTTACAGATGTTTGGACTGCAGGTCGATCTTCGACAGAAGCTACACGAACAGAAGAGAATCTCAAATTCCTTAAGATGACGTTCCCTTTGAGGAAAGGAAAATACTGGTCAGCTACATCGTATATCCCTACATCTGCAACTATCCTGGTAGGAACAGAATTGTTGCAGCCATTCCAGGAATGGGAGTCAAGAGTACTTGCGATAAATGTAGCTGATCAAATCGGAGATTATTCATTTGCCGATGGAGAAGTTATGCATATCAGTCAGACGGACACAGATGACGGAACCATGAGACGATTCTTGTTAGAAAAATATGTACGAAATATTGGTCTTGTATCCCGCACTGATTCGATCCTGGATAGTCGCTGTATTCCATTTGGAGACCTCACCCAATGTTTGGGTAAGCCATGGAATGAACAGGCAGGCAAAGGGTATATATTGTCCCAGATAATGATCGATCACAATTGAATCCTGTTTTCCCCACACATACAGACTTTTTTTTGATCGGTAAGGCGCTCAGGTCCCATGGTACCGGTGGAGAATTGCGAATACGTGTAGATCAGCAATTGAAATCCTACATTCGAAAGGAGACTTATTTGTTCTTTGATCTGGATGGTTCCAAAGTTCCTTATCAAATCACAGATGTCGAAGACGGTAATCATTTTGTGATTTCCCTGCAAGATGTCCTAAATAAAAAAGATTCAGATATACTGGGCAATATTGAATTTTATATTCCATTAGAATCTGTAAAGTCTAAACATCAGCATTCGCCTAAAAATCTACGTGGGAAATGGGATGAATACAAGATTCTGGATTTAAAGAGTAAAGAAACCTATGTTATTCTTCGCGTTGAAGAATTCCCTCAACAACTCATGGCGATCATCAATATTCATTCAAAAGAAATCCTCATTCCACTTAGCGAGCCGCTAATTTCATCCATCGACAAAGAGAATAAAATCATTTTGATGGAGATTCCCGAAGGCCTGCTTGATCTTTGAAATAAAGTATGGTTTATTGTACATTGCCTTTAGTATCCTACATAGTACTAAAAACTCACTGCTTCCTGCTCACGCCTCACATCGACCGCATAGCTTTTCCTGATATCAATTTATATCCTTTTGAAGTGATGATGGATGCATAAGGAGACATGTGATCTTCAGGATCTATTGAGGCCACACCTGTTTCACCATTCAGATTCATCGCGATCATCTTTACATTGAAATCCACTTTGTCAAGTCCTCCATTGATATCAATGATCCTTTCCAATACAAATTCACAGGCTTTCTGTGGAGACATCCCTGCACGCATTTTTTCTATTAGTAAAAAAGAACCACATGTGCGGATTACTTCTTCGCCACGCCCTGTTGCACCGGCTGCCCCTACTTCATTATCTACATACATTCCGGCACCGATGATAGGGGAGTCGCCTATACGTCCTGGAATTTTAGCAAATAATCCACTGGTAGTCGTAATACCCGCCACGTCATTTTTCATTCCTATTCCCAATACATTAATCGTTCCTCCTTTCTTGGCTTTCTTTATGTAGACACCATCATCCGGAGGAATCCAATCATCCTTATCACTCATGTTTTCTTTCCATTCAAGCCACTTCAGCCTCGATTCTTCTGTCAATAAATTTTCTTCGGGGAATCCATGTGCCTTTGCAAATTCCAAAGCACCGGGACCAACAAGAAATGTGTGATCTGTCCTCTCCATTACCAGACGTGCTACTGAGCATGCTTTCTTTATGTTTTCAAGAGAGGCAACACTGCCGCACCGATATGTGGGACCGTACATGCAAGATGCATCAAGTTGTACAACGCCTCTTTCATTAGGAAGTCCACCATAACCTACGGACTGATCCGCTGGATCCAGTTCGCATATATTTGCACCTATTTCAATAGCATCAAGAATATTATTTGTCTCTTGTAACACATCCCATGCCGGAGTCAGTACTTTCTTTCCCCAGAACTCACCCCGACTGCACATGAGCATTGGCTCAGATGATGCAAAAGGTATGAATCTCTTTTTTTGTTCTAATATTTTTGTGATTGAGGTTGTACTCAGCCCCAGGAGGCCCAGGTTCTGAAGAAACGCCCGACGATGTCCCATTGAAAATGATTTAGTGGTTCGAAAGAAAATTAGATTATTATTTTACAGGTTCCATTCCCGGTTGATAAATTTGAAATCCTGTTTTTGCTTTTTCACGATCGACCATTTCTTTTACATCGCTCAACAGTTTTTTTGCATCGAAGACGATACCATCTTTGATCGTATACTTTATGCCACCCACGCGTACCACTTCATTATTATCATTCAACATGATCGCCCCGGTACCATAGAGACATTGTAAATTTTCAAGCGGATTTTTATCAATGATGATCATGTCTGCCATCTTGCCCGGTTCGACACTTCCGATTTCTTTATCCTTTCCCAGTGCCTGTGCTCCATATAATGTAGCCGATCTGATCACCTCCAGTGGACTAAACCCCGCTTCTCTTAATAATTCAAGTTCACGTATGTATGCAAAGCCATAAAGCTCAAATATATATCCGGAATCTGAACCTGTGGTGACGCGTCCGCCCCGGTTTTTATATTCATTGACAAACATCATCCACAGCCGGTAATTATTTTTCCATGCGACTTCCTGTTCTGTACCCCAGTACTGCCAGAATGATCCATGTGATGTACGGCTTGGCTGATAGAATTCCCACAGTTTGGGCATCGTGTAATCTTCATGCCATTCCAGTCTTCGGGCACGATGCAGATCTCTTGCAGCTTCATAAATATTGAAGGTCGGATCAATAGTAAAGTCAAGTGATATCAATTCATCCATCACTTCATTCCAATGCGCTGAGTAGGGTGGTGCCGCCTGTTTCCAAAGTCGGCCCGCTTCCGCGAAACGATCCTGCTCATTCATGTAATTATAATTGACAGGATAATCCTGGATGGTCTTGTCTTCGAATAAAGCTTCAGGAAGTCCATACCAATGTTCCATTGATGTGAGTCCGGCTTTAGCTGAATTAAGCACATTCCACCGCGCTACATCTAATTGAGCATGATGACATGCCGAGCGAAGACCAAGTTTTTTATTCTCAACCAATGCGGCTTGCATGACTTCAGGAGGAGCTCCGAAAAATTTTATTCCATCCGCGCCTTTCTTTGCATTGTCATCCACCCATTTCCTTGCCTGATCTGCTGTTGAGATAGGCTCAGTTGTACCCTGACCAAAAACAGTATAAGCAAAAATCCTGGGTGCAGTAATTTCATTTTTTTCACTCCTTCTCTTTTCATTCAACGTCCACTCCAACCCATTTCCGGCTGACGGTTCACGAATGGTTGTGATACCATGGGCCATCCATAATTTGTAGACATATTCTGCATCCACACCCTGAGCGTCACCACCGATGTGACCGTGCATATCAATAAATCCCGGCAGCACATACATTCCGGTGGCATCCAGTTCGTATCCATTTGCTTTTAATTTGGGACGATCCGCGCTATCAGGTTTAACGCCCGGCGATCCAACTATTCTGATGTCAGTGATCTTATTGCCTTCAATCACAATATCTACAGGTCCAAACGGAGGTGTCCCTGTTCCGTTGATCAATATAGCTCCACGTATGATCATCTGAGGATATGGGCCTATGCCTTCTTTTCTGTCAGGTGCCGCTCCTACCTGGGCTTGACTTTGTGACGTGAAAAAACAACAGATCAGGATGAAAAGGGCATGTGCTGATTTCATGATTGCAATATGATTTCAGGAAAGGTAAAAAAAAGAGCCCGAATGAATCCGGGCTCTATCAAATCAACTGCTTGAAATTTGATTTTAATTGCCAATAAGCTCTGCTACAAGACGATCTGCTTTGTAGACATAACGCAATGCTGCGACAATACCACCTGCATGTACGGCAACTGTTCTATTGCTTTCATCATCGAAAATAAATTTGCCCGGGAGCGATTCGATATTCCCATCAAATACTAATCCGACAAGTTCTCTTTTTACATTAATGATCGGACTACCGGAATTTCCCCCGATGATGTCCGGTGTACAGACAAAATTCATTGGTGATTTCAATAAGTCCATTGAAGGCGTCAGCCAGCGTTGTGGCAATGACCATGGGCTTTTCCCATCAAATGAATAGTATCTGTCATACATCCCGGCATACGTGGTTTTGAAAGGAGCAGTTGTGCCATTGTATTCATATCCTCTTACTCTTCCATCCGAAATTCGAAGTGTAAACGTGGCATCCGGTGGTAATGCAGTGCCATATACTTTGAATACCTCACCTGCGATATTTTGCTCGAGTGCTTTGCGGGCAGGTCCACTTGACTTGAAAGCCTCCACAGCCTTCTCAAATTGATCAGCCAATAAAGGAGCCGCAGTGATCAGCGGATCTTTTTTGCGAAGAAATTTCTTTGTGCTCTTATCAAGTAGTTTCGATAAATCCTTTTCATCAGCAAACACAGTTTTGGACAGTATTTCTTTCGCAGCGACTTCAGGCGTCCTGCCATCAAGAATGGTCCTTAAATATTCATCATCCGGTTGTGCGAAATCATTAAGCTCTTTCAAAACCATGGCAAATAATTTCACCTCTTTAGGATCATTCACTACGGGTGCCATTTCTGACATCTTTTTTTCAAGGCCTTCCAATTCTGCGCTTTGGGGATTCTCTTCAGCTAATTTTAGGTAATCATTGATCGAATACAATAGTGGAAGGACTTTTCCTGAAAATGGAGAAGGAGCAAGGAAACGAACTTCAGATCCGTATTTGGAAAGAACGGTATAGTATTTTGCCATATCATCCCAATACGTTTTACCGGTACTGTTAGCTCTGATTTTTTCTTCCATTTTTACCTTCCGTGCGAAAAGATCAGGATTATCAAGACCATTCAGCGTGCCTTTAGTTGCTTTTAAGGTGTTTGCCAAACTAAAGATTGTATTCTTAGTATCATCATTAGGGGACATCGCTTGCTGTTCCTCCAATATCTTCATCCTGTCTGTGAAAAATTCAATATCGACAGGATATCTGTAATCTCTGTCATACTCAAGTTGGGCAACTGTTCTGTATCGTTCTGTTGAACCTGGATTACCTATTACAAACACAGGCGTGTTTTCGGCTATGCCATCTGTATTGAATTTGAAATAATTATCCGTTGTGTTCATTGGTTTCCCATTCTCATCGTAGACACGCCAGAAAGTACAATCAAGATTATATCTTGGATAAGTAAAGTTGTCCGGGTCACCACCAAAAAAAGCAACTTCCTGTTCAGGAATGAACACTAAGCGAACATCATCATATCGCTTATACCCATAAAGAGAATATTTTCCACCACTATAGTAGGTAACGACCTGGGTGCGTAAGCCTTCCCATCCGCTCATTGTGCTGTATTCCTTTTTGACTGCAGCCATTGCTTCTTCTGTCTTCGCCATCTTTTCAGAATCGTCGGCTACATTCGCCAGTTTAGCTTTCATTTTATCTGTGATATCAGCAACTATGATAAGTTGTTCAACAAAAAGCTCCGAATTGCGACGTTCTTCTGCATAGGTGGACGCATAAAAACCATTTTTGTCAAAATTTTCTCCTTCTTTCTGAAGGTCACTCACGACTGGCTCAGAACAATGGTGATTGGTCATGACAAGACCATTGGGAGATACAAAAGATGCGGAGCACCATGATGCAAACCGAAGAGCAGATTTCCTTCCTGCATCGAACCATGAATTGTCAAGATTATATTGATATTCTTTCAGGAACCATTCTTTGGGTGGGTTTTCAAAAGTCCACATTTTACCAAAATCGAATGGGCCCGGTTCTTTTGGCTGGCCAAAAGCGGCAGTAAGGATAAACGAAGTCAAAATGGTCAGGAACCATTGTTTTTTATTACGATTCATATTCTGTTAAATAAGGTGATTAGGTCATTTTTACGAGGTCCCTATTGGAATTAAGGGGAAAAAGAATTAAACTGCAGCGTATCCCGCTGAAAAACGGTGCAAAATTAAGAATTATAATCATTACACCCATTGACACGACCAAAGTCTTATTTTTATAGATATATGCACTTAACTTTTGGTAATCATATACGTTTATAGCTCATGAAATTTACTAAATCTCTATTCTTTCTGCTGATCTCCATAGGCATCACTTCTTCCTGCGAATCACAGAAATCAACTGATCATAAACCGGTGACCAAATCTCCGGATCAAACCATTCCTAACGATATGAAGACTGAAATTGCAACTTTTGGAGCAGGATGTTTCTGGTGTGTTGAAGCTGTTTTTCAAGAGCTAAAAGGCGTGATGCAGGTCGAATCCGGATACATGGGCGGCACACTGCCTAACCCTACCTATAGGGACGTATGTACCGGTACTACAGGCCATGCGGAAGTGGCTCGAATTACATTTGATCCCTCTGTCATTTCCTATGAAGAGTTACTTGAAGTTCTTTGGACGACTCATGACCCAACGACAATGAACAGGCAGGGCGCGGATGCCGGGACCCAGTATCGTTCGGTAATCTTTTATTACAATGACGAACAAAAACGCAAGGCTGAAGACTCAAAGGCAGAAGTCGCACCTACCATTTGGGATCAGACTATTGTCACCCAGATCGTGCCCGCTACCACATTTTACCCTGCAGAGGAATATCATCAGGACTATTATGCCAATAATCAGAATCAGGGCTATTGCAGAATGGTGATAAATCCAAAAATTCAAAAAGTACGTACTAAGTTTAAGGATAAACTTAAAGACCAGAATTAATATGAACATGCAACGTCTTGTATTAGCATCAGGATTATTTTTTTCCCTGACATTGAATGCCTGCCTACAGCCAAACACAAAACAACCTGCCTCTTCTTCTGCCCAAGGTACAGAAGCATTTTTTGTTGATACCAAAGGAGATACCATTCACACGATAACGAAAACAGATGCGGATTGGAAAGCGCAGTTAGATCCCGCTTCATTTTATGTGCTTCGGCAGGAAGGAACCGAACGTCCTTTTACAGGAAAGCTGAATAGCAATCATGCATCGGGTGTATATCTGTGTAAGGCTTGTCAGCTTCCTCTTTTTTCATCATCAGCTAAATTTGAGTCCGGCACGGGTTGGCCCAGCTTTTATCAACCCATAGATAAAACACACGTTCGTGAAATAACAGACCATTCTGCAGGCATGACCAGAGTAGAGGTAGTCTGTCACCGTTGTGGAGGACATCTGGGCCACGTGTTTGACGATGGGCCCGAACCGACCGGATTACGCTACTGCATGAATTCCGTTTCGCTTTCATTTCAAGAACAATAAATTCAATTGGCATTTAGCGGAAGTTATCTTTGTTGATGTTCTTCTCCATTCGACCATGGTTAAAATTCATTGGCGTCATACTCATTCTTGCTTTTTATTTAAGCAGACTGCTTATCATTTCAACCATAGCCGGTAAAAACGAGCATAGAAGTTTTCGGTTCCGTAAAAAATTCTGTCTTACAGCACTTCGGATATTAAGAATAGATTATCAAAAACAAGGGAGTCCATTTTCCGGTGTTTGTCTTTATGTTTCGAACCATAGGTCTATGCTTGATCCACTCATCGAATTATCATGGATGGATACGTATATTTTATCCAAAGCAGAAGTTGGAGATTATCCATTATTAGGCAGGGGTGCAAAAGAAACCGGAGTTGTTTTTGTCGATAGAGAAGATCACAAAAGCCGTAAAAATGCACTGAATACGATTGAGCTTTTATTAAAATCGAATTGTTCCGTCATGATTTATCCGGAAGGAACAACACACAGTGAAGATCTCACAGGGGAATTCAGAAAAGGTGCGATTGAATTGGCATTTGACCTGGGCGTGCCTATAGTCCCCGTCATGATTGAATATCCTGACAGTAGCTATTATTGGTCGCAAGAGAAGTTAATGACCTATTTTGTCAGAATCTTCAGGCCTGCAGGTAAAATTATGGTGAAAGGTAAAATTGGTGAACCTATAATTTCAGATCTCCGCAAAAACGTAGTCAGCAGAACACAAAATGCGATCAATGAAATGATCATTGAGTCAAGACTACATTCAAAAGATAAGATGCTGTAAAAAATTAAGGGTCCGGACAGGCCGCGACCTTTCTGTACCCTTAATTTTTTATTGGATTTTAATCTCTTTAGAACTTAAAACCAAAAGTCGCCGATAACCTGTGATGTGTATATTCCGTCACAACTAAAGGTTGCGGCGCCTGCATGGTTTCATAAGGAAGATAACCATCGTCCTGTTTGGTCAATACATATCCAAGATCAATATAGAAATGATCCTCCCTGTATCCAAGTCCTGCATGATAGGAAGGATCAAAACTCGTATCATTATTATATGCAGATTGGTCTAACGAAACACCGCCTCTTAATCGGAATTTATTAAGTACATATTCTCCGCCCATGTTGAGTTGTAGTGCGGATCCAAATTTAGTTTTGATATCGTCATTGACCTGACGTTCTATGGAACTGTATTGATTGCCATTGCCTCTTACACTATAATCATATTTCATTGTTGAATAGTCGGTCAGCTTTGCACTTGCTGCCACAAATCCAGATTTCCCGGCTATTATACCGATCCCGCCAGTGGCACTCCATGGAGTTCTCAATGCATATTCAAAACTTCCAAAGGGAGATTCCGATTTGATAGGCCCGTTATGCATATCATCAGTATAATCATAAGAAAGTGTAGTATTGAAATTATCCGTCAGGTTCAGCCTTGTAGGTGAGTGCACAGCAAGAGCAAGGTTGATATACTTTGTAGGTTTTACAATAACACCAACTTTCGCATTCCACCCAAATCCGGTGGTGTTGATTGAGCTGTTATACGCAAGGCTATTGAAGAATGGAATTCCATCATCAGGTCCGTCAGTCTCAGTGTAGTTTCTTGTCTGTGTAAAATTAAGAATAGGAAATCCTATCGAAAAGCCAATTAAGATTTTTTGATCATAGTCAGCTCCATAGGCAAGAAAGAGTTCTGATTTGCCACCTTCATAAGTCACTGTTTCATTTTTTTTTAATGCATATTGAGCATTCTGTTCATAGTCGGTTTCATATATGTTGTCCTTTTCGAAGTCATAAATGGCACCTGATGTATAAGCAAGTCCTTCTTCAAATCCATTCAGGTCATCCGGGGCGATACCTGTGGCGTGTTCTTTCCATGAATCAGTGATCGAACCCAGCGTACTTCCCTGGTAATGCATTTCTCGGTTGTAATCTGCAGTCCGGTTTAAACCTATAGCCCAATTGGTAGTATTCCATCTGGAATTTTGTGGTCTCGCCTGAACGACAAAACCGATATTAGGCAATGTGAATTTTGAATAATTACCTGTACGGGTATTAAACCTGTCCGTTGTAAATGCAGAAGAATAATTACTTATTCCAAAACCTGAAGTAATGAGGAATTCACTTTTTCTGAATCCACCCAATCCGGCAGGATTAGAACCGATAGCTGAAAAATCAGGCCCGATGGCAAACATGCTGTTACCTACACCAAGATTTCGGGCAGTCCCGCTAGGATCAGAAGTAGAGAGTCTGTAAGCTTCAGTTGCCGTTTGTGCTTTTAATAGCGACGGAAGCATCGATAAAAGACAAATAGCATAAAATAAATACTGTTTCATATCAAATGAATTTAAAGACTGCACATCGAATGATTTTCGATGTGCAGCCTTGTATGTATGCTGTTGTGTTATTTTCTGATTTTCAGCAGGTGTTACCCCTTGCCGCGTGGACTACTGCCTGATGATGGAGAGCTACTCCTTGAGGGTTCTGAACGACTACTTCCTCCGCTGGAAGAGTTGTGGTTGCCTGATGATGGTGATGCACTTGAGCTGTTATTATTTCTTCCGGAATCGTTATTCCGTGGCGGCGGAGAATAGCTAGGCCTTTCATTGCTATTGTTGTTTTCATGTCTCGGTGTTGGTGAGGATGAAGGTCTGCTATCATTTCCTGATCCGTTATTCCTTTGTGGAGGTGTATAACTTGGCCTTTCATTACCACCTCTCGGAGTTGGGTTATAGGAAGGTTTGTTATTATCTCTTGTTGGATTACGTTCAGGTCTGGTCTGCGTAGGACTCGGAGTGTAATGATCTCTTGAAGGAGATTCAGGAGTATAGGCAGGTTTGTCAGTTGTTGGCCTGCTCGAACCCGGATTAGGTTTTTCATTAGCAGGATATGGCCTGAAGACAGGACGGGTTGGAGTCGTGTTTGTGTTTTCTCTTTTTATTTCTTTATCAACAGGCACATCTTTAGTGACACCTTTTGTATTGCCTTCTATCCGACCAGTTTGAGTGTCAGGACTTTGTTCTGTTCCCGGGAAGCCTGGAGCAGGCGCAATATTTCCTCCCTGATTTACACCTTTCTCTACATCACGAGGCTTGTCATTTGATTGAGTTAGACCAGAATCTTTGTCTTTATACGTCGGTTGCACAATTCCGGGATTTGCTATAGGTCCTCTTGGAGAAGAACCTGTATTACCGGTTATTCTGGGGCCATAATATGTGCCTCTTGTTCCTCCTGAATTGACATTAGTCACAGTAGAATGTGTGATCCCATAATAATTACTTACAGGATAAGGACAGGAGTTATAGTAATTGTTATAGTAATTCGAATAGGAATAATAACCATTGTATCCACCCCAATAATTATAAGATGGAGAACACCAGCTATTATATGCGTAGTAATAGTTTGTTGGTGTTGTGCACCAGTTATTGAAATGATGGAAACTATTAAATCTGTTCCATCTTCTCCAGTTACGATAGTCCCAATAGCTTGAACTGCCGAAGCTCAGATAGATGGTAGCACCCGGATAATAATATGAATCATTATAAAACGGATCATAGTTGTAGGAATCAACATAATACGGATCATAAAATCCGGCGCCATAGGATGGTCTGTAAAATCTTTTTATTCGCGATGAATAATAATAATCATAATCGTCGTCGTACTGGTATTCATCATTGTCATAGTACGTGACATCATCTTCTGTAGTATAACCTGTGTCATTGCCATTGAGATTATAATTATTGTCGACCACTGTATTTTCAGGATCATAATATACATCATCAAACTGGGCATTGGCTGCAGGGATCACACATGCGAAACCAAGAGCGATCAGGTAAAATTTTAAGGTGTACAATTTCATGTTTTGCATTTGGTTGATGCCTGTCGGCAGGAAACTCTCAACATCCACTGCTAAAGTATTACTTTTGCGGAGTCGATGTAGTTAACAAGAGCTTAAATTCCTGTCACCGCGCTGTTAAAAGTTGAATTCATCCCGTCACCTCTTTTGTGACGATTCCTATAACTAAGACGCCTGGCTTAGAATATAAGTTTCACAGTTAGAAACATTAAAAAGAAATTAACTAAATGACTTCCAGGCATCTGGATTGAAATAAAGTATGGCAAAAGAAATAACCCCCCGAGCTCAGGATTATTCCCAGTGGTATCTTGATATTGTCAAAAAAGCAGGACTAGCCGACAATTCTGCTGTAAGGGGCTGCATGGTCATCAAGCCCCACGGATATGCGATATGGGAGAAAATGGTCGCGATTCTGGACCAGAAGTTTAAAGATTCCGGCCATGTCAATGCTTATTTTCCGCTCTTTATTCCTAAAAGTTTCCTCAGTCGTGAAGCTCAGCACGTGGATGGATTTGCAAAAGAATGTGCAGTAGTCACGCACCACCGGCTGAAAGCGGATCCCAATGGCAATGGCCTTATCGTGGATCCTGATGCAAAACTGGAGGAAGAACTTATTGTAAGGCCGACATCTGAGACGATCATTTGGAGTACCTACAAAGACTGGATTCAATCCTACCGTGATCTTCCATTGCTGATCAATCAGTGGGCAAACGTTGTCAGATGGGAGATGCGTACCAGGCCTTTCCTGCGCACTACCGAGTTCTTATGGCAGGAAGGGCACACAGCACATGCCACCCGGGACGAGGCGATCGCAGAATCACTCATGATACATGACATCTATGCCGATTTTGCTGAATCATATATGGCCATGCCGGTGATTAAAGGGGTAAAGACGGTCAACGAACGTTTTGCAGGAGCCATAGATACCTATACGATTGAAGCGCTCATGCAAGATGGCCGCTCTCTGCAGGCTGGTACATCTCATTTCCTTGGTCAGAATTTTGCGAAAGCATTTGATGTTACGTTTCTAAATGAAAATAACCAGAAGGAGTTTGTGTGGGCAACGTCATGGGGCGTTTCTACCCGGCTTATCGGTGGTTTGATCATGACCCATAGTGACGATGAAGGCTTAGTGCTTCCTCCAAAACTTGCACCCCTTCAGGTTGTTATTATTCCTGTGCCTAAACCCGATCCTGTAATCAATGAAGTGGCGGAAAAGCTTGTGAAAGAATTAAAAACAAAAGGAATCTCAGTAAAGTATGATACGGATGAGAAATCCAGGCCTGGGTTTAAATATGCAGAATACGAGATGAAAGGTGTTCCTGTCCGTGTCGCTATAGGCCAAAGAGATCTGGAGAAAAATCAGGCTGAAGTAGCGCGGAGAGATACCCGGGAAAAAGAATTTATTCCGTTAGACGGGCTTGGCAGTTATGTTGAAAATCTTTTGCAGCATATACAGGAGAATCTACTGCTGCGTTCTTTGAGATACAGGCAGGAAAATACTTTTGAAGCAGATGATTTTGCCACTTTTGCCGATATCCTGGACAAAAAAGGTGGGTTTGTTTCAGCCCATTGGGATGGTACCACGGAAACAGAATTGAAAATCAAGGAATTGACGAAGGCCACGATACGTTGTATACCCCTCGACAGAAAAATGGAAGAAGGAAAATGTATCCTGACAGGTAAAAAATCAGAAGGAAGAGTTTTATTTGCAAAAGCATATTAATCACCAATTAAAACAATATCAAAATGTCGTACGAAGTAGAAGGTAAGCTCCACAAGAAATTTGACATGGAGCAAAAATCTGGTACGTTTCAAACCAGAGAATTTGTCATCCTTGTGGAACAAGGACAGTACCCACAGCACATTAAATTTCAGCTGGTACAAGACCGGTGTGAAATCATCGATCCGATAGCAGAAGGAAGCAATATCAAAGTCTATTTTGATCTGCGCGGGAGAGAGTGGCAGGGAAAATACTTTACGAATCTTCAGGCCTGGCGAGTAGAGGCAGCCGGAAACGAAACGAACAGCCGCCAACCTGCCGGAGAGTTTCCAACATCTGCACCTACAGCCAATGGAGATGAGGGATCTTCTTTTGACGATCTTCCGTTCTAAGGTAAAAAATCAGATATGAATCTTTTGTCGTGTCTGGCATCTTAGGGATGCCAGACAGTTGATACCATTGATGGGAATTAAAAACATAACGAAATGAACTATTTAAAACTATTTATTCTGCTTTACACCTGTTTGCAGTTGAGCTATTGCAATTCCAAAAATGGTACCTCCCAAAAAGAGGAAGAAATAAGTACTACAGATACAATTCAAAAACCTTTAGTTGAAGTAGCAGATAACGGTTCTCTCCGTAAGGAGGTTTTCCTCAAAACGATTGCCTCACTTAAAAGCGGTGAGTGGGTTGATTCCGGCATTGTGAGAAATATTTTACCTCAGAGCTTGATGGCTTTAAACAGAGTATCACTTACAGGAAGAAAGATGAAGCAAAATAAAGCCACAGTTGTAATAACTGAAGCCAATTTTAAGACAAACGGCAAAATGATTTATGTTTCAATTACAGATGTCGGTAACGATTCCACTTCTATATCTTCATTAGCGCCATGGTCAGCAATGCAATTTCAAAATATAAGAAATGATGGATATGAAAAATCCATTATTCTGGATGGAAATAAAATAGACGAACAATATAATTCCGGATCGCACACTGCGAATTTATCTGTGATCTATAATGGCCGGATTCTCGTTGAACTTATAGGTACCAATTGCAGTTTGGAAGAATTATATACCATTATCAAATAAATCAACTTAAAGATTTGAATCACCCGGCAGGAACATCTCAACTTTTCAAAACAGGATTCCTTGTGGTTTTTGTTTTTCTGTTCTTTACCTCTGGCTTGCTTAAGGCTCAAAGCATTATTGGTTTAGGGACCAGGTATGATAATTCATTCAAAGAGTGGGTGATCAAAACGGACAATGATGATCTTGAAGGAGAATTGCGGATGCGTTGGGCTTTCCGGAATGATTGGACTCAATGGGATATTCGTATTGGTGATGTAGTCGCTACAGTCGAGCAAAAATGGAAAGATGATCCCAACTTATGGGAGATACGTTGCGGTGATTATACTGTAAATGCAAGAACAACCTGGCCAAATGTTTTTAATCGCTGGAAGTTGAATGACGGAAAGCATCAATTTAACTGGGGTACGAAATATGCAAATCAACACGACGAATGGCAGATAGATTCATCTGCTGATCATCTCTTTAAAGTAAATACATACTGGACAAGTGATCCGAGAGATTGGGTAGTCACTGACAATCTTCCGGAAGATGTGAGCATGGCTATGAAGCTGGGGATGATATTTATTGCCATCCATTTTAGTACACCTAAAATTTGAGGTTTAAGCCCCATCCGGTCATGTTTTGGTGCAGACA
This sequence comes from Chitinophagales bacterium, assembly GCA_038252065.1. Lineage (GTDB taxonomy): Bacteria > Bacteroidota > Bacteroidia > Chitinophagales > Saprospiraceae > Opimibacter. The sequence goes on from JBBSAQ010000007.1 coordinate 71,477, forward strand.
ATTGTTAAATATATGATAAAGAGGATGTCTGACTGTATACCAAACACTGTTTGATTACGTTTTAGTTAAAATTGGCCGGTTCTGAGCATTGCTGTCATCAATTGAGTTTGAAATCTCCAATTGAGCAATCGGAATACTAAGATATTATTTGCCATTTCTACTAAATCATTCCCTTACTAAATATCAGAAGACAGATGAAAAAACCGTTTTTTCTTTTTTTATACACCTTGATAGGAATGTCTGGTGTAGCCCAGGCTCAGGATATTGTACTCCCTCGTATTAGCCCGAAAGCATCAGTCTCTTATACCATAGGATTGACAAATGTCGAAGTCCGTTACAGTGCACCTGCAGTAAAAGAAAGAGTGATCTGGGGCGGTTTAGTTCCTTACAATAAAGTCTGGCGAGCAGGAGCAAATGAAGCTACGACAGTTGAATTCAGCACGGATGTCAATATTGAAGGCCAGAATTTAAAAGCAGGGAAATATTCTTTGTTTTTTATCCCCGGTGAATCTGAATGGACAGTGATATTCAACAAAAAGGCTGACCAGTGGGGAGCTTATGCGTATAGTGAAGCCGATGATGCCTTGCGCTTCACTATTGTACCAAAGATGAATGAAGGTATGCAGGAACGTCTGACCTATACCATCAATGATATGAAAGCTGACATGGGCTATATTAAACTTGCCTGGGAAAAAATGCGTCTTTATATGCGATTCAAAACGGATGTAATGGAGCAATCCATGGCGAATATTATGAATGCTCTTGAGGCCTCTCCTGAAGAAAAAAAATGGGAAGTCTACGCCAAAGGGGCTCAATTTATGCTGGATGCGGATGGTAATATTGACCAGGCATTAGACTGGATAAAGAAATCAACAGACAGAATGGACAATAGCTGGAATTGGTATATCCGCGCGAAAGTTGAAGCAAAGAAAGGTGATTTTACTGCTGCTGTGGCTAGTGGTACGAAATCCGCTGAGACCGGTCTGGCCAATGAAAAAGATACATACTACCAGGAAAATAAAGTCGAAATTAATTCAGCAATTCAGGGTTGGGCTTCAAAATTGAATTAAACCCTCATTGTGTAAATAAAAAAAGACGTGATCATCAGGATGATCACGTCTTTTTTTTTAGCTTAGTTGAGTCAGCTTTTTATTGCCCGGGCGTTGCATTCCCGTTCACATCTCCTTTCTTTACAGCAATGAAGTTTGGTAACCTTGCTCCACTTGTGATTTCCGATAAAGGTATCGTGGTGCTCGTGATGATCGGGGGTTTTTGTGTAGGAAGTCCGAAATCAGTATCAGCAGGAATTACAATCCATGTCTGATTGTCAGGAAAATTTTGAGTCTTACCTAACAGTAGTTTCAGAATCGTCACCACATCAAGAGAAGATATCGTTCCCGAATTATTCGCATCAGCAGCCAATTTAAAAAGCGGTGTGTCCAATGTGTCAATGAATAATATATGCTTCTGAATATTTACAAGATCAATCGCATTGACACCATTGAGTGGAAGTCCATTTTTGACAACGCCAATTTTCCAATCAGGCTGAGATTGACTCAATAAATATTGCAGGTTAAAACTGCCATTGGCGTCTGTGGTGTCTTGTACCATAACATCGCCCGCACCATTCAATAATTGCACATAGGCATTTCCAACTCCTGCAGTTCCTTGTAAAAATTGAACCTGACCTATAACTGATACAGGCGTTTCAGCAGGCGGTGGTTTCATAGCACCTGTAGCCAGGAGTGCAGCATCTATAGCCGCTATAGTTAACGGGTTATTAGCTCCGTCTACATTGAATTGCATTGAACCATCCGGCGCTATGACGATGTACGTGGGTGTCCCATACCAGGGGCCGAATTGACCACTTTTGTATGGTGCGACAGCCGCAAGACTTCCGCCATCATTACCGGCGGCAATAAAAGTCTCACCATATGTTGCCTGATATCCATTGACAAGCGTATTGGTATCAAAGTTTTTGTCTGACAATTCAAAAAATTCAACATCATGATCTCCTGCTCCCCATTCCTGATAGAAGGGTTCCATCAAAGGTGCTATCGAATTGCATGGGGGACAAGTAGTATAAAATACTTCGATAAGGACTGATTTACCATGATTGAGGTAATCAGCATACAGATGATGTATTTGTCCATGTGAATCTGTCACTGTAAAATCAGGAGCCTGTGCAGACAATGTTGGATTTTGAGCTCCTGTAGCAACGATTGCAGCATTAATTGCATCAATAGTGGCAATGTTACTTGAGCCATGAACATCGTATTGAAGAGTACCATTCGGGGCGATGACCACGAATACCGGATCAGTAGATTGCGGACCAAAAGTTCCATCCTGATAGGGAACCACAGCAGGTAAACTTCCCCCATCTTTACTCACGGCTACATAGGTTTCACCATGTGTTTCCTGATAGGTATGAAGCAATGCGTCTGTGTCTGTATTCTTATCGGTCAGTTCAATAAATTCAACATCATAATTTCCAACTCCCCAATCCTGGTATAATGTCTGAACAAGAGGAGCGATGTTAGCGCACTGAGTGCATGCTGAATTGAAAATCTCAAGCACTACAGTTTTTCCATGGTTAAGCAAGTCTGCATACAGGTGATGAATCTGTCCGTCAATATCCGTAACTGTGAAATCTGGTGCGATCGGGATTTGACCAGGCTTTTGAGCCCCTGTTGCTGTCAGCGCCGCATCAATGGCATTGATCGTCGCTTGATTTCCTGAACCGCTTACACCAAAATTGACAGTTCCATTCGGAGATATGACTATATACGTGGGTGTACCAAAGAAAGTGCCATAAGTCCCATTTTGATAAGGAACCACTGCCGCTAAGCTACCTCCGTCTTTACCTACACCAACAAACGTTTCGTTATAATTAGCCTGGTATGCATTGACAAGAGCATCCGTATCAAAGTTTTTATTTGATAATTCTATAAACTCGACATCTGAATTTCCACTGCCCCATTCTGTATAGAGTGGCTGCATCAAAGGCGCAATTGAATTGCAGGGAGGACATGTAGTGAAAAAAATCTCAATAAGAACTGTTTTGCCCTGGTTGAGATAGTCAGCATAGAGATGACGAACATGTCCTTTGGAATCCGTGACTGTAAAATCCGGTGCAGGCTGTGCCTGGGTGGAGAGACTAATAAAGAGCATTCCAATAAAAAGTATAAGAATTCTCATGGAGTTAATGATTTAAATGAAAGATGAAGAGATGTCGTTACATCTCAATGTTATTCTATGATCAAATACGATGCCACGATATTTGTTTTCATGTCCTGTACACTGAATGCACAAAGGCAATCAAGCAATCCGAATACAAGGATCCCCAGCGGATTATTTTTTTCAATCGGGAACTTCGCAATAGTATACATCTGGCCAAACATAGTTATCAATGAAAAATTGGTGTGGAGAAATCGTAAAGAGGTGGTTGGCAGTCTAAAGTTATGACTTAATCTGCTATCTGGTCTGCATTATGAACGAATTAGGTCATTTCAATCGTTTAGTGGAAGGTTTACCTTTGTCGTATGAAAGAAGTAGCTGGGGGTTCTTTGAATGTGCTTGATCTTGGACTTATGCCTTATAAGGAGGCATGGGATCTGCAGACCAGGTTACATAAGGAGTTAGTTGACAATAAAAGAGCAGGATACCCAAATGCCCGGCATCATTATCTGCTTCTATGTGAGCACCCACCGGTGTTCACATTGGGGAAAAGTGGTTCTGAGGAAAATCTAAGGATTAATGACCAGGAGCTATCTCAGTACCAGATTGAGTATTTTAAAATCAATCGGGGAGGAGATATTACATTTCATGGGCCGGGGCAGCTTGTAGGTTATCCGATCCTGGACCTTGATTTAATCTTTACAGATGTGCACAGGTATGTGCGAAGTCTTGAACAAGTCATCATCAATGTCCTTTCTCTCTATGGGATTGATGGCTCATTAAATCCTTCTTACACAGGAGTTTGGGTCAATAATTTGAACTCTGATACTGAAGCCAGAAAGATTTGTGCTATAGGTGTTCATTTGAGCAGATGGGTGACGATGCATGGATTTGCATTTAACGTCAATACTGATTTGTCCTATTTTGACCACATTATCCCTTGTGGAATAGTTGACCCGGACAAAAGCGTTTGCTCGTTGAGCAGCCTGCTTGGGAAAACCTTAGATTTGCAGCGTATTAAGCAAGAGGTTACGCGCGAGTTTGGTCTCGTTTTTAATCTTGGCATTGCTTCTTCTCCAATCGATATTTTCAAAGAAACAATTACTTTAAATAACGTATGATGCCTATTTCAAAATTTTTCTTCATGGTTGCTGCATTTCTGGTGACCTTTTCGTTGACAGCACAGGTAAAAGTCAATCCTGATATCCAGCTTAAGTTTAATTCTTTTGTGGAATTATCTAATCAACAAAAATGGGATCAGGCTTTTGATCTGATGTATCCTAAATTATTCACCCAGGTACCAAAACAGGATCTCGTTGATCTCATGACCAGTATGGAACAGGATGGATTATCATTCACCAGAAGCAACATAAAGTTTAAGTCATCTTCAGAACCTATTGTCGAAGGAAATGAAACGTTTGTGAAAGTAGATTATACCGGCAATCTCTCTGTCAAAATCAATGAAGGAAGCATCTATGATGCACCTAAACCAATCAGTGGTATGACTGAACAATTTCAGACATCCTATGGAAAAGAAAATGTAAAATGGGATGGCGATGGTAAAACGTATACCATCAATGTGACGATTTCTATGATCGCTATTCAGAGTAATAGTCAATGGTATCTTATTGAAATCAATAAAGATCAAATGGGATTGATGGAATCTCTATTTCCTGCACCGATAATGGATGCTCTTGTCCGAACGGAATAATAATTAATCGTAAGATGAATATACCTGATGAACGTCCGCCCAGTTTTAGTAGGACGACGATGACTGAATTGATCATGCCAAATGATACAAACCCATTAGGCAATTTGATGGGCGGAAACCTTATGCGATGGATGGATATCGCAGGAGGTATCTGTGGGGCCCGACATTGTGGAGCGCATGTTGTGACTGCTTCTGTGGATAATGTTTCATTTTCAAAACCTATACGTTTAGGTGATGTCATTACGATAAAAGCACAGGTCACCAGGGCATTTCATACATCAGTCGAACTTTATCTTGAAGTCTTTACAACATCTGCATTCGGAGCTGACCTTGAAATGTCCAATCATGCGTATATGACATTCGTGGCATTGGACGCGAGGACCTCACGTCCGCGTAAAGTACCACATGTAGTTCCTGAAACACCAGAAGAAAAAATTCTTTTTGATGGCGCAGGTAGAAGAAGAGAGGTTCGTCTCATCCTGGCAGGAAGAATGAAGCCTGAAGAAGCGACTGAAGTGAAAGCGCTCTTCATGCAAATAGAAGATCTGGAAAATAAATAAGTCGAATGGATCTTGTATCCTAATGTAAATTCACTAATAAGACTGATTGTGAACAGATCTGACAGACCTTCCTGAAGGATCTGTGATCTCACTGAGTGATTTGTCCCACAAGATGGCCTGTGGTGTGCTGCAGGCTACTGACGGACCGCCTGGGATGCAATCAATAGCAGAGGGATATGGAAAATGTGATTCGAATAGATCACGGTAATGATAGGCTTCTTTGGTGGCAGGCGTATTGACAGGAAATCTGAATTTAGCATTCGCCATTTGTTGATCCGTTATTTTTTGATTTGCCAGTTCTTTCAGGCTATCAATCCATGAATAACCGACCCCATCGGAAAATTGTTCTTTTTGTCGCCATGCGATTTCTGGCGGCAGATAATCTTCAAAAGCTTTTCGCAGTATATATTTTTCAATTTTTCCATCACCTGCCATTTTGTCTTTTGGATTCAGCCGCATTGCGACATCCATAAAGATTTTGTCAAGGAAGGGTACTCTGGCTTCAACTCCCCATGCGGCCATAGATTTATTCGCACGCAGGCAATCATATAGATGAAGGCTCTTCAATTTTCGAACAGTCTCCTCATGAAATTCTTTGGCATCCGGCGCTTTATGAAAATATAAGTAGCCTCCAAAAATTTCATCAGAACCCTCTCCTGAAAGTACCATCTTAATGCCCATGGCTTTTATGCGGCGCGCCATCAGGTACATTGGCGTAGAAGCCCGGACAGTCGTAACATCAAATGTTTCAAGATGATAAATTACATCTGATAGGGCATCGATTCCTTCCTGGATGGTGAAATTCATTTCGTGATGAATCGTTCCGATATAATCTGCAACTTTTTTTGCCGCGATGAGATCTGTAGAATCCTTAAGCCCTATAGCAAATGAATGAAGCTGAGGCCACCATGCTTCTGTGAGGTCGTCATCTTCAATTCTCTTTTTGACAAAATGTTTTGCAACAGCGGCGATGATGGAAGAATCAAGTCCTCCTGATAATAAAACACCATAGGGTACATCTGTCATAAGATGACTACGCACACTTATTTCAAGTGCATTTCGCAATGCCGCGATGTCACTCGTATTGTTTTGGACTGCATCGAAAGACATCCAGTCCCGATCATAATATTTCACTGGCGAGGCATCCGTACTCGACCAATAATGACCCGGAGGAAATTCTGTGATTGTCTTGCAATAATGTACAAGCGCTTTCAATTCAGAAGCCACATATAAATTTCCTGATTCATCATATCCTGTGTACAAAGGAATGATGCCCATATGATCACGGCCGATCAGCCATTGGTTTTTGGATTTATCATAAAGCACAAACGCAAACATCCCCTGCAGTTCATCCAGAAATCCATTCCCTTTCTCCAGGTATTTTGCAAGGATGATTTCACAATCTGATTTTGTCTGAAATTTAAAAGGTACAGTGAGGTTTTGTTCTAATTCTTTGTGATTATAGATTTCGCCATTGACTGCCAGTATGTGCGTCTGTTCAATATTCAGAAGTGGCTGTGCGCCTGTATTGATATCGACAATGGATAATCGTTCATGGGCAAGGATAGCACAATCATGATCATAGATTCCGCTCCAGTCAGGTCCACGATGCCGCATCAGTTTGCTCATATGCAACGCTCTGCGACGCAATTCCTGGTGATCAGCGCTGATATTAAGTATTCCAACTATTGAGCACATCTATAATACTATTTTACTCACTTCTTAACAAGTGACGATGGAATGAATTTAGAATGAAATATTTGAAATAGAAACTAACAACTGCGTTATCTCAATAGTATCACATCCCCCTTTACAAGTTTGGAGTGACCATCAGGGAATCGTAATGTAGCCTTGTAAACGTAGGTATCAGATGCAGCCGGTTGATCCTTAAACCTGCCATCCCATCCTGTCAGATCATCGTTTGCTGCTTTATACACAAGCTGACCCCAGCGATTAAATATCATGAAATCGCTGACTTGAATATTGCCATTGATGATTATCCTGAACACGTCATTCCTGTCATCACCATTGTCCGGAGTGAATGCATTTGGTATTTTATAATCCGGAGGTACAGTATGAAAGGATATGGTATCTATTTGCGCACAACCACTGGAATTAATGAAAGCGGCTTCAATAAAATTTATTTCATTACTGGCATTGAATGTAATGGTTGTCGTCGTCGTCACAAGAGAAACACCATTCACTGTCCATGTAATTGATGAAGGAGAAGGTGAAGCATTCAGCGTCGCCATCACATCTGCTCCTTGTCCAATATCCGTTCCGGCATTGGGGTCTGGAGTGAGGAGGATATTCGACACATCTTCATCGAAAAAACTTACGGCGACCTGCCCGGTTACTTTGCAAACATCAGGATCATTTATTTGAGCACTAAATTGAAGATTTCCTTCGGAATTAACTGTAACAACAGGATTGGGACAATTTGTACAACTTAATAATAAACCAGGGTTCTGAGTTGACCATTGAATATCGGTATAATCAGGGTTTCCGAGCGATCCCACCACAGTTTTACCCGGGCAGGCTTTTAATTGATTGCTATTGTCTTGTTGTATTTCACCCGCTTGTAATGTTATAGATCCTGCAGCACCACAGAATTTAGTTTGATCCATGACTCCTGCAGATAACATTATAGTTACATTTCCAAAGGAATTAACGGTTACAACAGGACTTATACAACTGTTACAACTCAAAGATGCATTACCTCCCGTTATCGTCCAGTTGTAATTAATTACCCCATCCGGATTAAGTAGAATAAGTGAAGTTGTATCACCAGCACATACCACATGATCTCTTGCCCCGACATTAAGTACTTCTATGCCAGGAATAGTTATGTTCAAATTTGCCCCTACAGGACATTCCAGAATTTTTCCTGAAAATTGATAGGACTGTGATGAACCGGGTGCGCCTATCACGGTGACATTTGGGTTAAGGCATTTTGTACAACTCAGGCCTTCTTCCGGAGTCCATTCAGGTTCTGTGACCTGATTGGAAAGTATGACGACATTAAATGATTCCCCCGGACATAACGTAGTATCACTCACAGAAATCGGCACTGATGATGGTACGACATTTATCAGTATAGAATCAGAGCTTCTGCATGCATTATTGAGATTTTCACGGATATATAATGTTGTATCCTGAAGTGTTAATGCAGCATTTAGGATGCCATTGGGAGAGTCGAATGTTCCGTTAGTATAAGGAATCCAATTAAAATCTATGTCAGGAAAATCAAGTGAGTCAAACGACGGTGAAAAAAGCGCCACCATCTCACCGGCACAGTAATGATCTTTGAAAGGCGCAATATCTATATGCATATCTGCAGGAAGTGAATCAACTCTCACGACTACACGATCGAATGCCGTGCAGACACCAATATTTGATTGAAGCACATACGTGGTTGTAATTATCGGTTTGGCAACTGGATTTAGCGAATTCGGGCTGTTCAGTGAATCAGTGGGTATCCATTTGAAATTAGTAGCAAGTCCTTCTAATGTACCATGCAGAATCGCTCCCTGGCCATCCTTACAAATAAAGACAGTGTCCGGATTTGTGATATCAACAATGGCAAGATTAAAATATACACTATCACTGGCACCACAGTCCTTGCTTCCTACTGTTGCATAATACCAGCCTGATTCCTGTGGCTTTACAGTTGCAGCTTTACCTATTGAATCAATGAATACATCAGAAGGAGACCAATGAATTTCAGCATCTGAACTCGCCAGCAACACGTACGGAATATCCCTGCACCATATGATCGTATCACCAGGGCTATTTATACTCACTGAATAAGAATCAGTAATAGAGGTTTCCAGGTTTATGGTGCCCGAATTTGTTCCTGCCAGATAAGCTATTTCCCAGATTAGACTCTCTAAGCCTTCAATCAAACCATCATTTACGACATTGATAGGAATAACCACAACAGAATCCTTTGGAAGCATGGTGGCAGGAAATGAGCCGGGAGGAAAATTATAATCCAGCCCAGCCTGTGCAACGCCAAGGTCGCTGATGAAGATGAGCGTCGTATCATGATTATTGAGTCCACGCCTTATGATCAGCTGATATGGTCCGCCACAAGTTTCGGAAAGAATGCCTGCATTTGCGGGGGAGTTTAACGAGGCTGTCAGCAGGGTTTGTCCCTGGAGAAGCGTCAATGTGCCCAAAAGCACACTGGTAAGGATGAATCTGATCAAGGTAGGTATTGCCATTTTTATTGACATAGAATGAGCACTTTTCTAAGAACGGTAAAAATAATCTTTTTTAGATAGGTCCTCCGGCACTATTCTTCGTCTTTGCAACCAGCAAGACATGCATTGACCTCCTCAGTGGTAACGGCTATTGTGATAGAAGCGTATTCCTGTCGCAGATAATTGACCAGATTAGCTAATTCTACGTCATTTAACCGCTTGTTAGCAGGCATTTGCTGGCCGGTTAGCTCATTTTTATCAAGTCCATGCCGGATGAGGCAGATGAGGCATTCAGGAGTAGAGCGGAAAAGATCTGATGATTTGAGGGCTGGGATCAATTTTGCCAGGCCACTGCCATCTTCCATGTGGCAACTTTCGCAGTTAATTTTATACAGCTCATGTCCCTGTCTGTATGGATTGGTTTGACAAGAGGTAATGACTGATACAAGAAGTGCGAGGTACAGAAAACGGCGGTTAAACAAGTACAATGGATTTCAATTAAATGCCTAATGAGCTATTTATATTCTTCAGCAAGCAGCTTATCCACAGTTGAAAAAAATGCGGTAACCGATTCCGGGTCAGTGCCCTCACAAAATCCGCGCACATGCCTGTTTTTATCAAGCAGAATTATTCTTCCACTGTGATCAAAACCTTTGGGTGCCGAGGGGTCATCCACAACACTTACAAAATATTGATCTGCGAGGTAGAAAATAGAATCCTTTTCAGCCGTCAGAAATTTCCACTTCCCTGTATCAATACCGAGATTCTGTGCGTAACGGTGAAGCACCGTCACAGAATCATGTCGTTGATCGATGGTATGAGATAAAAGCATGACCCTGTTGTCATCTTTATATTTGTCATAAAGCCTCAACATCTGTTTCTGAACTTTTGGACAAATACTGGGGCATGAGATAAAAAAGAAATCGGCCAGGAAGATTTTATTTCCATATCCTGATATTCGTATTTGCTGGCTGTCCTGATCAGTCAGAAGATAATCGGGCACAAGATGTCGTATAGTATCTCCATTCACTACATCTTGATTGCCGAGAATGGGTAAGGCTTTATTTTCTCTTTGACAACCTGCACTCAGAAACAATAATGGAATGAAGCAAAGGAGAATAAATGCAGATGTCAACTTACTCATGAAGGATGTGCGGCTAACCATGCTTTTGCTTTTTCAATAGTGTCATCGATGTTTTTATTCACTTGTGTGATTTTTACAAGCTCCTGTTTCATAAATTCAAGCATCACATCCGGCTGAAGTTTAGCTCTCATCGGCGTATAATATTCCATCCAGTCCAGCATACCGTTTTCTGTGCCTTTGACCTGGGCTATCATGTCATCGAGTCCTTGTGGAATAGCTTCACTTCCCAAATCTGAATGACCTGCTTCTGTCCTGATATTCCGCAATGCTGTTTCCAGCTTATTCAGATCAGTCATTTTCGGCATAGCTACATCATGAATTTTCATGATTTCAGTTTCATACGTGGCAACATCAGCATTTGCAGGCATTTCGGGCACTTTTGCCTCATCTTTTTTGGATTTGCATGACATCAGCAATGCGGCTGAAAGAAAAAGAATATGAACGATTTTCATAGTTTTTTTGATTATTAGGCAACAAAGATAAGCGGTTAGGTTTTCTTAACGGTTAATCTATACTTTTGAAGTCCTAAGGATATGATAAGGTCAATTTTATGGTTCAGGCAGGATTTGAGGCTACATGATAACGAAGCCTTACAAGAGGCTATCCGGAGTAGTGATGAATTATTACCCATTTTTATCTTCAATCCTAAGGATTTTAAACCAAAAACAGTTTACGGTACTCCTAAGACAGGGATTTCCAGAGTTCGGTTTTTGATCGAAAGTATAATCGATTTAAGAAAGAATCTCAGAAACATGGGATCTGACCTTATCGTCAGAGTGGGGGATCCTGAAAAGATTCTGTATGACCTCGCTATTTTGTATCAAATCAATTGGGTGTATTGTAATCGTGAGCGTACCCGGGAAGAAGTCAATGTGCAGGACCGGTTAGAAAAGAAATTATGGACCATAGGTCGCGAGGTGCGGTACAGCAGAGGTAAGATGTTATTCTATACCTCTGATCTTCCTTATCCGGTCACACACTGTCCGGATTCGTTTACCATTTTTAAAAAAGAAACAGAACAGATTATCTACGTAAGAACACCTCTTGATACGCCTGAGGTTATTCCTCCATTTTCTGAAGATATTGAACCTGGAGAGATACCAGATATAAATGATTTGATTCTAGTCAATAATGAAGACTCCATAAAGTGTTTCACAGGTGGTGAATCAGCAGGCTTTATTGCATTGTCACAATATGGCCTTACTGTTTCTTCACCTTCAGTACTGGCGGATGGAACTTCCCTCTCTCCATGGCTATCAATTGGATGCCTTTCACCAAAAAAAGTATTCTTTGCGGCACCGCTTTTCAAAAGCGGAGGACAGGAAGTTCAGCAATACCTCCTATACAGAGACTATCTCAGGCTAATGGGTAAGAAATATGGGGACAGGATTTTTTATAGATCCGGAATTAAAGGCGTCCCTTTACAAACCAGAAATGACCCTGATGCATTATTGAGATGGCAGCAGGGATTGACAGGGGTTCCGATTATTGATGCTGCCATGCATCAGCTCAATATGACCGGCTGGCTTCCGGATCAGCTCCGTCGCTTAGTGGCTGGTTACTATCTCAAAATTTTAAACCTCGACTGGAGATTAGGTGCTGCCTATTTTGAGTCAAAAGTTGTCGACTATGATCCTTGCAGCAATTGGGTTTCATGGCTCAACCTGGCTGGCTTGGGCCCTGATATGCGCGATGACAGAATCATCAATTATGAAGCAGTTGGAAAGAGATTGGATCCTGATGGCAAGTACATAAATACCTGGATACCACAATTGGCACGCTGATTATCCAGATAGTAAAGATTGATTTTTTTCAGCGACCAGGATACCATCCTTCATTTCATAGATTGTATCGCTTAAAGCAGCAAGATCAACGTTGTGGGTTACGATGATCAGGCTTTTGCCCATGTCTGTGGTAATCTTTCTTAGCAGATTGTGTACCTGTATTGACGTTTCAGTATCAAGGTTCCCTGAAGGTTCGTCTGCCAGGATAATATCTGGCTCATTCATCAGTGCCCTTCCGATAGCAACTCTTTGTTGTTCCCCTCCCGATAATTGATTTGGCTTATGTGTGCTACGGTTTTCCAGGCCGAGGTAACCTAAAAGTTCATAGGCCCTTTTGAAAGCATCTTTCTTTTTCATACCTGTGATCAATGCAGGCATGGCAATATTTTCCAGCGCAGTAAACTCAGGCAAAAGATGATGAAATTGGAAAACGAAGCCAAGGTATTGGCTCCGAAGTGCAGCTAGTTTCTTAGGAGTGAGGCCGGTCACTGGTATCCCACACAAGGTTACATCTCCACTGTCGGGGGAGTCCAGGGTGCCCAGAATATGAAGAAGCGTGCTTTTCCCGGAACCAGATTTTCCTACAATAGCTACCATCTTACCTTTAGCTACCTTAATACTGACCCCTTTCAGCACTTCTAATGAGCCAAACCGGCGATTAATATCATTTGCTGATATAGCCCACTCGTATATGTCACTTATCTCCATCCGGTCACAAAATTGCAAAATATGTGTCATTCCCCTGCCTAATACCCTGTTTTGAGCGAGATGACCCCTCAAAAACACTATTAAAAAGACTACTTTTGTTGTCCGCCAACCGGAATGACAGTATGAAGGTCTTATTCCTTTGCAAAAAGTTTCCTTACCCTTTGAAAGATGGTGAATCAATCGCTGTAAGTAACCTTTGTAAGGAACTGAAAACAATGGGATGTGATATTACTTTGCTGTGTATGAATACCAGCAAACATTATATGGACCCTGCATCCTTGCCGGCTGATTATAACTACTTCACCCGAATCCATGCTGTCGAACTCGACAATTCAATAAAGCCCTGGAAGGCATTTGCAAGTATCGTCTCTGGTGAATCCTATCACATACGCAGGTTTAAATCGAGCCTTTTCCGTGCCAAATTAATTCAGATCCTAAATGATGAAGAGTTTGACATTATTCAATTAGAAACACTCTATCTGGCTCCATATGTTGATACGATTCGAAGACATTCGAAGGCAAGAATTGTGATGAGGGCACATAACGTAGAGCATGAAATATGGGAACGCATCACCCAGAACACAGGTTCTAATCTGAAGAAATGGTATCTGGCTTATCTGACACGAAAGCTCCGTCAATATGAAATAGAACAATTCCCTGTCTATGATTACCTCGTGACATTGACTGAGCGTGATCTTAATCAGTTTAGAGAGAAAGGATATAGAAATGGAGCGTCAGCTGCTCCTATTGGATTTGATCCCGAGCTGTATCCATATCATCCACCTGCATTTGGTAAAGAAATGTCACTTTGTTTTATTGGATCACTCGACTGGATGCCCAACATGGAAGGTCTGGAATGGTTTCTGTCAAATTGCTGGCCAAAAATTCACAAAAAATGGCCAAAGATTACTTTTCATATTGCTGGCCGTAATACACCAATATCACTTCTTGAACTTCGATTGCCAAATGTTATTGTTCATGGCGAAGTACCTGATGCAGCAGAATTTATCAGTAAGTATTCTGCGATGGTCGTCCCTCTTTTTTCGGGCAGCGGTATGAGAGTGAAGATTGTCGAAGGAATGGTCCTGGGCAAAGTGATCATCACCACCTCGCTGGGGAAGGAGGGTATAGAGGGACAGGATAAAAAACATTTTCTGCTTGCAAACGATGCCGCAGAATTTTTAGAGGCTATCCGATATTGTATCGAACACGCTGGCGAAGCATCTCAAATAGGTCTAAATGCTATCGAAAAAGCTTCTGAACAATTTGACAAGCATGAAGCCGCCAGGCAGATCATGGAGATATATCAATCCCTGATGAACTATCACCTTCAACCCGCTGATCAATCTTTGGCGAGTGATGCTTCGAATTAATTATTCATACCAGACGTGCGGATAGCCTACGTAACATCTCGATTCCCTTTCCCGGTAGAAAAAGGTGATAAACTACGTGCATTTCACCAGATCAGAATCCTGAGCAAGCATCATGAAATCCATCTCGTAGCCATTTCACACAAATCAATCAGCCAGGAAGCATTGGATGCGATGCGCCCTTATTGTAAATCAGTTCGCGTGTTCAGGATCAGAGAATGGCTTCTGCCTATTCAGATTCTTGCAGGATGGCTTGAAGGACTTCCATTGCAGGTGAGTTATTTTCTCGACCGTACAATCAAGAGACAGGTACAATATCATATCATCAGTATCGAACCTGATCACGTCATATGCCAGCTAATTCGTGCCGCAGGATATGTGAGGGCATTACCTTTTCAAAAAACATTGGATTACATGGACGTGTTTTCTGAAGGGATGCATCAACTTGCGTCTCAGCATACGATATTCAGATTTTTTTTTGAAATGGAAGCCAGGAGATTAGCCTCATATGAACGAACAATCTACAAGGACTTTGATCACCACATCATTATTTCTGCACAGGACAGGGAGCGATTGAAATTGCCTTCGAAAGATCATATTGTTGTGATTCCTAATGGTGTTGATACAGGGTACTGGCAGAATGTTGGTTTACATACTACTTCATTTGATCTTGTTTTCGTAGGTAATTTAGGATACGGTCCGAATAAGTCTACAGCTTCCTTTATTGTAAGAAATGTGCTTCCTGAGCTTTTAAAGCGAAAAAGAAAATTAAAGGTTCTTATTGCAGGGGCACGTCCTGGCCATGAGGTTTCTGCATTTAATACGATTGAAGGCGTCACAGTGAAAGGTTGGGTGGAAGACATCCGTGAAGCCTATCAGGATGGTCGTATCTTTGTGGCGCCCATGTTTTCCGGTCTTGGATTACAAAACAAAATTCTGGAAGCGATGTCGATGCGTTTACCTTGTGTGACTTCTTCTATGGTCAACAATGCTATAGGGGCCACACCCGGTAAACATATTCTGGTAGCAGATACGCTTGACGACATTGTCAATAGTATAGAATTTTTATTGGACCACCCTGACCACTATACTGAAATAGCAAATGCGGGCCGCGAATATGTAGTGACTCATTTTAACTGGGATGACCAGGTAAATAAACTCGAGAAATTGATTTTTACTCAAAATGAATATCAGCGGAAATGATAGAACCCGAAATGGAAATTATGGATAAGCGTTCTCAACTTGACTCAATTGAGTCAGCCATTGAAGATATACGACTCGGAAAAATTGTCATTGTAGTGGACGATGAGGATCGTGAAAATGAAGGTGATTTTATCTGTGCTGCTGAATGTGTAACACCTGAGATCATTAATTTTATGGCGACACACGGCCGCGGACTGATCTGCGCGCCACTTGATGAAAAAAGAGCTGACGAACTGAAATTGCAGATGATGGTCAGGGAAAATACAGCTCTCCATGAAACTGCATTTACGGTTTCCATTGATCTGATAGGTCGGGGGTGCACTACGGGTATTTCTGCTCATGATCGTGCGACCGGTATCAGAGCGTTGGTAAGTCCTGCAGTTAAGGCAGATGATTATGCACGTCCCGGTCACATTTTCCCATTAAAGGCTAAAACGGGTGGTGTATTGCGTCGGAGTGGACATACAGAAGCTGCTATAGATCTTGCCCGGCTTGCCGGGTATTATCCTGCTGGTGTTTTAGTAGAAATCCTGAATACAGATGGTACGATGGCACGACTCCCCCAACTTATGGAGATTGCCAAAAGACATGATTTGAAGCTGATCTCCATTCAGGATTTAATCGCGTACAGAATGGATAAGGAAAGGATCGTAGAAAGAATGGCGTCCTATAAAATTTCGTCAAAGTATGGTGAATGGACGGTCATCCCATTCCGGCAATTGACGAATGATGATATTCATCTTGCTTTAATTAAAGGCGATTTGGAAAATATGGATCCGGTGTTAGTCCGTGTACACAGCATGTCAAGAACAGGTGATTTACTTGGGTTGATATTTGGTGAGACAGGAAAAGAAATTGATAATGCTTTGTCATTGATCGACAAAGAGCAAAATGGAGTTTTCTTGCTGATGCGTCATCACGAATTGTCAGACAATGTCATTGATGTTTTAAAATCATACGCTCAATCGATAGGTCCCGGGGCAAACCAACAACAAAGAGACATTGGTGTAGGCGCACAAATCCTAAGAGACCTGGGCATTACAAGGATGAGATTAATGACGAATCATCCTATTCCCCGAATAGGTTTGATAGGGTTCGGCCTTGAAATTGTAGAGGATGTTAAAATTTAAAAAGAAGGACAGACAGAAGCATCATTTTCATAAAAGCCTGTGAAGCTGATCGAAAGCTCAAAAGCGCCTTTTCCTACATGACCTTCATTAAGGTTGTTGACCAGAATATCATGACTTAATCCGATCAATAATCCTTTTACTTCATATGCTGTAAGTATATACACTGCGGATGGTTTTAATCCTGTTGATGAAGTTTGATTAAAACGTACCCCTCCACCGATATGAAAAGCCTGGTTGTCATAATTCGTAAGATCAAATTTTACTAATCCGGCTGCCGCTATCATTTGATGAGGTCCCTGCACTTGCCAAAGAAGTCTTGGCAGAAAAGCGATCAACTCATTTGAAGATATTTCCATAGACAGATTGCATGTCAGTTTACGATCTATTTTCGAATCCGGAAGTAAGGCATATGTCGCATCATCTAAAGAATGTTTGTAAAAAGATATCGAATTGCCGATCAGATGATCTACAGAAAAGCCAAAAGAGAAGCTTGAATATTTGGACGCGGATGAAGAATATCGTACACCTAATCCAAGATCCATAAATGCAAAATTATTGTTCGGAAGATTCTCAGCAGTGCCAAGTGAATATTGATCTAAGCCATTGAACTGATCATTGAAGTATACATTCTCATAGTTGACATTACGTTGCGCCACACCCACATTCATTCCGGCCGCCAGGTATTGGCCCTGGTCTTTGTTTAATGCCTTATGAT
This sequence comes from Chitinophagales bacterium, assembly GCA_038252065.1. Classification (GTDB taxonomy): domain Bacteria; phylum Bacteroidota; class Bacteroidia; order Chitinophagales; family Saprospiraceae; genus Opimibacter. Next base: position 89,184 of record JBBSAQ010000007.1, read on the forward strand.
AGCTTCCATAAAGAGATAGCATATTTTGATTGATGTTGAGAATAGCCGTGCGGTCTGTAAGCAATGAAAATCCTGCACCGAAATAATCATCTTTCTGTTTATCCGGAATGATTTTCAGATCTCCATAAATTGCCATTGTTGTAAATGGACTTTCGATGATGCTCCGCCATTGATCTCTATAAGCAAGAGATACCCTGTATCTACCGGACACATCTCCGGCATACGCCGGATTCAAATCAACAGGATGCGCAAAAGCCTGCGTCAACAATTTATCCTGCGCAGTTGTAATTAGGGGAAAACAAAAAGCAAAACCAAAGCAAAAAAGTAAAAACCAAATCTTCATATCAGATCATTTGCAGAATATCATACTTTGTGAGGATGTGTACATTCCCTGCTTTGTCTTTCGCCATTACAGCAGGAATCTTTTTAGTGATGTATTTATTGAGTTTACTGATCGCCAGATCTTCACTCACCATCGGGAATGGTTCGTCCATAATATCCGAAACAGGCTTTTCAGCGTGATTCATTGGATTTTCGAGTATAAATGTGAGTATAGTATTTTCTGACACAGAACCAACGATTTCTTCTCCTTTCATAACGGGCATTTGGGAGATATCGTATTCTTTCATTAGTTGCAATGCATGTCTCACTTTGTCATCAGCATTTATGGAGATGAGTTGAGGGTTCAAGTTTGCTTTGAGAATGTCCCTTACCATGAGTTCTTTGTCAAGAAATCCACGTTCATGCATCCAGTCATCATTGTAGATTTTACCTACATATCTGCTGCCATGATCATGGAAAATGATGACAACGACATCATTCGCCGTAAGCTGATCTTTCATTTGTAATAAACCTGCAAGTGCACTTCCGGCAGAATAGCCCATGAGCAATCCTTCTTCACGTGCCAGGCGCCTTGCCGCCAAAGCACCATCAGCATCAGATACTTTTTCAAAATGATCGATGAGCGAAAAGTCAACATTCTTAGGAAGAATATCCTCGCCAATACCTTCAGTGATATAAGGATAGATTTCCTTCTCATCAAAAACCCCTGTTTCCTTATATTTTTTAAAGACACTGCCATAGGTATCGATTCCCCAGACTTTGATGTTTGGATTTCTTTCTTTAAGGTATTTCGAAACACCGGATACCGTTCCACCTGTACCTACACCTACCACCAGATGAGTAATCTTACCATCTGTTTGTTCCCAGATTTCAGGACCGGTTGAAAGATAATGGGCTTTTGAATTGGAGAGATTATCATACTGATTGCACCAATATGAATCTGGTATTTGCTGGCTTAGTCTTTCTGCGACTGAATAGTAAGAACGTGGATCTGAAGGCTCCACATTTGTAGGACAAACGATAACCTCTGCTCCGAGTGCTTTGAGCATGTCGATTTTTTCCTTGCTCTGTTTATCGCTTGTGGTAAAAATGCATTTGTAACCTCGTACTGCTGCTACAAGAGCGATTCCCATTCCTGTATTACCTGAGGTACATTCGATGATGGTTCCGCCAGGCACCAATTTGCCTGCAATTTCTGCATCATTGATCATCTGCAGAGCCATGCGGTCTTTGATCGAATGACCTGGATTGAATGTCTCTACTTTAGCCAATACTAAAGCTTTTACTCCCTTTACTACTTTATTAAGTCGGATCATCGGGGTATTCCCAATGGTTTCGAGGACATTATTTGCGAACTTCATCAAAGGCAAAGATGCGAAAAATAGGACTTACTCGACGTAGCGCCAGCGGGCGTAAAACTGTTGGTCAAGTGCGCCAAGCGCCCTGGCCGTCGATGGCGATACGACAATACCGACATTTGATTGGTACAGGCCCGGAGGGATATGCCCGGCTACTTTAGCCGTAATCGTTCGTTTCAGCATTGGGTTTGTGATTTCCATATAGGAACCTACTTTGGCCGTTGGATGGAGGACATAGAAGTGAGCATTTACATTACCTGGTTTCCAAACGGCAAGACCCTTTTGTTCAAGGATCTTATTCCCAGCTGCATGGGCTTCAAGGATATAATCTTTAGGCTTAAATAGCATGGTATCTCTTCCGGCGGCAACTACTGAAGCAGCAAAGGGTGCTTTGACAGATGAGGGTATGTACCATCCGATCTTCAGGACCTGACCTATAGCCAGTCCTTGCTGGACACTGGGATTGAGCGTTGAAATCGTTTCAGGACTCACACCAAGAAATCCTTTTGAGATCCGGTACAGGGTTTCTTTTGGTTGGACCTGGTAGAAAAGCTCCATTTCCTGCGTGAGGCCGGTAGGAGGTAAAAAAGAAATCGAACCAGGCCAAATCGGAATATTGACAGGATATCCCAAAGGAATAGCATTGGGTACCAAATCAGGGTTAGCAGCAAGAATAGAATCAATAGAAACGTTGTATTTTCTGGAAAACCCATATAGTGTCATGCCCGGATCCAGAGATTCAATGAGTACCAAACCAACGTGATCAAGGTAGTGGATGAATTTTTTTGGGGGTACTTCAATGTTTTCGGCCTGGCCTGAAATACGAAGGGTAATGCATAGTAAACTAAAGAGTAACAGGTATCTCATCCGGATCATTTGAATTACAAATGTATTACATATTAAATAAATTTGTAATATTTAATTAAAAAAATCGACTTTTGCAGGATATCAATGCTCAATACATGAACGCATATTGCACAATGGCGATTATCCCGGCCAGGTATGGGTCCCAAAGGTTGCCCGGTAAACCCTTGCTCCAGATACATGGCAAAAGTCTGATTCAACGGGTTTGTGAACAGGTCCAGAAAGCTAAATCAATTGACCATTTTTGTGTAGCTACCGATGACATCCGTATCTATAATCATGTTAAAAAACTTGGTTACGATGTCGTCATGACCCGTTATGATCACCCTTCAGGTACATTTCGATGTGCTGAAGTCCTGAGTCAGTTTCCAATGGTAACGCATGTAGTTAATATCCAGGGAGATGAACCATTAATCGATCCGGCCACGATTGATTTACTATCTGATTATATCTGCGAACAGTCGGGGATAAGCATTGCCACGCTTATCCGTCGAATAGACGATACAACAGAACTTACGAACAGTAATATTGTAAAGGTGGTCGTTGACAGGAGTGGGGCTGCTATGTATTTCAGCAGGCAGGCTATCCCATTTGTAAGAGATTTGCCTATTGAAAAATGGTTGAGCCAGGGTACTTTTTACAGGCACATAGGATTATATGCATATACTGCGCAAGCATTATTAGCCATTGATAAACTTTCAGGACATCCATATGAGCAGATGGAAAAGTTAGAGCAACTAAGCTGGCTTGCAAATGGCTATCAAATACAATGTCTGGAGACGATAATGGAATCGAAAGGGATTGACACTGAAGAGGATCTCAAATTGGTCAGCGCAATCATCATAGAAAAGGAAAAATGAACATCCTATTATTGACCCAGAAATGATCCGTCAAATGCAAACGGAAGTAGGTCTTTTACATCGTTGATTTCAAATACTTCACCTCCATTGGCGACGGCCAGTAGAAGTCGTACAGGTTGCGGTTGGAATGATCTGTACTCATTTAAAATTTGCCGGCATGATCCGCAGGGACTTGCAGGTGTTTTCTGATTTTCATTGTCAACAACAATAGCAATCGTATCAATAGGTTTTCGGCCGTGCTCATGTGCAAGTCTGTACAATGCAACACGTTCAGCGCATTGCCCGATGGGGAAGGCTCCGTTTTCCTGGTTTGATCCGATTGTAATCTGACCATCTTCCGTACGGATGGCTGCACCAACTTTGAATTTGGAATACGGTGCATAAGCCAATTCAGTGGCGAGTCTCGCCTGTTCTAATAAATGTTGATCGTCTGTGGATAGCGATTCCTTATCGGCATAAATTGAATATGAAAAACTGACCTGTTTCTGTTGCATTTGCGATCAAGATAAAAACTTAATTCCATTGCTTGATCTCTTGCACTCATTGAAATTGAATCTTTATAGGAAGAGTCATAATGACGCTGACAGGTTTTCCATTTTGCTTACCGGGTTTCCATCTCGGCATTCCTCTGACCACATTCGCGGCTTCACGATCAATGCTTTTCATTTCCCCCCTGATCACATTTACATCCGTGACATTGCCATCCTTGTCAACAATGAACTGAATAAGAATATTTATTTGGCCAGTTACTTCATTCAAGGGAATATGCAGATGATCCTGAATATATTTTCTCATCGCCAATTCGCCATCTGGAAATTCGGGTTTTTGTTCCACTGCAAATATTGACAATGGACCTGAAGTGGAATGATCTTCAATGACTTCCTGACCGCTTTCTTCGTCCTGACCTTCGATCAATCCCGGATCAATTCCATTTACATCTTCTTCAGTTGTATTTGTTCCGATGATTTCTGCTTTTATTTCTTGTAGGGTAGGTGGAAGATCATCTTTCGGACTATCATCCCGAACAACACTGACAGGCACGAATTTTATTTGGGCCCTGGGACGGGGTGGGGTTGATTTGATTTTTGAAGAAGCAGCTGGCTTGCTGATTTGTTTTTCTTTTATCATATTATCCAATGTGATTGGAGGTATAGGAATGTCAACTAAAACATGTTCGATACTTTCCCCTAGAAGGTTGTGTATGATTGATGGCATTTTCAGGATAAGGAGAAAGAAACATACGGAGATGAGAATGGCCAAAGTCATGTTCCTGTCATAATCGCGTCTGAGTGCAAATGCACCGTAAGATTTGTTTCTGCCATCGAAAACAATATCATTTAAAGTTTTGCTTAGCCAGATTGGAGTATCCATATCGATAGATTTTAGATCACAAATGAATCTGCATCAATGATGCATAATCTCCTGCAAATGCATAATTATGAAGGAAGGCTTTTCTTTGGTTAAGCGACCGGAAAATAAATAGTATCGAAGTTTAAAAGGATTTGACCATCTTTCGTCATTCTTATGCAATGGGTCATTCAATATAAAAACCTTATAAACGACTCGGTTCGTCAGGTTCAGTTTTTCATGCTGTGTCGCCAGACAGGTATTATCCTTTCGTCTATAGTATTAGCTCGTTTCCTTTCGGTTGATGGAGTAGGAAGTATTGAAATGTTGATGCTTTGCGGGTACCTGATGACATTCTTCTGGTCTGATGCCTTAGTGAAAGGATACCTGGCTAATCATCAGTTGCTCGCTGAAAAATATTTTGTGACTACTTTTTTATGGCTTTATTTTCTAGGCGGATTGGTGGCCATGCTTTTTCTTTTAGGAGGACGTTCGTTTTTGATCCCTTTGTTTACTTCACGATCACAATTAGAGGGTCTGGAATTATTTGCGCTGTATCAGGTGTTGATTATTCCTGTCTGGATAGCCCCACTTATAGGATTACTAAAGGGGCAAAACACAATATTGGTTTCACTCTTTGTTCTGATTGGTCCTGCTTTCGCTTGTTTATGCAGCCTGCAATGGTTACCTGGTGTACATGGAGTTTTAGTTGGACTTTTCGTTTATGCTTTGGTTGGATTTATTTGGGTAATAACGAAAACGCAATTCATCCCCAGCCTCCGGTTAAAATCTATTATCAGGATTATGTGGCCGGCTACATGGCCACTCATTTTATATGCTGTTTCAAATGGTATTGCTCGGAGCTTTGATGCATGGCTTGTGGCACGGAATTTTGACATTAGTACGTTCGCCATCTTCAGATATGGGGCCAGGGAGTTTCCACTTGTGTTAGCCTTCTCCGCGGGGTTGAGCACAATGATGATTCCTAAACTTCGCGAATTTCAATCGCTTGAAGAATTAAGATTTCGAACTACACGATTGATGCATATTTGTTATCCCATTGTGGCTGTATTTATTTTCTGCAGTGTGCCATTGTTTGAGTTCGTATTTGGAATTCAATATCGAAGTAGTGCTTTCATTTTTAATATTTATTTATTACTCACACTTACCCAGTTGATATTTCCTCAGGCGATTATGACAGCCAGGCAAGACACAAAGATGCTTTGGTATGTATCCATTGCTGAATTAGGGGTGAATATTGCCGCAAGTATTTTATTGATGCGTTCATTTGGGATACTGGGGATTGTATGGGGCACCTTGATTGCCTATATTTTTGAGAAGATTGTGTTGATGTTTTTTATACAGTCCAGATATCAGATAAGGCCTTCTGACATCATGAATATTCCGATATGGTTGGGCTATGTGCTTAGTTTGTGTTGCGTATTTATAGTATCGAAATGGGTATTTGGAATTTAAGAAAAATAATCTCAGCTATTGAAGAGCAGAAAATAGCAGAGGCCAGGGAGGTAGAAAGTCTTGCCGGCTGGGTATGGGAAGAAATTATGGAATTTAAACCTGGGTCAGAGTTGAACCTCAGTACGGACCAGGAAGAAAAAATAGCCACCGTATTAGATCGTATTTCGGCCGGTGAACCTGTCCAGTATATTGCAGGCCACACCTGGTTCTATGGAATTAAATTGAAGGTAACACCCGATGTTCTTATCCCTCGGCCTGAAACTGAAGAATTGGTGGACTGGATTCTGGAAGACATTAAAAGGGTACCCCGAAGAGACATTCGAATATTGGATATTGGGACAGGGAGCGGTTGCATACCCATTGCTTTAAAAATGCAATTGAATGACAGCGCTTCTGTTTTTGGTATTGATGTATCAAAACCTGCATTGGATATTGCCAGATATAATATTCTGTCTTACAACCTTGATATCAAATTGGATCAAAAGGATTTTTTAACGGATGGACTTTCAGAATTAGGACTTTTTGATATCATCGTGAGCAATCCACCTTATGTGACTGTTGACTTTGAGGAAGCCGCAAAGATTAATCAAATACGTTTCGAACCTTCTATAGCGCTATATGCACCAGGTGATGATGCTGATATTTTCTATAAAAAAATAGCAAATTATTGTAAAAGGTACCTCGTAGAAGGTGGTTTATGTTATTTGGAGATGAATGAATTCAGGGCAAATCAGATTCAGAGCTATTTTAGAAGTAGTCAATGGACAGAATCGGCTATCAGAAAGGATCTCCAGGGTGCTGAAAGAATGCTGAAAGTAAAATCCTGATAAAGGATGTTAGGAGGAATCGGCCCTCAATTTTAAAAAAAGATCCTGAACGTCCTGAATGGAAAAATAGTATGTGAAATGACATTGTACGGTCCCATATTCTTTTTTTTAAAATTCGTGACTAGAGGAACAGAAGATAAATAATTATGCATAATAAATTGATTTACAATTATTTAACTATAATTTTAAATTTGTATATTTTTTCCAAAACAAATAGAAATACCTGTTAAGTATTATTTTGTCAGTATTTAATTTGTATATTTGGAACAAACTATTGAGAAATCATCGGGCATAATCATCTTCTATTGGGCAAGTAATTATACACTCACAATGCGACTAAGAATTCCTTTGCTATGCATATGTATAGTATCCTATCTATATTCCATAGCTCAAAACAATGATTGTTCTATGGCTACCCCCATTTCCACACTTGATGGAACTTGTGTAAGTGGTAGTGATAATACAGGAGCTAACCCTGACGTGGGTCCCTCTTCCTGTACTTCAGGAGCAAATAACAATGTTTGGTACACGTTTGTGGCGCAAGGCGTAAGTGCGCAGATAAATGTACCGAATGGTCCTGGCGTTCCGGAAATCACCTTAGCTAATTTTACAGGGGCTGCATGCGTTCCTGCTAATTTCAATGAAATTGGGTGTGCTAATGGTCCTACGCTTGTCGTTGACAATGTCCTGACCATAGGCAACACGTATTATGTGATGGTTGCTTTCACCAATAATGGCGTGGGTATGTTTGACATATGTATAAACAATCCGGTGCCTGCACCAAATGATAACTGTGGTAACGCGATTCCACTGAGCAATATTGATGGAGTTTGCACGACCTATAATAATAATTTTCCATCAACGGATGTACTGACTCCCGGTTGTTTCATGGGATCAACATACAATGTCTGGTATTCTTTTGTGGCTCAGGGCGTGAGTCTTGACGCACACATTGCAGCGGGCGGTCCCGGCGTGGCTCAATTGGCGGTTATTCATTTTACAACCCCTTGTAACGCTACCGGAGCTGTAGTAGTCGGATGTGCGACAGGTACAAATCATATTGTGCTTGACAATCAACTCGTCATTGGACAAACATATTATGTACTCGTTGGATTCCAAAACAGTAGTTTTTCTGCGGGGGTTGGAAATTTTGATTTGTGCGTGGACAATCCAATACCTGCAGTTAATGATAATTGTAGCGGTGCTATTGTCATTCCTCCGAGTGTATTGAGCGACCCCACGACGTGCTTTGATGTGATCAGCGGAGTGGATCTTAATAATGACTTTCCGTCTACGGACATTGGATTATTTTCCTGTTGGAACACGGGCGATAGCTATAATGTCTGGTACTCTTTTGTAGCTCAGGGTAATGACGTTCAAATTCTGGTCGATCCTGTATTCAATAATTGTGACCCTGAAATAGCACTTGTACATTTTACCGGTACTCCTTGCAATATTGTAGGTGCCCAGGCCCTGGGTTGTGCCAATGGGACAGTTTTAGACTATAATGATCAACTCGTTATCGGTCAAACCTATTTTGTATCTGTAGGATTTGAGAATAATTGTACAGGTGACTTTTGTATGAATGTTTTTGATCCTGTACCTCCTCCAAATGATCTGCCATGTAATGCTGAAGTTCTTCCTACAAATGGTAATTGCGTAGATGGCACCACGGTATATGCTAATCCGGAGGGATTTCCATTGCCCCCTGCGTGTCAGAATGCTATCGCTAATACGGTATGGTATCAAATCTCAATGTCAAATCCAAATAATGTAGGATATACCATTGATCTTTCACTTGATAATGGAGGGCCTAATACAACTGTGGCTATTGCTATATACCAAGTGACAAGTTGTAATAACGTTACGAACCTTGTTTTTTTTAATTGTGGTGCACCTCCAACTGCTCCTCTCCAATTTGGCCCAGTAGATGAAACGGCTACTTATTATATTATGATAGGTACCTCCGAGCCAAACCAAACAGATTTTTCAATTTGTGTTGATGAAATACCACCATGTTTTACAAATGATTTGTGTTCAACAGCTACGGTTATCAATAACGTAGTCTCTGACATGGCTTTCGTTTGCGTACCGGGTTGCAATCTTTTTGCAGACCCTGAAACATTCAACAATAATTGTGGAATCGGAGCATTTTCAACAGTTTGGTTCCAGGTGAACACAGATGGGGCAGCGACTTTGATGAATATCAATGTTCAAAGTGATGACTTCGATGCACCTACGATTACATTATTCCACCAAATAACGGATTGCTCTAATCTGCAAAATGTCGGATTAACTCAAAGTAATTTGTCTTGTATAACCGGATCTAACGGAGAAGCCGAAGCTCTTGGTTCAAATGTCGGATCAAATGAAGTTTATTTTATAGCTGTCAGTTCACTCAATTCTGTAGGGGGTAATTTTACAATTTGCGTCAACACAATTAGTCAGGCATCATCTTGCGTGACCAGTTCGCAAATTCAAATCACCGGCAGATCCGGTGGTGGTCCGTTAACAGGACCTTTCTTCCCTGGTGAAACTGTATCCATTTGTATGAACGTCAATTCCTACACGGCTGCAGGAAATGGTTGCCAATGGTTCCAGGGCATGATTCCTATATTTGGTAATGGATGGGATCCATCTTCTTTTGATGCAAATGGACAGCCTATGAACGCTACTGTCAATGGTAATAACATTGGTGTTGCGGGAAATGGTCTTTATGGCGCTTCTACCTGGGATTGGTTCACTGGTATTGGTTACCATCATGACAATATATTCTTCCAGATAGGAGACCTTGATGGGAATGGAACGATTGAAATGTGTAATATTTTATATGATGTAAATTGTCCCAATCTTGGTGGTATCACCGGAGGATGTTGCGGCCCTTGCTGGGCTAATGCAGGTGATCCATTGCCGCCGGGCTGGTTTGCTTATGGAATAAATGGAACATGTCCGACCTTAGGACCACCACCTACTGTAGACTGGGGAGATGGAAATACGTGTGGTGGAGGTATGGGTCCATGGCATTTTTGTTTTGATCTGATTACGAGGGATTATCCGGATTGCCTTACTGACCCGACAACCCAGGATTTGAGCCTTGGATTTTTTACAACAGCTGACGGTGAGACAGGATCATGGACCGGGGGGCCAAGTGTTTGTGCGCTTGACCAGCCTTTATCCCTGGGTTTGCCTATGTGTTGTAATGTCTTGACTGAAGAGGATCAGGTAGCAGATCCGATATGTAGTGGACTGCCATTTGTTTATACAGTGGATGCACCCGGTGTTGATTTTTGGACCTGGATATTTAATGGTCATGGAACGGTCACAGGAGGTACCAATGGTCAGGGAGGTCCCGGATCATTAATACTCAGTACGCTCTTCAATAATGGGAGTTCAACAGAACAAGCTGATTATACATTCTTTGGATTTGCAGGAGGGGCATGTCCGGTCTATAAGATTAATCTTACTGTTGATGTGGTGCCTAAAATTACTGCCTCCTTCACGCCACTTCTTCTATGTGCTACGCCCGAGAATCCGTATATAATTTCTCCAACTGTTATGGGAGGTTCTGGTCAGTACGATTATTTATGGTCTCCCGGAGGCGATGATACGCCTTCTATATCTGTTAGCAATCCTGTAAATGGTACTACCTATATAGTTACAGTCAGCGATGATGTCGGCTGTTTCGCTACAGCTTCGATTACTATTCAGGTATACACAACCTTCCCAGTAGATATCATCAGCCCTATCACTGAACAATGCTTTAGCGATGGACCGATTACTCTGGATGTAAATGCAACCGGTAATTTTCCGCCATTCGATTATGAATGGACCACACCTGGGGGGACTTTTACTACACAGCAAATCATGTCAGATCAGTCTGGTCAGCATCTCGTTGTCGTCACTGATGACGAAGGTTGTATCGGCAAGGATTCAGTAACGATTACACTTGATCAATCACCGCAAGTAACTATACAGTCTATCACTGGGGTTCCTGCCATATGTGCAGGTAATTCTACTCCTTTAACTGCAGTAGGATCCATGGGTAAACCACCTTATTTCTATGATTGGGATACTCCTGAAGGGCTCGAGACCGGAAAAAATATTTCAGCCAGTTCTCCTGGAATATATAGTGTGACTATCGAAGATAGTAATGGATGTACCAATACCGGAGAGATAGAAGTATTGTTGCAACCTTCTCCTGTGCCTGATCTGGGTCCCGATCTGTTACTTTGTAATTTTGATGAAATCGTCGAGGTTACAGTGTCTGAGACGTTTGATTATTATCAGTGGTCTGTTGGATCGGCTGCTAATGGTCAGAATGCAATAAGTATTCAGCAACCAGGAACCTATACTGTCACCGTGACAAATGAATTTGGCTGCACAGGCGAAACACAAATTGAGGTTTCCATATATCCTACAACACCGTTTCCAATGCCGGATACGTTTGAAATTTGTCCCGGCTCATCAATCACCATTCATGGTGATGCGTACGGAGGTCCATGGGCATATTTTATTTGGAGCGGATGTGCTTCATGCCTTTGTTGTAATACGTTAAGTGTTCCCGGAGACTATTCCGTTACAGCGTATGATGATAATGGATGTTCTGCATTTCATCAATTTACAATTGCAAACACTGTCCTGCTTTCTCCAAACCTACAAGGACCAACTGTGATATGTGCAGGAAGTCCTATAACCTTAACAGCAGATTCGGGATTCCTTACATATGACTGGTCTGTTCCAGGGGCTACAAATTCTATTTCGGTTAGTACACCAGGTACTTATTCTGTAACTGTCACGGATAATGTAGGCTGTACAGGAGAAGAGAGTTTAACGGTTGTTTCCGGAGATTTTGTAGCCGGTATTACCGGGCCGGTGTCTATTTGTTCAGGTGTTCAATCAACGCTGAATGCAGGAGCAGGATACACAAATTACTTATGGAGTAATTCAGCTGTAACAGATACAATTCATGCAAATGCCGGAACATATACCGTAACCGTGACAAACAGTTCTGGATGTACGTCTATGGCCAGTGTCACAGTCGTTGAGACTCCTTTTGTTCCAATGATCACAGGTGATAATATGATATGTCAGACTTCAGAGACAAGTACACTTGATGCACACGGGCCTTACCTTAATTATCTATGGTCTGCAAATGCCGGAGGAGCTACTTCACAAACGGTCACAGTTACAGCCGGAACGTATACTGTCACTATAACTGACTTTTCAACATGCGTAGCTACTGCATCATTCACCGTAGGTAATCATCCTGTTCCACCTGTGGCCATTACAGGGCTTCCTGATTTTTGTGTAGGAGGGAATACACAGATGGTGGCTACAGCAGGATATGTTAATTACATATGGAATACGAATGAATTGACGCCTGCCATTACGATAAATACAGCAGGCCCTTATTCAGTTACAATAACAGATGCCAATGGTTGTACAAATGTTGCGACAACAACTGTTAACCCGCCTTATCAGGAAACAGTAGCAATCACGGGATCATTTGTTTTCTGTCCGGGTGATTTGGCCACATTGGAAGTTCCTCCCGGATATGCATCTGTAATCTGGTCTACAGGTGAAGTAAATATGGATCAAATCCAAACTTCATTTGAAGGACAGGTGTCAGTCATCGTTGTCGACCCAGGTGGATGTACAGCATTTGACACAGTCACTACGTCCTCAAATGCTACGCTTTATCCAAAGATCACCGGAGATTCTATCATTTGTGATGCAGGACCAGGTGTATTAAATGCAGGACCTGGTTTCAGTCAATATCAATGGAGTGGGGCATTAGGAACTGGCCAAACGGCTTCAGTTTCAGCACCAGGTATTTATTCTGTAACGGTCAGCAGCCTTGCAGGTTGTACAGGTGAAGACCAGATCACTGTGGTAAGTCATCCTTCACCAACCGCAATGGTGACGGCTACAGCAAGTGCCTGCGATGTACAGGAAACAGGTGGGCCTTCTACAATTGTCAATTTCACGTCATTGGTTACAGGAGGAGATCTTACAGGAACCTGGGCTCTCGTTACGGGTCCTTCGGCTGTTAATCTTTCAAACCTGAATAGTGTGAACTTTAATGGACTGCCTGCTGGTATGTATACCTTCAGCTATACTACGAATACTGCTCTCGCTCCATGCACGAATAAGAAATACGACATGACAGTTACAGTCAATGCATGTGCATGTCCTGTCGTCTCCGTAGGCTTAGCTCCTGATCTGTGTAACGACATGGGTACAATCAACCTTAGCACATTAGTTACCGGAGATACGGGTGGTGTATGGACTATCATTTCTTCACCGGCAGGTTCAAATCCGGCATTCATTACAGGAAATGTTTTAGATGCAAGCACTGCTGATGCTGGCTCCTATACTTTACAGTACGTGGTCTCAGGCTTGGCTGCGTATTGTACAAGCTCAGTGACAACTACAATTAATGTAATGAGAAAACCTGTTGCCGGTTTGGCTGCAGCTCCTCTTCAATTCTGCGCCGGGGAAAATCAGACTGTTACCTTATCAAATCTGCTGATCGGTAATGACCCTGGAGGTATGTGGAAAGAAACGTCATCAAGTCTAAGTACTGGCGGTGGATTTAATCCTGCCACTGGCAAATTCAATATTGCTGCACAATTGCCGGGTATTTATACATTTGATTACATTGTTAATGGTCCTGGTCCTTGTCCGGATGATCAGGTGACGGTTCAGGTAGAGATTGAGAATAATCCTATAGCTGATGCAGGTGCAACAGCTACACTGGATTGCAATCAATCCACAGCGTTAATTGGAGGAAATGGATCAAGTGTAGGAGCTGCATTCGTATACAGTTGGGTAGCCTCTAATGGAGGAAATGTTCAAAATCCAAATCAACTCCATGCCACAGCTACTGCATCAGGAACATATACTTTAACGGTGATGAATGTCATGACAGGATGTAGTTCTACAGATCAGGTGATCATTGATCAGATAGGCACATTCCCGTCAGCTGTAAATCTTGTGGTGAAATCTCCGGATTGTCCTGGTGATCCTCCGGGAAGTGCACAAGTCATGGCTGTCACTGGTGGAACTGCTCCATACACATATTCATTGAATAACGCGGCTCCGGTCTCATCTCCTGTATTCAATAATTTATCAGCAGGGGATTATGAACTTTTGGTCACAGATGCTACCGGTTGTAACTTGAGAGATTCATTTACAATTCTGCCGCAGGTAAATATTAGTCTGTCCATTGTCAATTTTGTACATGACACTTTTATTTACGCTTTGGGGGATACGATTAAATTGGCCTTCCTCTATAGTGGAACTTCCGACACTCCGGATTCCCTGGTTTGGAAATTGGGAGATAGTGTTATCTGTATCAATTGTCCAGTACTTGAGTTAGTGGCTGATCTTGCCGGAAAGATCACACTGGAAGCTTATGATGTGCGTGGATGTAAAATCACAAAATCAATCAATTATCTTGTTGTAAGGATAAGGGACGTATACATTCCTAATGTGTTCAGCCCGAATGATGATGGTATCAATGATTTCTTTACCCTGTTCACAAAAGCGGATGTCATAGGTATTTCGATGGAAGTGTTTACAAGGTGGGGAGATCTGGTGTTTAGAAAAACTGATTTTGTACCGAATGTGCCTAATCAGGGATGGGATGGCAAGTTCAGAGAACAGGCACTGAATCCCGGGGTCTATGTCTATAAGATAGTAATTGTGTATGGTGATGGATTAGTTGAGCAGGTAGCTGGAGATATCACTATCGTGAGATAATCATAAACAATAAATGAATAATCGAATCTTTTGATTCGTAAAGAATTTTACTTGCCCATTTCTCTTGTTTTTAGAGCCCTCCTGACAAATTGGAGGGCTCTTTTTTAAAAATAAATTGAAGGATATAAAACAATCCCCCTTACTCGGGACGTATTACATTATATCTTAGCTTCAGTCAAAGGAGATTATGCAGGAGAAAAATTTTAGATCAACAAGCCAGGTAAAGCATAGCAAAGACATAATACTTTGTTTACTTTTTATTGTTATTACTGTCACATTGAGCTTTGATGGGTATAGTCAATGTTCCACATCAACTCCATTGGATATACCGGATGATGATTGTATCACAATCCAATTTATTGTTTCGGGGTTGACGGACAATGACCTGGCAAGTCCGACACAAGGCATTTGCGGTGTTAACCTGGATTTTAAGCATGAATATCTGGGTGATGTCAGTGTGACTTTGATATCTCCCTCTGGTACCAGTGTTACGCTCATCGGTCCTGTCACAACAGCCATTACACCTACAAATCTTTCCAGATGGAATATCAGGTTTGCCCCTTGTATGACTGCGGCAACACCTGATGCAGGATTCTCAGCTACCTGGTCAAATATTCAACCATGGCAGGCGTTCACACCCTACAGTGGCACCTATCATCCATACCTGGGATGTCTTGAGGATTTTAATTCAGGCCCTGCTAATGGCGTATGGCAGATTATTATTTGTGATAATGATATACTTGAAACAGGCACACTGGCAAGTGACTTGCTTATTTTTTGTAATCCCGCCGGGCTGCAATGTTCACAGTGTAATCCGAAAGGTGGGTCTCTAAGCCCAACCGTCATCACCAAATGCGTCGGCCAAAATATTTCTTCTGCTGAGATTGCAGCTAATTTTGGCGGGAATCCCGCTGATCCCTCCTCCTATAGCTATGAATATGTAATGACCAACGGTAATACTATCGTTAGATATGGTTCTTTTTTTTCTGATACACCTCTTCCCGGAAATTATACTATTTGTGGATTGAGTTATCTCACCATTGATACTACTGAAGTTAATAATTTGTTAGTTGCAGGTAATTATGATACGCTTGTGCAGGAGGTTGCATTAGGCAAGATATGTGGCGAATTTTCAACGCCCTGTGTTACCCTGCATGTGCTCTCTGTACCGGATACTACTGATATCAGTGTTAATCTTTGCAATGGTGAATCATATTCTTTTGGTGGACAGAGTTACAATACCATGGGTACGTATTATCAGACTCATGATGGTCCCGGATTATGTGATAGTGTTTTTCATATTCAGGTATTTACCTCCGCTTTGGATTTTAATTTCATTTTACCTGATTCCCTTAATTGCGGAAGTGGAGATGTAACAATCAACTCTACTACTTCGGGAAATGTTGGTCCGGTTACATATGCATGGTCTACATTGACAGGCAATATTATCGGACTGAGCAATACATCATCTATTACTGTTGATCAGCCGGGTCAATATTTCTTATCTGTCGCTGATGCTATCTGCAGTAAAGTGAAAATGATCACTATTCTCGCTGATCATGGATTTCCACAGGTTTTTGTTGGGGGTGGGCGGATCACATGTTCGAATCCTTCTGTTACCCTTAATCCGATTTTTATACCGACCACAGCATCTATTCAATGGACAGGACCATTTGGTTTTTCATCTACTCAGCCAATCATCAATGTGAGTGTGCCAGGGATCTACCTGATTACGGTGACGAATCAATCCGGTTGTGCCACATCGAAACCGGTTTCAGTCATGATTGATACGACGACGACTGACTTTAATATTATTTCATTCGGGAAAGATTGTCAGAATGGTTTTATCATGCTGGGTTCAGATAATGACAACGCTGTTGTCGGATGGAACTGGACAGGACCAAATGGTTTTGTCACAAATTATTGGAGACCTGATATTAGTTTTCCGGGAACGTATACGTTGACGTTAACCTTTCTCAACGGATGTCAGAGATCAAAAAATTATTTTTTTGATGGTGATTTTTCTATTCCTGATATCATGGTTCCGCCGACAGACACACTCAATTGCAATGAAACTATTTCCCTTGCAGTTACTTCAGTAACACCGGGTGTTTCCTATTCATGGAATGGGCCTAATGGTTTTTCGAGTGCATCTTCTACAATTCAGGTTTCTCAGGCAGGAAATTATAATGCGCAGGTAAGTGCTCCAAACGGCTGTAGTGCTATGGATGATGTGGTTATTGATCTTGGATCGGATATCTTCAACTATCAAACCTTTACAGACACGATCAATTGCTCCAATGATACAGCTATCATCGGTGTGGTATCAGCTGCTGCAGACCTTTATCGGTGGATTGGTTTTTCGGGACCAGATTCATTGAATTCATCTATTCATGTGGGTTCAGCGGGTATGTACACTGTGATGATGACAGACACAAATTCAGGTTGTGTTATTACGGCAAATATTAATGTGATATCGGATCGGAGATCTCCTTCTTTCAGTTATACAGTAGATACGATTACATGTAATCATCCTGTCGCCCTATTATCTTTCATCCCATCAGGTGGATTCGTATACTCAAATATATTTTGGGAACTACCTGATCAATCCATTGTGCCTGGTCCAACTATTATGTCTTCTTTGCCTGGTGATCATCTTCTATATGGTATTGGCGTAAATGGTTGTACGAATATTACACATATTCGGATTCCCTTTGATACGATTAGTCCTTCTTTATTTATTGAAACTGAGACTTTGGGTTGTGAAGACACAGTTGACATCGTCACATTGGCCGTTGAACCATTAACCTTATATCAATGGTCAGGACCCGGAATAGTCTCACCCGGCATTCAACAAATCGCAGTGAACAAACCTGGTATATATGATCTCACGGTGACTGCGTTGAACGGATGTACTACTGAATATAACATCCTGGTCGATAGTAATTTTAGTGTTCCTCTCTATAATCTGACATTTGATTCACTTAGATGCGATATGCCTGCTGTTCTTGAAGTGAATTCAAGCGACTCCTTAGCAAAATACACATGGATGAATGCAGCGGGTTCAATCATTTCAACCGATTCTATTGCTTCTGTTAATTCTCCCGGATTGTATACCATAGAAATACGTAATCAGAATAATTGTTTTGTTCTTGATACCATAACCCTAAAGCCACCCCTGTTTCCTTCATTTAGTTTAGAAACAGATACCATAACCTGCATCAATAAATTGGCAACACTAAAAGCCATACCTGTATCAGGTCCTGTTACTTTTCAATGGAGTGATTTCAGCGGAAATAGTTTAGGTCTATCCGATCAGATACTGGTTTCAAATGTCGGACCTTATATTTTATCTGTTACAGGTCCGAATGCCTGTGAAACTATTGATACGATAATGGCGCCTATTGATACCATACCACCTGTAGCTCATCTTAAATTGCTCGGCGAAGTAAGATGTCAGAATAGAGATATTATGTTTGACGGAAGTACGTCGACACCCCTGAATATTCAATTCAATTGGAGTACAATCGGGGGCATTATTCTGGGAAACAATTCTCTACCTGTCATACAGGCAAAGGATACGGGGATCTATATATTGAAAGTCATACGCAATGATAATGGATGCGAGGATCTTGATAGTTTTCATCTCACTGAAAACCCGGACGCCATTACACAAGCTGTGTTGGAAATTGCTCCACCGGAGTGTAGTGGTGACTCGAATGCAACTATACATATACTTGGTCTACATGGAGGTATACAACCACTTTTTTACCAACTTGATGGTGGAGTCCTTCAATCTGTAGATCTGTTCACGGATTTAAAACCAGGTGATCACCTTTTGCAGATTTTAGATGCTGCGGGATGTCTATATGATACATTGGTCACTATCATACCCACTAATCCATTCTATGTTGATGCAGGGCCGGATCAGGAGATTTATCTTGGCGAATCCACTATCCTGACCGGAACAAATGATCTGGATCCAGGCCAATTGATTAGTCAGTCATGGGATTCACTAGGTGTTATTATTTGTAATGACTGTTCTGATGATGAAATCAGCCCCCATGAGACTTCTTCCTACAGGTACCGAGTTGTTTCTGCCACCGGGTGTGTACTTGACGATGAAGTCATTGTTTATGTGATCGAGAAGGGTAAATATTTTATTGCTAATGTATTTTCACCTAATGGTGATGGCATTAATGATGAGGTTCGATTATATACTTCTCCTGGAATTGTGAAGGTGCTCCAATGGATCATTTTTGACAGGTGGGGAAATGCCGTTTTTGGACGTACTGATCTCGATCCTATGGATCCATCTCTACAGTGGGATGGGTACACCCCCAGAGGAGAAAGACTTAATCCTGCTGTTTTTCCATATTTGCTCGAAGTTGAATTGGTGAATGGGAAAACTGAAATATATCATGGGACGATTACCCTCTTGCGTTGAGATGAAAGTCTTTTAAATTATTGAAGATCAGTAGTTTTAAGTATACAGAAATTGACGCATATAAATACTGAAAAATTTCATTATTTTTAGCGTTACAAGAGAAATTGAATTGCAGTTATTAGCGAACAGGGATTAGCCCGGATATAGGCTTTATAAGAAGTTTTGGCTTCTTATTCCGTCCGGTTTCTTGTTCATAATTTTTGCGCATTAGTCTAAAGGCCAAGTAATCATCAATACAAACAACATGATGCTGACAGCACCCAGGTGTTTGAAAAGTAATATTTACCCAATATTAACTTGCCGTGTTAAAGGCTTTTTCAGCTGGCTTTCCCGGTACTACCGTGTCATGCAGACAGGAGCTTTTCGGTATTCCAGTATTTGTATTTTGAATGACAGTCTTACCTTTTTATCAGATCCCAAACTTCCTAAGTTTCGTTATCTTCGAAACTTTGATAACAGGGGTTATGTGTCTTTGTCTTATCTGCTATTGTATTGTGGCTTGAGGCAAGGAATTCACATTGGCACTTACAATAAAAAGATTATGAGCCTTTTGGGTATGTCTCTTTTCAACATTTCCAAAGGCTATCAAATCGATACACCCATTACCAGTTCGTCTGTATTCGTTGACATTTGTAAAACTAGTGAAAATGGTTTCACCCGATACTCTGTTTTTTAGGAAAGGATTGTTGATCTTTTCTGTTCTTTTTTCGATAGCAAAAATAAATGCTCAATGCAATCCGCCTGGTGAACTACCAACGGTCAATTGCGCAGCGGCTCCACTCACTTGTCTTGCGGATGCTTGTTATACCACACTGAATGTGCCCTTTGTGTGCTGTAATAATTTTTGTGGGATGAATACTATTATCAACAACCCACAATATTTTCAATTTATAGCTACTGCAACGAATATAGAGATTGATATTCATGTAGATAATTGTTCTTCAGGTCTGGGTCTACAAAGTGCAATTGTCACTTCTTGTGCATGGCAACCATGTCCAGGAGGTGCTGTTCCTTGTCCGGATATTCTGGCATGTAATCCTGGTACATCTCCAGGAGGAACTATGGTTTTATTGGCCAGTGGTTTAGTCATCGGACAAACATATTGGCTTCTGATTGATGGATCTAATGGTTCCACATGTCAATACACGATTGACTACGTTACTGGTGTATTTGAGCCTCAGATAGATGAGGATATAACTTCTGGTGAAGCCATTCCACCTGTAGTCTGCCAGGGATTTGATGACTTTACGATGACTTGTGCACCCTCCATACCCAATGCACATGGTTACTTATGGCATTTGGGGTGGAACAATACGACTGTAACATCTACTCTAACTTCATTTACAATGGACATTCCTAATAATGCTCCTGTGGGTGTCTGGGATATATGTGTTCTGGCTTTTAGTGGTTGTGATACATCTGATGTACCATTTTGTTTTCCTGTTGAAATAGTAGCAGTTGATGATGTGGTGAAAGATCCTAAATCATTTTGTAAAGAGGATTTCCCCTTTTTGTGGCATGGTATCAACATAGGTGGAGCAGGTACCTTCATTAAAACTTTTGATAATGCTGACGGGTGTCCATATGACTCCATCTGGATGGTAGATCAGTATCCTCTTGTGCCTATTGGTGAATTGGATACGTTGTATTGTCAAAATGAGAATTTTGATCCTTTTATCTATCAGGGACATATTTATAATAATGCCGGTACCTATACTATTCCTTATCTTAATCAGGGACTTAATGGATGTGATTCAATGCTTCATGTCAATCTTGTATTGGCGGGAATTGATGCCTTTATTGAACTCACGTGTAAGAATGGCCAATTCATACTTACGCCATTGATACAAGAGGTTGTGCCTGCAAATGCGAACATCATCTGGGTGTGGAAAGAAGGAGGACAGACCATTTTTGATGATAAAGTATTGGAAGTACTTGATGGTGGATGTTATGAATGTTATGCGACAATTGAGACACCGCTTGGTGATTGTACTTATCTTATTGGAGGAGCTGCATTTTGCTTCGATGCCAATCAATATTGGCCCCCGGCTCCCAATTTAGGATTCACAGATACACTTGTATGTGCACAGCAGGGCGTTCTTATTACGGTCATTGAAGATCCGAATGGTGAACCTAATCTGGAATATTTTTGGAGTGGCCCGTTCGATGCTCCTCTGTTTCAGGATGGTTCAAATGTGGCCGAATTTGATTTTTCTAATTCTGCAGGAGGATCAGTTTGTGTTTATGCGATTGGTGAATGCGGTGAAGGTTCCTCTACTTGCGTCGATGTTGAGATTCAAAGCAGTCCGGTCGCTGAATTTACCTTCGATGCCACGATCTGCAATGATTCTACATCTATCATAACATTTACAGGAACGGCAGGACCAACTGCTCAATACATCTGGGATTTTGAAAACCCATCTTCAGTGACAGGCACTGGTGCAGGGCCTTATATGGTCAGCTGGAATATTGATGGTACTAAAACTATCAGCCTTCAGGTGATACAGCCTGGTTGTGATACCAGCACCATTTCACATGATGTAGTAGTCAGTAATTTATTGACGCCTGCACTCAACTGCTCATCAACCATCAACTCCATTACATTTGACTGGGACGATGTGGTAGGTGCTTCAGCCTATACCGTTTCGATAAATAACGGAGCGCCGATAGGTACAGCTTCAAGTACGTATACAGTAAGTTCACTGAATCCCGGTGACGTTGTCACCCTAATTCTAACTGTCTTAAGTTCCGGGCCTTGTGGTAATATTGTTCTTTATGATACATGCAAGGCGGAAGATTGTCCCCCACCTATTATTATCATTTCAGGCCAGGATAGTGCGTGTCTCAATGCACCCTCTGTAATTACGCTTACAGCTACTGTCAACGGTTTGCCTGGAGTAGGTACATGGTCAGGGATCGGGATTACAGATCCTATAGGGGGCTTATATGATCCTGTAGTATCAGGTTCTGGTCAGCATCAGGTAACATTTACGACTACAGTCATGGGTTGTAATTTTACGAAGCAATATTTAATGACAGTCTTTGATTCTATTACTGCAGATTTCTTAGTTGATCCGCTTATCTGCATAACGGATAACGCGACGGTGACTTATACCGGAAATGCATCCCCCGGCGCTACATATACATATAATTTTGGAGCTGCTACTATTGTTTCGGGATCGGGTGAAGGGCCATATGAAATACATTTTGCCTCAACCGGAATTAAAACAATACGGCTCCAGATATCAGACAATGGATGTACATCAGATTTGATTTCTCAAAACCTGACTGTTGGTGCTTCTTTGAATTTGCCAGCTGTGAATTGTATGTCTAATACAAGTGGAGTAAGTTTTTGCTGGATTCCTGATCCCTTAGTATCTAACTATGTTGTCAATACGTTGACGCCCCAGGCAGGTGTCATCACGGCCAATTGTATAGATTTTGGAGGATTAGTACCGGGCGATAGTGTTGCTATTGAAATTATTTCACAGACAGCTGGACCTTGTCCTCAGCGTATTGATACATTCTCGTGCATAGCGCGTACATGTCCGACGCCTATGATTACAGTTAAGCCACAACCTGACATATGCTTATATGCCGGGACTGTTCCGATAAATCTCCAGGTGACTGTTGTAGGCGGAAATGGCATAGGTGATTGGTCTGGACCTGGTATCACGGATGTGGTCAATGGTAAATTTGATCCTGTTCTTGCCGGTGCCGGTTCGCATGCGATCACGTATCATTACCTGGATGATGGTTGCGATTTTATTAAGAGCATTACCATCAATGTATATGATCCGCCACAAGCTGTGATCAGCAATGCTAATCTTGTGCTCACATGCGCAGGAGGAAATGTATTGCTGTTGGATGGTAGTGCATCATCTGGTGGAGCTATTCTCTATCAATGGAGTACAGCTACGGGTGTCATCAATAGTGGAGCGACTACCTCAATGGCGCAGGTAGGCAAGGAAGGCGTTTATAAACTAAAAGTTACAAATAGTGTATCCGGATGTGCTGATTCTGTTTCCGTTACGGTCACAAAGGATGCTAACACTCCAAATGCGGATGCGGGACCTGACAAGATACTCACATGTGACAGTGTCACTTTTATTTTAGGAGGCGGTTCTTCAACAGGAACAAACCTTATTTATAGCTGGACTACTGTGGGTGGGCATATTGTAGGTCCTACTGATGGCCTGTCCATCATTGTTGATGAAGTCGGTCAGTATGACATCTTCGTTAAAGACACTTCAAATGGCTGTCAAAGTACAGACAGAGCTATTGTGACGATTGATACTGCATTGACAACCATATTGCTTACACCAGGAGATACGATTGATTGTAATACGACCATATCAGGCGTTCAATCCACGCTGGGAGCACCTATAGTTGATTATGATTTCTTTTGGACTACAGCAGACGGACTGATTGTCGGTAGCAATACGGGACCAGACATTGACGTTTCGCAAGGTGGTACCTATGTTCTTAAGATTCATAATAAAAATAATGGGTGTGAAAGAACTGTTTCTGCTGATGTACCGGAAAGTAATCTGATCATCGATGATGTCGATGTGAGCCTGATGAATATCACATGTTTCGGCGATGACAATGGGGCATTAATGATCAATGGTGTGATCGGAGGAATAGGCCCTTACACGTACAAGTGGTCAGTCAGTCCTCAGGGTGGAACTTCACTTTCTTCTCTTTCACCCGGTCAATATAGTCTGACGGTCACTGATCAGAATGGATGCTCATTTACCAAAATATTTAACCTGAATGAGCCTATACAAATCACGGTTGATTTAGGACCGAATCAAACTGTAGCAGGAGGTGATTCTGTAAACATTAATTTGATCACGAACATCACACCAAATGCCATCAATGATATCGAGTGGGGTGGTTATGATGGATTGACATGCCCGGGATGCCCTAAGCTTGAGTTTATAGCGAGCTCTTCCGGAACTGTAACTGCGATTGTGACAGATACTGCAGGTTGCGTAGCGAGTGATTCAATGCGCCTGACTGTCATCGTACCCAGAATTATATTTATTCCAACGGTATTTTCACCTAACGGCGATGGAGTAAATGATTGGTTCTTCATTTCCGGAAGGTCTAATCTTGTCAAGATTGGTTATCTCAGAATATATGACCGATGGGGTAATCTACTTTTTACCAAATTAAACGGGACGCCTGGAGTTCCAACTGATGGTTGGGATGGCAAGTTTGATAACAAGCCAATGCTGCCCGGAGTGTATGTTTATACTGCGGAATTGCAATATGAAGATATAAGCGAGACAGTGAGAGGGGGGATAACGATAATTAAGTAGTGAGCAGTGAGTTGTGAGTGCGGCAACTAAGGAAAAGTGAAAGAACGTTGTACGTAGTCTCAGACTAAATACAACTTTCTTTCACTTTTTTTCATTTTATATTTTACTATAATTCAAATTCAAATTCTTACCTGAGAATAGCTGCAACACCAGGCAGGATTTTTCCTTCAAGAAGTTCGAGCATGGCACCGCCGCCGGTGCTGATAAAGCTTACGGAATCTGCGAGACCGCTTTGATGGATAGCGGCTACTGAATCACCACCTCCGATGAGTGAAAATGTTCCGGTCTTTGTGACATCCGCTACAGCCTGTGCTATTGCCTTTGTTCCATGTGAGAAAGCTTCCATTTCGAAAACGCCCATTGGACCGTTCCACAAAATAGTACCTGCACCTTTAAGCTGATTTGCATATTCAAAACGGGCTGTGAGACCGATGTCAAGACCCATCCATCCTTCGGGAATTTCATTAGACGGAATATTTTTAAAATTCGCATCTGCTGCAAATTTATCAGCGGCGATGCTATCTGATGGCAGCTCAATTGATTTGCCAAGCTTTGCAGCTTTGGCTAACAATTGATTCGCGAGTTCAAGTTTATCTTCTTCCACTAATGATTTTCCGGTGTGACCACCTTGCGCGCGGATGAAGGTATACGCCATACCTCCTCCGATAATTATTTTATCTGCTTTATCGAGTAATGATTCGATCAGTAAAATTTTGTCAGATACTTTGGCTCCGCCAAGTATGGCTATAAACGGACGTTTCGGTTCTTCAAGCACTTGTCTGGCATTGTCCAATTCGCTTTTCATTAGAAAGCCAAAGGCCTTGTGATCACTATCAAAGTAATCCGCGATGGCAGAAGTTGAGGCATGTGCCCTGTGCGCAGTGCCGAATGCATCATTGACATAAAATTCCCCCAATCCTGCTAATCGATTTGCGAATTCAGGATCACCTTTTTCTTCGCCGGCATAGAATCGGGTATTTTCGAGCAAAATGATATCGCCATCCTGCAGGACCTTCAATTTTTCATTTACCTTATTCCCAAACGTATCCGGAAAAAATGCAACTTTTTTGCCAAGCAATTTTTCAAGTGCAGGGACAACATGATTGAGTGAAAACTTAACCCTGTCAATTTCACCATTAGGAAGCAGGCTTTTTAATGGCCGTTCGAAATGAGAAAGAAGAATCACTCTCGCCCCTTTATCCAACAGATATTTGATGGTGGGAATAGCTGCTCTGATACGCGTGTCATCTGTGACATTGTACTGATCATCCAATGGGACATTGAAATCAACACGAACAATAACCTTGCGCCCTTTAACATCCAGATTTTTTAAATCGCCTTTCATGTGTGTCAGGATTGTCAGGATAATAAGTAGGCTAATTCTGCAAGTCTTGAAGAATAACCAGCTTCATTGTCATACCATCCAACTATTTTTACAAGATCCCCTGTAATTTCTGTCATCAATGAATCATAAATACAGGAATGTGAATTCCTGATGACATCACCCGACACGATCGGGTCAGTACAATACTGGAGGTATCCGTTCATTCGGTTTTGTGAAGCATCTAAAAATGCAGCATTGATTTCACTTTCTGTAGCGGGTTTTTCAAGGACGACGCTAAGGTCTACGATTGAACCGCTGATCACGGGAACACGGTATGACATTGCGCCCAATTTGTTACCAATTTCCGGAATCACCAGCTTTAATGCAGATGCTGCACCGGTACTTGTAGGTATAATATTGTAAGCAGCAGCACGTGCACGTCTCAGGTCTCTGTGCGGTGCATCCTGCAGATTTTGATCAGACGTATACGCATGAATCGTGATCATTGAGCCCATTTTAATTCCCCAATTGTCAATCAATATTTTTACGAGAGGAGCGAGGCAATTGGTTGTGCAAGAAGCATTTGAGAAAACTGTCTCCTTTGGATCAATGGAATGTTCATTGATGCCCATTACGATCGTAGGCACATCGCTTCCTTTCGCCGGAGCGCTGATGATCACTCTTTTGGCGCCGTCAGGTCTGATATGTTGAGATGCTTTTTCACGGTCAGTAAATAAGCCAGTACACTCGAGGACGGTATCCACATCTAAACCTTTCCATAACTCAGCTGGTGATTTTATAGCTGAGATAAGGATTCGTTCATCATCCACTAACAGATAATTTCCTTCAACTCTTACTTCTCTATTGAATGCGCCCTGAGCTGAGTCATATTTAAGTAGATGAGCCAGAGTGGCAGGATCAGTTAAATCATTTATGCCGACGATTTGAACTCCGGGCATATCGTAGAGTTTCCGGAATGTAAGACGACCTATTCGGCCGAAGCCGTTAATTGCAATTCTTTTTGCCATGATATACGAATTAGATTGAAGCTGCTGAATTAAGAGAGACAAAAATAAACGCTTAACGTTCAAAAGGGGGAATAAGCCCAATGTTTTTTCTGCGGAGGTTCGATATATTAAGTCGATATCTTTTTATACTTATCTGGTTACCAGCTTAATAGATTAGATTTGATGCAGTGAAGGGATATAGGATTCAAAATATTTAGCCGTTAGTTTTAAAAAATTCTAATTTTGCCCTGCTTTTTAGGAAGCATCCGAGTAGACGGCCCCTTCGTCTATCGGTTAGGACGGCAGATTTTCATTCTGTAAAGAGGGGTTCGATTCCCCTAGGGGCTGCATTAAGAGCTCATAACGCAATACTTAAGTTGTGTTATGGGCTCTTTTTAATTTTTAAGAAATCTCACTTTTTCTCCTCTAAATATTGAAGCCCAATGATTTGTGAATAGGAAAAGCCTTTCCGATGGATCGGATTCCCTTTCCTATTTTTGTATAATGATTTTTTTTCATTTGTTTTGGCCTTCAATGATTCGTTCTATGTACACTTCCGGTGACCGCCCCAGTAAAAAGATTAGCTCAGTGTCCTATTTCATCATGAAATGCAGCTTCTTTTTTTTGCTGTTTATTTATAATATAGCGGATGGCCAGAAATATATGTTTCAAATCAATGATTTTAAAGCCTTCAGCGACAATGTCAATCTTGATGGGTCAGCCACTATTTCAGGAGAACGGCTTCGGCTTACAGCCGACAAACCCCGACAATCAGGAGCATGCTGGTACTCGGCGAAGAAGATAGATTTTTCAGGCGGATTTGAAACTGAATTTACTTTCCTCATTTCGAGTGATTCGACGAAGAAGATGCCGGGTGATGGATTTGCATTTGTCATACAGGCCCAGTCTCCTGATATCACCGGAGGAATAGGCGATGACATCGGGTATAAAGAAATCCCTTACGGTGTCGCATTAGAATTTGATACAAAAGACGATAATGAAGGAAGCCGCAATCATATCAACTTATCTTTCTATAGTCCGGAAACGAAAACATATCGGCGGTATGCAACGGTACACGAAATTCCTGAGATAACAGACGGCCATTCACACTTCACACGAATCATATATCGTGATGGACGTCTCGAGGTTTATCTTGATACCTACCTCTTCCCGGTCCTTTCGGTTAAACTGGACATTGCGGAAAAAATAAATAGCCCTGACCATACAGCATGGCTTGGATTCACAGCTTCTACTTCTGATCAGTATTCATATCATGATTTACTTTCCTGGTCCATAAAAGAACTGGAACCAGCGCCAAAGGATATAGCGGCTGATTCAATAGCTGTGAAAGAAAAAGGTACTATTGAAGTCAAATCCCGTAAACTCACGATCAGTGTTTGGGATTATAATACGATCGATGGCGACATTATCTCACTTAAACTTGGACCAGACTGGCTGATTACAAAGTATCAATTGACGGGTGAAAAGTATGTGATTCAGACGACGTTGATTGGCTTTGCACAAGATCTCATTTTGTATGCCCACAATGTAGGCATGGTACCTCCTAATACAGCGGCGATATCGGTGTATGATGGCTTGACAACACAGCGGGTAAGTCTTGAATCGAATATGGAGACAAGTGAAGCTATTAAAATTGCGTTTACAGGAGATCGTGAAAACTAATGATGGCTCTGGATTTTGCCCCCAAACCCGCTGAAGGGGGCTTTGATTTTTTCTCAATCTGATAAATTGAAATTGAAAAACCAGGAGGAAATTTTCAAATGGAATGGTATTTCTATCCGGCAGAACCCTAAGGTATTTAAGATTGGAACTGATGCGTTGCTATTAGGCGCATGGATACCGAAGATTGTGGAAAATCCAAAGCGAATACTTGATGTTGGTTCGGGTACAGGGGTTCTTGCTTTGATGATGGCTTCATATTTTAAAAATGCATTGATCACAGCTATTGATTTTGATGAAACAGCGATTGAGCTATCTACCTCTAATTTTAAAAATTCGTTATGGCCAGAAAGATTAATTGCAGTACAAGAAAATATTCTTGAGTATTCAATTCCCGTGCAAAATAAATATGATCTTGTTTTGTGCAACCCTCCATTTTTTTACAAACAACTGGAAGCGAAAAGCGGTGTAAACGCAAATGCTAAACATGCAGCAGTTTCTTCACAGATTTGGATGGAAGCGTTTTCAGGCAGAATGAATTCTATTGGACATTTACGTATCATAGTCCCATTTGATACAGCGTATGACTGGATCACATCAGCTAACGAATGTGGATTGTATTGTCAGCATCGCATGGATATTTATTCTTTCCAGTCTGATCATATCCCGGTAAGATCACTTTTACATTTTCATCATGATCTTACACAACCTGAAACTACACGACTTGATATTTATGAATCTTATAACAGATACACTGAGGCTTATCTTGATTTTACAAAAATCAGTCAACATCATGATCGCATAAAAAGACATGGTCAAAAACAGTAAATGTCTTTGATCGATATGAAAAAGCAGAATAAAAAAAGGTGACCCTGCTAACAGTGGTCACCTTTTTTTAGTTCTGAGCCATCGTATCATGAGTGGACTCTTCGATGATTTTCCTTGCCAAATTAAGGATAGTATCATCTTCGAGGCTCACAATTCCACCATCAGGTCCCGGTTGAATATGTTGAGATACGATTTGACCATTTTCATATTTTTTTGCTCCAAAATAATTCCTGACGGTCTGTTCTTCGACCTGGAGCTCATCAGCTATTCTCTTTACACTGCCAGTAGGTAAGGCGTGTTTAATTCTCCGCAATTCTTCAAAAGTGATATACATACTTTGTGATTAAGAGTGAAAAATATATTCCCGAATTGTAAGTTAAAAGTAAATATCCAATTTGGAAAATTTATTTTTTAACCATTTTGCGGGAGATTCTATCAGGTCTGGTGCCCCTATTAACTATAGTCCTTCTATTACGTATTGTCCATGCATCCGGCAGATGCAAAAGGTTATCTAAGGTATCAGGCAACCCAAAAGGATAGGCCTAACTTATTCAAGATCAAGGATAGAGTCTACATTGACGAGCGGTAAGTCAAAAGCATCGGCTACTCCTTTATAGACTACCTTGCCACCTACTACATTTAGACCAAGCTTTAAAGCATGGTCCTGACGGCAGGCTTCTTTCCAGCCTTTATCGGCTAAACGCAAGGCATAGGGTAGTGTAGCGTTCGTCAGGGCTATTGTGGAAGTGTAAGGCACTGCTCCGGGCATGTTAGCAACGCAATAGTGGACTACACCATCTATAATAAAAATTGGGTTTTCATGGGTCGTTGGATGACAAGTTTCGATACAACCTCCCTGGTCGACAGCTACATCAACTAACACTGTTCCACGCCGCATTTCTTTCAGCATGTCCCTGGTGATAAGCGTAGGTGCTTTTGCACCCGGAATTAGGACTGCGCCTATTATTAAATCATGTGTCCCGATGAGTTCACGGATATTTAGTTCATTAGAATACATGGTGGTGACATTTGGAGGCGTGATATCTGACAGATATCTCAACCGATTGAGATTCACATCCATGATCGTCACATGGGCGCCGAGGCCTGCAGCCATCTTAGCGGCTTGAGTCCCTACTATTCCTCCACCAAGCACAAGGACCTTGGCCGGTGGAACTCCAGGAACACCTCCAAGCAACACACCTCTTCCTCCTTCCGGTTTTTCAAGGTATTTGGCTCCTTCCTGCACGGCCATGCGGCCTGCTACTTCCGACATTGGGACCAGAAGTGGAAGAGTTCGGTCCGGAAGTTCTACAGTTTCATAAGCAAGACAGATAGCTTCATTATTTATCATTGCTCGTGTCAAAGGCTCATAGGAAGCAAAATGGAAATAAGTAAACAGGAGCTGACCATTTTTAATGAGCGGATATTCAACTTCAATAGGTTCTTTGACCTTAATGATCATATCCGCTATCGCATAGATTTCTTCAATTGTGGGGAGAATGACGACTCCGCGGGCTTGATAGGCAGAATCTTCAAAACCACTATTAGCACCCGCATTATGTTGGACGTAGACCTGGTGTCCTCTTTTTGTCAATTCTAATGCTCCCGCCGGCGTAAGCGCCACTCTGTTTTCGTTCGTTTTTATTTCCTTGGGTACACCGATAATCATAGTGGATCTGGTTTTGAGGATTGTCTGTTTTAAAATTGAGCAGCCAAAGGTAATAGGTTATCAGTAATCGGATACCCATATTGAAGAATTCAAAATTGGGAAGAAGAAATAAAAAGGAGAATCGTGAATAAAGAATAAGGAGGCAGGAATAAAGAAGGTAAATGGTAGAATAAAGAGTGAGGAAGGGATATAATACTCCCGATAAGGCTGAATTCGTTCTTCATTATTCCGCGTACTTTTTATATCCTGTATCCTTTCGAAAGGATATAGAATAAAAAAAGAAAGCCCACTCCTATGAGCGGGCTTAAGGTTAACTAAAACTAAGATCACACTTCTTATCTGGAAGCAGATTTTTATTTCTGCTGTGGAGATGCTTAAAAAGGGCTCGTGACGTTTCACGAGCCACTGCGATTATCCATTAAAAAACCAAAACTTATTGGGTCAAATATATACATATTAAATTTATTTATCATATGTAAATGACTTTTTATCAGTAAAAAAGATAAAATAAATTTTCGTAATATGTTATATGCTGAAAATGTAGGCTATATAAGAGTGTCTCAGAAGATTAAAGAGACATTTTTTTTAGAATCCTGATGGATTCGCGGCCTTTTTCTCCCAGGTCGAGAGAAAAATCGTTGACATAGAGTTTAATATGGCTCTTCATGACCTCTTCATCCATGGCCTGGGAGAACTGGCGGACATAGGGCATGACGATTTCAGGGTGCTCATAGCCAAAGAGAATGCTGTCTTTAATGAGCGTCTCAATCAATGACCTGGTTTCGTCAGAAATACGATCAGCGGTGAAGATTCCTCCTAAAGGGATAGGTAAGCCGGTTTTAGTTTCCCATGCTTCCCCCAGATCGATAATCTTATGAAGGCCGAGAGCTTCATAGGTAAATCTGTTTTCATGAATAATGACACCTGCAACCGCTTTATCCTGCAGGAGCATGTCTTCGATCTCATTAAAGACAACGAATTGTTTGTCAAGGCAGCCCGTATAGAAAATATTAAACAACAGATGAGCTGTCGTCCAGTTGCCCGGGAGAAGAACGGGGCCAGTCAGAATTTCTTCTTTTTGCGGGTGAGTATTAGATATCAGGAGTGGGCCACATCCATTGCCGAGTGCAGCTCCGGATTGGAGCAGGGTGTATTGATCGAGAAGAGATAAGGAGCGGTGAAAGCTCATCTTTGTGACATCCAGACGGGTTGACGCTGCCCATTCATTGAGCGTTTCCACATCCTCCATCAATACAGTAAACGAAAGACCATTAGTATCAATCCAGCCATTGACAAGGGCTGCAAACATAAAAGTATCATTGGGGCATGGTGAAAAGCCGAGCGTAATATTCATCTGCGAATTTGAAAATTTCTAACTTGCGAAATGGCTTTAACAGACCTTGAAATCATCTATGAAGATAACCACCTGATCGCTATAAACAAGCCTAATGGCCTTCTCGTACATACAGATGACACCGGTGATACCAGTCTCGAGGAGATATTGAGGGAATATGTCCGTGAGAAGTACAAAAAGCCCGGGAATGTATTTCTCCAGTCATGCCACCGATTAGACCGCCCGGTGAGTGGGGTATTAATTTTTGCAAAAACATCCAAAGGAAAGGACCGCATGCGACAATTATTTACTGAGCAGAAGGTTGCAAAAACATATCTCGCCCTGGTGACGAAGTGCCCGGATCCGTTCGAAGGTGATCTTCAAAACTGGATGTACAAGGACAGGAATAAGAATATAGTGGAGGTGGTGAAAGGCGAAAGGGCAGGAGCTGTCAAAGCAAGGACGATCTATAAGACACTGGGCAAGGTGGACCGGTTTTTCCTCATCAGGCTGCATCCGGTCACTGGCAAATCCCACCAATTGCGCGTACATATGAGCTTTATCGGGAGTCCTATATTCGGCGATGTCAAATATGGCGGCCAATCCATGAATGATCCAAATGCATTTATGCTTCATTGCCGGACGATGGAATTTATCCATCCGATCCAGAAAGTCCCTATTTTACTTAAGGCAGAATTACCTAATCTACCTGGCTGGAGGAACAATAAAAGGGAAATATCGGGTCTTGAAGAACAGGGAGGAGGATAATCATTACCTTTGCAGGGAGTGAGAGTCATACGTCCAGCTCCTTGCGAACTCCCCCAGGGCAGAAATGCAGCAAGGGTAGTAAGTTGAGCGGAGCGATATGATTTCTCACTTTTTCTTTTCTTAACTTCCGGACATGAAATTTTTTATAGACACAGCAAACCTTGACCAGATCAAAGAAGCCAATGAGCTAGGCATACTTGATGGTGTGACTACCAATCCTTCGTTGATGGCAAAAGAGGGTATAACAGGCAGGATAAACATTCAGAATCACTACCGATCCATATGTGCTATCGTGGATGGCGATGTAAGTGCTGAAGTGATAGCCACTGATTTTGATGGTATTGTTGAGGAGGGAAAAATCCTGGCTGATCTTGCATCAAACATTGTCGTGAAAGTACCGATGATCAAAGATGGTATCAAGGCCCTCAATTGGTTTAAAGATCATGACATCCGTACGAACTGTACGTTGATATTTTCGACGGGGCAGGCGATTCTTGCTGCAAAAGCCGGCGCGACATATATGTCTCCTTTTATCGGTAGAATTGATGATACCACTTGGGATGGAATGACATTGATCAAGGAGATATCTGAAGTATATACTTTACAGGGATTTGATACGCAGATATTAGCTGCATCCATTCGGAATGCTCGCCATATCGTTGATGCCGCTAAGGCCGGTGCCAATGTTGTGACATGTCCTTTGTCCGCGATATTGGGTTTGTTGTATCACCCGCTTACGGATCTCGGCCTGGAGAAATTTCTGCAGGATTACCGTAGGGCGAATAAGGAGGATTGAAAACTCAAATACACGAACCGGTATTCACAGACTTGAATAAAATTTTAATCATTGACGATGAAGAGAAGCTCAGATCCCTTCTGACTAGGATCATCAGTCTGGAGGGTTTTGATGTTGTTCAGGCTCAGGATTGCAAAAGTGCCCTGAAAAGATTGGAGCAAACAGAAGTTGATGTAGTGCTTTGCGATGTTAAGCTACCCGATGGAAATGGTGTCGAGCTTTCAAAAGTCATAAAGGATAAGTATCCTACTATTGAAATTATTCTGCTGACAGCCTACGGCAATATTGCTGACGGCGTACAAGCCATTAAAAACGGAGCGTTTGACTACATTACAAAAGGCGATGACAACAATAAAATAATTCCACTTCTTTATCGCGCTGTTGAAAAAGTTGCATTAGCAAAACGGGTTCAGCAATTGGAAAAGCAATTGGGTAACCGATATTCTTTTGAAAACATTCTTGGGAAATCCAAAGCGATTTTACAAGCCATAGATTTAGCTAAAAAGGTTGCTCAGACAGATACCACAATTTTACTTACAGGTGAGACTGGTACCGGGAAAGAAATTTTTGCCCAGGCTATTCACCGATCGAGCCTTCGCAGTCATAAAAATTTTGTTCCTATTAATTGTTCTGCTTTTAGCAGGGAGTTGCTTGAAAGTGAAATGTTTGGACACAAAGCGGGCGCATTTACAGGCGCCACAACCGAACAAAGAGGTTTGTTTGAAGAGGCCAATCACGGCACCATATTCCTTGATGAGATCGGTGAAATGAGTTTGGAACTGCAGGCGAAACTTTTACGAGTGATTGAAACAGGAGAACTGATCAAAGTAGGTGATACCAGGATAACCAAAGTGAATGTCCGGATTATAGCCGCAACGCATCGGGATCTGGAAAAGGAAATTGAAAGCGGACATTTCCGTAAGGATTTATTTTATCGGTTATCTGTTTTTCAAATCAGACTACCGGCTTTGAGAGAAAGAGTTTCAGATATAGGGGAACTGATTCAATTATTTGTGCAGGTATTTTCTAAAAAGACTAACAAGAATATTAAGTCCGTTTCTCCTGATTTTGTCAAGGTACTTCAGCATCATAGTTTTCCCGGAAATATACGGGAGCTTAAAAATATTATAGAACGAAGTGTAATATTATCAGCGTCAGATGAACTGACCACTGAATCTTTGCCTTACGAGTTTCTAAGTTCAATACACACCCCGGCGAACTATAAAACGTTATCAGCTTTTGATTTGGCAAGTGCAGAAAAGCTGCACATATTGAAAGTGCTTAATCATACAAAGGGGAATAAAACGGAGGCTGCAAGATTGATGAATATAGGATTGACCACTTTGTATCGAAAATTGCAGGAATATAAGATGGAATGATCTCTTCGCATTCGATCTGAATAATGATAAAAGTATAGTTTGGAATAATATTATAGGCCGCAAATTTCGCAAATTAACGCAATTTAGATTTCGTTATTTTTTTCCCCGATGCGTTAAAATATAGGCCGCAAATTTCGCAAATTAACGCAAATTAAATTTCACTATTTCCTTTGCACAGGGAATTAAAATTTTTGCCGCAAATTTCGCTATGTTGCTGAGCTGCAGCATTAGGCTGCGTCAGGCAGGCGTTGCACTGAGCGTTTAGTCGAATGTGTCGAAGAATTAACGCAAATTAAATTTCAGCCAGAAGGCTAAAGGCATAGCTAAATTTGTTTGATGAGTTAATGATATCCATGCCAAAATGAAAATAACCCTTTCAAAATGGAAGGGTTATTTAAAGATTTATTGCCGGGTATATTCAGATAATGTATTGATTATTAATTAGTTACTTCAGTGAACGTATTCACTGGAACAGATATTGGCATACCTCTTTCGTAAATGCGTAGCAGAAAACTCAATATCAAGGAGGTTTTGGTCATTCTTGTTGCCTTCCTTTTTGCAATTGAATTTATCTACATCATTTATTGGAAAATCAAAATACTGCTCAATAGGTAAGTTAAAAATGGAAACCAAGCAAAGGAGGCCACATTTGATCAAATTCCGTAAAGACAACTTTAGCATTTGAATAAAATGATAAGGCTCATGCTTTGCAAAAACAGACATAACAAATCTCTCAAATCAATTTTCAACATTCAATTAAAATCTATAGAAATGATCACTACAATACTCATTATAACGGGCCTTATCGGGTTCGCCATTTTCTTCAAGGCCATTGATTTTTTTGAAAAAATCTAATTTATCATAATGGCTCAATTTTGCCTCTCTGCCTTCATTGGTCATTTGTAAAGGAGGTGCTTAACATCAACCAATTATATTTTATTAAAAACCAAATAAAAATGATAGCGCTTTTTCTTGTTGCATTACTCCTCTTCGGTTACATGGGATATGTACTTATCAAGCCGGAAAAATTCTAAATATCATGAATACTGAAATCTTAGGTGTTATCCTCATTTATGTTGCTGTGGTGGTCCTGGCCATCCCGCTCGGTAAATACATCGCAAAGGTGTTTGCAGGTGAAAGGACCTGGCTTGATCCTGTATTCAATCCGGTTGAGAAATTCATTTTTCGCTTTAGCGGAATTGATGCTTCAAAGGAGATGAACTGGAAGCAAAGTCTGGCTGCTTTGCTGACCATTAATGCCATTTGGTTTTTACTTTCCATGGCGGTACTCATGAACATGAGTTGGCTTCCATTGAATCCGGATGGCAATCCTTCCATGAGTGCAGATTTAGCTTTCAACACGTCGGTAAGTTTTGTATGCAATACTAACCTACAGCATTATTCAGGAGAAAGCGGATTGTCTTATCTCGGACAATTGATACTTATGCTCTGGCAGTTTATCAGTGCAGGGACTGGTATTGCTATTTGTGCGGTCGTATTTATTGCCATGAAAGAAAGAACAGCAGACATGCTGGATAATTTTTATAATCTCTTAGTTAAATCCTGCACCAGAATATTGCTACCACTGGCTATAATTGTTGCATCGATACTCATGTTTCGTGGTACACCGATGACTTTTAACGGTAAGGATACGATGATTTCGATGCAGGGAGATACGATGCAGGTGAGTAAAGGACCCGCTGCAGCCATGATCGCCATTAAGCAACTTGGAACAAATGGTGGTGGGTATTTTGGCGCTAACTCTGCTGTCCCACTTGAAAATCCGGATTACCTGACCAATATTGTTGAAAACATCTGCATCATTCTTATTCCGATCGCATTAGTATTTGCATTAGGTTATTTTCTCAAGAGAAGAAAATTGGCCTGGATGGTATTTGGTGTGATGACAGCAGGATTTATTTTGCTTGTCATTCCAGCTATTCATTATGAGATGGGTGGTAATCCTGCGATTGAAAAAATGGGAATTACGCAACCCATGGGTAGCATGGAAGGAAAAGAAGTTCGTTTTGGTCCGGCTGCATCTGCATTGTGGGAGATTACTACAACGGTTACATCCAATGGTTCGGTCAATTCAATGCATGACAGTTCAATGCCAATATCGGGTATGAATTCACTGTTAGGCATGATGGTCAATGCATTTTATGGTGGAGTAGGAGTGGGGTTTCTCAATTTCTACATCTTCATCATTACTGCTGTTTTCATCAGTGGTCTCATGGTAGGAAGAACTCCTGAATTTCTGGGTAAAAAAATAGAAGCGCGTGAAATGAAAATCGCCATGATTGTTTTCCTGTTGCATCCATTACTCATTCTTACAGGTACTGCCATCGCCAGTTATCTTGCAGCACATGATGCACCGATGGGTTGGTGGTTTTCGGGGAATGCTACCGGATGGCTGAATAATCCGGGTCATCATGGTTTCAGTGAAATGTTGTACGAATACTCCTCTGCCAGTGCAAACAATGGAAGCGGATTCGAAGGACTTGGCGACGGGAATCCATTTTGGAATATCACAACAGGAATTATCATGTTGTTAGCACGTTTTCTTCCCATCATCGGGCCGGTGGCTATAGCAGGATTACTTGCGGCCAAAAAATATATTCCAGAAAGTGCAGGAACATTAAAAGCGGATACGGCGACATTTGGGTTGATGGTATTTGCAGTGATTGCAGTGCTTGTTGGATTATCATTTTTTCCGGTATTGGCTCTGGGGCCGATTGCTGAGCATTTTACATTATTTAAATAAAGAACATTCCTGATCATGAAAAGGCAAAAACAAAATAAACTTTTCGACAGAGAACTGATGAATGAAGCTTTAAAGCAATCATTCATCAAACTCAATCCGCGAATTTTAATACACAATCCCGTGATGTTTACGGTGGAAGTGGGCACGGCATATATGCTTGGCGTAAGCATATGGATATTAATGGGTGAATCTTCACAGGGGTCGTTTGCATACAACTTCATCATCTTCATAATACTCTTTCTTACCGTTCTGTTTGCAAATTTTGCTGAGGCATTAGCAGAAGCAAGAGGAAAAGCACAGGCAAATTCTCTGCGAAAAACAAGAGAAGAAACGCCGGCCAAATTGGTCCTGGCAAGTGGGCAATTAAAATCGGTCAACTCATCACTGTTGAAAAAGGGCGATGTGTTTTTCTGCGAGACGGGAGATACCATTCCGATGGACGGAGAAATCATTGAAGGCATTGCTACCATTGATGAAAGCGCTATCACAGGTGAAAGTGCACCCGTGATACGCGAATCAGGTGGAGATAAATCATCTGTCACAGGTGGAACAAAAGTTTTGTCTGATAAAATTAAAGTTCAGGTAACTACATCGCCCGGAGAAAGTTTTTTGGATAAGATGATTGCCCTGGTTGAAGGAGCATCGCGTCAGAAAACACCAAATGAAATTGCACTGACGATTTTACTTGCCGGCTTTACGCTCATCTTTATCATTATCTGTATTACGCTTGCTCCGTTTTCTGATTATGCACAGACACCTATTCCGATTTCGTCTTATATAGCGTTATTCGTGTGTCTGATTCCGACTACGATCGGAGGCTTGCTTTCGGCTATAGGTATTGCAGGAATGGACAGGGCCTTGAGAGCGAATGTGATTGCAAAATCAGGTAAAGCTGTTGAAACAGCAGGAGACATCGATACATTACTTCTGGACAAGACCGGAACCATCACTATCGGTAACCGTAAGGCAACAAATTTTTACCCTGCTGATGGTGTAGGTGAAAAGGAATTTCTTCGCAACACTGTACTGAGTTCAATGTCTGATGAAACACCTGAAGGAAAATCTATTATTGAGCTTGCGGGAATTAACCCAAGTAGTTACAAAATTGAAAATCCGCGGTTTATAAAGTTTACTGCTGAAACACGAACGAGTGGTATTGATTTTGAAAACACCCGGATTAGAAAAGGTGCAGTTGATGCCATTAGAAATCTTTGTGAAAAAGCAGGTAATATTTTTCCAAAAGAAACAGAAGAAAAAGTAAAAATAATTTCTACTAATGGAGGAACACCCCTGGTCGTATCTGACAATGAAAGAGTATTGGGTGTTATAGAACTACAGGACATTATCAAGCCGGGTATTCTGGAACGGTTTCAACGGCTGAGAAAAATGGGTGTTAAAACTGTAATGGTTACAGGTGACAATCCATTGACTGCAAAATACATAGCTGAAAAAGCAGGTGTTGATGATTTTATAGCTGAGGCAAAACCGGAAGACAAGATGGCTTATATCCGCAATGAGCAACAATCAGGCAAACTCGTAGCGATGATGGGAGACGGGACTAATGATGCTCCTGCGCTGGCACAGGCAGACGTTGGTGTGGCCATGAACAGTGGAACACAAGCAGCCAAAGAGGCAGGGAATATGGTAGATCTTGACAATGATCCAACCAAATTGATTGAAATCGTTGAAATCGGCAAACAATTGCTGATGACACGGGGTACGTTGACTACATTCAGCATTGCTAATGATGTAGCAAAATATTTTGCGATCGTACCCGCTTTGTTTATTGCGACGATTCCGGCTTTAAGGGCGCTCAATATCATGCAGCTTCATTCACCTCAAAGTGCAATACTGTCAGCGGTCATATTCAATGCCATCATTATTCCATTGTTGATACCTCTGGCATTAAAAGGTGTTGCATACAAACCGATTGGTGCCAGTGCTTTGTTGAGACGAAATCTATTATACTACGGACTGGGTGGCATCATCATTCCATTTGTAGGAATTAAATTAATTGATCTCCTGGTTACATTATTCATCTGAAAATATACATGTCATGAAAAAAAATATTTTACCGGGTATAAAATTAACCTTGTTGTTTATACTCTTCTTTATGGGCGTATATACAGTCATTATGTTGGGAATTGCTCAATTGGCCCCAAATCATGGAAAAGGATTCATGGTTGAAGCTGATGGTAAAGCCTATTATGAGAATATTGCACAGAATTTTTCGGATGACAAATATTTCTGGTCGAGGCCCTCGGCTGTCAATTACAATGCAGCGGGAAGTGGAGGGAGTAATAAAGGCCCGTCTAATCCTGATTATCTTGCAACAGTACAGGCACGAATTGATTCATTCATGATCCATAATCCGGATATTCGGAAAGAAGATATTCCTTCCGATATGGTGACAGCATCAGGTAGCGGACAGGATCCTAACATCACTATACAAGGCGCATTAGTACAAGTCCCCAGAATAGCGAAAGCCAGGAATATATCTCCTGACAACTTAAAAACCCTTGTGAATCAAAATATCGAGAAACCAATGCTTGGACTTTTTGGTACCGAAAAAATAAATGTTCTCAAATTAAATATAGCCCTTAACAATTTCAAATAATATGCATCATGAAAAAACTAATATAACCTATCATGCTTTTGATAGTTTAGACACTGAGTGGGAAAGTGGATACAAGTGTATCACCTCATATATTCACTGCGTATGCTGAAGTGTAGTAATCATATAATACATTTGTCACCACATCACTGGCTATTTCATTTTAATGTCTGAAGAAGAACATAAGGAACAAAATGTCGAGCATTTTCTTGATCTGATACGCAAATCAAGGCAGGGCAAGTTTAAGATTTATATAGGTATGAGTGCCGGGGTAGGGAAGACCTATCGCATGTTGCAG